>NZ_FRAQ01000001.1:1823880-2431840 GCF_900142385.1 Marinobacter antarcticus
GGCTCAGGTTGGTTGAGCCTTCCCCCTCTCCCCCCTGCGGGAGAGGGATCAAGGGAGAGGCGCAGTCAGTAACCCTCCCAATAGCCAACTCCCCCGCACTCCCGTACAATACGCCCCTTCTTTTCGATACATCCATTCTGTTCAGTCTGGAGCACAGGCATGTCTGATATTAAAAAGGTGGTGCTGGCCTATTCTGGTGGCCTGGATACTTCCGTTATTGTTCGGTGGTTACAGGATACCTATAATTGCGAGGTGGTAACGTTTACCGCTGATATAGGCCAGGGCGAGGAAGTTGAGCCGGCGCGGGCGAAGGCCGAGGCGTTGGGGGTTAAGGAAATTTACATCGAGGATCTGCGTGAAGAGTTTGTGCGCGATTACGTATTCCCGATGTTCCGCGCGAACACCGTTTATGAAGGTGAGTACCTGCTGGGCACGTCGATTGCCCGCCCCCTGATTGCCAAGCGTTTGATCGATATTGCCAATCAAACCGGCGCAGACGCCATTTCCCATGGCGCGACCGGCAAGGGTAACGATCAGGTTCGTTTTGAGCTGGGTGCTTATGCGCTCAAGCCCGGCGTGAAGGTTATCGCGCCCTGGCGTGAGTGGGATCTGAATTCCCGTGAGAAGCTTCTGACGTACTGCGAAGAGCGCAATATTCCGGTGGATATGAAGAAGGGCAAGTCGCCTTACTCCATGGACGCCAACTTGCTGCATATTTCCTACGAAGGCATGAATCTGGAAGATCCCTGGGCGGAAGCTGAGGAAGAGATGTGGCGTTGGAGTGTGTCTCCGGAAGCTGCACCAGAGAAGCCGGCGTACATTGAGCTTACCTACAGCAAGGGCGATATTGTTGCCGTCGATGGTCAGGAGATGAAGGCACACGAAGTGCTGGAAAACCTGAACAAGGTTGGCGGAGCCAACGGCATTGGCCGCCTGGATATCGTTGAGAACCGTTATGTGGGCATGAAGTCCCGCGGCTGTTACGAAACACCGGGTGGCACCATCATGCTGCGCGGGCATCGTGCTATCGAGTCCATTACTCTGGATCGCGAAGTAGCGCATCTGAAAGACAGTCTGATGCCGCGTTATGCCGAGGTCATTTATAACGGTTATTGGTGGTCGCCGGAGCGTGAAGCTCTGCAGGCGCTGATCGATCAGACTCAGGCCTACGTGAACGGAACGGTTCGTCTGAAGCTCTATAAGGGCAATGTTGATGTGGTTGGCCGTAAGTCTGACGACTCACTGTTCGACGAGAAGATCGCGACGTTCGAGGAAGATCATGGTGCCTATGATCAGAAGGACGCGGAAGGCTTTATCAAGCTGAACGCTCTGCGCCTGCGCATCGCCGCAGGCAAAGGCCGCAAGCTTTAAGATCAGGTTGTGGACGCCCGGAACTCTCCGGGCGTCTTTCCTGTTACTGCTTTGAATTTACGGTGAAACGATGTGGTTTCGCTGTAGCCCAGCCGCACTGCAATATCCGGAATGTTCAGGTCGCTGCTCAGCAGATAATCCTCTGCCATCTTCTGACGAACCTCATCCAGCAGTTTTTGATACGAAACGCCTTCCTGGCTCAGTTTCCGCTGCAGGGTCCGGCTCGTGATTCCCAGAGCTTCGGCCACCATGTCCTGCCGGGTTATGCCGTGCATCAACTGTTGCTGAATGCTGTGCTTCACCTGGGAGGTGAGGTCGGTGTCTGTATCCAGTGTATCCAGTGACGCAAGCTGAGAGAGGGCGTGCGCC
Organism: Marinobacter antarcticus; assembly: GCF_900142385.1. Lineage (NCBI taxonomy): Bacteria > Pseudomonadati > Pseudomonadota > Gammaproteobacteria > Pseudomonadales > Marinobacteraceae > Marinobacter > Marinobacter antarcticus. The sequence goes on from NZ_FRAQ01000001.1 coordinate 1,825,621, forward strand.
TCGAGGGTTTTGCGTAGCATGGGGTCTGGTTGGCGCAGGCGGGTATTCAGAAGTTCCTGTTTCAGAGTAATGGAGTCTTTATCTGCTCCAAAATGAACCGGGCAGTTCCAGCGGTTGTGATAGGCCTGTTCCAGCTCGGTGCCGGGTGGTTCCCGCTTAAGGCGCACTCTGGTAGGCGAGGCTGCGGTATCGTCCGCCAACCAGCGGGCGTAGTTCACCCAGGAGGCGAATATGTTGTCGACGACTTGCGGTCGCACTACGGGATCGTTGTAGTTGCAGTTCCAGGTTAGCGTAATCGAACCTTGCGACATGGAGAGCCCAGTTGTGCCCATATCGCCTACCAGCTTTTCAAACGGAGCAATCCGGGCGACGGCCTCTCCTAGCGTGGCACAGCTCATGGTGATGTAACCCAGTACGCTGTAGGAGCCCGGCTGTACGAAGTCGCCGGTTTCCAGTCCGAGAATCGGGTTGTTGGTGAACTCACACAGTAAGCGGAGGAAGTGCTGGAACTGTTCGCCATTAATGCGGCCGTCGTCGGAATCCAGAATGGCGGGGTCCAGATCGGCTTGTTTAAACAGGGCTGAGATGTCGGTGCCTGCGGATTCTGCCGCACGTGCGTATTGGCGGAGTGCGGCGACGGAGGCGGTTCCAAGGCTTTTCATGATGACAGCGCAATTGTTAGATTTTATGGCTGGAGTATAACGGAAGTTGTGCTGGACGACTTTAAAAGCAGATTTTGTACGGAACCAAAAAACAAAAAGGCCAGCTAAAAAGCTGGCCCAAAAAAGAACAACGAAAGTGCCTGAAAAATTCGTTAATCCGATGGATTTCCCATTTGGCGGCGGAGGTACAACTCGGCTCCTCCACCATGGGGGATACTGCTTAAATCCACAATTTCAGAATAGGCCGTTCGTTCTGCTGTGTCTGTGTGTGATGTGTGTCTCAGTGTTACGGATTGTTTGCTGGCTTAAGCGCTTGCACCGATCTCCGGTGCGGCTTCGGTAAACCGGCGAGTCTCATAGGCATTCACCAGGCCGTTCACAGAGGCCCGTTCCATCTCCTGAATGGATGGCGTTCCGTTCTGGGCATCGGCTTTGCAAAGCACCATGCCGGCTTCCACAGAAATGTATCCGGCCGTGGTTTTCAGTGCCTTATGGTTAATGCCATCAAAAACCCGGCGAAAGGCGGTCGTTGTGCAATGATCGCTGTTCGGAAAATAGGAAATGATCGCAAATTGATTGTCACCGACTCGGCACAGCACATCGATGGGGCGAATCAGGGTGCTGAGCCTGCGGGCAATACCCACCGACAATTCATTCATGACTGTGGGCGGGTGCTTGCGTTTAAGCTCCTGCCAGTTACGGATACCACACAATACATACGCCGAAGCGCCACCCCGGGATTCAGCGTGGCGCAGCATTTTGGCCAGCCGGTCGCGGCCATAGCGGTTGTTGCAAAGCCCGGTTTCAAGGTCGATGATGTTACTGGATTCCAGCTCCCGGTTATTTTCGATAAGCAGGGCGTTTGCGCGTAGCAGAGTGTTCTGGCGGTCGGCCATGCGATCCGCAGCAAAAATCCTCGGGATAAGCTGCTTGGTCATGTCGGATTTGTAGATAAAATCGTCCACGCCCCGGTCGAATGCTTCTGCCAGGGCCTCTACGCTCTCACGGGCTGTCAGGAGGATCACGTAGGTGTAGTGGTTGATCTGCTCATCTTGCTGGCGTACCCCATCGGTTAACGCCAGCCCGTCCATCTCGGGCATCAGCCAGTCTGCAATCAGCACGCTCACGGCGCGTTGTTCCGTCAGCTTGAGGGCCGCAGGAGCATCATTGGCGATACGTACGTCGCGATATCCGGCATTTCGCAGGGTTCGGCCAACCACCATACTGCTGAATTTCGCGTCGTCTACTACAAGTATTGGAAGGTCCAGGTTTGGCATGGTTGTCTACTTTTGCAGTCCATTGTCAGATGCGGTGCTTACCGGGGCTTGGTATGCTTGCCTCTATTTCTAAAGCCGACAGTATACTCGCTACAGGTCCAGGAGAATAACGACCATGCCTTCTTTTGATATTGTTTCTGAAATCGACATGCACGAAGTCACCAACGCGGTGGATAAAGCCAAGAAAGATCTCGGCAATCGCTGGGATTTCAAAAACGTAGACGCAGACATTGAGATTGATGATAAGGGCGTGACGGTCAGTGCCGAGCAGGAATTCCAGTTGGAGCAGCTGATTGACATATTGCGGATGGCTTTTGCCAGCCGCGATATCGATGGTCGCGCGCTTTCCGAGAGCGGAGAAAGCAAATCCGGCAAGCTGATGAAGCAGCATTTTGTGCTGAAGCAGGGCCTTGAAACCGACATGGCGAAAAAAATCGTGAAGCTGATCAAGGACGCCAAGCTGAAAGTACAGTCCAGCATCCAGGGCGACAAAGTCCGGGTGAACGGCAAGAAACGGGATGATCTGCAAACCGCGATTGCCTTGCTGCGTGAGACCGAGCTGGAAGTACCTCTGCAGTTCAATAATTTCCGCGACTGATCCGGAGGCTCCACCATTTCAACCGGTACCCGCCTGGCCCTGATCCGGGATTCGCTACACACCTACACCCGTTGGCAGGTGATTGCTCTTCTGTTTCTCGGCTTTTCGGCCGGGTTGCCGTTTCTGCTGGTGTTTTCAACGCTGAACGCCCGCCTTGCCGACGTTGGTGTGGAAACCGCCACCATCGGGTTCTTCAGCTGGCTGGGGATTACCTATTCCATCAAGGTGTTTTGGGCGCCGGTGGTCGACAGGCTGAAGCTGCCGGTGCTGGACAGGCTGCTGGGGAAGCGCCGGAGCTGGATACTGCTGGCACAGGTGGGCATTGCTACCGGCCTGTACCTGATGGCCCAAGTAGACGCCACCGCAGTTCCTGAAATGATGGCCCTTTGTGGGTTGCTGGTGGCGTTTTCATCGGCCACCCAGGATGTGGCCATTGATGCGTATCGTATCGAGATCGCCGAAGAGCGGCTTCAGGCTGCACTCGCGGCAACCTATATCTTTGGCTATCGGCTGGCGTTACTGGTTGCCGGAGCCGGGGCACTGTATCTGGCAGAGTTCTGGTCCTGGCGGGTTTCTTACGAGGTTATGGCGGCTCTGGTGGGTGTTGGTGCATTAACCGTGCTGATTGTGCGCGAGCCAGCGGTGAACCATTTTGCTGCCGCTCAGGACATCGCATACAAAATCGAGCAGGAAACAGCTAAACGCACCCACCTGAGCCCTCGGCTGGCGCGCTTTGCCGGCTGGTTCTATGCCGCTGTTGCCGGACCTTTTCTGGATTTCTTTCAGCGCTACAAAGAGCTTTCCATTGCCATTCTGGTGATGGTGGCGGTTTACCGCATTTCCGACATTGCCATGGGTGTGATGGCCAATCCGTTCTATCTGGATTTTATGGGCTTCAGCAAAACCCAGGTTGCGGATGTTACTAAAATCTTCGGGTTTTTCATGACCATTGCCGGGTCTCTGGCAGGCGGAGTTCTCGTTGTGCGCTACGGCACAAGAAAAATACTGCTGATAGGCGCGATCATGACCGCAGCCACGAATCTTTTGTTCGTGTTTCTGGCGCAGTATCCGCCCAACCTGGTGACCCTGGCGGCGGTGGTGAGTGCCGATAACCTCAGCGGTGGCATTGCCAATGTGGCCTTGATTGCCTGGCTCTCCAGTATGACCAGCGCCTCATTTACCGCCACACAGTATGCGCTGTTCAGCTCCTTGATGACGCTGCCCGGAAAGTTCCTGGGCGGGTTCTCCGGGATGGTTGTTGCAGGCTTTGGTTATGCGGAGTTTTTTTTCGTGTCCGGCTTGATGGGAATCCCTGCTATTCTTCTGGCTCTGTTCCTGATTCGCCAGGGCAAAAGGCTGGATGCACTTGCTCCCGATCACTCTGGTAACGACAGTGTAGACTCTGGGCAGAACACAAGCGGGTAGAGCGTATGGAGCCGGGAAAGGATCAGAAAATCTGGCAAGTCGTACTCGCAATCCCGCCGGGCAAGGTCGCAAGTTACGGCCAGGTTGCCGAAATGGCAGGCCTTGGTCGCCAGGCCCGCTACATCGGCCGTGCACTCGGCAAACTTCCGCAAGGCCACTCGGTGCCCTGGTACCGCGTTATCCGCAGCAACGGCCAGATCGCCTTTCCGGAAGGCTCCGGGATTTACTGCAAGCAGGTCAGTTTACTGGAAGCCGAAGGCGTGGAAGTGGTTAACGGCCGGGTGGCTATGCGCCGGTTTCGTTGGCAGTAGGAAGGAGCCAGACCAGGTCTGGCTCCCTTGTACTTTGTTGGCTAAATGCTAAATTCGCAGTGCGCCGTCTACCTCGATCATTCGGCCAGACAGGTAATCGTTTTCAAAGATGAACGCAACGGTTGAGGCGATTTCTTCGGGTGTGCCCATTCGTTTGAGGGGGATGCTTGCGATCAATTTCTCGAGTACATCCGGCCTCATTGATTCGGTCATTTCAGTGCCAACGAACCCCGGTGCAATGCCCATGCAGCGGATGCCATAGCGTGCGAGTTCTTTCGCCCACACCGGCACCAGCGCAGAGACACCGGCTTTGGCGGCGGAGTAGTTACTCTGGCCCATGTTTCCGGCACGGGAAATGGACGCAATATTGATGATGACGCCTTTGCTGTCGTTTTTGATCATCTGAGTAGCCGCTTCACGGCCGCAAAGGAATACACCCGTGAGGTTAACGTCGATAACGGCCTGCCACTGGGATAATTCCATGCGCTTTGCTATCTGGCCGTCTTTCACTTTGACCAGCAGGCTATCACGCAAGATGCCGGCATTATTAACGAGGCCGTTCAGCTGGCCGAAGTCCTTTAAGATGGCTGCAAATGTTTGTTCTACTTCGTCTTCTTTCGCTACGTTGCACACGTAGGTTTTCGCTTCGCTGCCAGCTGTTTTACAGGCTTCGGCGGTTTCTGCAAGTTTTTCGGGCGTCAGGTCAATCAGAGCCAGCCTGGCGCCTTTTGCGGCCAGGTACTCGGCCATCGCGCGGCCCAGACCCTGGCCGCTACCGGTAATTGCTATCACAGAATCTTGAAGTTTCATGTTTTGCCCTAAATTAGAGAGAAGGTGTTTTTGGAAAGGCTGCGAGTATACCAGACCTTTAAATGCCCACATCCAGATCGCGAGAGCCTGATGCCCATATTATTATTTGTTTTCATTATCATGCCGATCGCTGAAATGGCGGTGCTCATTCAGGTGGGCACCATGGTTGGTGTGTTCAATACCATTGGCTTTGTGCTGCTGACGGCTGTTGCCGGGGCCTGGCTGCTTCGCCAGCAAGGTCTGGCGACATTGCTCAAGGCTAACCAGCGCCTGAACAGTGGTGAGTTGCCCGCTAAAGAAGTTGCCGAAGGGCTTATTCTGGCAGTTGGCGGTGTGCTCCTGATTACTCCGGGGTTTATTACCGATACCTTCGGGTTTCTGTGTCTTATTCCGTTGACCCGCCACTGGCTGGCTGCGCAGGCGTTGAAGCGCATGGTAGCTTCAAGCAAGAGTGGTGGGTTCTATTTCCGTGCCGGAGGCGGCCAGAATCCGTTCGGACAGGACCCCTTCGGGGGGCGCAGCAACCCTTTTGGTCAACAGCGCCCGTTCGACCGGGATCACAACGGCGATATTATTGAAGGTGAATACCGTGATGAGACCAAAACCAACCACGATCGCCTTGATAAAAAATGAAAAGATTTATGAGGGCGGGTGTTGAAAACTCCGGTGCCAGCCCCACATACATCTCACAAGTTCGCCGCAGGCTGGTACCAGCTTTAAACAGCAGGTTCGAAGCCGGGCAATTTTGTCGGACTGATATAGCAGTCTGACCATTAACAGTAAATGTCATTGCCACATTAATCTGACTATTGGAGAAGCCGAGCAATGAAGATTCGTCCGCTACACGATCGTGTTGTTGTACGCCGTAAAGAAGAAGAAGAGAAAACTGCTGGTGGCATCGTGCTGCCGGGTAACGCCAAAGAGAAGCCTTCCCAGGGTGAAGTTGTTGCTGTGGGTAACGGTCGCGTTCTGGAAAATGGCGACGTTCGTGCGCTGGCAGTCAAAGCGGGTGACACCGTGGTATTTGGCCAGTACGCCGGCAACACCGTGAAAATCGACGGTGAAGAGCTGCTTATCATGAGCGAAAGCGACATCTACGGCGTGCTTGAGTGATCTCTGAAGCAATTCGCACGAACAGTCATTTACTCGATTGATTCAACGAATTCGGTTTAACGAACAGGAAGAGAAAACATGTCAGCAAAAGAAGTCAAATTCGGTGATAGCGCGCGTAAGCGTATGGTCGCAGGCGTCAACATTCTGGCGGACGCAGTCAGGGTAACTCTCGGCCCCAAAGGCCGTAACGTGGTTCTGGAGAAGTCCTTCGGCGCTCCGTCCATCACCAAAGACGGTGTATCGGTTGCCAAAGAAATCGAACTGAAAGACAAGTTCGAGAACATGGGCGCCCAGATGGTGAAGGAAGTTGCTTCCCAAACCAACGACACCGCCGGTGACGGCACCACCACTGCGACAGTTCTGGCCCAGGCCATCGTTAATGAGGGCGTAAAGGCAGTGACTGCCGGCATGAACCCGATGGATCTGAAGCGTGGCATCGACAAGGCCACTGCGGAGGCTGTAAAAGCCATTCGTGAAATGGCCAAGCCTTGCGACGATAGCCGCAACATTGCTCAGGTAGGCACCATCTCCGCCAACGGCGACGAGACAATTGGTCAGCTGATTGCCGATGCGATGGGTAAAGTCGGTAAAGAAGGCGTGATCACGGTTGAAGAAGGCCGTGGCCTGGAAGACGAGCTGGACGTAGTTGAAGGTATGCAGTTCGACCGCGGCTTCCTGTCTCCGTACTTCATCAACAACCAGGACAACATGTCTGTTGAACTTGATGACCCGTACATGCTGCTGGTTGACAAGAAAATCTCCAACATCCGCGAGCTGCTTCCGGTGCTGGAAGCTGTTGCCAAATCGGGCAAGCCGCTGATGATCATCGCCGAAGATATTGAAGGAGAAGCTCTGGCGACTCTGGTTGTGAACAACATGCGTGGCATTGTGAAAGTCGCCGCTGTCAAGGCGCCTGGCTTTGGTGATCGCCGCAAGGAAATGCTGCAGGATATCGCCATTCTGACCGGCGGTACTGTGATTTCCGAAGAAGTTGGTCTTAGCCTTGAGAACGCCACTCTGGACGATCTGGGCACAGCCAAGCGCGTAAACCTGACCAAAGAAAACACCACCATCATTGACGGTGCTGGTGCACAGGCTGATATCGAAGCCCGTGTTGAGCAGGTGCGTAAGCAAATTGAAGACAGCTCTTCAGACTACGATAAAGAGAAGCTTCAGGAGCGTGTGGCCAAGTTGGCTGGCGGTGTTGCCGTCATCAAGGTAGGCGCCGGTTCTGAAGTGGAAATGAAAGAGAAGAAGGCCCGCGTTGAAGACGCTCTTCACTCTACTCGTGCCGCTGTTGAAGAAGGCATTGTTCCGGGCGGTGGTGTAACTCTGATTCGCGTTCTCGCTGCGCTGGACAAGGTTGAAGTCCTCAACGAAGAGCAGAGAGCGGGTGTCAATATCCTGCGCCGCGCCATGGAAGCTCCTCTGCGCCAGATCGTTTCCAACGCTGGTGGTGAGTCTTCAGTAGTTGTTGCCAAGGTTCGCGACGGTAAAGGCGCCTTCGGGTATAATGCTGCTACCGAAGAATACGGCGACATGCTGGAAATGGGTATCCTGGATCCTGCCAAAGTAACCCGTTCTGCACTGCAGGCCGCGGCTTCCGTAGCATCACTGATCATCACCACTGAGGCGATGATTGCTGATGAGCCGGACGAAGGCAACGCCGGCGGCGGTATGCCGGATATGGGTGGTATGGGCGGAATGGGAGGCATGGGCGGCATGATGTAATGCCGGTCATACCGAGCTGATCCCGACCACGTCTCAAATTCCGGGGCGTGGCCTGATCTGCCTTTAAAAACCCCGCGTTGGTTCACACTGGCGCGGGGTTTTTTGTTTTTTTGTCATGAACTTGACTAAGGCGTTTGTTAGACTCGTCTACCGGTCAACTGTCTGTGTGAAACCGAATGAGTGACGCTGAATCCAAACCTTTTTTACGCCCCGGCAAGTTATTGCTGCTTGTGTTGCTTGGGGTGTTTGTCTATCTCGGTGCACTGATCGTTTTTATACCCGCTGGCTGGGCCTGGCATCAGGCTTCGCCACATATTTCTCTTCCTCCCCAGGTTCAGGTTCGACAGGTTGCGGGCAAGGTCTGGGATGGTTCGGCCGGAGTTATTGTTGCCGGCTTTCCGGTGCGTGTTAAGTGGCAGCTGGGCTGGCCTTCGATTACGGCTCTGGAGCAGCCGGTGCGGATTTCGGTGGAGACCCTGCAGTCGGATGTTTCTGGAGACGTCACCGTGGGATGGCCGGCAAATGCCCGCCTGAATGCTCGTGGCAACATTGCTGTGGCAGAGTTTGAAGAACTGATCCGGCGCAGTGGTGGTGCGATGATTGAAGGCGACGTAAGCATTGACCGCCTGGAGCTGGAGTGGGCAGATAATCGTATTGTGCGTGCTGATGGCGTTGGTCGATGGGCTGGAGGTAGAGTGAGCTGGCCCATGGGTAACCAGACCGGGCAGGCACAGTTCCCGCCCATGCGGGCAACTATCGACACCACAGATGGCGGTGTGGCCCTGGTCGTTGCGGAGCAGGCGGGCAATGGCCCTGCAGCGGATGCCAGTATTCTCTGGAGCGGAATGATGGAACTGCGGGTTTACAAGCGCATGATCGATCTTGCCGGCCAGCCTTGGCCAGATTCTGCCAGCCCCGATGATATTGTGTTCCGTGTAAGACAGCCATTGCTTCCGGGGCCGCGTTGATGATTGTTATGCCGGCCGCCGACACCCAGCATCGGATTGCGAAAGCGGTCGCTAACCTGCTGCTCGCCGGATTGGTGATCTACCTGGGTGTTTTTATGGCAAACGCTACCTGGCTTTTTGCCTGGAAGGACAAGCCGGTTGCGGTCGCACCTGCTGCGGGCTCACCCGGATCACAGACGTTCGGAAGTTTCGGCAGTTATCCGATGGCCAGCTATGAGTTCTTTGGCCGGCCGGAAGCGCCCGGAGAGGTGGCCGAGGCCGTGAAACGTTCGGCGCCGGAAACCGGGCTGAGGCTCAGGCTTCAGGGCGTTCTGGTAGGACAGCACCCGGAAGCCTCAGGTGCTATAGTGGCTGGAAGTAACGGTGAAACTGCGTGGTACCGGGTTGGCGATTTGCTGCCAGGCAATGCTGAGTTGGCAGAGGTGGAGTCGGGGCGCATACTGATTCGCCGTGGTGGTCGATACGAATCACTGACGTTTGAAGAAGACGACACGTCCACAATGGTTGCAGAGGTGACCCGGGAGCCGGCAGAATCATCACCGGAAGCGTTTCTTGAGAACGCCAGGGAGCAACTGGACAGCGCAGGGGCGGCCGCACTGACGCCTTATGGTCTCAGTCCCGTTGATGACAGCGGTGGTTCTGGTTACGTATATAACGGCTCCAATGCCATGCTGAACGCAGTGAATCTTAAAGCCGGAGACGTGATTACCGCCATCAACGGGCAACGCCTGGGTGATGTGCAACAGGATCGATCGCTGCTTGAAAGCTGGCGCGGCCAAGCCAGTCTGGATATAGAAATCGAACGTGACGGGTCTTTTCTTACCATAAGTTATGCCATACCTGAGCAGTGGCGCTGACAGGGTTCATCGATACAGGACGAAATCGCCAGATGTATAACCACAAGACCAACTTTCTGCGGGCCTTGGCTCTGCTTATTCTTCTACCCCTGATGTCGATGGCGCACGGTCAGGAGGAAACCTGGAGGCTGAACCTGAAAGACGCGGATATCCGCGCCTTTGTCACTCAGGTGGCGGATATTACCGGTTACAGTTTTGTGGTGGACCCCAGGGTAAAAGGCAAGGTCACCGTGCTTTCCAGTGCCCCGATGGACAAGAACCAGATTTATGATCTGTTTCTTGCGGTGCTGAACGTTCATGGTTTCACCGCCATTCCCGGAGAAGAAGTTATAAAGGTGGTGCAGCAGGTGGATGCGAAACAGTCCGCCGAAGCGCTTGGCCGCTTCCCGAGCATACCCTCCGAACAGCTTATTACCCGGGTTATCCAGATTGATAACGCGAATGCGCTGGAGCTGGTACCCATTCTTCGGCCGTTGGTGGCAAAGTATGGCCACTTGGCTGGAGTAGCGGCCGCCAATGCGCTGATTATCAGTGATCATTCATCCAATATTCAGCGGATCGAGGAGATTGTCCGGGAGCTGGACAGCCCTTCCAAATACGAAGTAGAAGTGATCAAGCTCAAGGAAGCCTGGGTCGGCGATATGGTGGTTCTTCTGCAGGAGTTGGCACCGGATGAGCTGGGCCGCGCCGGGAACGACAGCGCCTCCAGAAAGTACAGTGTCACGGCAGATGAACGCAGCAATCGCCTTATCCTCCGTGGCGATGAATCGTTCCGAAGCAAGATCCGTGGGCTGATTGTGCAGCTTGACCAGCCATCTGCCAGCGGCGGCGCTACCAAGGTTATTCGCCTCAAGCACGGCGATGCCAAGAATCTGACCGAGATCCTCAAGGGTGTGATGGGTGAGCTCGCCAAGGAGGGTGCCGGAGGTGCTGCCGGTGGCGGCGCCAGTAATAGGCCTCAGGGCAATTTTGCGGTGTTTGCGGATGAAGGGCTGAACGCTCTCGTGGTTCGCGGTGACCCTTCTCTGATGCAAGAGGCAGAAGAGATTGTCGCGGCGCTGGACGTGCGTCGTGCCCAGGTGATGATTGAGGCGGCTATTGTAGAAATCAGTGATGAGCTGGGTCAGGATCTTGGCGTTCAGCTCGCAGTGGGTGATGAATCCGGATCTTCTACGCCTGTAATGGGAACAAACTTTGGGAACGTTGGTCGTAGTCTGGGCGATGTGCTCGGCGCAATCCTGAGTGGGTCCGCCATTTCGCCGGCAGTAGGGGGTGTTACCGTTGGTGCTGGCCAGAGAAATGAAAACGGCGTGAGCTGGGGCGTTCTTTTGCAGGCGCTCTCTACCTCGGCAGCGGCCAATCTGCTTTCGACACCGAGCATCATCACCCTGGATAACCAGGAGTCCGAAATTATCGTGGGTCAGAACGTCCCGTTCCGCACCGGGCAATCCACAGTCACCGGGGATGGCACGACCAATCCGTTTACCACCATTGAGCGTCGGGATATTGGTCTTACCCTGAAAGTGACCCCGACAATCAGTGCTGATGGCCTGGTGAGGCTGGTAGTGGAGCAGACCACCGAAAGTGTTGCTGACAGCATCGAAGATGCGTCGGACATTGTCACTAACAAGCGTGAAATCAAGACAACCGTGTTGGCGGATGATGGCGAAACCATTGTGCTTGGTGGTCTGACCCGAGAAGATTACCTGGTAAACAAGAGCAAGGTTCCCTTGCTGGGTGATATTCCCTTTATCGGTCGCTTGTTCTCGTCGGAGTCTGAGCGCCGGGTAAAGCGGAACCTATTGGTATTCCTGCGCCCTAAGATTATGCTTGGGAAGGCTGAGGCTGTTGCTGTTACATCCGAGAAATTCAACAAGTTGTGGAACGTGAATCTCGATATTCGCAACAAACTCGGCTTGCCGGATATGGAGGCCAATCCTGGTATTGATGTGTTGTTTAACATGGGAGACAGTAAGCTGGCGAAATAATACCGGCTTGTTTTTTAAACGGTCATTGGCGGCATCGGGCAATCCATCTGATCCGCCACCAGCCGCATCAGTTCATACTCCCGCACGTCAATAACGCCATCATAAGTGATGCAATGCCCGCAGGCATCTATAACCGCGGGCTTCAGCAGGGGTGAAAGCCCATTCAGCGCCTTCAATGCTTCCTGCAACTGCCGCATGGTAACTTTTGTCAGTATCGGGTAATCGTTATTCCCTCGGCTGGCAAAGCCGGCTATGGCTTCACGATACAAAATCTCTGCTCCCTGACTGTCACCTGAGCCGGCTCTTGCCAGCAAGCTCAGGAGTCGCTGTAATGCGGGTATCACCGCTTTGTAGCTACGGTAGCGAACGGGTATTGCCCTGTCTGCATCCGCGCCCAGGTGGCGAGAGAGGAAGCTGGTAAGAGCCAGTTCAAACAGTGTGACCCGATTATCTGCGTCTACCAGTTTTCTCACATTCCGAATCAATTCAGCGCGCTCGTCCGGATCCAGTTTGCGCAGTGCCGGCATAGAGAGTTCCAGGGCCGGAAAGCGCACAGCCTCACCAAGGTTCTGAAGTGCCGGAATGAGTTTCGCCAACAGGTCTGATTGTGGGCCAAAGAATGAGCGGTCGGGGAGTAGTCTGAGGCGTTCCGCTTGCTGCTGTTCGTCCAGATCGCTAATGAGCAGGGCATAGCAGAGTTGAATGGCTCCTGCCCGAGTGTACAGCAAACCGCGGAAGGTTGATGGTAAGCGCCGCAGCAGATGAACGGCAAAGTCTTCGCCTTCCGGGCTGACCGTGCCGACTCTTTCAGATAGCTTTTGCGCGGCTGCGGTTGCTGGCACAGGCGTCGCAATTGCCGATCCTGAATGCGATGTCCGCCGCCCGGAGACGGTGCCGTAGAGGTCTGCTGCTGCACCCGCAAAGTTAGAAGCCCCTGCGGGCCCGCGCCCGGCAGTTGCCGTGCGCAGGTCGCCTCCAGACTCGGTATCCCGCAGGCGGCTTTTTAACCGTGCCATAAGCCCCGGCTGGATGGCGTTAATGCGTTGTTCGATCGGTGGATGAGAGGCGAGCAGCGAAGTGAACTTCATGCGGGCGCTTTCACCGAAGCACATGTGGTTCATGTCACTGGCGTGGCCGGTGGTATCCAGATAGCTGCTTCGAAGCCCTATCTTGAAAAGTGCGCCGCCAATCCCGTCCGGGTTGCGGGTAAACTGCACCGACGATGCGTCGGCGAGGGTTTCCCGCTGGCGCGACACGGCAGCCTGAATCAGGCGCCCGAAAAATACGCCCACGTAACCGATTACAAACAGTGCTACGCCAAGAATCCCCATGGCAGCCTGGGCACGGCTGTCCCGATTGCGGGCCGTTGTTCGCCCGCCGCTGTAAAACGAGACATGAAGAAGAAAGCCGCCGATCTGGCCGATCATCAGGATGCCGGAAAGCAGGGCAATGAGGCGCACGTTCAGGCGCATGTCACCGTTGAAGATGTGGCTGAACTCGTGACCCACAACGCCCTGGAGTTCGTCCCGGGTTAGCTGAGTGATTGCGCCATGGGTGACCACCATAACGGCGGAGCCGGGCGTGTATCCCGCTACAAAGGCGTTGATGCCGGTCTCGTTATCCATGAGATAGAGTTCCGGCACGGGCACGCCGCTGGCAATGGCCATTTCCTCTACGATATTGCGCAGTTTGCGCTCGTCGCTGTCGCGAGTGTCCGGGTCAATAGGCCGCGCACCAACCATTTTGGCAACGCGGCTCCCGCCGCCTGCCAGGTCTGCCCAGCGTATGAGTGAACCCATAAATATGAGCGTTACCACAGCCGAGGCGGTGATGAGACCGTGGCTGGATAGCAGCCAGTAATGAAAGGGTTGGCCGGAGGTTTCGCTGCGGGTTACGAAATAGCCCACCAGGCAGACGGCCAGTGTGATCAGTACCACCGCCGTGAGAAACAGAAATACCAGCAGGCTGGTATTGCGCCGGGCACTGGCCTGGCGCTGGAAAAACCCCGGATGAGCCATACTTCAGAGCCTCAGAAGGCGACTTTCGGAGCCTGGCGGGCCTCTGGAGACTCAAGTTCCAGCTGAGAGGTTTCCTTGAACGCAAACATGCCGGCAATAAAGTTGTTAGGGAACTGTTCGCGGAAGATGTTGTAACTCATTACACCATCGTTATAGGCCTGGCGGGCAAAGGAAACGCGATTCTCGGTGCTTGAAAGCTCTTCCATCAATTGCTGGATTGTCTCGTTGGCTTTCAGGTCCGGGTAATTCTCTGCCACTGCATAAAAGTTGGCGAGGGCTTTGGTGAGCAGGTTCTCTGCACCACCAAGGCGCTGGATTTTGGTGCCGTCTCCGGGATCTTTGGCAGCATCTTTCTGGGCGCTGACGGCGTTATTTCTGGCTTCCATAACCTGGGTCAGCGTTGATTTCTCATGCACAAGGTAGGCTTTGGCTGCTTCAACCAGGTTGGGTATAAGGTCGTGCCTGCGCTGGAGTTGCACATCAATCTGGGCAAAACCATTTTTGAACTGGTTACGCAGAGAAACCAGGCGGTTGTAGATGAAAACCAGATAGATTGCCGCGATGGCAATAACGATCAGGCCGATAATAGTAGTGCCCATGGCAACTCCTCACAGATAATGGATCAAACGTTATTTTCTTCGATTTTCTGGTGAAATCCCTGAACAAATGTCTCGAAATCCGCAGGGCGCAGAGGTCTGCTGAAGAAATACCCTTGTGCCAACGTACATCCACGCTGGCTGAGGTAATATTCCTGTTCCGCTGTTTCCACGCCTTCCGCGATCACCGAAAGGTTGAGACTTTTGCCGAGGTCGATAATGGTGTTGGCAATTTGGGTGTCTTCCTCGTTAACCAGTAGGTCCCGTATAAACTGCTTGTCAATTTTCAGGTGCTGCACCGGCATTTTCTTGAGGTAGGTAAGGGATGAGTAGCCGGTGCCGAAGTCATCAACGGCGATACTGATGCCAGCCCGGTTCAGGGTGTGCAGTTTGGCAACGGCGTCTGACAGGTTAGTCATGAAGCTGGTCTCCGTAACTTCCAGTTCCAGGCGACCTGCAGGAATGTTGTGGCGCTTAAGCGTGCCCAGTATGTCATCCACAATGCGGTCCTGGCGCAGTTGCACCGCAGACAAGTTTACGGCGATACGCAGGGGAAGCCCCTTGTCTGCCCACAACTTGGCTTGCAGGCAGGCTTGCTCCAGAACCCACTGACCGATCTCTACAATGGAACCATTGTTTTCCGCGACCGGGATGAAGTAGTCCGGTGGCACCAGGCCGCGCACGGGATGTTCCCAGCGAAGCAGCGCTTCTGCGCCAATAATCCGTTTTGTTTCAAGGTTTATCTGAGGCTGGTAAACCAGATGGAACTGCTGAAGGGTCAGAGCCTGGGAAAGATCTTTCTCCAGCTGTTTGCGATCCCGGATTTCCTGGTCAATACTTGCTACGTAAAACTGGAAGTGATCCCGGCCCTTCTGTTTAGCCAGCATCATTGTCTGCTCGGCGCTCTGGAGCAGTCGATCCGGTTGTATGGCGTCAGATGGATAGAGGGCAATGCCCAGAGTTGCCGTCAAGGAAATGTTCTGGCCCTCCATTCCCATGTTCTCACTGATTCCAACCAGAATGGCTTCTGCGGTGTCTGCCGCCTGAAAACCATCTTTAAGCCCTTTCTCGACAACAACAAACTGATCACCCCCGAGCCGGGCTACCGTAAAGCGGGAGCCGCTCAGGCAGTTTATAAGCCGGTCTGCAACGGTTTGCAGGGTCAGATCTCCGGTGCGGAAACCGCATTGATCGTTGATGGATTTGAAATCATCAATGCCGCAGACAATCACGGACAGCAGGGTATGGTTGCGTTTCGACTGTGCAATATCAGCCTTCAACAGCTCCATGAAGCTGTCCCGGCTGAGCAACCCGGTTAACTGGTCGAAGCGGGCGAGCCTGTTTACTCTGTCTTCGGCTTCACGATGGCGCTTCTGGCTCTCACCAATGGCGATAAGCAGAGTGTTGGTTGCTGTTACCCAAAGCCCGAGTTCGTCTTTTTCATGGCCTGCAGGCGTGTCAACCAGGCGATCATCCGGACGCGCGGGGTCGACCTGCTTTACAGAATTTACGATGCGTAACAGTGGACGGGTCAGCAGCATGTAAAAGACAAAGAACAGCACCATGCCGAGAATTACCGCCGTGGCAATGACCGAAGTGAAGGTCGCGATGGCACGGCTCAGCCACATGTGGGCCGCCGGCAAGGTATCGTAGTGAACAACGAAATAACCGTATACGGTGCCAGCAGAATCGCCGTCGCGCACCAATTCTGTACGGAATTCGCGATCGGCACCAAAAATCCAGTTAATCAGCGGCCGGAATGCACTGTCGGCCAATGGGCGCACGCGGGAACTCAGGGGATCCCCGTTTGTGTGAAGAATCTGAGCCACCTGCACGGCTTCCCGCGCAAACATGCCGTCGACCACTTGCTTTGCCAGGTCCGCGTCAATGCTGAATACGGCCTGGGTGGCAGCATCTTTAACCATGGCAATGGTCTGGCTGGCCTGGCTGTTCAGGTCGGCAGATACGCGGCGGGCATCGAGCACCACCTGTATGGCACTGACGATCACACCGCTGATCAGTGCAACAGCCAGTATCCACCGGAGGATGCGGTAGCCAAGGCGGTTTTCAACCTTAAAGAATTTTTGCATTCAGACCCGTTTTTAGCCTGTTTGTCAGGCGCACAAGTTCCTGTAACCGGTAAGTGCCGGCAACCCAACATAACACATTGTCAAAGATACAGATTATGATTCAGGTTAAACAACTCTGCATGAACTATCGGTGATTATTTCAAAAACTGGAGAATGCTGACGTTTCAATTTGTAAGTTTAGTGAATCGCCACACAAAAAACGCCCGCTGCAAGCGGGCGTTTTTTATTCAGCCATTGCCGGCTGAGCCTGGAAAGCGAGTCAGGCTGATCAGGCGAGGTTTTCGTTTACGAAATCCCAGTTGACCAGGTTCCAGAATGCTTCCAGATAGTTCGGGCGAGAGTTGCGATAATCAATGTAGTACGCGTGCTCCCACACATCAACGGTCAGCACTGGCTTGTCAGCACCAGTCAGAGGTGTTTCCGCATTGCTGGTGTTGGCGATTGCAACGCTGCCGTCTGCTTTCTTGACGAGCCAGGTCCAACCTGAACCGAAGTTGTTGGCGGCCTTGTCGTTGAATTCTTTCTTGAAGTCTTCGAACGAGCCGAAGGCTTTTTCGATAGCTTCTTTCGCTGCGCCCTTGGGCTCACCGCCGCCGTTCGGGCTCAGGCAGTGCCAGTAAAAGGTATGGTTCCAAACTTGGGCAGCGTTGTTGAACAACGGGCCGCTGGCGCTTTTGATAATGTCTTCAAGCGACTTGTTGGCGTTGTCCGTACCGTCAACCAGGCCGTTGAGCTTAGTTACGTAGGTGTTGTGGTGCTTGCCGTAATGGTATTCGAGGGTTTCAGCAGAGATGTGTGGTTCCAGTGCGTTCTTTTCGTAAGGTAATGCCGGAAGTTCAAATGCCATGAGATCGTTCTCCCTGGTCTCTCTGTTATGGTGAATGTTACTGCTCTAATATAGGGTCGATCTGAGCGATATCAACCCCGTAAAGCAATTCAGCGCCTGTCGCTTGCGTTCAGCGAGCTGCTGAATTCGGGGCTGCCGGGCAAAAACTGTACACAGTTTCTGACCCGCCACACCAGTTCGGCGTAGCTGTCCGCCAGAATGTTTACGTGGCCAAGCTTGCGGCCAGGCCGTTCGCCTTTGTTGTAGAGGTGTACGTGAGCGTAAGGGAGCTCCAGCAGGCGTTCAACATCCCCATGCTCACCGATGATGTTAACCATGCAGCTCAGGCCGCGAGGTGCAACATTGCCCAACGGGTGACCGCTCACGGCCCGGATATGGTTCTCGAACTGGCTGGTCATCGCACCCTCGATGGTCCAGTGCCCGGAATTATGAACCCTCGGCGCCATCTCGTTTGCCACCAGGCCATCTGCTGTTTCAAACAGCTCGAGTGTGAGCACGCCGACATAATCCAGTTCGTTGAGCAGGGCTTTGATGTGTAGCTCTGCATCTTCCTGAATGTGTTTTTCGAGTCTCGGCGCCGGGGCAATTGAGTAGCGCAGAATGCCTTCGTGGTGAACGTTTTCGGAGATTGGGTAGAAGGCCAGTTGCCCATCTTCAGCGCGCACAGCAATGATGGAAACCTCGCGGCTGAACTCGACAAACTTCTCTACCATCAATCTGGGATGGCCGATGGATGCCCAAGCTGCCTCTGCATCTTCCGGGCTTTTCAGCACGGCCTGGCCTTTGCCGTCGTAACCTTCGGTATTGGATTTGGCAACGACCGGGCAGCCGAGGCTTTCTGCTGCGGCTTTCAGGGACTCAGCGCTGTCTGCAATCTTCCATTGTGGCGTTGGGATGCCAAGCTCACCGAACAGTGTTTTCTCGGCTTCGCGGTTCTGACAAACCTGCAGGGCGCGGGGGCAGGGATGAACCGGCTTTTCTTTGGCTAGCCTTTCTGCAACTTCTACGGGAAGGTGTTCAAATTCGTAGGTGACCCGATCTACCCGCGACAGGAAGTCGTCGAGGTACTTGCCTTCGCGATCAATGATGACTTCACCCAACCCGGCGCTGGGGCTGCCTGACATGTCATAGAAAACAAAGGTTTTGGCCAGCGGATATCCGGCGAGGGCGAGCATTCTTCCCAGTTGACCGGCGCCTAGTACACCAATTCTCATTTGTGTTCTCCTGTCACGGTGGGCATTTCACTTTTATTGGTCAGCACGGGTGGGGCAAGCCTTCCAAAACACGCTGTGAATACGTCCTTGTACGCTTGGCTCCGCCATCCATGGCTACGCACAGTTTTGGAAGGCTTGCCCCATCCGCGCAGTCTGAGCTGGCCAGTGGGTTCACTGCTCTTTTGGATCAGGATTGTTCAGAATCGTTTGGGTCTGTGTCGCCCGGAATTCATCAACAGCCTTGCGAACAACCTTATCAGATGTGCCAATAATCTGTGCCGCTAGCAAACCGGCGTTGGTGGCACCGGCGTTGCCGATCGCCAGGGTGCCTACGGCGATGCCACCGGGCATTTGTACGATAGAGAGCAGCGAGTCGAGGCCGTTGAGTGCTTTGGACTGGACGGGTACGCCCAGTACTGGCAAGGATGTCTGGGAAGCGACCATTCCGGGTAGGTGAGCTGCGCCGCCGGCGCCTGCGATGATGACTTTCAGGCCGCGGTCGGAGGCGGTTTTTGCGTAGTCGAAAAGCAGATCCGGGGTGCGGTGGGCCGAGACGACTTTGGTTTCATAGGTGACGCCGAGTTTTTCGAGCATGTTGGCGGCGTGTTCCATGGTGGGCCAGTCGGATTTTGAGCCCATGATAAGTCCTACAAGCGGCCGCATACGCAACAGTCCTGTGATAATTGGAAAGCCGGACATTGTATGTTTTGGCTATCTACCATGCAAGGAAGGTCTTTGGGTGTTAGGCACGGTTGGGGCTTCGTCATTTCAACCTGTGAACAAGTGCATGTATTATCAATGCCAATTAATTGAACCGTCCATATTCAGGAGCTGTAATGGAACCCATCCGTCCAGATGACGATGAACTGAGAGCCGAACGGCCTTTTGGTGCATCGGAGCAGAAGGCGCCAGTTCAGAAGAAACCTAAGTCGTCAGTCGAGGGTGCGGGTGGGAAGCCTAAACCACCGAAACCGGCGAAGGGCGGCAGGAACGATAACGGTGGGGGCAGTGGCCGGTCGGGTCTGGCGGTTTTGTGGTTGTTGGTTATTGCTGTAGCTGTAGCCTCAGTGGCGGGATGGTACTCGCAGAATCAACGGATTCTGATGCTTGAAGGGCAGTTGGAGGAGGCGGATTACTGGGCGCGTCAGAGTAAGCTGGCGTTGGCGAGGTTTGAAGGTGATCTGTCGGAAACGGGGGAGAATCTTCAGGAGCGCGGCGCGTCTCTGACTGATCAGATTGATCTCCAGAAGAAACAGCTTGATGAGGCCGACAGCGAAATCCGTAAGCTATGGGTCATCGCAAATGAGCGGAACAAGAAGCGGCTGGATGATCATCAGGAGCGGATTGCTGCGGCAGAGGTCGGGCTCGCAGAAAGTAAGAAGGCGTTGGCGGATGCGGGCTCCACGGTTGAGAAAGTCCGGACGTCTCTGGGCGCCGATGTGGCCTCGTTGACTAAGCAGACGGAGACGTCGGTTGCGGCTCTGGAAGATGCAAACCGGCAGGCGTCCGAGCAGTTGACGTCGCTGAGCAAGCAGCTGGTGGAAGTTGATCAGGTTGTTGAGCGGCGGGTGCGGCGTTTTGAGCAAGAGCAGAAGCTCGGGATCAGTGGCATAGAAGGGCGTTTGTCTGCTCTGGAGAAGAAACTGGCTGATCTTTCGGGCAACGATCGTGATCGTGCGCTCGTAAATGAGCTGGCGGCGGTGAAGAAGAACGTTGAGGCGATTGATTCGTCCCGCGCTCAGGTAACCTCGCGCCTCGTGCGGTTGTCGGAGGAGGTTAATCAGCTTCGCAGTCAGGTATCAGGCCAGTAACGGATGTGGCGTCGACACTGGTGGCGCCGCAATGATCGTGGGCGTCAGGTTTTGTAACGGTTTGTTATTCATCCCTTGCGGTAGCTCTCATTTATACCGTTTGGCAGTTGCTATGATCAGGTAACTCACCAAAGGATGAAGAGTTAACAAAAATGAAAACCCCAGTGTCTTTTTTTGGGCCCTTCAAGCTTTCCTCGTTTTGTTTTCGTGTGTTGTTGGTCGCCTTACTGTTGCTGTCTGCGTCTGGGTGCACGGTTTACCAGTCCATTGGCAAAAGCGTCGGGTCGTTTCTGCACCCGGTCTCCGGCCATGATTTTGTGCACATTGATAACGGTGACTGGGATCGCAGGCATGCGGTTCTGTACTTCTATCGCACTCACTCCCAGTGGGCCGCTGATGAGATTGAAGCGCCCAGCGTTTACGTTGATGACACCCACTACTTTAATATCCGCAATAACAGCTTTACCTGGCTTGTGGTCAGTCCTGGAGATCGCCATATCACCATGCGCAGGCCGTTGCTTGGCCTGGAGGGGGTGAACTCGTTCAGCCTCAGCCTGATTGCGGACGCCACTCTCACGGTTGAGCCCGGCCGTATTTATTATCTGCGATATAACGAACTGTCTGAGCCTATACAGGCACATCCGGAGCTCGATCCGGAGCATCCGCTCACTGAGGGTGACCTGCAACTCGTGACGCGGGAGTATGCCATGCAGGGTCAGGAAATCATCTCAACCCGTTTCCTGAACAGCGATGTGCTGGCCCCCCAACCACGCGGCGGTTTCTATTGTCGCAACTACTGAAGATGTGGACTACGAGCGGCGTATGGCGCTTCTGGAAGAGGAGCGCGAGCTGGAGATGGAAAGGCTTGAGCGTGAGGGGCAGTACGAGCCGGCATCCTGGTTCTGGCCTTTCGGAGATGGTCCTTCGGTTCCGCTAGAAGCAGACCGGAAAATTAAACAGCTGGAGCAGGAGTATGCTCAGCTGGAGCTGGAAAGGGAGCGCCGTGAGGCAGCGGAATCTGACGGTTGGTGGTTTTTTTAGGGTTTCCGGAAAAAGATTTGACACCGCCGGGCAAATGCTTAAAATGCGCCTCTCACTTGGTCGAGCAATGAGGTCTGTTCGCAGGCAACATTAGCATTTTCAAGTGAGTGCCTTTGAAAGGTGACTAAGTGGGTGGTTAGCTCAGCTGGGAGAGCATCGCCCTTACAAGGCGAGGGTCACTGGTTCGATCCCAGTACCACCCACCACTTTCTTTCAAGGTAAGCATCGAGCACTTGAGTTCGGTGCACGATTCAGGCTTAATGCCGGATCGATGCGGAGCGGTAGTTCAGTTGGTTAGAATACCGGCCTGTCACGCCGGGGGTCGCGGGTTCGAGTCCCGTCCGCTCCGCCACTCTTTTTGGGTGGTTAGCTCAGCTGGGAGAGCATCGCCCTTACAAGGCGAGGGTCACTGGTTCGATCCCAGTACCACCCACCAGATTTCAGAAAGGGCAAGTCCGATGGACTTGCCCTTTTTTTACTTTCCGATCAGCGACTGACCACATACTCGCACAACGTTCCCGTTCACGCCGCCGGAAGCGGGGCTGCAATACCAGGCAATGGTTTCTGCAACGTCCACAGGCTGGCCACCCTGAGACAGGCTGTTCATGCGTCTCCCGGCTTCTCGCAGCGTCATGGGCATGGCCGCCGTCATCTGAGTTTCAATGAAGCCCGGTGCTACGGCGTTAATGGTAATGCCGTTTTTAACCTGCCTGGCCATGGCTTCTACGTAGCCGATCACGCCGGATTTCGCCGCCGAGTAGTTGGTCTGTCCGAAGTTTCCGGCGATGCCGCTGATGGACGAGATGCAGACAATGCGACCACTTTCACGAAGCAACTCCCGGTTCATGAGTTCATCGTTGATGTGTTCTTCAGCGGTCAGGTTAACGGCGATGGTCATATCCCAGAAGTGCTCGGGCATGTTGCCGAGAGTTTTGTCACGGGTGATGCCCGCGTTATGAATGACAAGATCCACTCCGCCAAAATGCTTTTCAACAAAATCTGCAATTTTTGCCGGCGCGTCTTCAGAGGTAATGTCGCAGGAAAGGGCCTTGCCTTTGATGGCGCGCATCACGTTTTCGAGATCTTCCATAGCAGGCTCAATGTCCAGCCCGATTACTGTGGCGCCATCCCGGGCCAGGGTTTCTGCAATTGAAGCGCCAATACCCCGTGACGCACCGGTCACCAGTGCAACCTTTCCGGTAAGCGGAGCAACCGGGTTTGTTGTCGGCGCGCTGGCGGTTTTACCAATGCGCACAACCTGGCCGGAAACATACGCTGATCGGGCAGAGAGGAAGAAGCGGAGGCTGGATTCCAGCTGTTTTTCAGCATTGGGTGCAATCCAGAGCAGGTTAGCGGTTGCGCCTTTTTTGCCAACTTCCTTACCTACACTGCGAGTAAAGCCTTCCAGAGCCTGTTGCGCGG
Organism: Marinobacter antarcticus; assembly: GCF_900142385.1. Classification (NCBI taxonomy): domain Bacteria; kingdom Pseudomonadati; phylum Pseudomonadota; class Gammaproteobacteria; order Pseudomonadales; family Marinobacteraceae; genus Marinobacter; species Marinobacter antarcticus. The sequence continues at coordinate 1,848,400 of NZ_FRAQ01000001.1, forward strand.
CCGCCTGGGGCGCTTTTCGGCAGGTTGTCGGGTTCTGGCCTACGATCACAACACGGGCGTTTGCGCCGAGTTTTTTTATGGTGGGATGGAAGAAATCGTACAGAGCACGGAGATCTCCGGGGCCCTTCAGGCCGGTGGCGTCGAAGACCAGGGCTGAGAATTTTGTTTCAGTATCCGGCGCCAGCTCCAGCGCCCGGGCTTTATTGCCGGCTTTTGATGAGTCTTCCAGGGTTGTTTTGCCGCTGGCATGATAAAGCGTCGCGGCACTGGCGCCGAGAACGCCACCAATCGTCGCTATGGCTTTGCCGCCGTTACCTGCGCCAACCAGCACATTACCTTCAATAAAAGGCTGATCCGCGCGCTTGAGTCGTTTCAGCGGCACCGGTGAGGGCAGCCCGAGGGATTGCGCGGCGGTTTTACCAACCGGGGTGTTTACAAGTTTAAAGTAGATGTCAGACATGGCTTCGTCCTTGCGTTGCTATGATGTGCGGAGCATGTTGTTTTCAAGAGAGGATATCATCATGACACAGGCTCAGAAGTCCAACCAGAAGGAACCCGCAGCCCCAGAAGCTTCGGAGAAGGGCCCCAGTGGCGTACGCCGTGTGGCCGTTATTGGTGGCAACCGGATTCCTTTTGCCCGTTCCAATACGGTCTACAGCAAGATCAGTAACCAGGAATTGCTGACCTCCACCCTGCGCGGGTTGGTAGATCGTTTCGGCCTTCAGGGCCAGCGTCTTGGTGAAGTGGTTGCCGGGGCCGTGATCAAGCACTCCAGAGATTTTAACCTGACCCGGGAAGCTGCAATGAGTTGCGGACTGGCGCCGGAGACCCCGGCGTACGATATTCAGCAGGCTTGTGGTACCGGGTTGGAGGCGGCCATTCTGGTGGCAAACAAGATCGCCCTGGGCCAGATTGAATGCGGTATTGCGGGCGGCACGGATACAACGTCGGATGCTCCCGTTGGCGTGAGTGAAGGGTTGCGGGAGATATTGCTTGACCTGAACCGGGCCAAGACCACCGGTGAACGGCTGAAAATTCTCAGCCGTTTTCGCCTCAGCGACCTTAAGCCGGAAGTGCCGCAGAACGGCGAGCCCCGCACAGGTATGTCCATGGGCGAGCATGCTCAGGTAACCGCCCACGAGTGGTCCATCCCGCGGGACGAGCAGGATCTTCTGGCATGGGAAAGCCATCAGAAGCTGGCGAAAGCCTACGAAGAAGGTTTCTTTAGCGACCTGATGACCCCGCTTGCAGGGCTTGAGAAAGATAACATTCTGCGCCCGGATACTACGCTGGAAAAGCTGGCAACCCTGAAGCCGGTTTTCGATCGTGAGCGTGGCACCATGACGGCTGCCAACAGCACCGCACTGACGGACGGCGCTTCCTGCGTGCTTCTGGCCAGTGAAGAATGGGCAAAAGCCCATAACCTGGAAGTAAAAGCCTGGCTGACTTTCTCGGAAGTAGCGGCGGTTGATTTTGTCGATAAGAAAGAAGGGCTGCTCATGGCTCCGGCTTACGCCGTGCCGCGGCTTCTGGAGAAAGCTGGGCTTACACTGCAGGATTTCGACTTTTATGAAATCCACGAAGCGTTTGCGGCTCAGGTCCTCTCAACGCTGAAAGCCTGGGAAGACCCTGCCTTCTGCAAAGACAAGCTGGGCCTGGACAAGCCGCTTGGCAGCATTGACCGTAACAAACTCAACGTGAAAGGCAGTAGCCTTGCCACCGGTCACCCATTCGCTGCGACGGGCGGGCGTATTGTCGCCACGCTAGCCAAGCTGCTGGAGGAAAAAGGAAGCGGACGCGGCCTTATTTCAATCTGTGCCGCAGGCGGCCAGGGCATAACGGCTATCCTGGAGCGATAATTTGCAGGAAAGCCGGAATAGTCTTTGACAGACCCGGTTTGGCGCCGTAGTATGCGCGCCACGGTGATCGAGAGACCACCAACCAGTTTGATGCGGGGTGGAGCAGTCTGGTAGCTCGTCGGGCTCATAACCCGAAGGTCGTAGGTTCGAATCCTGCCCCCGCTACCATATAAAAGAAAGGCAGATCAGTAACTTATTGGTCTGCCTTTTTTGTTTCTGCTTTCCAGGTTTTCTGCTGTTATAAGGAAATTTCTTCGAGAGACAGCGTATTAGTCGTAATCCGCTCGGCCCCTGTCGCGGTAATACGCACCGTTTCGCTGAAACCGACTCCAAACTCTCCTGGCTTGCGTAAGCAGATCGGCAGATGAAACACCATATCCTCTTCCAGAACTGCCTCGTTGTCGGTGGCCAGGAACATTGAGCCGGCGACCCAGGATGGCGGAAACGCCGCGCCGACCGGATAGCCAAAGACGCCGGAGAAAAACGCACGATCGACGATCGGCGCCAGCGCGGCCTCTCCGGCGCGTGCAGCCGAGGCGAAGCTTGAACCGGCTCGCGCGGCCGACATCACCGCTTCGAGGACGTCAAGACAGATCGCATGAAACTCACGAATTTCGGCCGAAGCCTGGCCGACGACGGCGGTACGCATCATCGGCGCAGTGTAGCGTTTGCGAACCGCACCGAATTCGGTGAACACCACATCACCGCTCGCAACTTCATAACCGGCATGATTAGTATGAATGATGCCGCTGCGCGCGCCAGTCGTCACAATCGGTTGCATGCTCATGAATTCGCTGCCCGCCCCCAGCATGGAACTGGCGCCGGCCCGGGCGATTTCATGATCGACCACACCTGCTCGTATCACGGCCGCCGCCGCGTCCAGACCGGCACCGGTGATGGCTGCGCTTTCGGACAGATAAGCGAGTTCAGCGGGTGATTTCACCAGGCGAACACGATCAATCAGCGCGCCGAAATCGGTGAACGTGGCTGCCTCCAACTCGTTCTTGAGTGCTGAAAGCAACCCCGGCCGAAAGGAGCCTGTCCAGGGGTTGAAGCCAATTCGCGGCGCCGGGGTGCCCGCCGTGCGACGAACCTGCACAGCCAGTTCGCCGGCTACCGCCTCGGGCGCCTGCCATGGATAGCCGATAACCTCGTCCACCCGACTCAGATACACGGCGGGGCCGATTTCTATGGCCGGCACAAACAGCACGGTTCGATCAGTCGCGACCAGCAGCACGCACTGTACCGAGACCTCGAAGGTAGTATATCCGGTCAGGTAACACAGTTCTCCGGCTTCGGTCAGCAGTAGCAGATCAAACCCGGCTTCAGCCATCCCCCGTCGAACGGAGGCGAGCCGCGCCTCGTATTCATCCGGTTCGAACGCCAGTACGGGCTCGGGAAACTTGGACTGCAGTTTGTCGCGGTAGGTACGGTAATCCATGGGTTGATTGCTCGCAGTTCCTAGAAATAGTTTTCATTAGGCGCTTATTTATTCCCAGTATGCAAGAAAGAGGGTTCGAACCGCGGACGGAGCTGGCACATAAGTTCCCGGCGCTCTCAGACAGCGGGTCTATGGAAGCTGCTCCCGCCAACGCTTGACCCTGACCTGGCCCTTAATGGCATCAATAACTTCAATGATCAGGGCGATCAGTGCTTCGTTTCGGTCTTCATTGGTTTCCGGTTCGCCGGGCCCGCGAATAAAGGCGTTTACAATGTCTTCGATAAACGCGTGGTTCGAAGAAGATGCCAGATCCTCCAGAATCTGCTGGATAACATTGGCCACAATGTCGCCGACAGCGTCCTCAAGGGTTTCCTTGATGGTTGATCCCACGACCGGCAGGTATTTCAGCCGCGATAATTCCACGTTCTGCTTCAGGGCGTGATCAACCCGGTCTTCAAGGTAACTTCTTAATGCCCCGCGATTGGGTACATAGCCCTCTTGTGCTGCCTCTGCGACGCGCTTGGATATCCACCCGGAAAGCATGTCGCGCCTCGGGTACAGAATGTCATTCTGGATGTGTTCGAACAGCGGAGAGCCCAGTTTTATTTCGTGCTGAATACCGCTCAGTACCTTTGCCACGATGCGATCGGAAAGTTCTTCCATGAAGGCTTCGTAGTAGAAGTTTACAAAGCGGTAAATTCCGGTGCTGGTAACATCGATTATCTTGTATTGATGCAGGCGGTACACAATGGAAATAACCCGCAGGATCCGCAGGAACCGCAGGCTTCCTACAGGTATACATCCAACGACATCATACCAGTGGATAAAGGGATAGAAGTACCAGCGGTCGTACACTTTGGCCCTGATTGCATAGCCCCAGCGCACAAAAAACTCGGACAGGAAGACTGCAACGAACATCGCATCGTAGAGAATGAAGTTTTCGTGTATCGGGTGATAGGCGGCCTGGAACGCCGGAAGGTGCTCTTTCAAAGCGTTCTGGATAACAACGAAGCTATAGGTGGAATCCCAGATAATGAACGCAAGATTGATGATGAGTAGTCCCAACATCAGGAAGTCGATAATGAACCAGATAAGTTGATGGCTGGACTTCAGGTTCTCGCGGTTAATTTTCAGCATTCGCTGGTATCCGTCCTCTGTGGTGTAATAGCAGTCGCAGATCGTTTAACAGGTTAGCGTATTTGAACCCGGCCGACGACTTGTCCGGGCGCAGATTAACTTGACCGTCTAGTATTAAACTCTCACGCTTGAGCGATAATAGCTGTCATCAATCCCATCATTCCTATCATGACCAACACTGAAACAGCCGGATGCTATCACTTGATCATATTTTGAAATCTGGCCGAATCCGGCTTCTGGGCCTGCTGCTTTTCCTGTGGTCTTCCGCAGGCCTGGCCCAGCAGGTAGAGGTTCGTGTCAAAGGTGATTACCCCGGGCTTCAGGAAAATGCCAAAGCGTTCATTGGCGAGGTGGAGGGCCGAAGTGCCGGTAACCTTCGTCGTTATGCATCGACGGCGGCCAGCCAGGCCAGCAAAGCGCTGCGTGCGCTGGGTTATTACAGTCCGGTTGTGGATTGGCAGGTAGAAGAAGGTGACGCAGAAGAAACCGCCCGGCTGATTCTGACTATTACGCCCGGTGACCCTGTGCGAATCAAATCCCGGACCGTTGAGATACGGGGTGCTGCCGCATCGGACTCGCGCTTCACAGAGAATCTGCCTGTTCACCCCGCCGAAGGCGACATCCTGAATCATGGCGACTACACCAACCTCCGGGACACCCTGCAGAACCGGGCCCGGCGTAGGGGCTATTTCGATGGCCGCCTTGTTACCCGTACCCTCGAGGTTGATCCGGAAGCCCTGTCGGCAAACATTACTCTGGTGTTTGAAAGCGGTGACCGGTATCGGCTGGGAGAGGTCACATTTGAAGAAGGGCACTGGTTTGAAAACCATCTTCTTCGCCAGTTTGTTACCTTTGAACCAGGCACTCCTTATCACGCAGATGAAATCGCAAAACTTAACAGCGATCTCCTTGGTAGTGGCTATTTCTCGGGTGTGAACATAGATGCCGTGCCGGGGAGCGCTGAAAATGGGGTGATTCCCGTGCGTATCGATCTGACCCGCAGAGATCGCCGCTCTATGGCCACCGGCCTCGGTTTTTCCACGGATGTCGGGCCGCGCTTCCGGGGCACCTGGCGGGAGCACTGGATTAACCCGATGGGACACAAGCGTGGGGCTGAAACAGAGCTTTCCGCACCTCGGCAGAACCTCAGCACTTGGTATGAACTCCCGCTGGACCCACCCATGACCGACCTGATCCGGCTCACTGCAGGTTATCAGCGCGAAGATATCGAGAACGTTGAGTCCGAGCTGTTGACCTTTGGGCAGCAGTGGCAGCACCAGCTGGATGATGGCTGGCTGCAGGTGTTGTCAGTGCGCTGGGAAGGCGAACGCTTCAATATTGGTGACGATGAAAAAGGCACCAGTACTCTGCTGCTCCCGGGGATCGGTTACTCCAAACTGCACGCCGATTCACCGCTGGATCCGTCCCGGGGTTACCGTTTGCAGGTTAATGTGAGCGGCTCTCACAGGGCGGTTCTGTCCAGTGTGGATATCCTGCATGTGAACGCCATTGCCAAGGGCCTGTTTACACTCGCTGGCAAACACCGTTTTCTGTCACGCCTCCAGTTCGGTGGCGTAGCAACTAACCGGTTTGAGGACGTACCGCCTTCTCTGCGCTTCTTCGCCGGTGGCGACCAGAGTGTGCGCGGTTACGGTTACCAGACGTTATCACCGGAGAATGATAATGGCATCCCGGTTGGGGGTCGTTACACGATAGTGGGCAGTGCTGAATACCAATACCAGTTTGCTGATAAATGGCGTGCCGCGCTGTTTGTTGATCATGGCAACGCGATTAACGATTTGTTAGACCCCTTGGCTACCGGCGTCGGCGCCGGTATTCGTTGGGTCAGTCCGCTTGGGCCCTTGCGTCTGGATATTGCCAAAGGCCTGAATCCTGAACTTGGTGGCCAGTGGCGGGTTCATTTCTCGATGGGGCCGGAGCTGTGACGGAAATTCATAAAGATAACGAAACAGCGGATAGCGCAAAACAGCCTCAGGGCAAGCGGACTGGTCGTATCCGGTTCTGGTTGCTTCTGCTTCTTGGGCTGTTGGTACTGTTGCCGGTTGTTCTGGTTGCGGCGGCGTTGCTGGTATTGCGCTCTGAGACAGGAACCGCCTGGGTAATTGAGCAGATACCCGGGCTCGAGGTTGTCAACGACCGCGGCTCGCTGTTTGGAACCTGGCAGGCGGATCGTCTTCAGTGGCGGGGATACGGTGTTGATGTGGCGGCTGAATTCCCGCTCATAGACTGGTCGCCTTCCTGCCTTTTTGACTTGCAGTTCTGCCTGGAAACCCTTCACATAAAGCAGTTGGACGTGAATATACAACCTTCTGCAGAGGCGCAGGGTCCGGCCGAAGACCTCAGTCTGCCTGGGCTTGAGTTGCCGCTGGGGCTCAGAGTTAACGACGTACGGTTAGGAACATTTACCTTCAATGGCAGCAAGGTATGGGACAGATTCGAGCTTGATGCCGGCGGCTCCGGGGCAGACTGGAAACTGGAGCGGGTCTACTACCAGCTTGATGACTATACCGTGGTGGCATCTGGTCGCGTGGAAACCCGCAGAGACTGGCCCGTCAATCTTGAGGTGAACGCCAAGCTGCCGCCTCCTTATGGCGATACCTGGACAATTGGCCTGGCGCTTTCTGGCAGCGTGCGGGATCTTGCTCTTGCCGGGCAGAGTCGCGGCTATCTCGACGCCGCGCTGGAAGGCAAGGTGGAGCCGTTGGCGTCGAACCTGCCAGCACGCTTGCGGGTAACCTCGGAAACGTTCCTGGCGGCCGAGGCCTTGCCGGCAACCCTGGTGCTGAACGACTGGTTTGTTGAGGCCGCAGGCAGCCTGCAGAGCGGATTTAAAACGACAGCGCAGGCGACACTTCCCGGCACGGAAGGGCCGGTTTATCTGACACTTTCGGGCCTGGTTACAACCGCTGAGGCCCGGGATATCAGGCTGGAACTTTCGGCGAAGAGTGGGGCAGAGAAGAGCAAGGCAGACACACCATCCAAAACGGTGGTGGTCACCGGCAATACGCAGTGGCAGGACGGTCTCAGTGCGGAGGCGAAGTTCCAGTTGCGGCAGTTCCCCTGGTATTCACTGGTTCCCGGCCTGGACGAGCCGCCTGTTGCGCTTCGCAAGCTGGATGGTGAGGCTTCGTGGCGTGATGGTCGCTATCAGGCGAACCTGACCGCTGAAGTGGACGGGGCCCAAGGCCCGGCAGAGTTGTCTACATCTATTGACGGTGATGCCAGCCGGGCCAGGTTAACAGAACTCTCTGCGGTGACGGGGGCGGGGTCCCTCTCTGGTGAAGGGGCCCTGGATTTTTCCGGTCCGCTAAGCTGGCAGGCCGCCTTGGAACTTGTGGATTTTAACCCCGGATATTGGGTGCCTGTTCTGGAAGCGAGTCTCAGCGGCGAGGTCTCAACAAAAGGGCAGCTCACGGATGGGGCAGTTCCGGCTATGGAGGCCAGCTGGGATCTGAAGGGCCAGTGGCGCTCCAGCCCGACTGTTGCGGCGGGCCGCCTTGATACCTCAACGGGTGATTGGGTTGTGCCGCAGCTGAAGCTGGTTATTGGTGATAATCGACTTGATGGTAGCGGTAAATGGGGCAAGGAGTTACAGGCCAATCTAGACCTCAAACTGCCGGATCCGGAAAAAATTCTGCCGGGCCTGGGCGGAGAGGCCAAGCTCCAGCTCAAGCTTGCAGGAACTCCCGATGACCCGCGAGGGGAGTTGACCGCAAGTGCTGTCGAACTGCGCTGGCAGGATCTTCTGGTTGTTGACGCGCTAAGCCTCGATGCCCAGCTGGAATCCGGGTTCCGTCTCAATGCCGAGTTGCAGAGCAAGGGTATTGCCGTCGCCGGGCAAACTATCGAGTCGCTGGCCGTCAAGGCTCAGGGCACCCAGGGCGATCACGAGGTTGCCATTGATGCCCGGCATGCAGATGCGCGAGTGCAGCTGGATTTTCAGGGTTCTGCGGGTGAGGCTTGGGCAAACTGGCAAGGTGAGCTTGCGCGGGGCGTTATTGATGTGCCCGGGCAGGAGCAGACCTGGGAGCTGGAATCTCCCGCCGGACTAGCATACGCAGATGATGGCAAACTCAGTTTTGCGGCCCATTGCTGGCGCTGGCAGCAAAGTTCTGTTTGCGCAGACAAACAGACCCTGCTGCCTGTGCCCGGCATTGCCTATCGTATCGACAGTTTCCCCGCCGCGGCTTTGGCTCCGCTTCTGCCAGAGACATTACGCTGGTATTCAAGCATTAGCGGTGAAATTAACTTTACCTCAACCGACAACGGCCCTGATGGTCGCATTGTACTCGATGCCGGTGAGGGTCGATTTGAGCTGCTTCTGGACGGAGAGTGGGAGAGCCTGAGTTACGATACCCTGACGACGGAACTGGATCTCAAGCCCGACGAGGCGGATCTTGCGGTACGGTTGTCTGGCCCGGAACTTGGCAGACTCTCGGTGAATATGACCCTGGATCCGATGGCCGAAGGCCGCCCGGTTGAAGGTCAGTTTAAACTGGAAGGCCTTGATATCGCCTTGGCTGGCCTGTTCACCGGGCTTGAAGAGGTGGCCGGCGAGGTGAACGGCGAAGGAACGATCTCCGGGCCTCTGATGAAGCCTGCGGTGCGTGGGGAGGTGGCGTTAACCAACGGCCGGATAGTGGATCCCCGCCTGCCTCTGCCCATGGAAGAAGTGGTTATCAGCGTCAAGCTTGACGGCTATTCAGCGGACATTCGCGGTCGTATCAGAAGCAACGCCCGCAGCGAAGCTCTTATTCGGGGGGAAATTGACTGGCAGGATGCTCCAGGCGGTGAGGTTCGCATTACCGGTGACAGGTTGCCTTTCAGCCTGGAACCCTACGCCCATCTGGAGGTGGCGCCGGATCTGACCATTGCATTCCGTGAAGGTGCCTTGCGAGTGGAAGGCCGGATTGAAGTGCCTCGGGGTGACATTGAAATAGAAGGGCTGCCCGAGCAGGCTGTTTCCGTATCCGAAGATGAAGTGATTGTCGGAGTAAAGCAGGAAGAGCCTCTTGTCAGGTCTCTGGATATGGATGTCACGGTGGTTGTAGGCCAAGACCGGGTTAGCTTTGTCGCGTTCGGCGTGACGGGCGACCTTGAGGGCACCCTGCGGATCGGTAATGACATGGACACCCGGGGCACCCTGCAGTTGGTGAACGGTCAATACGAAGCGTATGGCCAGGAGCTTGAATTGCGGCGTGCACGGCTGCTATTTGTCGGCAGCCTGGTTCAGCCGTACCTGGATATTGAAGCGGTGAGGCAGGTGGATACGGTGGTGGCAGGGATTCGCTTGAGTGGCCCGGTTCAGTCACCCACTACCGAGGTGTTCTCCAGCCCGGATATGCCGCAGGCAGATGCTTTGTCCTACGTGATTCTTGGTCGCGCTCCCAGGGGACAGAGTGAAGACGGGCAGATGAGCCGGGCTGCCATTTCGCTGGGGCTAACTCAGGTGAACAAGGTAACCGGCCAGATCGGAGAAGGCTTCGGTATTCGCGAGTTAACGCTTGAAGCGGAAGGTAGTGGGGACCAGACATCGGTTGTCGCCAGTGGCTACCTGAACGACGACCTTAGTATCCGCTACGGGGTGGGCATCTTTGTGCCCATCAACACCGTGGCGCTGCGTTACGATCTGGGACGGTACTTTTATCTTGAAGCTGCCAGCGGATTGGCAGCCTCTCTGGATATATTTTATACACGGGACTTCTGAGTTCAGTCCAGTTCAAACGTTGCATCCTGCACTCAGTGATCCCTTCGCGCTATTGCTCCATCAACTGGCCCGGCTGGATGCGGGCTCCAGCCGGGCCAGCTTGAATGACAGCGCTGCCTGCACGAACTCGCTGAAAATCCGCCGGTGTCCACTGTGGTAAAGCAGGTATTCAGGATGCCACTGCAGCCCCATAAGCCATTGGCCACGAGTGCTTTCAATGGCCTGGACGAACAGATCATTGTCTACAGCTGTCACCTTGAGATTCTTGCCCAAGCGTTTTATAGCCTGGCTGTGTATCCGGTTGGCCCCGATTACCGGGGCCCGCATAAGCTTTCCCAGCCGGCTGGTTTTCACAAGTCGAACGGTCTGCATGGGCAATAACAGTGGTCTGTGCCGGGTATTCACCCTGAGGGGCGTTACGTTCTGGCACAGGGAACCACCGTGAAATATGTTGATAAACTGAGCGCCCCGGCAGATACCCAACACAGGAATCCCGACAGATTCTGCCTGTTCCAGCAGGTGATAATCGGTTGTATCCCGGACCTTGTCGTAACGGGCACTCACCTGGGGTTCCTGGCCATAACGCCCCGGGTGAACATGGGTGCCGCCTGACAGCACCAATCCGTCCAGCATTGAAACGTCCACCCGGGCACCGGGCCGGATGTAATAGGGGCGCGCACCCTGCAGCCTGAGGCCAAAACTGATCAACTGTTGCGCAACACGCTTGCGGGCAGGGCCGCTGATGCCGATTGTCAGGCCGGGCAGGTTGTCTTCAGTAGGATGCTGTTCAGACATAGTCTTTGCTGTGCAGCCAGCTTGCTGAGGTTTCCTGCCAGCTCTGAGTCAGATTGCGCAGGCTGATTTTCCGGCTTTCCCGGAACAAAGCCCGAAGCTCGGCCAAGTCGTCCGCATTGTTGGCGATCTGCTCTACCACCACCCAGTCATTCCACACGTTGGAAAAGTTCCATTCCGGGTTGTCGATGTCACAGTCTGGCAGCCGGTAGTGAAGTGTAGGCCGGCTTTTGATGCGTGGGTCTTTCACGTACTGGTCGAGAAGAGGTTTGTCCAGATGGGCAAACAACGGCAGAAGATCCAGGGCACGGTTGCGCGTGGGGTTGGATTCCAGATAATCCACCATCATCTGGTGTTGGTCTGGTGCATAGCCCTCAGTTATCAGAAGGTCAGTATAACGGCTGCTCCAGGGTTCAATATAGGGTGTGAACTTTCTGCTGATGTCCAGCTGATGGCGAGCTTTGAGCCAGTCATAGAGCACGGCAAAGGCCTGAAAGTAGCGAACCAGTGTTGTCGGTTTGAGGTCAGGCAACTCAGGATTCAGCTGCAAGCCGAATGCAAAATAAATAGCCTCCCGGCTACCCAGTGCGCCGGCGTCACGCAGCTCCTTGACCAGAACCTCAATCTGCTGCAGTTCCGAAAACCGCATAGGCGGGCTCACAATCTCCAGCGGCACAATACGCTCAGCCGCGGCATCGATGACTTCCATGGCTTGCCCGCCGAGCTCACGGAGTGCCTCGGGCACTCTCTCATCCGTGAGATCCAGATCTTTCACCGGATCCGAATCCAGTTCGATAACAAAGCAGCCCAGAGGCGTCTCAAGCTTGCTCACATAGCGGGATTCCAGTGTGGGCGTTCCACCAAGAAGCTCTGCAACCAGGCTGACGAGTTGCCCGTATCCAAGCCCGGACAGTTCGATTTCCACACCCACGCGGCGTTGTTTTCCGTCAGTCGTGTTCAGTATGTCTGGCATCTTGCAGGGGGTAGTTTTACTCATAGTACTCACAGGTAATAAATTTGCGATTTTTCACCATATCACACTCCTGTAGCGGCGGTGGTTAAGGGATAGCAAGAAAATAAGTCACCTGGCTTTACACTGGATAAAACACTGTATATAGTCAAAACACTGTATAAACAAACAGGATTGCTGGTGCACTGTATATGCCAGCAGATATCAGGCCCAGCATGTATAAGCCCTGCATGCAGCAAGCGGAGCAGCGCAACAATGAAGCTGACAGCAAGACAGTCTCAGGTACTGGCGATTATTCGCCGATCCGTGGATGAAACCGGCTACCCACCCACTCGCGCGGAAATAGCAGCGGAGCTTGGATTCCGCTCGGCGAACGCCGCTGAGGAGCATCTGCGTGCACTGGCCCGCAAGGGCGCTATCGAAATGGTGCCGGGCGCCAGCCGGGGTATTCGCCTGCCCGAAGTTGCTGAAGACCCGGGGCTACCTGTTATTGGTCAGGTGGCGGCGGGCAGTCCGATTCTGGCTCAGGAGCATATCGAGGATCATTGCTCGCTGAAGCCGGAGTTTTTCTCGCCTTCAGCCGATTACCTGCTTCGGGTCAGAGGGATGAGCATGAAGGATATCGGCATTCTTGACGGCGACCTTCTTGCAGTACACAGCACTCAGGATGTTCATAACGGCCAGGTTGTTGTGGCCAGAGTGGGTGACGAAGTGACGGTGAAGCGCTTCCGGAAAGAAGGCTCGAAGGTCTATTTGAGTGCCGAAAATGAAGAGTTTGCGCCGATAGAGGTCGACCTCAAGGAGCAGGAGCTGTTCATTGAAGGGCTGGGTGTAGGTGTTATCCGGCGTTCTGATCTGCACTGATCGGGCTGGTATAACCACAGACGCATTGAAAAACGGGTGAATTATGGAACAACTTAGCTTCAATCAGAACATGGCATGGCAGCAAGGTATTTTGCCTTGCTCAGTGCCGGAATATACAGCCCGGAAACAGCGCACAGTCATTCGAGCCAATTACAAACCGGATGTCGCGGACTCCACTCCGGTTGGCAATGTCACGGAAATCATTCTGCCAGAAGGGCAGGTAGAAAACTTTCAGCTGTTGCTACCGATGCTGACTCAGCTCAACCAGGAAAAACGTTGGTTGGCGTGGATTGATCCTCCCCAGGCACTGGTGAGCAAGTGGCAGAAAATGCACGGTATTGTCGCTGGAGAGCTTCTGGTTTTGCGCTCCACCGCAGAATACCCTGCGCGTCAGCTTGCGGAAAGAGCCTTGAGCGCGGGTACCTGTCATGCGGTGGTTATGTGGACGCGTAAACTGGGGAAAACAGCCTTTGACTCCCTGCAGAAGGCGGCGGCGGAAGGTAACAGCCACGGCGTCGTGCTTAGGCAACGCTGAGTCTTACCCACTTAGTGCAGAGTGTAAGCGGGCTGAGCGTCTGAAACGTCCAGCTCGTCATCTTCCCAGTCAATGTCGTGAGTAACATTTCCAGCGGCTTCTATTCCTGCAGCAATCATTGCCTTGGCTACAGACATATCCCGATCTTCCATCATTTCGCGGGCTTCATTTGAAAACGAAATCCTGACCAGTGGTGCACTGTCGTCGTCGATGCGTCGCAGGGCATAGTCGCCGTTGCTTAATTGTACAATCTCGAAAAACGATGGTGACATTTCATTAACCTTTTAGTGTTGAAAACCGGAAGCGGCGGTCCTGAGTGATTGGTGATTACCACTCGCCGTGTTGTTCTTCCAGGTTGTCGGCAAACTGTTTTACTGCGTTCAGAGTCTTCATAAGCACTTGGGCGGAGCGGTCTGGCCCGACCTCGGCAGATACGGCAATTATATTTTCTGCACTAACCGTTTTCCGCGCTGCGGGCGGTCTGCTCTGGGCGGTTTCGAGCTGGTCAAGGTGATTCCACCAGCTTCCCGCTTCCTGCTCAAGGGCTCTCAGTTCGCTGGTTTCGGTGGCTTGCTCTCCAATCAGGTTTGCAAGTTCTGCCAGAGATGAAGGCTCCTCCGAGCGCTTCTGGTAAAACCGGGCAATCATAATCAGTAAGAGCCGTCTTGCCCTTAAAAGAAGCTCGATAGAACCTTGGGTAGCCGCTTCACGTTGTAATTTTTGCGCAGGAGTATGAACCGGGTTCCCGGTATCGGTTGGCTGCTTCGGTGTTTCAAGAAGCGTCCTTGCAAGAAACAGCTTTTGTGAAACCAGCGAATACCATTGAGATGCCATGGGGTGCCTCTGAAAACTCCCTGCTGCGCAGAGGTCCCGCTGAGGATCCCTGCCCGAAAACAGCCGAATAAAATAGCCTGCCATCATAGCATTTCAGCTGGCAGATTTCTTTACCTCTTCCGTTTTGGTCTCAAGTGACAATAAAATACAAACAATCACTTGAAACGGTCGTTTGAATTTGGCAAAAGGGAGCCCCTATTATGGGTTTTGGATTGTCTGGAGGGGTTAGGAATGCGGAGCCAATTTGTCGCGTGTATTGCAGTGCTTTCGTTCGGGTTTTCCGGGCAGGCGTTGTCAGCAGTATCGGTAGCTGAAGCCGAACGGCTAAAGCTGGATCTGACGCCGGTCGGTGCCGAGCGAGGAGCCAATGCTTCCGGCAGTATTCCGGAGTGGACCGGCGGGTTGACTGCGCCACCTGCCAACTGGCGTGAAGGCGATATTGAGGTAGATCCGTTTCCGCAAGATGAGGCGTTGTTCGTGATCACGGCGGGCAATATGCACCTGTATAAGGACAAGCTCTCTGACGCTTCGCTCCGGATGCTCAGCCAGTACGGCCCGGATTTTTTCATGCCGGTTTACCAGACTCGCCGCACCGCCGCGTTCCCGCAACATGTGTATGATAAGTTTTATGACAATGCTCTGAGCGCTAAAGTGCTGGATAACGGAAATGGCGTGCGCAACACTATTATGACCAGCCCGTTTCCGATTCCTGAAAACGGGCTCGAAGTCATGTGGAATCACATTCTGCGTTATCGCGGTGAAGAGGTATCGTTCCGTAGCGCTTCCGCCACGCCCCAGGTGGACGGTTCCTATAACCCGGTAGTCAATCAATATGATTACTATTTTGCCTACAGCAAGAGAGATACAGAGCTTGCTGATATAGATAACAAGATTTTCTACCTCAAGACGGATACGATTTCGCCCTCTACGCTGGCTGGTACTATCACGCTTGTGCACGAAACACTCGACCAGGTGCGCTCGCCCCGCTTGGCCTGGCGTTATGATTCTGGCTCCCGGCGCTTGAGGCGGTCACCGAATCTGGCCTACGAGACGGATTTGCCAAACTCCTCGTCCCTGCGCTCCGTTGACCAGAAGGATATGTACAATGGTGCTCCAAATCAGTACGACTGGATTCTGAAGGGCAAGCGCGAGCTCTTTGTTCCCTACAATGCTTACAAGTTGCACAATCAGTCAGTTCGGCCGGACGACGTTATTCGTGCAGGGCACATTAACCAGAAACTGACGCGCTATGAGTTGCATCGGGTTTGGGTGGTTGAGGCAAAGCGCCGCACCGGCATCAAGCACATCTACGACCGTCGAGTTTTTTATGTGGATGAAGACAGTTGGCAGATCCTGATGTCGGAAGAGTATAACGAGGATGGCGAGCTGTGGCGGGTTTCGGAAGCCCATAACATCAGCTATTACAATGAGCCGGTGTTCTGGACTACCATGGAGATGACTTACGACCTAAAATCTAAGCGCTATTACATCGACGGGCTGAATGACGATTTCCCGGCCTACGATTTTAACCCCGGATTTCGCGGTAGTGAGTTTACTGCTTCTTCTGCGAGGAGGGCTGCTCGTCGCTGATTGCAGTACTACGGTATGAGACGCTGGCACTCGCCGGCGTCTCTTCAGGGTCGCTCGTTCTTCACCTCTTTGTGCAAGGAGAAAATGTCTTGGCGGACTCTCAAGATGGTTCCCGCTCTGAAGGCCAGTCGTGTCTGGCAAACTTCGATCAGCTAATGGCGGATCTTGGCAGCGCTCTGGCCAATCAGGACTGGGACGCTCTGGTTAGCCTCAGCGCTGGGGTGAAACCCGCGACAGAGCCGTTGATAGCCGCACTGGAGGATGGGAAAATTGAACCGGAGCCTGTCCGGACTCGACTTGAAGAGTTGCGGCAGTTTCTGGACACAGCAGGTGAAGGGGCTGCCCGGGCCAAAGCAGAAGCGGAGCAGGCCCTGAAAGGAGTGAACCGAAACCGCAGTGCAGCTAAGGCCTACCAGAATGTTTCAACGCCGCGGCCTAAATAGCGTCATAAAATTGACTCTTTTGGTTTTAACGTCTTAAATACCGCACAAATCCCCAAAGAGACTCTTGTGAATGTCTAAAAATAACAAGGTGCTGGTGCTGAGTGAGGACGAGTCGATGCGCCGGGACATGGCGACGATTCTGGAGTTTATTGGCGAAGAGCAGGTTATTGCAGGTCATGACGCCTGGGCACTCCTGGAATCTGGCGATGAAGAGAGTCTGGCGGATATTTCCGTTGCCGTTGTAAATGGCTTCGATTCTGGTGCCGTAAGCATGATTGAGGCTGTGTGCAAGGCCGTGCAGGGCGTTCCTTTGTTGATGGTGGGTGATCCCGCACTCAAAGGCTTGGCGGAGTCGGATGCTGCTCGCGTTATTGCTCGGATGGAATGGCCTCTGAATTACACTAAATTCGTAGACTCGCTCTACCGTGCCCAGATTTTTGCAGAGCAGTTCCGTCGTTCAAAAGAGCGTGGCCAGCAGCGCGGCCTGCAGTTATTCCGGAGCCTGGTAGGAACTAGCCGCCAGATTCAGCAAGTGCGCCAGCTCATGGAGCAGGTGGCGGACAAGGATGTGAGCGTGCTGATTACCGGTCCGTCTGGCACCGGTAAAGAAGTTGTTGCGCGCAATCTTCATTACCACTCTTCACGTCGCGACAAACCGTTTGTACCCGTCAACTGTGGTGCTATACCAGCGGAACTGCTTGAAAGTGAGCTCTTCGGCCATGAAAAAGGCGCATTCACTGGTGCGATTACCGCCCGGGTCGGGCGTTTCGAGCTGGCGGAGGGGGGCACCCTGTTCCTGGATGAAATCGGCGATATGCCGCTGAATATGCAGGTTAAAATACTGCGCGTACTGCAGGAACGGACATTCGAGCGGGTAGGCAGTAATCGGACTATTTCCGCGGATGTCCGTGTTATTGCGGCGACGCATAAGCATCTTGAAGATATGATCGAATCGGGTGAATTCCGGGAAGATCTCTATTACCGGTTGAATGTCTTTCCCATCGAAGTGCCATCATTGCGGGATCGGGTAGAGGATATTCCGTTGCTTATCAATGAGCTGATTTCCCGTATGGAAAAGGAAAAACGCGGTTCCTTACGGATGAATTCGGCAGCGATCATGAGCCTGTGCCGGCACGACTGGCCAGGTAATGTCCGCGAGCTGGCGAACCTGGTGGAGCGTCTGGCGATTATGCATCCATACTCTGTAATCGGGGTGCAGGAGTTGCCGAAGAAGTTTCGATATATAGATGATTTTGATGAGAATCGGCCGGTTGAGGATTCGGGGATGCCTTCTGGTATTCCCGGGTTGGTGGGGCTGGATGCTCCGGCTTTGTTGCCGGTGAATGGTATTGATCTGAAGGATTATCTGTCGAATCTTGAGAGGCAGCTGATTCAGCAGGCTTTGGACGAGGCCGGGGGGGTGGTTGCCCGTGCGGCGGAGAAGCTTCGGATCCGGCGGACTACTCTTGTGGAGAAGGTTCGGAAGTATGGGCTTCGGGAGGAGGAGCCTGAGGAGTTTTGAGTAAGCTTGCAAGATGGTGGGGTGCGGTCGCGGGGTAGTCCTCCTCTTTTTGTGTGCCAACGAGACGTCAAAGGTTTGTAGCCTTCGGCGTTTTTCTCGTTCAGGGCGACGTAAAACCGTCGTTTACCTTTTTGTGAGTTTTTCTGTCCATTGATCTATATGGAAAAATCCTAGTTGGCACGGCACTGGCTTAGTGATCTGAAAACGAATCATCCGAAGGGTGTGGCCCTGTGTATCGGGGCTGATCGGGAGTCAGGTTATGAGTCAGGCACAGTTTATCATTCAGTCGGCGGAGCATGAGGCGCAGGCCAATGCGGCGGCGGATGCTAACGATAAGGTGAGGGCGTTGTTTCCGCAGCAGGATGATGAGGCGGTGGGTTCTGCGCTGGAGATGTTTAACCAGATGTCGCGGCAGATTACCGATTCTTATCGCACGCTGGAGTCGCGGGTTAATCAGTTGTCGGGGGAGTTGAGCCAAGAGTCTTTGCAGCGTCAGCAAGAGCTGGAGGAGAAGGAGCAGTTGGCCGACCGGCTTTCTACTCTGCTGAAGGCCCTGCCGGCAGGTGTGGTGGTGCTGGACAGCCAGGGTGTGGTGTCGCAGAGCAATCCTGCGGCTATTGTGTTGCTGGGTGAGCCGTTGGACGGTGAGCGCTGGGTGGATGTGATTGGTCGCTGTTTCTCTCCGCGCCGGGATGATGGTCATGAGGTGTCTTTGAAGGATGGGCGCCGGGTGAGCATTGAGATCCGCACCATGGACAACCAGCCGGGGCAGTTGATTTTGCTCACCGATCTGACAGAAACCCGTCATCTTCAGTCCCAGCTGGCCCATGCCCAGCGGCTTTCTGCCATGGGCAAAATGGTGGCTTCGCTTGCTCACCAGATTCGCACGCCTTTGTCTGCGGCCATTCTTTATGGCGGGCACTTAACCCAGGACGATCTGGATGAAGAGATGCGCCAGCGTTGCGCAACTCGCCTGATGTCGCGGCTTACGCACCTGGAACAACAGGTGCGGGATATGCTGATTTTTGCACGGGGCGAAACCCGTCTGGCGGAGGAGCTGTTTGCGGCCACGCTGGTTTCGGCTCTGGAATCTGCGCTGGAGGGGATTAAGCCTGCGGCAGGTTCTGACGTGATGTTGAAGAGCGACGTACCAGCGGATTGCCGGTTGATGTGCAACCGGGATGCGTTGGTTGGAGCCTGTACCAACCTGGTGAACAACAGTCTCGAAGCAGGCGCCACTGCTGTTGCCGTTCAGGTTGCATCGGAGGCGGGTGAGCTGTTGATCCGGGTTTTGGATAACGGCCCGGGGTTTGGCAAGGCGGAAGCAAGCCGGTTGGCTGAGGCTTTCTACACCACCAAATCCCACGGCACGGGGCTAGGCCTGGCGGTTGTGCAGGCTGTTGTGAAGGCTCATCAGGGTCAGTTTTCCATTGAATCGCCGGAGCAGGGTGGCGCTGTCGCGACTCTGCGTCTGCCGCTATTGCGTAACAAACTCTGATCGGAGGCGAATATGGCCAAGGCCCAGATTCTGATTGTTGAAGATGACCGTGACCTGCGCGAGGCGCTGGTAACCACTCTGGAACTGGCGAAATTTCGCGTCCGCGAGGCCTCGAACGCTCATGAGGCGCTGGCACGGCTAGCAGAGGCTCCGGTCGATATGGTGGTCAGCGATGTGAACATGCCCGGGCTCTCCGGTCATGAGTTGCTGGGCGAGGTGCAACGCTTGTATCCCGGTTTGCCGATGATGCTGATTACAGCGTATGGGCAGATCAGCCACGCGGTTTCAGCCATGCAGTCCGGTGCTGTGGACTATCTGGTAAAGCCGTTTGAGCCGAAGGTGCTCGTTGATGCAGTCACCAAGGTAGTGGGCGGAAGCCGTCAGAAGCCTGGCGATGAGCAGCCTGTGGCTGAGGATCCGGCCAGTAAGCGTATATTCCAGCTGGCAGCCAAAGTGGCTGGCAGTGATTCGACGGTGATGATCTCCGGGGAAAGCGGGACCGGTAAAGAAGTTCTGGCCCGGTATGTTCACCAGCAGTCGCCACGGGCGGATCAACCTTTTGTCGCCATTAACTGTGCGGCTATTCCTGAAAACATGCTTGAAGCGATTCTGTTCGGCCATGAGAAAGGTGCCTTTACCGGCGCAGTTGCATCCGCCCCCGGAAAGTTCGAGCAAGCCAATGGTGGAACGATTCTGCTGGACGAAGTTTCGGAAATGGACCCCGGGCTCCAATCCAAACTGCTCCGGGTTTTGCAGGAGCGGGAAGTTGAGCGCGTAGGTGGTCGTAAAACCATCTCGCTGGATGTTCGTGTGATTGCCACGACTAACCGGGATCTGGCGGATTTCGTGCGGGAAGGGCGGTTCCGGGAAGATCTCTACTACCGGCTGAGTGTGTTTCCTATCCACTGGCAGCCGCTGCGGGAACGTCCGCTGGACATACTTCCGATGGCAACGTCGCTGCTGAAGAAGCATTGTCGCAAGATGAAACTGACCGGTATCAGCTTTGCTGCCGATGCCCGCAGCGCGCTGATTCAGCATAGGTGGCCCGGCAACGTGCGGGAACTGGACAACGCTATTCAGCGTTCGTTAGTTCTGCACCAGGGGAATGTGATTCACGCAGGCGATCTGTGCCTCGAGATTGGCGCCAGCGGACGTTTTGATGGCCACGGAACTGTAGCGGCCCCGGTAGCACCGGCATCTGTCGCTCCACCTTTTGAAGAAGCGCATCTGCAGCAACCGGAACAGCTGGGTGCAGTAACACCGGTCCCCGGATTTTCTGAATCCGATCACCCGGCCCCGGTATCAATTGAAGCTGGATCGCTCGGAGATGATCTGCGGCAGCAGGAGTTCCGTATAATCATCCAGACACTCAGAAAAGAGCGTGGGCGTCGCAACCGGGCCGCAGAGCAACTGGGTATTAGCCCGAGAACTCTGAGATACAAACTGGCCCAGATGCGTGATGCCGGGATTGATCTGGATGCAGAGTTGGACATGGCGTAAGCAGTCTTTTGTAGTACCCCTTCGTAGTACCCCTTATTTTGGCACCCGTATGGGTGCTTTTTTTTGGGTGATTTCCGGGCCCGTCGCACCCTGATCAATTTAACGCCAGTGTCCGGCAGGCGCCGTTCCATGGTGTTGTAGGACACCTGTCCTTGCCGTGTTAACAATGTTATCCACAGGTTTTGTGGGTAACATTGAATATTACAAAGATTCCGGTTCAAATACAGAAACCGCCACTTTCTCTCCGTCAAAATTCCGCCGTCAGTGATTTTTTCTATGATTTTTGTTCTTCTAACTAACTGTTAATAAGAATGAAATAAATTATGGCCTGACCATTGCTTGGCCCTGATCAATAAAGTCAGACCAGCAAGCCTGCCCCTGTTGGGGTGGTGTCAGGAGAAAGTTATGGTTCAGCGTGCCGACATCAATAGCGTTCTGTCCGATATCCGTTCACTGCGTTCGCAAATGAATCAGAACCAGCGTGTTGAGCAGGATCAGTCGGTGCGTGGCCGCATTGACGGCCCGCGCCAGGTTGATCAGACCGGGCAGACGTCGAATTTCGGCGATATGCTCAGCAATGCAGTCAACAACGTGAACGAGGTTCAGCAAAATGCCGGTGCCCTGCGGACCGCATACGATATGGGCGACCCCAATGTGGACATCACTCGGGTAATGATTGCTGCCCAGAAGTCTTCTGTGTCTTTCGAGGCTTTGACCCAGGTGCGTAACCGCGTGGTCAAGGCTTACGAAGACATCATGAATATGCCGATCTGATAACGGAGTACAGACATGGCCAGCGTTCCCGCAGAAACTACCTCAAACATGCCAGCCGCTCAGGGTGGTGATCGCTCCGAGAGCAACAGCGACATGTTTCTGGGATTTAACCGCCTGAACCTTCTGCGCCAGGTCGGCCTGATGGTGGGCCTCGCTGCCAGCGTTGCCTTGGGAGTTGCGGTTGTGCTTTGGGCCCAGGAGCCGAACTACCAGCCAGTGGTGGGGGACTTGTCGGCGTACAACCCTCAGGACGTGACCACGATCCTCGATAGCAACGGCATCGATTACAAAATGGATACGCGCACAGGTGCTCTGCTGGTGCCTTCCGATCAGGTCTTTAATGCGCGGCTCAAGCTGGCTGCCGAGGGCGTGACAGATCAGAAGACCATGGGCTACGAGTTGTTGGACCAGGATCGCGGGTTAGGCACCTCCCAGTTCATGGAAACCATCAGCTATCGCCGTGGCCTTGAGGGTGAACTGGCGCGCACCATTAGCAGCATGCGTGGCGTTCGCGGTGCCAGGGTTCATTTGGCTATTCCCGAGCGTTCCGTATTCGTGCGGGATGCCCGTGATCCGACTGCCTCGGTTTTCCTGGAGGTCTTTGCAGGCCGTCGCCCCGAGCACGAACAGATTGCAGCGATTGTGAACCTGGTCGCCGGCAGTATTCCGATGATGAACAAAGATCATGTCACGGTTGTTGACCAGAACGGCAATCTGCTGACCGGGAATGAAAGTCGTGGCGATGGCGAGCGTATGCAGGATCAGTACGACTACACCTCGCGTCTGGAAGAGGGGCTGACACGCCGTGTTTCCTCTTTGATCGCACCCATTGTTGGCGAAGGCCGGTATCGGGCAGAAGTTTCTGCAGACCTGGATTTTTCGTCGGTGGAGCAGGCGGAGGAACTGTTCAACCCAGATCAGCAGGCGGTTCGCAGTGAGCGTGATCTGACAGAAGAGCGTGTTGCCGGCTTCAACGGTGGCATCCCGGGAGCATTGTCCAATCAGCCGCCTGCCAATGCCACAGTGCCGGAACAGGTAAATGCAAATACAAATACAAATGCGGGTGGCGCTGATGGCGCAGCGCCGGCACAGCCTGTTAACGTACGCAAGGAATCTACCCGCAACTATGAGATGGATCGTACGGTCAGCTACACCCGGCAGGAGCTTGGGCGTGTGAGGCGGGTGACCGTTGCGCTTGCAGTTGATGATATGAAAGTGGTTGATCCGGAAACCGGCGATGTAACCTATGAGGCTTGGCCTGAGCAGGAGTTGCAGCGCCTGAGTATGCTGGTGCGTGATGCAGTGGGCTACTCCGCAGCCCGTGGCGACAGCGTAACCGTAATGAATACCGCGTTTGCTCCCGAAGAGGAATTTGAATTTGAAACACCGGGGTTCTGGGAGCAGCCCTGGTTCTGGGATCTGATGAAACAGGTATTGGCCGGTCTGGTTATTCTGGTGCTGGTGCTTGGCTTACTGCGCCCGACGTTGAAAAGCCTGTCTGGTGGCGGGCGCCGCGAGCGGGGGGAAGATTCCGATTCCGGTGGTTATGGCGGTTACGATGATGCTGGCAGCGACGATGCCTTGCGCCAGGCAATGGCTCCTCAGGACGACCTGCTTTTGCCGGGGGCTACAGACAGTTATGATAGGCAATTGAATGCGCTTAAAGGCCTAATCGCCGAAGACCCGGCGAGGGTTTCTCAGGTGATGCGCCAGTGGGTGAACGTTGATGACTGATCAATCCAGGCTGTCGGGTGGCGATGAGCCCCAGAAGCCCCAGCGGAAAATTCCGCGGGTAGAGCAGGCCGCGATCCTGCTGATGTCTCTGGGCGAGGCGGATGCCGCCGAAGTGCTCAAGCATATGGGCCCGAAAGAAGTTCAGCGGGTGGGTGTTGCCATGGCCCAGATGAAAGACGTCAGCAAAGATGACGTCTCTTACGTGTTAACGCAGTTCGTAGAAGCGGTGGGTGGCCAGACTGGGCTGGGCGTGGGTAATGATGACTATATCCGCGCCATGCTCACCCAGGCTTTGGGTGACGACAAGGCCGCCAGCCTGATCGATCGCATTCTCATTGGTGGCAATACCACCGGGCTGGACACGCTTAAATGGATGGAGCCAAGAGCCGTCGGCGATATCATCCGCTATGAGCACCCGCAAATTCAGGCCATTGTTATCTCTTACCTGGACCCTGATCAGGCTGCCGAGATTCTTGCAACGCTGGATGAGAAAGTTCGCCTCGATGTCATGATGCGGGTTGCCTCGCTGGAAAGCATCCAGCCCCAGGCTCTGCAGGAACTGAACGACATTCTGGAAAAACAGTTTTCCGGCGGCTCAGCGGCCCAGACCAGCCGCATAGGTGGTGTAAAGCGTGCCGCGGATATCATGAACTTTATGGATCGCAGTATAGAGGGCAGCCTGCTGGACTCCATCAAGGATATGGATCCGGATCTCGCCTCTACCATCGAAGACCTCATGTTTGTATTTGATAACCTCAAGGATATTGATGACAGGGGTATTCAGGCGTTGTTGCGTGAGGTGTCCTCGGAAGTTCTCGTAGTTGCTCTCAAGGGCGCTGACGGCGGGGTTCAGGAAAAGATCTTCAAGAACATGTCCAAGCGCGCCGCCGAGTTGCTGCAGGATGACCTGGAGGCCAAAGGCCCGGTGAAGGTCAGCGACGTCGAGTCTGCCCAGAAAGACATTATTACCATTGCCCGTCGCATGGCTGAAGCGGGAGAAATCACGCTTGGCGGTGCCGGTGAAGAAATGATGTGATGAAAGACTCCTCCAAAGATCTCTCCAGAGCAGCTTCCAGAGACCCTAGTCGCATTCCCAAAGAGCAGTTAACTGCCTACGAGCGATGGGAGCTTCCGCTGCTGGATGCCAGTGGCAATGAGGTTGCTCGTGAGGAGGAGCGTAATGTCAAACCTCTGACGGCAGGTGACCTTGCCGAAATTCGCCAGGCTGCGCTGGAAGACGGCCTGAAGGAAGGCCGGGAGCAGGGTTTTCAGGAGGGCCGCACCGAAGGGTATGAACAGGGCCATAAGGAAGGATTCGAAACTGGCCAGGCTGAGGGGAAGGAGCGAGGACAGAGTGAAGGCTATGACGAAACCCGGGCAGAAGTAACCGCAGGCCTGGATCGCCTCGAACCGATGCTGGGCGAGCTGTTGCTGCCAATCCGCCAGCACCAGGATGAGATTGAAACCTCGCTGCTCAATCTCACCATGGTACTTGCCCGGGCCGTTGTTTACCGCGAGCTGACCATTGACTCCTTGCAAATCCGGCAGGTGGTGCGCCGGGCATTAGAGGCTCTGCCGTCGACGGCGGACAATGTCCGGATTCATGTTCATCCGGACGACTGCAGTGTTGTTCGTGAAGTGGCGGAACGCTTTGAAGCGGCCGCCTCCGTTCTGGAGGATGACAGCATCTTGCCTGGCGGTTGCCGGGTCGAAACCCGCAACAGTCTCGTCGACTTTACCGTTGAAAAGCGCTTTCAGCGTGCTGTTCAGAGTATGCTTGAGCAGCAGACAGATGACGGTGAGGGCGGCGAGCCCGAAGAGCTGGGCGCCCTGATGGATGACCTGACTGACTTTCAGCGAGATGTATTGAGCTCACCGGATAAAACCCCGAACGAAGACCCAGTCGAAAACAAACTTAGCGAAGACACCTCCATCGAAGACACCTCCATCGAAGACAACCCCATCGAAGGCAAGCGTGATGACATCCTCCCTGGCTGATCGCCTGGATCGATACCAGGCTTATTTGCGTGCAGAGCCTGAGCCGGAGCTATCAGGCCGCCTGACCCGAATGGTAGGGCTGACGCTGGAGTGCGTTGGCTGCCCTATGGTGGTGGGGGATCGCTGTGTGATAAAAGGCCAGGGTTCAGGCACCGTTGAGGCCGAAGTCGTGGGGTTTGAGGATGACAAGGTCTACCTTATGCCGCTGACCGCCATCGAAGGCCTTAAACCAGGCGCCAGGGTGGTTCCGCTAGCCTCCGCAAGTCGCGTTCCTGTTGGCCCTCTTATGCTGGGTCGTGTGGTGGATGGCAGCGGCGAACCCCTCGATGGCAAAGGCCCGCTCCAGGCAGAGGCCCGGGTTCCGCTGACCGGAGAAATCATAAACCCCCTCAACCGGGCACCTGTAAGGCAGTCCATGGATGTTGGCATTCGGGCTATTAATGCCCTGCTGACCGTTGGTCAGGGCCAGCGTCTGGGGCTGTTTGCTGGCAGTGGTGTTGGTAAAAGTATGCTGCTGGGTATGATGACCCGGTTCACCGATGCCGACGTTATCGTGGTTGGGTTGATCGGTGAGCGTGGCCGGGAGGTCAAGGAATTCATTGAAGATATTCTGGGTGAAGAAGGGCTGGCCAGATCGGTTGTGGTTGCTGCTCCGGCGGATGACTCACCGCTGATGCGCCTGCGCGCAGCCATGCTTACGACTCGGATTGCCGAATACTACCGGGACAAGGGCAAGCGAGTGCTTCTGCTGATGGACTCGCTTACCCGATACGCCCAGGCTCAGCGTGAAATTGCGCTGGCGGTTGGCGAACCACCTGCCACCAAAGGTTATCCACCTTCCGTATTCGCCAAGTTGCCGCAGCTGGTGGAGCGCACCGGCAATGGTTTGCCCGGAGGTGGTTCGATCACCGCGTTTTATACCGTGCTGACCGAAGGTGACGATCAGCAGGATCCCATTGCGGATGCAGCCAGGGCGATCCTGGATGGCCATATTGTGCTCTCGCGCCGGCTTGCAGAAGAAGGGCACTATCCTGCCATCGACGTTGAGGCTTCTATCAGCCGGGTTATGCCGCAGGTGACAGAAACCGAGCACTTCGCCCGGTCCCAGCGGTTCAAACAGGTCTATTCACGTTATCAGCAGGCCCGGGATCTGATCAGCGTAGGCGCCTATGTGAAGGGCTCCGATCCGGAAACCGACTTCGCCATTACCCATATCGGGAATATGCGCCAGTTCCTGCAGCAGGGGCTGAACGAGCGCGCTTCACTAACCGAGAGCATCGAGGGGCTGCTATCTGTGGTGCCCGAACGTCGCTCACCGGAACGCCGCAAGTCTGCTGTTCCTGATCCCGATGCCGCCAATGCAAGCAGAGGTGTCAGTTGATATTGCGTTCTCAGCGCCTGACCGTAGTGCTTGCGCTGGAAGAGCGCAAGGAGCAGGAAGCGCTGGAGCGGATGGGCAAGGCCCGGGAACTGATGGAGCAACACAAGGGTCAGATAGAAAACCTCAACAGCTACCAGCAGGAATACCGGGATCAGATCCGCAACAGTCAACACGGCGTGGTGCAGGTCAGTCGTTTGCAAGCGTGGCAGGCGTTTATTGCGCAGCTTGATCAGGTTATCCTGCAGCAGCAAAAGCAGCTGGTTCAGACCGAAGCGGTTTTTGAGACTCGTCGACGGGAGTGGCAGCACGCCTGGGAGCGTCGGCGAGGTATGGAGAAATACATCGAGACCTGTCGTAAGCAAGAGCAAAGAGTTCAGGATCTGCAGGAGCAAAAGATGTCTGATGAAGCCGCTGGCCGTGCTTTTGCGCGCCGCCGCCGCTGACGCTTGCCCTGAATCAATCGCAATTCCATGCAAACTGACTGCGCTGGGCTATCCTTATAGAAACTCAGGTCGCGTCACAAGTGGCGGCTGGATGTTTCAGTGAATACCACCGGAGGTTTTGCGGATGCCGATCCAGACCCGCCGCAGTCACGACGGTCAGACTCTGATTATCAGAATAGAGGGGCGCTTTGATTTCAGCACCCATCAGGCCTTCCGCGATGCGTACGAGCATGGCGGTAAGGATGTGCGCGGTTACATTGTGGATTTGTCCGAAGCAACCTATCTCGACAGCTCAGCGCTGGGTATGTTGCTTTTGCTGAGGGACTACGGCGGGGGTGACAAGGCCAGTATTGCCATTGAAAATTGCAATAACGATGTCCGCAAGATTCTGACCATTTCCAATTTCGAGCAACTGTTCACCATTCGGTGATTGCTCAGGCCGCCGGAACCTGTGATGGATGAGCCTGCAGCAGAAAGCGACCCCCTGAAAATCCTCATTGCCGATGACAGCGACAGTGACCGGGTGATCCTGAAAACCCTGCTGAGACACCTTGGCCACCATGTGCTGGATGCTGCTAATGGTCGGGAGGCGGTGGCACTTTTTCGTTCGGGCGAGCCGGACATCGTCCTTCTGGACGCATTGATGCCCGCAATGGACGGCATGGAGGCGGCGCGGGAGATTAAACGGCTTGCCGGTGAGCGCATGGTGCCGCTGATTTTCATTACCTCTCTGTCGGAAGCGGAGGATCTGGCGCGATGCCTTGAAGCAGGCGGCGACGGCTTTCTGAGCAAACCCTATAACCGGGTAATGATCGACGCCAAGATCAATGCCTTTAACCGGATGCGTCTGATGCACCAGGCTCTGTCAGACCAGAGGGATCTGATGCATGAGCGCAACCGGCAACTGCTGGAGGAGCAACATGTGGCGCGGCGGGTCTTTGACAACGTCGCTCACACCGGGTGCCTGGATTCGCCTAACATTCGCTACCACGCGTCGCCCCTATCGGTCTTCAGTGGCGATGTGCTGTTCGCTTCACCCCGCCCTGCCGGTGGAATGCTTGTGTTTACGGGCGATTTTACCGGACATGGATTGCCTGCAGCGATTGGCGCCATGCCCGTTGCGGAAACCTTTTACGGCATGGCAAGCAAAGGCTTTGACGGGTCCGATATTCTCCGGGAAATCAATCAGAAGCTGGTGCGCATACTGCCGAAAGACATGTTCTGCTGCGGTGCGATGGTTGAGGCAGACTTCGGGCTCAACCAGCTGAAAGTATGGAATGGTGGCTTACCCGATGGGTGGCTGGTGCGCTCATCCGCCGCAAGTTATAGCCTGCCATCCCGACATCTGCCACTGGGGATTCTGAACGCTGATCAGTTTAATGCCGAAATGGAGACCATCAGAACGCTGCCCGGCGACCGGCTGCTGTTGATGACCGATGGCGTGCTGGAATGCAGCAACGAAGAAGGCCATCTCTTCGGTGAGCGTGGCGTGCGGCTCGCAGTCGAGGGCGTGACCTCCGGACGGCATCCGTTTGATGCTCTTATGAGTGGAATACGGCGGTTTACCGGGCGCCAGAAATTCGGTGATGATCTCACGCTCTGCTGTCTGGAAATGGTTGATCACGCGGGACTTACGGCTATGCCCGAAGGGGCTGAGCCTTCCACTCTGGCTGGGCCGACGGAGTGGAAGTGTGTGTATGAAATCCGGGAGCGCACGCTGGGGGAGTTCAGCCCCTTGCCGTTGTTGCTCCATATCTGCATGGAAGTGCCGGGGCTGCGGCGTAAAAGCGGAGAAATTTATACCTTGCTCTCAGAGCTGTATAATAATGCTCTGGAACATGGTGTTCTTGAGCTACCTTCTGAATGGAAGTACACACCGGAGGGCTTTGACCGTTACTATTTCGAGCGTGCTTTGCGTCTCAGCGGAGTGAGCGGCCATTACATCAGGTTCAGTTTTCATCATGAACCTATGCAGTGGGGTGGGCGCCTGCGGGTTGTTTGCGAAGACAGCGGCCAGGGGTTCGATTTCCAGAATCATGCGGTTCTGCAATCCACGGAGATGGAGCAGAGCGGGCCCCGTTATGCGGGGCGTGGACTGATTTTGCTAAAGCGACTGGCAGAATCCATCAGGTTTCATGAACAGGGGAGTCGGGTGGAAATTGTTTATGATTGGTACTTTTAATCGGCACTTTTAATCTAATCGGCACTTTTAACAGAAACAAGGGAGTTGGTCATGGTTGATAAGCCACACCTTGATGACGAAGCTTTGGCAGAGCTTCAGGACGTAATGGAAGATGAGTTCGAGATGCTGATCCGGACCTATCTTAATGATTCGCAAGAACGAATCGATAGCTTGAAGGGGGCCATGATGGATGGGGATTCAGGCGCCTTTGCAAAAACGGCCCATAGCTTCAAGGGTAGCAGCATTAATATTGGAGCTCCTCGACTTGGAGAGCTGTGCCGGGAAGCGGAGGAAGCCGGGAAGAGCGATAGCCTTAACGAAGCTCCGGCCGTTCTGGAAGCCATTAAGTCAGAATTTCAACGGGTTACTAATGCGCTTAATGCTCTGATGGCGCGCGGCGCCAGCTAGCAGTCGATGGCGTTAACCGAGTGCGGCTAAGCAGAAAGCGGCCAGACAGAGTGTGCGGCTGGCATTGCTTTTGCAGTTGTTTGGGAAACCGCCTGAAAATCAGCTCTGAAACGGACTGAACAGTGCGTCTACCGATAAAAAGCGGCAAGAGGTTGCCATGACACAGATGGTTCTTCCCCAGACTCCCGCGCCCGGGATGCAGAATGATGCCGGCGCATCGAAATCCGGTTCCGGTCGAGACAATGGCGCCAGTGAAAGCCGGTACGAAGCTTTCTCCCGTGCGGAGCAAAAACGTCTCGATCGCCAGCAAGCCGATGCCAGAAACTCCGCAAAAGAGGATGGTGCGCAATCAGCGAGCCAGTCCGAACCTCCCGGGAAAACCGGTGAGTCCGGCAAGAGCGTTAAGACTTCCGTAACGGGTGAAGACGAAGCGGCGGAAAAAACAACTGCCGGGAAAATCGCAGAGACGGCCCCTGAAATGGAAGCCATTACGACCCCGCTGACTTTTGCAGAGTTGCAGGCTCTGTTGCTGCCTTCAACCGGGCAGGTTGCAGTGGCAGGTGGTGCCGCAGGTCCGGCCGCGAGCAGTCCGGCAATAATACAGGGCTCCGAGTTGTTTGCAGGACTTGTCGGGGGCAAACCCGGGCAGCCTGGCCAGACTGCGCTCGGTGGAAAAGGTGGGCTGATGTCTGGTCTGCAACTGACCGATTCCCTGGCCCCGGCAGCCGGAGAAAAAGCCAGTGTCATGGACCCTTCCAGCCTGCTGAATGGTACCCGGTTCGAATCGGCCATGGAGTTGGTTTCTCAGCAAAGCACCAACAACGCGGCTGGCAAGCTTGCGGCAGAAGCCCAGGTGCCCCTGAGGAGCTACGCGACATCGGTTGATGTTCCCGTAAACCACGCAGAGTGGGGGGATAAACTGATGGGTAAGCTCAGCTGGTTGACAGCCAAAAACCTGTCAGTGGCCGAGATTCACCTCACGCCGCCTGATATGGGGCCAATGGAGGTACGGGTTCGCGTACACAACGATCAGGCCACCATTACCGTCCATGCCGCTAACCCGGTGGTGCGGGATCAACTGGAACTGCATTCACATCGGCTGCGTGACATGCTGGGTGAGCAAGGCCTTTCCCTGGCTCAGTTCGATGTCTCTGACAACTCACAGAACCAGCGTGGAGAGCAGGGCGCGGGTGATGGAGACGGTTCGTCTTCGGGTTCAGGTGCAGAGCTCTCGGCTGCAGATGGCGGTGAAGCAAACACTCAGACTGGCAGTCTTGACCTGAGCTGGAACGGCGCCGTCGATATTTTTGCCTGAGTGTTTGGGTCATCTTGCTGAGCCCTCTTCGTTAATCTGCTTTGCCCATCCTTTCGTGCAACGCTAGACTGCGGGTCTGAGCGGGAGGGTTGGGCCTTCTGGCCCGCCCTTTGCAGTCAATCTGTAAAAGTCATGGAAACGTACTTCCATTGACGGATTTCTGGCGAAAAACACTATGGCAGAAAATAGCGCACCTGAGGCAGAACCGGCCAAGAAAGGTAAACTGAAAGTGATTATCCTGCTGACAGTGGTGGTGCTACTGGCGATTGCCTTGTCGGTTGCTGGCACCTTGTGGTTTCTTGGTGGCGGTTTGCCCGGAATGGGCGACGATACAGAAAGCCAGGATGATGTGGCGGTAGAAACCTTCACTCCGAGCGTTTACCTGGACATTGAAAAAGCTCTGGTGACGACGTTGCAGGGCGAAGGCCGTCAGCGCTATGCGCAGGCCTACGTAGCTCTCGGAGCAACCGACCCTGAGGCGCTGACCGCAGCCAAACTGCATATGCCCCTGATTCGAAGCCAGCTGGTTATGGTGCTTGGTAGCAGCAATTTTAAGGAGTTGCAGACACCGGAAGGCCGACAAAGCCTGGCGGAAAACATGCTGACAACGGTTAATCAGGTGCTGGAGCAAGAAGGTGAGCCCGGCATCAGCCAGGTGCTGTTCAGGAATTTTGTAGTGCAATAGAAAGTGCAATAGAGCCCGGATACGGGCAAGGCATTTCAGCAGCAGGACAACGTATGCAGGATTTACTGTCACAGGATGAAATTGATGCGCTCCTCCACGGCGTGGATGACGGTGACGTTGATACTTATGAAGAAGCTGACGAAACCGGCGTAAAAAATTACGATCTTGCCAGTCAGGATCGTATCGTCCGTGGCCGGATGCCCACGTTGGAGATGATCAACGAGCGCTTTGCACGGTACACCCGCATCAGCCTGTTCAATCTTCTGCGTCGTAATGCGGATGTTTCCACCGGTGGCGTCCAGATCATGAAGTTCGGCGAATACATACACACACTTTATGTGCCCACCAGCCTGAATCTGTGCAAGGTTCGCCCGTTGCGGGGGACATCCCTGTTTGTTATGGATGCCAAACTGGTGTTCAAGCTGGTTGATAACTTTTTTGGAGGTGAAGGGCGGCACGCAAAGATCGAGGGCCGGGAGTTCACGCCGACGGAAAACCGCATAGTGCAGATGGTGCTTAACCAGGTTTTTAATGACATGCAGGAGGCTTGGCAAGCGGTCATCAAAGTGAATTTCGAATACCTCAGTTCCGAGGTAAACCCGGCCATGGCCAATATTGTGAGCCCCAGCGAAGTGGTAGTGGTCAGCACCTTCCACATCGAGCTGGATGGCGGTGGCGGTGAGCTGCACTTTGCCTTGCCCTATTCAATGATTGAACCGATCCGGGATGTGCTTGATTCTGGAGTACAAAGTGACGTTGATGACGTGGACGAGCGTTGGGTCAATGCGTTGCAGGAGGATATCAAGGAGGTGGATGTTCCGGTCAACACCACGGTTTGTCGGCGCAGGATTTCCCTGAGAGACATCGCCAAACTGAAAGCTGGCGACATCATTCCTGTAGAGGTGCCTGAATATCTGACAGTAACGGCCAATGGCATCCCCATATACAAGGCAACGATGGGAACCCGGGACGGAAAACTGGCGCTCAGGATTCATGAACGGGCGACACGGCCCAAGTTAAAAAAACAACTGAAGGTAGAACGCAATGGCTGACGACAACAAAGACGGTCAGGAGCTGAGCGAGGACGAAAAGCTGGCAGCCGAATGGGAGGCCGCCATGGAAGAGACCGGCGAAGAGGGCGCTGAAGAGTCCCCAGGCGATGAGTGGGCCCAGGCCATGGAGGAAGCTGGAGAAAACGGTGGAGAGAAAGATGAAGGAGCAGGCGCTAAAAAAAGTGTGCGAACAGCGCCGATGGAAGAGTTTGATGAGGTTTCGATGGAGACTCAGGGCAGCGGGCCACCACCGGATCTTGATGTCATTCTGGACATTCCCGTCAGTATCTCTATGGAGGTGGGGAATACCCAGATTCCTATCCGCAACCTTCTGCAGTTGAATCAGGGCTCGGTTATCGAGCTGGATCGATTGGCAGGCGAGCCATTGGATGTGCTGGTCAACGGTACGCTTATAGCTCACGGCGAGGTGGTCATGGTCAACGAAAAGTTTGGTATCCGTCTGACCGATGTGATCAGCCCGGGCGAACGAATCAAACGGCTGCAGAAATAGAATGTGGATGAAAACTGCGGGTTCGTTACTGCTGCTACTGGCCATGCCAGTTATTGCCGAAGAAACGGCCAAAGCGACAACGGGCGGTCCGGACAGGGCACAGGGCACACTCGGCACTCTGCTTAGCCTTGGTGCCGGCCTGGTGGCGGTGATCGCAGTCATATACGGTTGTGCCTGGATTATCCGTCGGATGAACGGTATGACGGGCATGAACAACAATGCGATCAAGGTCGTTTCGGTAATGGCCATAGGCGCCCGCGAACGCATCGCTCTGATTGAAGTGGGGGGGCAGCAGATTCTTCTGGGCATTACCCCATCGGCTATCCGCACGCTACAGATCTTTGAGGAGCCGATTGTGGATGCGGGCAACCCGAACTCCGGAGACTTTGCCCGACGCCTGCAGAGCATGATCGGCAAATCCTGGACAGCCCCGACTAAGGAATGAACAGGCCCATGATGGTGGCAACGCTTAAACGACTTATTCCGCTGTCTGTTTTGCTTGGCGGCCTGTTCTGGGCACCGCTGTCATTTGCGGACCTGCCCGGTATTCCTGCCTTTACGGTACAGCCCGGCGAAGGGGAGGGTATTCAGGAATACTCGGTAACCTTGCAGATTCTGGCGTTGATGACCGCGCTGACGTTTCTGCCGGCCATGTTGATGATGATGACCTCCTTCACCCGCATTATCGTGGTGTTTGCGATTCTGCGCCAGGCGCTGGGCCTGCAGGCGACGCCCTCCAACCAGATACTGCTCGGCCTGGCTCTGTTTCTCAGTATTTTCATTATGAAGCCGGTCCTCGAAGAAGCCAATCGCGTCGGATTACAGCCGTACCTTCAGGAAGAAGTCACCTCACTGGAAGCAGTTGAACTGGCCAGCGAGCCCTTCAAGAAATTCATGCTGGGACAGACCCGGGAAGATGACCTCGCGTTGTTCATGCGCATCGCAGATGTTCAATATGACACGCCTCAGGATGTCTCCTTCTGGATACTGATGCCGGCGTTCGTGACCAGCGAGCTCAAAACTGCGTTTCAGATAGGGTTTATCCTGTTTATCCCGTTTCTGATTCTCGACATGGTTGTAGCCAGCGTACTTATGGCAATGGGTATGATGATGCTGTCGCCGATCATTATCTCGCTGCCATTCAAGATCATGCTGTTTGTTCTGGTGGATGGTTGGGCCCTGATCATGGGCACGTTGGCTGCCAGTTATGGGATATAGCTCCGCTATGGGAAACAGGAGGAAATTATGACTCCGGAAACCGTTATCGACATCCTGCGGGAAGCCCTGTGGATGATCGTGCTTCTCTGCTCCGTGATTATTATGCCAGGTTTGGTTATTGGCCTCGTTGTGAGTACTTTCCAGGCAGCTACCCAGATAAACGAACAAACCCTCAGTTTTCTGCCGCGCCTGCTGATAACGCTCATTGTTATAATCGTTATGGGGCCATGGATGCTGACAAAACTTCTGGATCACGCACACCGGCTGATATCCAGCATTCCTTTCCTGATCGGCTGACACATGACTCCTGCGGAAATCAGTGCGGATATGCTTGGCCAGTGGGTCGGGCAGCACCTGTGGCCGCTGTTCCGGCTGGCGAGTTTTTTGATGGTTATTCCCATCTTCGGTACCCAGCTCGTGCCCGCCAGGGTGCGCCTCGGGCTGGCACTGCTAATGACCATACTGATCGTACCCATGATCCCGGAAGTGCCACAGGTTGAAGCCCTGAGTGCCGACGCCGTCGTGATTACCTTGCAACAAATTCTGATCGGCGTAGGTCTGGGGTTTGCGCTGACCGCTCTGTGGCAACTTTTCGTGATCGCCGGGCAGATGATTGCCATGCAAATGGGCCTGGGCTTCGCATCCATGGTTGACCCCGCGAACGGCGTCAACGTGCCTGTGCTGTCCCAGATCTACACCATTACCGTTACCTTGCTGTTCCTGGCCATGAACGGCCATCTGGTGGCGTTTGAAGTGTTCATCGAAAGTTTCCGAACCCTGCCCATTGGCATGGAAGGCCTGGGCCAGGCTGGTGTCTGGGCATTGGCGCACCGCATAAGCTGGATGTTTGCCTCCGCCATGTTACTGGCACTGCCGGCGGTGACCGCCGTACTCATCGTCAGCATATCCTTCGGCGTCATGACCCGGGCGGCGCCCCAAATGAACATTTTTGCCCTGGGCTTCCCGATTGGCCTGATTTTTGGATTGTTTGCTATATGGGTGTTGCACGCCAATTTTCTGCCGCACTTCGAAGTGTATACCCGGCAAACCTTTGAGTTTATGCGAAACCTTCAGGGGCAGCCTTAGGCGAGCCCTGGCGACACCTCAAGAGTTAGAGCATGGCAGAAGAGAACGACAACAGTCAGGAAAAAACCGAAGAGGCTACCCCCCGAAGGCTCGAAAAAGCCCGGGAGGATGGCCAGACTGCGCGGTCAAAAGAGCTGGCCACCATGGCTGTATTGATCGCCGGTGCCGGTGGTTTGTTGATCTTCGGAGCTCAGCTGGGTGCCGCAATGGAGGCCATCATGCGCGATGCCTTCACGCTGGAGCGCTCCGCGATATTCGACACCCGGCATATGAGCATTCAACTGTTGGCGTCCGCCAAAGAAGCAGCCTGGGCTCTTGCGCCAATTCTCTTGCTGCTTCTCATCGCTGCCATTGCTGGCTCCATCGGCATCGGCGGTTTGCTGTTCAGCGGTAAAGCTATCGCTCCCAAGCTCAATCGCATGGACCCCATGAAAGGCCTGGGCAGAATGTTCTCCGCGCGTTCCTTGATCGAACTGGTGAAAGCTATCGCGAAAGTCGGTCTGGTTATGGCGTTAGCAATTCTCATACTGGACATCCGTACCGAAGACCTGCTTGCCATCGCAGAAGAACCCACGGTACCGGCCATGGAGCACGTGCTCTGGACACTTGGGTGGAGTTTCTTCCTGCTTTCTTGTTCCACCATCATCATTGCCATTATCGACGTGCCGTTTCAGCTTTTTGATCATCAGAAAAAACTGCGGATGACCAAGCAGGAAGTTAAAGACGAATACAAGGACACTGAGGGCAAGCCTGAGGTCAAAGGCAAAATTCGCCAGCTTCAACGCGAAATGTCCCAGCGCCGCATGATGCAGGATGTGCCCACTGCAGACGTTGTCATCACCAATCCGACCCACTATGCCGTGGCTCTGAAGTACGATTCCAACTCCATGGGTGCGCCGAAGGTCGTCGCCAAAGGCAATGATGAGACCGCTTTCAAAATCATGGAAATCGCCCGGGAATACAAAGTCGAGATCCTACGCACGCCACCTCTTACTCGTGCCGTTTACCACAACAGTGACATAGGCGACGAAATCCCCGACGGCCTGTATATGGCCATCGCCCAGGTGCTGGCCTACGTGTTCCAACTCCGGCAGTTCCGCAAGGGGCGCGGGCCCAAGCCCGGCATGCCTGATCTTCCGATCCCCTCGGATTTGCGACGGGATATTTGATTTGGTTTCTAGCCTGCAGGCACCATAGGAGTTGCTGTCAGTCTTCTTTGTGCTCGTAAATCGCCTTGCCCCAGGCTTCGCGGCTGCCCGGAAGTATCAGGTTCAGAATGATGGCTGCCACCGCACACAGAGCGATACCCTCAAGGTGGCCGAGAACCATGCCGCCGATACCGAACACCAGCGTTACACCCACAATAACCAGATTCCGCGACTGAGAAAGATCCACCTGATGGCGAATCAGCGTGCTCATACCCACCACCGCAATGGAACCGAACAGCAGACACAAAATGCCGCCCATAACTGGCACCGGAATCGTCTGCAGAACCGCGCCAAACTTGCCCACAAAGGCCAGCACGATCGCAGTGCAGGCCGCCCACCACATAACCTTCGGGTTAAAGTTGCGTGTCAGCATCACAGCGCCGGTCACTTCAGAGTAGGTCGTATTGGGTGGCCCGCCCAGTAAAGCGGCAGCGCTGGTAGCCAGACCGTCGCCCAGCAGAGTGCGGTGCAGGCCGGGCTTTTCCAGATAGTTTTTGCGAGTGACATTGCCAATCGCCAGAACATCCCCGATGTGCTCAATGGCCGGAGCAATGGCTACCGGAATCATGAACAGTATGGCGCCCCAGCTGAACTGCGGGGCGACAAAGTTGGGAACCGCAAGCCAGGGCGCCTGTTGGATAGGCGTGATATCAACAATGCCCGCGAAAGCAGACAGTATATAACCAACAATCACACCAAACATGATCGGGATCAGGCGGAAGATACCCTTGGACCAAACCGAAGCAACAATGGTCACGGTCAGCGAAATCATCGCAATCCACAGCGCCGTGTCCTGCGGTATCAGCTGGGTTCCGCCATCGCCAGTGCGGCCGGAAGCCATGTGTACCGCAACGGGTGCCAGTCCCAGACCGATCACCATGATGACCGGTCCGATAACCACCGGGGGCAGCAGGCGGGTCACAAAGCCGGTGCCGCGCAGTCGTATTGCACCACTGAGCAGGATATAAAGAATACCCGCTGCCATCAGGCCGCCCAGGGTTTCCTCAAGGCCGAACTTGCCCTTGGAAGCAATAACCGGCGCGATAAACGCAAAAGATGAGGCCAGAAAGATTGGAATCTGGCCTCCGGTCACAATGTGGAAAATCAGCGTGCCCAGGCCGGCGGTAAAGAGCGCAACGTTCGGATCCAGGCCAGTGATCAATGGCATCAGCACCAAAGCGCCGAAGGCTACTAGCAGCATCTGGGAGCCGGCAATCGCCTGCTTCCAGACGGGGTCATTGGTATGGTCTTCCATGATCAGACGTCCTTCTGCTTGGTGCCGAATATTTTGTCACCGGCGTCGCCAAGACCTGGCAGGATATAGCCTTTCTCATTCAGGCACTTGTCCACCGACGCGGTATAAATGGACACATCCGGGTGCTTGTCCAGAACATTTTTTATGCCTTCCGGAGCGGCCACCAGCACCAACGCGCGGATTTCAGTGCTTCCGGCTTTTTTGAGCAGGTCGATGGTAGAAATCATCGAACCGCCGGTGGCAACCATCGGATCAACGATCAAGGCCATGCGTTCATCCAGTTCACCGACCAGCTTTTCAAGGTAGGTATTGGCTTCCAGAGTTTCCTCGTTGCGGATCTGGCCCACCACACTGACCCGAGCCACAGGGATCAGGCTCAGAACGCCGTCCAACATGCCGAGCCCGGCTCGCAGGATAGGGACGATCGTGATTTTTTTACCGTGGATCTGTTCCACATTCACCGGCCCCGCCCACCCCTCAATGGTCTTTTCCTGCAGATTAAAATCCTTTGTGGCCTCGTAGGTGAGCAGTGCACCGACTTCCTGCGCCAGTTCACGAAAGTTCTTGGTGCTGATGTCGGCACGGCGCATGAGGCCGAGTTTGTGTCTGATAAGGGGGTGTCTTACCTCGTGGATCGGCATGGGCTCACCTGTTTGTGGGTCTGAGGTTGTGGAGTTCAGGGTGCAATATCGCGATTAAGTGGCGCAAGGATACCGCATCTTAGAATGTGAGTCAGGCAGGTAAGGCCAGCTCGCGAACGAAAAATCGAACACGGTGGTATGGATCTTGCGGTATCACTGTAAAAGACGCCTGGGCGTCAGAATTTCGACCCTTAAAACGCCTTCAGAAACAGTAAATCGGAGATGCTTCCGGCATGGACACAGCTTTAGTCCTTCGTAATGTCAAATCCCTGACGCGGGGCAATCTCGGTGTGCCCGTCATGCTGATGGGTTTGCTGGGCATGATGATACTGCCCATGCCTGCTTTTCTGCTGGACGTATTTTTCACGTTCAACATCACGCTCTCGATTGTCATTCTGCTGGTGTGTGTCTATGCACTGCGGCCCATGGAATTTGCCTCCTTCCCGACGGTATTGCTGGTCGCAACCCTTCTGCGCCTGGCGTTGAACGTGGCTTCCACCCGGATTGTGTTGCTGGAAGGGCATGAGGGCGGGGATGCAGCGGGTAAGGTTATCGAGTCATTCGGTGCCGTGCTGATTGGTGGGAACTACGCGGTCGGCCTCGTGGTCTTCGCCATTCTGATGATTATTAACTTCCTGGTTGTTACCAAGGGTGCCGGCCGGGTTTCGGAAGTAAGCGCGCGGTTTACCCTGGATGCGATGCCGGGCAAGCAGATGGCTATTGACGCCGATCTGAACGCCGGTCTTGTGAATCAGGAAGAGGCTAAACACCGGCGTGCAGAGATAGCGCAGGAAGCCGATTTCTATGGCTCTATGGATGGTGCGTCCAAGTTTGTTAAAGGCGATGCGGTCGCAGGCCTGCTGATTCTGGCGATCAACATTATTGGCGGTGTTGCCATTGGTATGGTCCAGCATGGCCTTGATTTCGGGCTTGCCATGGAGCGCTATGCGCTTCTCACCATTGGTGATGGGCTGGTCGCCCAGATCCCGTCACTGCTGCTTTCTACCTCTGCTGCAATCATGGTTACCCGTGTGACCTCCAGTCAGGATATGGGCGGGCAGATTCTTCAGCAGCTGTTCAATGCTCCCAAGGCTCTGGCGATAGCGGCAGGCATTCTGCTCCTGTTGGGCCTGATTCCGGGCATGCCCCATGTGGCATTTTTGGGGCTCGGGAGCCTCGCTGCCGCTGGAGCCTGGTTTATCTGGAAGAAAGACCAGCAGACTGTTGAAGAGGGTGGCTTGTTCCCGGGCCAGGGTGGCGCCGGTGTTGTACCCGGCCCTGGTGGCCGTGAAGCGCCACTGGCAGGTGACACTGGCGGCGATCAGGGCCGTCAGTTACCTGCGCCGGGAGAGACCCGGGAGCTGGGCTGGGACGATGTGGCAACAGTGGATATTGTCGGGCTGGAAGTCGGCTACCGCCTGATACCGCTGGTCGACAAGTCCCAGGGTGGCCAGCTGCTAAGCCGCATCAAGGGTGTCCGTAAAAAACTGTCTCAGGACATGGGGTTTCTGATGCCCTCCGTGCACATCCGCGACAATCTGGATCTCATGCCCAATGTGTATCGCATCACTCTAATGGGGGTAACGATAGCCGAAGCGGAAATACATCCCGACCGGGAACTGGCCATCGACCCCGGCCAGGTATTCGGAAAAATCGAAGGGATAGAAGGCAAGGATCCGGCCTTTGGCCTGGATGCGAGCTGGATTGAACCGGAGAAAAAAGATCAGGCTCAGACACTTGGCTATACCGTAGTTGATGCCAGCACGGTTGTCGCTACGCACCTGAACCAGGTTCTGCAAAAACATGCCCACGAACTGTTGGGGCACGAAGAAGTCCAGAAATGGCTGGATCAACTGGAAAAGGTCTCGCCCAAGCTGGCAGAAGAGCTGGTGCCGACTACGGTGTCCATCAGCCTTTTGTTGAAAGTGCTCCAGAACCTGCTCAAAGAAGAAGTTCCCATCCGGGATATGCGGTCCATTGCCGAATCCATCGTGAACGTGCATCCGAAGAGTCAGGATCCCAGGTTGCTGACGACGTTGGCACGTCAGGCTCTTCGTCGGATGATCGTTCAGAGCATCTGTGGCAATGATCAGGAGATACCAGTGATTACTCTGGATCCGGATCTGGAACAGTTATTGCTAAAGTCTGTTCAGCAGAGTCAACAATCTGGCGGCCAGGAAGATATAGGTATGGTTCTGGAGCCGAATATGGTGGAGAAGCTGCAGCGCTCTTTGCAAGACAGCGTTCAGCGCCAGGAAGTTCTGGGTAAGCCCGCCATCCTTTTGGTATCCGGCCCGCTGAGGCCGGTGCTTGCAAAGTTTGCCAGTTTCGGTGTGGAGCGGCTGCATGTGCTTTCGTACCAGGAAATACCGGATAACAAGCAGATTACGATCGTGGCGTCCGTGGGCCAGTAGGCATGCGGATGAAAGAACGGACAACGCCGATACAGCGTTGCCGGTGGAGGATGCAATAACATGAAAGTGAAACGTTTTTTTGCCAAGAGCATGGCCGAAGCACTGAAACAGATCAGTGAGCAGATGGGGCCAGATGCTGTCATCCTATCCAACCGGCGAGTAGATGGTGGCGTTGAAATTGTCTCTGCGCTGGATTACGACGAAAATATGGCGCGCCAGAGCCTTGGCGAAAAAGCCAGTGAGGCCACCAACGGAGCCCGACTTGCGGAAATGCAGGCCGAGCAGCACCGCCGGCTGGAAGATGAGCTGAGTCGCTCCCGCTCACGTATTCGCGATGTTCGCGAAAATCGAGCAGCGCGCAGTCAGGGCTATGCCGAAGCATCGTTTGCGGAGCTGCATGAAGCAGCGAGTGAAGGTTATGAGGAACCTGCCTCCGCAAGCGTCAGCAGCAATACCGACTATTCCGATGAGCTTGCCAGCATGCGTGCAGAAATCAGCTCTTTGCGGGATCTCATGAGTGGCCAGCGCAATGAGCCGGAAGAA
This sequence comes from Marinobacter antarcticus, assembly GCF_900142385.1. Classification (NCBI taxonomy): domain Bacteria; kingdom Pseudomonadati; phylum Pseudomonadota; class Gammaproteobacteria; order Pseudomonadales; family Marinobacteraceae; genus Marinobacter; species Marinobacter antarcticus. Next base: position 1,889,961 of record NZ_FRAQ01000001.1, read on the forward strand.
CCCGGCGTCAACGCGGTTCAGCAGCGGCTGGCAGAGCGGTTGCAGGAATTTGGCCTGAGCCCGGATCTGGCAGGCTCTCTCTCCCGTCGACACAAAAGCGGGAAGCTTGATGACGGCTGGAAGCGGGCCCTGAAAATGCTCGTTACCGGCGTGCGCACAGCGCGTCAGGAGTGGCTGGACGAGGGGGGGGTTTATGCACTGGTCGGCCCCACGGGCGCTGGCAAGACCACCACGATTGGCAAGCTGGCTGCCCGTTATGTGCTGAAGCACGGTGCCGATTCTTTGGCGCTGGTTACCACAGATCGCTATCGGGTTGCCGCGCATGAGCAGCTTTTCGTGTTTGGTCGCATTCTGAATGTGCCGGTCCGGGTGGTGGATGAAAGCCACACACTGGATGATATTCTTGATGAGCTGTCGGATCGCCATCTGGTGCTGATTGATACCGCGGGGCTGACCAGCTCCGAGAAGGGCTATCAGGAGCAACTGACAGAGCTGGCCCGCAGTCACCATAATGTGCGTACACACTTGGTTGTTTCCGCAACCAGCCAGCCGCGAATTATGAAATCCGTATGGCATTGCTATAAGATGGCAAATCTTTCGGGCTGCGTAATGACAAAAATTGACGAAGCCCTGACACTGGGCGAGTCTCTGGGATTTGTGATGGAAACCGGATTGCCGGTGGCCTACTACACAGATGGGCAAAAGATTCCTGGAGATCTGCATCATGCCGAAGCGGTTCCGCTAGTGCGCCTGGCTGTCGAGCGCCTTAAAACGCTTCAGCAACAGGCCGCTGCAGAGCGGTTACCTGACGCAGAGCGTCCGCGCGAAACGGCATGAGGCCCTGAAGATCTGAGCTGCATCCAGCTACGAACCATACCCGGCTAAACGTTGTGAGAGATAATAAACAGTATGAGCAAACCACATCCGGTACAGGTGATCGCAGTTTCCGGCGGTAAGGGCGGTGTCGGCAAGAGTAACGTGTCGGTCAATCTTGCCATCGCTCTGGCCCAGAAGGGCCGGCGTGTGGTTTTGCTTGATGCCGACCTTGGTCTGGGCAACATTGATGTGCTGCTTGGCATTACGGCAAATCGTACCTTGCAGGATGTGCTGGCGGGCGAGTGCGATCTTCGAGACGTTCTGGTTAACGGCCCGGGGGGTATCAAAATTGTTCCGGCATCTTCCGGCACGCAACGCATGACTCAGCTCAGCCCTATGGAACACGCAGGCCTGATCAACGCATTCAGCGAGCTGGGTGATCAGATGGATGTACTCATTGTGGACACTGCAGCGGGCATTTCCGAGGCGGTAGTGAGTTTTCTCCGGGCCTCCCAGGAGTTGCTGCTGGTCGTTTGCGATGAGCCGACATCCATCACTGACGCCTATGCTCTGATTAAGCTGATGAATCGTGACTACGGCACCAACCGCTTCCGGATTCTCGCCAATCAGGTGGGTACTGAGCAGGAAGGTCGTCATCTGTTTGAAAAACTGACCCGGGTCACCGAACGCTTTCTGGACGTGGCACTGCAATATGTAGGTATGGTGCCGTACGACGAAGCTGTGAAAAAAGCCGTTCAGCGTCAGAAAGCAGTGCTGGAAGCCTACCCTCGGGCCAAAGCCTCGCTTGCGATCAAGGCACTGGCTGAAAAAGTAGAGACTTGGCCGCTGCCTTCATCTCCCCGCGGGCATCTGGAGTTTTTTGTGGAGCGGCTCGTCGAAGTCTGAAACGGAACCCGTTAAACAATACCGGATACATGACATTGTCGAAAAATCTGGGAATCTATCACCAGGCTGGCGTAAAAAGTTCCTCGGAACTGATTGAGACGCACGCGCCTCTGGTCAAGAAAATTGCTCTTCATCTTTTGGCGCGGCTGCCAGCCTCCGTGCAACTGGATGACCTTATGCAGGCCGGCATGATTGGATTGCTGGAGGCTGCTCAACGCTATAGCTCAACCAAAGGCGCAACATTCGAGACCTATGCGGGGATACGCATTCGCGGTGCCATGGTGGATGAAATCCGCAAAGGCGACTGGGTGCCGCGCTCTGTTCACAGGAACGCCCGCCGGGTTGCTCAGGCTATCAAGGCTGTTGAAAATCGTATGGGGCGTGAAGCACAGGACGGTGAGGTTGCCGAAGAACTCGGCATGGAGCTTTCTCAATACCACGCCACTTTGTCGGATGCGAGCAGCGGGCGACTTTTTAGCCTTGATGAGCTCAATGAATCCGGAGAGCTGCCGATAGAAGAAACAGAGGCCAGCGATAATCCGCTGGACGGCCTGACTTCGGATTCCTTTCAGAGCAATCTGGCCGCTGCTATTGAACAGCTCCCTGAGCGGGAAAAACTGGTTCTGAGCCTGTATTACCAGGATGAACTGAACCTCAAAGAAATCGGTGCAGTGCTGGGCGTCAGCGAAAGCAGAGTCAGCCAGATTCACAGCCAGGCGGCGCTACGGCTTCGTGCCAGGCTCTCGGAATGGCGTAATGATGATGGCAGTTAGGCCCGTCTCAGGTTTCTGGATCGTACTGGAGTGTAGTATTTGGTAACCGATGCTTTACAACCGTGATAAAGATCAGACAATAAGTGGTTAAATCAGCGGCCGGCTACACTTTGAGCGCTAAGGTCAAACGAATTCCGGGTCTTACTAACTGGAGGTCCCTTTGGACAAGAACATGAAAATTCTCATTGTGGACGATTTTTCCACAATGCGGCGGATTATCAAAAACCTGCTCCGTGATCTGGGTTTCACCAACACTGATGAAGCGGATGACGGCAACACTGCTCTGCCCATGCTGAAAAGCGGCAAGTACGATTTCCTGGTAACTGACTGGAACATGCCCGGAATGTCCGGCTTTGATTTGCTCAAGGCGGTGCGGGCCGATGACAATCTGAAAACCCTCCCGGTTTTGATGGTTACTGCCGAAGCCAAGCGGGACCAGATTGTGGCAGCTGCTCAAGCCGGCGTGAATGGGTATGTGGTAAAGCCCTTCACCGCCGCCGTTCTCAAAGAAAAAATTGAGAAAATCTTTGAACGAATCCAGTAAACAGAGATTGGATGGGTCGTATGAGCGATAACGAACAGATCCACCAGGGTCTTGAGCCGGAAGTAACCGAAAAGCTCCGGCATCAGGCGGCAGAGCTCAGTCAATGCGTTGAAGGCGGAGATTATGTCCGCGCTATGGCTCTGATCAATGAACTGGGCGAGGTCCGGGATCAGAGTCTGTATCGGGAAGTGGGTCGGTTGACCCGAACGCTCCATGAATCAATCCGGAACTTTCAGATAGATCCGCGCAGTGCGGAACAGAAGGAAGTTCTGTCGATGATGACAGACGCCTCAGATCGGCTTGCGTACGTTGTTCAGATGACGGGCCAGGCTGCCAATCGCACCATGGATCTGGTTGAAGAAAGTATGCCGGTAGCCCATGCAATGCGCGCCGAAGCGTCCACTTTACGGGATGAATGGCAGCGTTTGCGCCGTCGTGAGATGCAACCTTCTGAGTTTCGTGAGCTGTACGGTCGGATCGATAACTTTTTTCTGAGCCTGACCCAGGACGCCGACACCATTTACAGCAGTCTTTCTGAAATCCTGTTGGCGCAGGATTTTCAGGACCTGACCGGCCAGGTGATTCAGCGCGTTACGACGCTGGTCAAAGACGTGGAGGAGCAGATGCTCAGCCTGGTAGTTATGGCCAGCCATGTTGACCAGCTCACCGGCACGGTGCATCAGATTGACGGCCAGGAAGTATCTGCCGAGCAGGGTGTGGGGCCTCAGATGAAGGCTGAAGAGCGTGAAGATGTAGTCTCGGGACAAAACGACGTAGATGACTTGTTGTCCAGTCTCGGTTTCTGAATATAAGAGGTTAACACATGGCGTTTGATGCCGATGATGAGATCCTTCAGGACTTCCTTGTAGAGGCTGGAGAGATTCTCGAAAAGTTGTCTGAGCAACTTGTCGATCTTGAGCAACATCCTGATGACAGCAATCTGCTCAACGCCATATTCCGTGGATTTCATACCATCAAGGGTGGTGCTGGCTTCCTGCAGCTGGATGCTCTGGTCAACTGCTGCCACTCCGCAGAAAACGTCTTCGACATCCTGCGCAACCATAAGCGGAAGGTGGATTCGGAGCTTATGGATGTTGTCCTGGAGGTTCTGGATCATGTTAATGCCATGTTTGAGCAGGTACGTAATCGCGAAGAGCTGACGCCCGCGCCTGGTGAGCTGATTGCCGCACTGGACGCTCTGGCCCTGCCTCAGGATGCCGCTGCGCAAGAGACCGCCGAACCCTCGGATGAGCCTTCAGAAGCCGGCCTGGACAACGGTGACATTACCGACGATGAGTTTGAAAAATTGCTTGATGCCCTGCATGCGGAAGCTCCCACCGCCGGGGCAGGCGATAGCCCGGCTCATGAGAAGCCAGCTGGCAAGAATGATGGTGCTGGCGATGATATCACCGATGATGAATTTGAAGCTTTGCTGGATGATCTGCACGGCAAAGGAAAATTTGCCGTGCAGGAGGTTCCGGGCGCAGGTTCCGGAACCACAGGTGCAGCTGACCCGGCAACGAGCAGCGATGGCGGGCTGATCAACGACGATGAATTTGAAAGACTGCTGGATGAACTGCACGGCAAGGGCGGTAGCCCGACAACCGGCGATTCCGGAAAAAAGGCAGCTGAACCTTCGCCGGCAAAAGCTCAGCCCATCAAACCCGTGCCTGAGAAACGCAAGGCTGATCCAAAACCGGCAGCCAAATTGTCTCCCGAAAAAGCTACTCCGGCTTCACCCGCAAGGGAGCAAGCTCCGGTGGCAGAAACCACCGTTCGCGTCGATACCAAGCGCCTGGACGACATCATGAACATGGTGGGCGAACTGGTACTGGTGCGTAACCGATTGCAGCGGCTGGGCTCCGCGAGCGAAGATGAGCACATGCATAAGGCCGTATCCAGCCTTGATGTCGTGACTACAGATCTTCAGGCAGCCGTTATGCAAACCCGGATGCAGCCGATCAAGAAAGTATTTGGCCGTTTCCCGCGTGTTGTTCGCGATCTTGCCCGGAGCATGAAAAAGGAAGTGAACCTGGTCATGCATGGTGAGGACACAGACCTCGACAAAAATCTCGTCGAAGCCCTTTCGGATCCACTTGTCCACCTGGTCCGGAACTCGGTCGATCACGGTATTGAAGCGCCGGACGTACGCGAAAAAGCCGGCAAGCCACGACAGGGTACAGTCACCCTGTCTGCAGAGCAGGAAGGGGACCATATTCTCCTGTCCATTGATGACGATGGCGCCGGTATGGATCCGGAAGTACTGCGCCGCAAAGCGATAGAGAAAGGAATTCATGATCAGGACGCTGCCGATCGCCTGACAGATTCAGAGTGTTTTAACCTGATCTTCGCCGCTGGTTTCTCCACCAAAGAGCAGATTTCTGACGTCTCTGGCCGGGGCGTGGGTATGGATGTGGTCAAAACCAAAATTGGTCAGCTCAACGGCCAGCTCAGCATTGTTTCAGAGTTGGGCAAGGGCTCGCGCATTATTATCAAAGTGCCTTTGACTCTGGCAATTATGCCTACGTTGATGATCAAGCTCGGAGACCAGTCTTTTGCGCTGCCGCTGGTTAATGTGGTTGAAATCTTTCACCTCGACCTGACCCGAACCAATATTGTGGATGGCCGCGAGTGCATTGTTGTTCGCGACAAGGTGTTCCCGCTGTTTCATATAAAGCGCTGGCTGGTTAAGGGTGCTGCAAACAAGCTCGATACTGAAAATGGGCATGTTGTGATCGTGGCCATGGGAACCCGGCAGGTCGGCTTTGTTGTTGATCAATTGGTCGGTCAGGAAGAGGTGGTTATCAAGCCTCTTGGGCGTGGACTTCAGGGTACACCGGGCATGGCGGGTGCAACGATTACCGGCGACGGTCGTATCGCGCTCATTCTTGATGTTCCCAGCTTGCTTCAGCGTTACAGCTGAGTGTTCGGTTGGGGCGAAGGGATTTTTGGTAGGAGAAACGGATGACAGTTTCTGTCCTGGTCGTTGACGATTCGGGGTTTTTCCGCAAACGGCTGACGGAGATACTGACTGCGTCCGGGCAGATCCGGGTGGTGGGTGTCGCTTCCAATGGCCGGGAAGGCGTTGAGCTTGCTGAATCACTGCGCCCGGATGTCATTACCATGGATTACGAAATGCCGATTATGGACGGTATTTCAGCCGTGCGCGAGATCATGAAGAGACACCCTGTGCCGGTCTTGATGTTTTCTTCTCTTACCTACGAAGGTGCCAGAATTACACTGGACGCACTCGAAGCCGGGGCAGTGGATTTTCTGCCTAAAAACTTCGAGGAAATTGCCCGGGATGGCAGCCAGCTGCAGAAAATTCTGATAGATCGTGTGCTTGATGTTGCTCGCAGCCGGCCGGCCAGTCGAACGCCGTCCGCTCCGCGACATGCTGCACCGCCTCCGCGCCCCGGTGCGGCCAAACCTTCTGTTTCTGGACGCCCTGTGGTATCCGGTCGCCAGGCTGCGCAGCCAGCGCAGGAGGAATCTCCCAGGCGTTCCACACGGAAAAGTCCGGCACGGCACTATGCCGTTGTCGGTATCGGTACCTCTACCGGTGGGCCGGTCGCACTCCAGCGTGTGTTGACGGCCTTGCCAGCGTCTTTTCCTTCGCCAATTGTACTGGTTCAACATATGCCTGCGAGTTTTACGCCGGCGTTTGCAGAGCGGCTTAACAAACTATGCAAGATAGAAGTTCGCCAGGCTGAGGACGGCGATATTCTTCGTCCCGGGCTGGCGTTGCTCGCACCTGGTGGCACACAGATGATGGTTGAAAACCGAAGTGGCCAGCCCCGGGTGCGCATTTTGCCGGGAGACGAGCGGCTGAATTACCGGCCTTGTGTAGACGTTACCTTTGGCTCTCTGGCCCGCGCATTTCCCGGAAAAACGCTGGGTGTGATCCTTACCGGAATGGGAGCAGACGGCAGGGAAGGTTGCCGCATGATGAAACAGAGCGGCTCGCAAATCTGGTCTCAGGATGAAAAATCATCGGTGATCTACGGCATGCCCATGGCCGTTGCCAAAGCAGACCTGAGCGATGAGGTTCTGTCTCTCGATGAAATAGCTCCCAGACTGGTTGAGGCTGTTTGCTGATGGATTTCCTCAGCCTGCTTGGCGTTATTCTGGCATTTGTGGCCATCCTCGGTGGCAACCTGCTTGAGGGCGGAGCCCTCAGTTCGCTCTTCAATGCCCCTGCGGCCGTTATCGTTATTGGTGGCACTCTGGCGGCGACCATTCTTCAGACCTCCTGGCCGATACTGAAACGGGCCTCTGCCCAGTTCCGATGGGTGTTTGTTCCTCCCTTTATCAGTATTGAAGATGGCATTGGCAAGGTGATTGACTGGAGCGTAAAAGCCCGCAAACAGGGGCTGCTCGGGCTTGAGGGGCTGGCTGAAAAAGAACCGGAAAATTTCGCCCGAAAAGGCCTGCAACTGTTGGTGGATGGGGCAGAAACAGAAACCATCCGCAGCATCATGGAAATTGATCTGGATTGTCGGGAGCAGCGGGATCTGGAGTCTTCCAGAGTGTTTGAAGCCATGGGTGGCTACTCACCGACGATTGGTATCATCGGTGCGGTCATGGGGCTGATTCAGGTAATGACCAACCTTGAAGACCCCCAGTCGCTCGGCAGCGGCATCGCCACAGCGTTTGTGGCAACCATCTACGGCGTAGCACTGGCAAACCTGCTGTTTTTCCCGGTTGCCAACAAACTGCGTGGGCTGGTTAAGGAGCGCTCCAGATACGAAGATATGATGATCGATGGCATTATCGCCATCGCGGAGGGTGAGAACCCTAAATCCATTGAATTGCGGCTGCGGGGCTTTCTGCAGTAAGCAAACCCGGTTCCTATTATGCGGCGTCGCAGGCAACCCCAGGACGATTTGCACAACAAAGAACGTTGGCTGATTTCCTATGCGGATTTCATAACCCTGCTGTTTGCTTTTTTTGTGGTGATGTACTCGGTGTCATCGGTAAATGAGGGCAAGTACAAGGTGCTTTCAGAAACGCTTACGGGCGTTTTCAACGCCCCTCAGCGATCCTTTCAGCCTATTGAAGTGGGTGACCAGCTCTCGCGTCCTGAAGTGGTTGTCTCGAAGGATGTGATTCCCCCGGTGGTAACCGAAGCCCCCCGGAATCCGGAACAGGATACCCGGGAACGTACTGAGGCCCTGCGTGCCATGGCTGATCAGCTGGCAATGGAATTTGATGATCTGATCAACCGCGGGGTCGTCACGCTTGAAACCAATGATCGCTGGCTGGCGCTCAACCTGCCGGACAGCCTGTTGTTTGGCAGTGGTAATGCCGAGCCACACTATGATGCGTTTAATGTGATCAAAAAAGTTGCCAGGGTTCTCAGGAACCGGGACAACGCTGTAAAGGTTGAGGGCTTCACTGACAATCAGCCCATTCGTACGCCCCGCTTTCCCTCGAACTGGGAGTTGTCAGCTGCACGGGCGGCAGTGGTTGTTCGCATGCTGGGTATGGAGGGCATTGAGCCTGAACGTCTGGCAGCGGTTGGGTACGGGCAGCACCAGCCTTTGGCCCGCAACGACACAGAAGAAGGTCGCCGCCGCAACCGGCGTGTGGTGCTTCTTATTTCCCGCGATGCCAGCATCCGGGGAGTCATGCGCTAGAACCCCGTTCCCGTTCAAGTTGTTTATCCGCTGGCCGATAACCCGGAATAGAGCGGTTTTCAGTGGCTTGCAATAACGTATTTTCGGAGAGAAAACGTGCGCATTTGGGCAGTAGCCAATCAGAAGGGTGGTGTGGGTAAAACCACCTCGGTGGTCGCTTTGGGCGGCTTGCTGGCGGAGCGTGGCAAGCGCGTTCTCGTGGTTGATCTTGACCCTCACGGCTCTCTGACCAGTTGGTTCGGTTACGACCCGGATACTCTCGCACATAGTGTTTTTGACCTGTTTCAGCATCAGGGCAAAGTACCTGAGGGCCTTCCTGCCCAACTTATTACCGAAACCAGTTGCCCCGGGCTGGCTCTGCTGCCAGCGAGTACGGCGCTGGCTACGCTGGAGCGCCGTATGGTTGGCGTTGAGGGTATGGGGCTTATCGTTTCCCGGGCTCTTGCCCAGTTATGGGACGATTTTGACTACGTCATCCTTGATAACACGCCGTCGCTGGGTGTACTTATGGTGAATGCACTGGCGGCCGCGCAGCATCTTGTTATTCCGGTGCAGACAGAGTTTCTCGCGATCAAAGGCCTTGAGCGTATGCTGCATACTCTGCAGATGATCATGCGCTCTCAGAAAAATCAGTTGTCCTATACTATTGCGCCCACTATGTTCGATCGGCGCACTCAGGCTTCTGTGAAGAGTCTGAACGTGCTGCGGAAAACCTATCAGGACAATCTGTGGAAATTTGCGGTGCCCGTCGATACAAAATTCCGCGACGCCAGCCAGGCGGGCGTCGTGCCGTCAAAACTGGATGCCCAAACCCATGGTGTCCGGGCATACCGGCACTTGCTGGACGATTTGCTGGAGCGGACGAGCACGCTGAAGGAGCGTCAGCATGGCTGACGAGAAATTGACAAAGCTGGTGGATCCGGCCAGCGCAATTGCCAGCTATCTGGACGAATTGCTGCATACGGCAACGGACACCTCTTTGCGCGAAGAGATTAGCGCGCCGGAGCCTGTTCCCGAAATGAAACCTGAACCTGAACCTGCGCCAGTTCAGAAACCGGTTTCGAGGCCCAGACCGGCGCCCAGGGTGGAGGCGCCGCCGCAATCGGTTCGAGCACAAGAGGCCGTTGCTGCCGTGGCTTCCACGCCGGAACCAGAACCGGCGCCGGAAACATCTGTAGCGCGCCCGGAGTGGTCGGAGCGCCCGTTTGAGTGTCTGATTTTTACCGTGGCCGGTCTGCAGCTTGCGGTTCCTCTTGTCCTGCTAGGCGCTATCCATCGGATTGAAGAGGACATCCGACCAATTCCCGGCAGCCCCCGCTGGTATATGGGGATCCGTCCGGGCTCTAATCAGAATCTGAGAGTTGTGGATACGGCAGAGTGGATTATGGCCGGAAGGGTGCCAGCTAACGCCCGGGACAACTACCGGTTTGTGATCCGACTGGATAACAGCGAGTGGGGGTTGGCCTGTGACGACGTCGCCCAGTCATTCACTCTTAGCCCGGATGATGTGCGCTGGCGCACGGCTCGCAGCAAACGGCCCTGGCTGGCGGGAACGGTAATTGAACAAATGTGCGCCCTTGTTGATGTGCGCACCATGGCGAACTTGCTGGTGCGTGCCGAGCGTGAGCAGCATCTTGATCTGAGCTGACCGGCGAGCCGGTTACGGAATGAAACGGTGCCGTGCTGGCACGATTTGTGCCCTTAACTATAGTATTGGGCGCTGATGATGTTTTTTTGACGATCAGGTTGCCCGCTGGGCAGCCGAACAGGAGATTCAGGTTATGGCATCCCCGAGCGGACAGCAAAGTCAGGCCCAGGACGATCAGGTCCTGCAATATGTGACCTTCCGGCTGGATAACGAGACCTATGGTCTGAACGTTATGCAGATCCAGGAAGTACTGAGATACACGGAAATCGCGCCGGTACCGGGCGCTCCGGATTACGTGCTCGGTATCATCAACCTGCGGGGCAATGTGGTCACGGTTATCGACACACGCCGCCGTTTTGGATTGGCGGATGCGGATATCACAGACGCCACCCGGATAGTGGTGATGGAGTCAGCCGACCAGGTAATGGGCATTCTGGTAGATTCCGTGGCCGAGGTTGTGTACCTGAAAGCCAGTGAAATTGAGACTGCACCGAATGTGGGTAACGAGGAAAGTGCCCGGTTTATCCAGGGTGTATGTAATAAAGATGGCGAACTGATCATATTGGTCGAGTTCGACAAAATGTTGTCAGACCACGAATGGGCAGAAATCTCAGGGCTGTGAATCGGAGTCGTACCGGCCAGACCTGATGATGGACGCCTTCCGTGGCTAATAAACCGGAGACGTCCATCATGTTTGCTGAAATGCCTTCCTATATTCCCTGGGTGCTGACCGTAGTAGCGCTCTGTCTGGTTTTTGCGCAGGGCTTGATGCTCGGATGTCAAAACCGTCAATTGAAAGCCACGCTCAAGGATCGCTGCGATGCGCTTGGCAGGGAGTTGCATGCCACAGCAAGCGGCAGTATGGGCGTAGGCCAGCGCCTTGTAGTCTGCGAGCGGCAATTGCATGAGCTGCGCTCGACCATTGATGAGATGCGCCAGAACGATCCTTTGCGTATTTCCTACGATGAAGCCTCACGGCTTGTTGATCTGGGGGCGGATATAGACGATCTTATGAACACGTGCGGAATATCCCGTCCCGAGGCCGAGCTGGTATCAGCGCTGAGAAAACGTCAGGCGGCCTGATAACAGCGCCGCATGGACTTCGAGGAACTCCGTCCGATCAAGAATCTGCCGGATGAAATAGGCCTGGTTCTACGAGAAGTGAGAAAAGCCAACAGGCACGCTGGTATCAGCGTCGATCTTGATGAAGCCGTCATCGAGGTTCTTGTAACCATGTACCATGAGCTGCGTAGCGGCCAGACCATGGATGGTCGCAGTACCGATCGCCGGCGCCTCAAACACTACTTTGAGACAGCAATCGCACCCCTTAGGGTGAAATCCGGGCTCAGGTATGGGCCGCTGCGCTCACTCATCCACTGAGGGAGCGGAAGTGTCCCGGCCGGCGTCTTCAGGCGTCCGGCCGCGGATATGAAAGGCGAAGGCGAGAATTTCAGCAATAACCCGGTAAAGGTTTTCGGGAATTTCATCGTTCAGGGACAAACGCGCGAGAATGCCGGCCAGCTCTGCGTTTTCATACAGAGGCACATTGTGCTCTCTGGCGATCCTGATAATCTCATCTGCCAGTTCGTAAGTACCCGTGGCCGTTATGGTCGGGGCCTTTTCGCCGTCATATTTAAGTGCAACGGCGGCGCTGGAGTTCGAGTTTGAAGAGGAACCTTCGTTTTGTTCTTTCATGCCCGAGTATCCACCAGTCTGTGCTCCAGCTTCGTTGCCGGGTATAAGGGGCTGCCCCGGCGACATTCGAGGTCGGTGACTTCCAGCCCCAGCTCCGCAAGGCTGCGCCTCAGAAGCGGCAGCTCTTCGTTGACCTGCTTCAGCGTATCCTGTTTTTCTGCCCATACCCGTGCGCTTACCTCCTGCTGGCGCAGGGCAACCTCGAAATTCAGAGCGCCCGCCAGTTCCAGATCAATCGCAAGATTAAGTCGCCATTCGCTGATCGCTGCCCACTTTTGGTCACGGCCTTTGGATGCGGGATCCTCTTTGTGCTGCTCTATGCGCAGTTGTGCCACTCTGGGCTCGTTCTGAGGCGTTACCCAGGGTAAATCCATTAGCATGGTTGAGGCAGGTGCAGGTGTGTCACCTCCGCCTCTGGCGGTCAGTATCTGGCTGTGAAGCTGGTTAACCGTAATCCGGTTCAGCATGCCGGCTAACATTCGCAGTGTCTGGCCCACAGATATGGGCTCAGAGCTGCTCGCAGGCCGCGGTGATGCCAAAGCCTGAGGGAACTGCAGCGGCGCCTGAATCAGCCCCGGGCTGGCCAGCGGCGTGAGACGGTTAAACAACGTTGTCGCGTCGCCGCTTTGCTCAGCCAGCAGGCCGGTGATCATCCGGCCAAGGGCAAGTTTTAGGTCGGGTAAGGCCGAGGAGGGCGTCTGGGTCAGGCGAGATTCTGCAAACAGCCCGCTCTCGGCTATCCACTGCCGCATTTGCTGCACTGTGTTGCTTTGCGTGCCGGCACCGGGTGCCAGAGTATTACTGGCAGGCAGCCGCCCAATCAGCGTTTCAAGCGCTTGTCGCGCTGCCTCTGGCAACGGCTGCGGGCTGCGTCCTGTGGGAAGCTGGCCGGACGTCAGTTCAGGAACCACGCCCCGGTTCAGTGCTGTCATCAGTTTTGCCAGGCCGCTGTCCAGGCTTTGCTGCCAGGGCATACGCTGGGCCAGGGCGCGGGAGATGGCGGCTTCTGGCGTGGGTGCCAGCTTTCCCATCAGTTGCAGCTCATTGCCGGCGCGCATCACTTTTACCCAGTCACCGGTCGTTAGCTCCGTGGCGCCAATGGAGGCACTTACCTGAAGCGGCTTGCCTCGCACATCGAGCAGGACTTCAGCATTGCCGCCGCCCTGGCGGTTGATGATTTCCGTTACGCGGGCCAGTATGGTTTCCCGGTTCGCGAGCTGTAGTTGGTCCAGTTGCTGCCGGGCAGACAAAGCCGCTGTTTCACGGCCAGGCTGCCCGGCGTCGTTGGTTTGCGCCGGCCTCGGAGTTGCCGGTGCAGGGGGAGTAGGGGGCTGTTGACCGCTAGGTAATTTCATCGCTGCTGACTTGATACCAGACAAGAGTAATCTGTAGACGCTTTCGTTATAATACGCCGCGCCGGCAACTATTGTCGTGAATACACCCGATGCGATTGCGCATCGTCCTGATTACGGGGCCCTGATGTCCGAGCCGTTACTACAGGCTGTCGATCTGCAGTGTGAACGGGACAAGCGGATACTTTTCCGTGAGTTATCCTTCTCCATACTGCCCGGTACGGTAACCCGTGTCGAGGGGCCAAACGGCTCCGGCAAAACGACGCTACTGAGAATGTTGGCGGGTCTGAACGATGGGTGGACAGGCGAGCTGAAGTGGTGCGGATCCCCAGTAGACCGTCAGCGGGAAGCGTTTCTCCGGAACATGCTTTATCTCGGACACCGCCCGGGTATCAAACCCCTGCTTACTCCACTGGAAAACCTCCGGGCCTTGATGGCCGGTCGTAGTCCGGTGTCTGATGCGGCATTGAGCCAGGCGCTGCAAGGTACCGGCCTGGCAGGCTATGAAAATGTACCTTGTCGCAATCTGTCTGCCGGCCAGCAGCGCAGAGTTGCTTTGGCACGCCTGCTGATTGCCGATGAACCCCTGTGGCTGCTCGATGAAGTGTTTACTGCCATCGACGCAGATGGCGTAAAAGCGCTCGAGGCGCTTATACAGCAGCGGGCAGCTGAAGGGGGCGCCGTGCTTGTTACGACTCACCATGATCTGGCATTGCCAGGCATGCATAGACTGGTTCTTGGCGCGGGAGGCGTGTCTGATGAACGCTGAAGCCCGACCGGCGGTTAGGCTTGCCAGTAGCAGTGTTGGTGCGCTGGCTGCAATGAAAGGCGTTTTTGCTCGGGATATGAAGGTAGCATTCCGGCAGCGCCAGGATCTGCTCAACCCGCTGTTGTTTTTCGTTATGGTTGTTACTCTGTTTCCGCTCGGAGTCAGCCCGGAAGTCTCATTTTTGCAAGAAGCGGGAGCTGGTATTCTCTGGGTAGCGGCGCTGCTTTCGGTATTGTTGTCGCTGGATCATCTGTTCCGCCATGATTTTGACGATGGCACGCTCGAGCAGCTCGTGCTCCAGCCCCAGCCCCTGTTTCTGCTGATTCTGGCAAAAACCATGGCGCACTGGATGCTGACTGGGCTGCCTCTGGTCTTGCTGACACCTGTTCTTGGTGTAATGGTGCACCTTGACGGGAACTCCATCGCGATTTTGTGTCTAACGCTGCTGATTGGTACGCCGGTACTGAGTTTGATTGGCGCCATTGGCGCTGCGCTGACCCTTGGATTGCGTTCGGCAGGTGTGCTCTTGTCCCTGCTGATCATTCCACTGTACATTCCTGTGCTGATTTTTGGCACAGGCACCGTTGCGGTAGCAGCGGATGGTGCGGCTGTGGGAGCCTATCTGGCTCTGATGGGGGCCTTCCTGATGCTGTCGCTGACACTGGCGCCTTTTGCGGCGGCAGCAGCGTTGAGAATCAGTTTGTCGAATGGGTAAAACAAGGTAAACGGTAGGACGGTGACCATCTGATGTGGCAAATTTTTCACAAACTGGGTTCCCCAAAATGGTTTTTCGGGATAGCCACCCGGCTTATGCCCTGGCTGCTGGTGGGCGGCACATTGCTGCTTATGGCCGGGGTGATCTGGGGCCTGGTGTTTGCACCCAAGGATTACCTTCAGGGCAACAGCTATCGGATTATATTTATTCATGTTCCAACGGCGTTTATGGCGCAGTCGGTATATATCATGATGGCGTCCGCGGCCGTTGTGACACTGGTCTGGCGAATGAAGCTGGCCGATGTGTTCGTCAAGGCGGTTGCCCCGGTAGGGTTGGTTCTCACGTTTCTGGCACTGTTTACCGGCGCGGTCTGGGGTAAACCGACCTGGGGTACCTGGTGGATTTGGGATGCCCGGCTGACCTCCATGCTGATACTGCTGTTTCTATATGGTGGTGTTATTGCACTGGATCGCGCTATTAATGATGAGAAGTCAGCCGCCCGCGCGGTTGCCGTGCTGGTGCTGGTAGGGGTAGTGAATATCCCCATTATCAAATACTCCGTGGAATGGTGGAATACACTGCATCAACCTGCGACATTCAAACTCACAGAAAAACCGTCCATGCCGGCGGAGATGTGGGTGCCGCTGCTGCTGTCAGTGCTGGGCCTGTATCTGATATTTGGCTGGCTGGCCTGCGTTCGTATGCAGACAGAGATTCTGTCCCGGGAGCAGCGTACTCGCTGGGTAAAAGAA
Organism: Marinobacter antarcticus; assembly: GCF_900142385.1. Lineage (NCBI taxonomy): Bacteria > Pseudomonadati > Pseudomonadota > Gammaproteobacteria > Pseudomonadales > Marinobacteraceae > Marinobacter > Marinobacter antarcticus. Next base: position 1,905,570 of record NZ_FRAQ01000001.1, read on the forward strand.
TTCGTAATGAAAGGAAGGGTCTGACCAATGGCATTTGATTCCTTTTCTGCCTTTATCACGATGGAAGGCCACGGCCCTTATGTGTGGGCCAGTTACGCTGTGTTTTTCGTACTGATGGTAATGATGATGATCTTGTCGGTGCGGAGCAGGAAAGCGATTATCGAATCCTGCCGTCGCGGTTATGAGTTTCAGGCCGACAAGAGTAAAGTGACGACGGCGCCGACACCTTCTGCGTCGTTCGCGCGCGTGAACGTTTCCCAAGACTGACTGACAGGTATGTACATGCATCCGATCCGTAAAAAGCGGCTGACCATTGTTCTGTTTCTTCTGGCAGGACTCTCCATTGCGGTGGCGCTGACAACCTATGCGCTGCGCCAGAACATCAACCTGTTTTACGACCCAAGCCAGATTTCCGCCGGGGAGGCGCCGGTTGATGTGCGAATCCGCGCTGGCGGCATGGTGGAAGAAGGCTCGGTCAGGCGGGATCCGGAAACCCTGAAAGTGGAATTCCTGGTAACCGACTTTAATGCCTCGGTGCCTGTTGAGTACGTTGGTATCCTGCCGGATCTGTTTGCGGAAGGGCAGGGCATTGTTGCCATGGGCCGGCTTAACAACAAAGGCCGCTTTGTTGCAGATCAGGTTCTGGCCAAGCACGATGAAAACTATATGCCCCCGGAAGTTGCCGATGCACTGGAAAAGGCCGCCCAAAACAAGAGTGAGGCCGCGGCTGGCAGTGTCGCGCCCGCAACCTGATTAAACACACCACACCCGACAGCATGATTCCTGGAGAGCTTTGATGTATCCCGAACTCGGACAGCTTGCACTGATACTCGCGCTGTTGCTGGCAGTGCTTCTTTCGGTTGTACCCCTTGTTGGCTCACTCACCGGCCGGGAGAACCTTCAGGCGTTTGCCAGGCCTCTGGCGGCGGGCATGTTCGTTTTTGTCGGGCTGGCTTTTGCTGTGCTTACCCATGCCTTTATGACAGACGATTTCTCGGTAGCCTACGTCGCTAACAACAGTAACAGCATGTTGCCCTGGTACTTCAAGTTCAGCGCAGTCTGGGGCGGCCACGAAGGCTCGCTGCTGCTGTGGATACTGATGCTGACGGGCTGGACTCTGGCAGTCGCCATTTTCAGCCGCCGTTTGCCATCAGTGATGATTTCACAGGTGCTGTCAGTTCTTGGCATGGTCAGTGTCGGGTTCATGCTCTTTATTGTTGTTACATCGAACCCCTTTGACCGTTTGCTGCCCAATGTGCCGGCTGATGGTGCGGACTTGAACCCGCTGTTACAGGACTTCGGGCTGATCATTCATCCGCCTATGCTTTACATGGGCTATGTTGGCTTTGCCGTGGCGTTTGCGTTTGCCATTGCCGCTTTGATCAACGGTCGCCTGGACGCCGCCTGGGCCAGATGGTCACGGCCCTGGACCACCGTTGCCTGGGCATTTCTCTCCGTCGGTATCGCCCTCGGAAGCTGGTGGGCTTACTACGAGCTCGGCTGGGGCGGGTGGTGGTTCTGGGATCCGGTTGAGAACGCTTCCCTGTTGCCATGGTTGTCCGGGACGGCGTTGATGCACTCACTGGCAGTGACAGAAAAACGCGGTGTCTTCAAAAGCTGGACGGTATTGCTGGCGATTGTCACCTTTGCACTGAGCCTGCTGGGCACCTTCCTGGTTCGCTCTGGCGTGCTTACCTCGGTCCACGCCTTTGCATCCGACCCAGAGCGCGGCACCTTTCTGCTTGTTTTGCTGGCATTCACTATTTTGGCGAGCCTGGTGCTCTATGCATTCAGGGCGCCGGTAGTTCACGTACGCTCCCACTATGGTTCTCTGTCGCGGGAAATATTCCTGCTGCTGAACAACGTATTGCTGGTTTCAGCAACGCTGCTGGTAGCGGTTGGTACCCTGTACCCGCTGGTTCTTGATTTTTTCGATCTCGGCAAAATCTCCATTGGCGAGCCGTTCTTTAATCTCACCTTCAGCCCTCTGGCTGTGGCGGCCGGCCTTCTGATGGGCGTCGGCATCTTTTCCCGCTGGAAGAAAACAGATGCCGGCTGGCTTGCGCGTAAGCTGTTGTGGCCTCTGGCGGTCAGTATACTGATCAGCACGGCGGTCATGGTCGGTTATGGCGGGTTCACTCCCTGGGCCTTCCTAGGTGTATTTACAGCAGTCTGGGTAACTACGGCGACGTTCTGGGATCTGTGGGACAAGTCCTCCTCCAGAAAGGGGCGCATCCACGGCCTCAGGCGCCAGTCTCGCAGTTACTACGGCATGGTGCTTGGGCATCTTGGCCTGGCCATCACCATGGCCGGTGCAACGATTGTATCGAACTACGGCATCGAGCGTGATGTGCGTATGGTGCCAGGCGATGTCGCCGAGGTTGGTGACTATCAGTTTCGCTTTATGGATATCGGTGAGCGGCGCGGCCAGAACTTCACCGCCCAGTACGCCAGTTTTGAGGTCATGATGGACGGCAAACCTGTCGCCGAACTGCATCCCGAAAAGCGTCAGTACGCGGTGGGGATGAGTGTTATGACCGAAGCGGATATTGATGCCGGCTTGTTCAGGGATATCTTTATCGCCGTAGGTGAGCGGATTTCTGATAACGCCTGGGCCATCCGGCTCCAGTACAAGCCGCTGATCCGATGGCTGTGGCTGGGGGCCCTGTTTATGGCTGCCGGTGGCTTCCTGGCTGTGTCGGATCGTCGCTACCGGATCCGTGAACGGGTTGCTGAACCCTCAGCTACTTCTTCGCTTGCGCAGACTGATGCCCAAGGCACAGCCGGAGCGATTTCATGAAGCGACTTTTGCTGTTCCTGCCCTTGCTGGTGGCAGTTATATTGGGTGTTGTTCTGTTTGCCGGTATTGGCAAGGATCCGACCAAGCTCGAGTCCGTGCTGGTTGGAAAGCCGGTTCCGGCGTTCAGCCTCAGGAGCCTTAAAAACCCTGAAAGCAATCTTGATGAGAGCCTGTTCCGGGGTGAGGTTACTTTGCTGAACGTTTGGGGCACCTGGTGCCCTTCCTGCCGCGACGAGCATGCCGACCTGATGTGGCTTGCCCGGGAAAAGAAGGTTGCGATCATCGGGCTGAACTACAAGGATAACCGCGACGATGCTCTGGTCTGGCTGGACAGGCTGGGCGACCCATACCGTTCGGTTATCTATGACCCCAAAGGCACGCTGGGTTTTGATCTGGGCGTTTATGGCGCACCGGAAACCTTTGTCATTGATGCCGCCGGTGTTGTGCGTTATCGCCATGTAGGTGTGATTAACGCCGAGGTATGGGAGCAGGTTCTGTTGCCGGTGATTAACGACGCGCGGGAGAACGGCTGATGCTCCGTATTATCTGTTTTCTTATGGTGATAATGGCACCCGGACTGTCCGTTGCGGATGTGGCGGCCGTCTATGATTTTGATAGCCGTAGCGAAGAGCAGCGTTATCAGAATCTGATTGCAGAACTGCGGTGCCCCAAGTGTCAGAACCAGAACATTGCGGATTCAAATTCGCCTATTTCCAAGGATATGAGAAATGCTGTCTATCAGATGATGCTGGATGGCGCCAGCAACGAGGAAATAGTCGAATCTCTGGTGGGCCGCTTTGGTGAGTTCGTGAAATACAAGCCTGACCTGGACAGCCGTACGTTCATGCTATGGGCAACACCTGCGATTGCGGTTCTGGGCGGCCTCCTTGTGGTCGCCGGGGTTGCTGTACGCTCCCGCAGGGCCGGTAAAACAGAGCCGGCCCTGAGCACCGAAGAGCAGGCCCGGATTGATAAAATGCTCGCGGAACGGACGCAGAACGGCAACGATTAACCTGCATGCAGAGCAAGCGCGCCTAGTTTCGCAGCAACATACACCGCTTTATTCATTTTTGAACCTGTGACGATATCTCCATGACCGAAACTTTCTGGATTGCCGCAACGGTACTGATCATTCTTGCCCTGGCATTTGTACTTTACCCCGTGCTGTTCCATCGTCGGGGCGACCGGCAGCAGACAGATCTCCGAAATCAGAACCTGATGGCCTATCGCAGCCGGATGGCGGAGCTGGAAAAAGAGCATCAGGCGGGCATTATCGATGATGAAAGCCATCGACAACTCCGGGACGAACTTGCCGGCGCCATGCTGGACGACGTTCCGGAGAACGAAGCTCCCGCAAAAACAGTTCCGGGCCGCAAAGCCGCCATGGCGGTTGGCCTGTTATCAATACTTCTGATTCCTGCAGCCACGGTTCTGCTCTACGAAGAGTGGGGGGCGATGGACAGCGTTGAAGCTTTCGTTGCAATGCAGGAACTGGGCAGTTCGGATGATGCTCGGGCAGCGAAGATGAATGAACTGACGCAGCAATTGCGTACGCGCCTGGAGGCCAGCCCGGACAACCCGGACGGCTGGGCCATGCTGGGCCAGACGTATATGCGTCTGGAGCGTTACGATGACGCGGCCTGGGCATTCCGGGAACTGGCTGACAGCGTCAGTTCCGATGACGGATCCCGGGCTGTAGCTCTAGGCCTGTCTGCTCAGGCACAGTTTTTTCGCAGCCAGGGCGCCATGACCGACGGCGTAACATCGGCGATTGAAGAGGCCATGGCATTGAACCCCGACGAGGTTAACTCGCTTGGGCTGCTGGGAATCCATGCGTTCAGCCAGGGCAACTATCGTGAGGCGATCGCTTACTGGGAGCGTATCGAGACGGTCGCACCTGATCATCCACAGCTGGCTTCGATTCAGGGCGGCATAAAAGAGGCGTACACGCGCCTCGGCGAACAGCCGCCAGCAACAAATGAGGGATCCGTCTCGCAGGCTGGAGGTTTGGGTGTAAGCGTTCGGGTAACGCTCGATGAGGCATTTCGGCAGGATGTCCCGGACGATACCACGCTGTTTCTCTTTGCCCGTGCTGCCAATACTCAGGGGGGGCCGCCCCTGGCCGTTGTCAGATTGACGGCGGGCGACCTGCCCGTTGAGATTCGTTTGGATGACAGTCATTCGATGGCGCCGCAAGCGGTTATATCTGGCGCAGAAGAAGTGGTTGTGACCGCCCGCCTGACACGCTCAGGCAACATCAACGCGCAGTCTGGGGACTGGCAGGGCCGCACAGATTCTCCCGTTGCAGTTACTGAAGATCAGGGGGCGCCGATAGCGCTGGTTATTGACCAGCAGCTGATTAACTGAGCGTCAGGCCTGCCCCGACACTGAAAGATTGCCCGGGTAGAGTGGCGGTAAACCCGCGACTGACGATGACTCTTCCATTCTCTCCCGGGTTTGTCTGAGCGCGTCGACCAAGGCGCGGCCACTCCATTTTTCGCTGTTTTCCTCATCACCGGTATGCTCCCGGCTGAACAGGTGAGCCTGCAGTCGGTTGAGTTCCACTTCCAGGTCTGCTTCCGGGAATACGCCGAAGACGTCTCCTGCAGAGTGGAAGCTGTGGCCGGGCCAGCGTATATTGGCCCAGCTTACGAACAGCCCAGGCGTTGAAGTACTGGCTTCTTTCGCAGCCGCAAGCAGCTGCTCAAACACCGCTTTCTCGTTCCGGATTTCTGCAGAATCAATGCTGATTGGTGCCTGAGATTCCATTCTACGGGTTCGCCACCAGGCCAGCATGGTCAAAACCCAGATTCCAGCCAGCACAAGACTGACCCACTGCCAGAAGCTACTGTTGACGGTTGCGTTGGCGGAGTTCTCTTTGCTGCCGGTTTCCTGCGGCGTGGCTTGCTTATCTGCCGGGGCAGCAGCGGGCATAGCCGCACTATTTTCATTACCCGAACTGATTACGTTCAGGGTTTGCGCAGGGATAACGGCTACTTTTTCACTGTTGGACTCTGTATCCCACCAGGGAATACGAATCGCCGGGAGCAAGAGTTTGCCTGCCTCTACCGGAACCAACGCCCGGGTCTGCGTAAGGGTTGAAGTAATCCCGTCCGGGCCGACGCTGGTGTTCCGCTGAGGCTCCTCGGGATAACTGCGAAGCCCGTCCGGTACAGATGCAGGCAAGGGCGGCAAGGCCTCTGAAGGCAGCCCGGTTGCCTGCAAGCTCAGCGTGCGTGTGAGGTTGTCCCCGGTCTTGAGGTTCAGGGTTGGCGGCATGCCTGCTTCAGCCAAAGTAAGGCTGGTAGCCGGGAGCCAGGTTGAGCCGCTGAACTCTGCGGGGACGTCTTTCACGGGTACCTCAAACAAAGTGGCACTGTCGCGCAGGAATTTAAGCGTGCCATCGGTGTCCCTGGCCTGGCCCTCAAAACGGATGGGAGGCAGGTTCAGCGGGCCTGGTTTCTGTGGGAACAGCGCATAGCGCCGCTCCACTACCCGGTAGCGCACGCCATCACGGTCGCGGGAATACTCGCGTTGTTTGCCCAGGGTTTCGACGATTGCATTGGGGTGTTGGGGGTCGGATAGCTCGCCACCTATAAGGTTGCCCCGGAAGAACAGCCTCACCGTCAGTATCAGTTGCTCCTGGACATAGACTTCCGCCTTGTCTGCTGTCAGTTCAATGAAACTGATCCGGTTGGCGTTCGCTTGACCCGGAGGGTTACCGTCCACGACCTCTATGTTTACCGGTCTGGATACGGAATCCTTGAAGGTAAGCGCGGGGATTGTCAGCTCTCCGGTTGATGTAGGCGCAAGCTGGTAGGTCCAGGTTATTTCTCCGACCATGTCGCCGTTAACAGTGCGAATGCTATAACGCTGATTGCGAGCCAGTATTTCAAAGTCTGGAGACACCTTGTCAATATCCGGCGAGGGCAGGCTAGAGACATCAAAATCAAAAAGATTGCTCAGGTTGATATCGATCTTTGTGGTGCCCTTGACGGTTAGCGTTAAGACTTCGCCTTCGTACAGCTGGGTTCTGTCAGGTTCAGCAGTAAGTTTGCCGGCATGGGCAGGTAGCCAGAGAGCCATCAAAACCGCCAGCCAGATTGTCGGAATGATCAGCCGTTTTACCATGGTGTATCGCCTTCATCGGATGGTGTCTGGCGTTCCTGGTATTGTTGCAGGAATTTTCGCTGTAACAGCCCACCTGGGTTATCGGGCACCCGGCGCAGTGATTGCTCCTGGCTTTGAGTCAGGGGCGTTTCGGATACCGGGGCGGGCGCCTGAGCTTCTTTTCCGCCAGGTTCTGCTCCCGCGGCCTGCGCATTTGTATCGCTGTTTTCGGATGCATCTCCGGGTTGTTGCTCGCCTGATGCTTCTTGCCCGCCGCTTTGCTCCTGTTCTTGGGGACTACCCTGGGACTGCTCAGGTTCTCCGTCGAGATTTTGAGAGCTTTCAGAGCTTTGAGAGCCTTGAGAGTTCTGGTTATCGCCAGATGAGTCGGAATTATTTTCCTGCTGCTGATCGCTGTTGCCCTGATCCTGGCTGGACTTTTCCTCCTCCTGTTGCTTGAGCAGATCTGCAACCAGCTGGCGGTTTACACGAGCGTCTTCCATATCCGGGTTGCGGTCCAGAGCGCTGTCATAAGCCTTCAGAGCTTCTTGCAGCTTACCAGCACGGGCCAGGGCGTTGCCGCGATTGTAATCTGCCAAGGCTGTGTCTGCTCCGGAGAAGGCTTTGGCGCCTTCGTCAAATCGTTCCGCCCTGTAAAGCGCGGAGCCCAGCCATTCCGGTGATTGAAGTAGTTGCGATGCCCCGTCGGGATCTTTACTGATCAGTTCTGCTGCCCGCTGATCCTCCCGTTGCCAGAGGCTGCCCCAATCCATGGCCGCGGCCGGCTGGGGTATCGCCGGCATAAGAATCAGTGCCATCGCGGTAAAGGCCCCGCGGCGCCAGCCCAGCAATAGCAATGGCAGGGCGAGCCATAACAGCCAATAACCGTCATCCTTCCAGCGATCGATGGTGAGCCCTGTGTCTGTGTCCTGCCACTCGTCTGATTTCACGGGGCTGAGATTCAGAGCAGCTATGTCACTGCCATCCAGTGTCAGTTCATGGCTTGTGCCACCATTGTTACGGGCAAGCGCCGCGAGCATGTCCGGGTCGGTCTGTGTTATGACAATATTGCCGTTGTCCCGTATAAAACCGCGTTGGGCAAGGGGAATGGGGCCGCCATCACGGGTGCCAGCTGCCAAAGTGCTCAGGGTAAAGCCGGTGCCGGTAAGCGAATTGCTGATGGACGCACGGTAGTTTTCTGTAACGCCATCAGTAATCAACAGGATCCGGCCTTGGCCGGGGGCGCCCTGTTCCAGAAGCGCGCGGGCTCTGGTAACAGCCAGATCAGCACGGTTGCCCTGAACCGGCATGATTATCGGGTCGAGTACGTTGAGCATGCCTATCAGTGTGTTGCTGTCGTCAGTCAGGGGTGTCACTACGTGCGCATCGCCGGAATACACCACCAGCCCGGTGAGGCTGCCCTCACGAATCGCCAGAATATCGCGGATTTTGCGCTTTGCCCGGGTCAGGCGGTCTGGCTCCAGATCCGTTGCCAGCATGGATAAGGACAGATCGAGAGCGATCACCAGGCTATCTCCCGGTTTTTTCAGGGGAGTGGGCGCCTCACGCCATGCAGGTCCTGCGAGGGCTATAGCCAGGATAACAATAGCACTGATTGCGGGTACAAAAAGCGATCCGTGCTTTTCTGCAGCGCCGCCGTACCGCCGGATCACCGGGGACAAAAACGGCTCAGGGATCAAACCGGACCAGCCGCTGTCGCTGAAGCTTTTGCGCTTCAGAGCCAGGTAAAGCACTGGCAGGGTCAGCAGCAGTAACAGCCAGAGTGGACGCAGGAAGTGGAAATCAGCCATGGTTCACGCTCCCGCCGGCGTGTTGGCGAGCTCGAGTCAGCTTGCCTCCGCTACGTCGGAAAAGAAAAAGGCCTAGCCAGAGAGCCGCGGCCATACCTGCAGGCCAGAAAAAGAGATCGGTAACCGGGCGGTAGAATTTGCCGTCCAGCTCAATGGGTTCAAGCTGGTTGATGGTTTCGTAGATCAGCTCCAGTTCCGGCAGGCTGCGGGCACGAAAATACTCACCACCGGTTTGTTGGGCCATTCGAATCAGGAGGTTTTCATCCAGATCTCTGGAAGGATTTACCCGGCGTGAGCCGAGCAGCCCTCGCTGGATCATGGATTCGGCGCCAATGCCGATGGTGTAGAGGCGAATGCCGGCGGCAGCCGCTATTTCTGTGGCTTTGTCGGGCGTGATCTCACCGGCGGTGTTGGCGCCATCTGTCAGCAACACTGCTACCCGTTGCTGCTGGGGTCTGTCCCTTAAACGCTTGGTGGCCAGCCCAACGGCATCACCAATAGCGGTTGCACGCCCGGCCATGCCGATACCTGATTCCTGCAAAAGCGTTTCCAGCGTTGCGAGATCAAATGTCAGGGGCGCTTGAACGTAGGGTTCTGTGCCGAACAGTATCAGGCCTAACCTGTCTCCCTTCCGGCGGGCAATAAAGTCGTTCAGCACATTTTTGACCGCCTGCAGGCGGTTTATGCTGCGGCCCTGAATGATCATGTCCTGCTCTTCCATGCTGGGTGAAATGTCCACGACCAGCATAAGATCGCGCCCGGAAACGGGCATCTGAACCTGCTCACCCACATGCTGTGGCCGTGCCAATGCCAACACCAGTAATGCCCAGGCCAGGAATAGCACCAGAGTTTGCCAGCGAGGCACACCATTACCCTGACGGGTAACGCCGGGCAGGTCCGAGATCCAGTGTCCAACGGGGAAAACCGGAGCATCCACGGTATGTGCCGCGGGCTTTTTCCACTGCAAAAGCAACGGCACCAAAGTCAGCAGCAGTACCCAGGGGTAGGCGAGGCTCAGCATTTCTGTGCCTTCAGCCAAGTTCGGGCAAAATCCAGGGCCTGTGCGGGTTCGGCCGTTGGCTTCGGCTGCCAGGCGCTGTTTACCAGCGCATTAACAAACGGTTGCTGTGCAATCCGACCATCAGGGAGGTGGCGTAACAGACAGTTGGCCCACTGTTCGCCAGATTGTGCTTCAGGGTGTTCATTCGGGTAGCGCTCCCGCGCCACTCGCTTGAGCAGCGCATTGAGCTGCGCAAACCACTGAGGCTCTTTCGACACGATGCGTTCAAGGTTGGCCAGCTCGACCTTGGCCTGTTTCAGCCAACGGTTACGGCGGCGGTGACGACGGACCAGCCACACCAGGGCAGCAACTGCGACAAGGAGTACAGCAGCCAGAATCCACCAGCCCGGAGCCGGTGGCCAGAAGCCTCCGGTTTGTGGCAGGTGAATATCGCGGAGCTGGCTTAGCGGATCGTCTGGCATCATCCGATTCGCCCTCCGGGCCCGAGCATGGTTTGAAGGCTTGCAGCGGCTGCCTCACGGGTTGAAACGTCTGTTGCCCGGACGCCGGACAAGCGGAAGCACTCCGCAAGTGTGGCTTCATGACGGGTGATCTTTTCATGCCAGGCCTGTTGAAAGCTCTTGTTGGACGCATCGAACCAGACCGGGCCTTCCGTTCCCGCAATGGCAAAGCGGCCACTTTTCGGCAGCTCCTGTTCCAGTGGGTCGACAACCCGCAGTGCGCTTACGCTGTTGTGGCGGGCCAGCGCACCAAGTAGCGATGTGGTGTTCTCTGAGATGCTTAGAAAATCGCTGATTACAAAAATCCGGCTGCCGGTATGGGCGACTCTGCGAGCTTCAGCCAGGGCCGTATCGAGGGTGGTTTCTGTTGCTGCGCTATCGACCGACGTACGTTGCTGGCTGGCAAGTGTATCGAGCAGCCGCAGCACAGATTTTTTGCGCCGTGCCGGGCGCTGAACGGTCAAGGCGTTACCGTTAAAGACAATGCCGCCTACCTGATCGCCTGCCGACAGCGCGAGCCAGGCAAGAATGGCGGTAAGCTGGGCGCACCGTACCTGTTTGAACGCGCCGGTACTGGCAAAGAACAGGGTAGGGCCGAGATCGCAAATTAGCAGTACAGGGCGTTCCCGCTCCTCTTCATAAAGTTTGGTGTGGGGTGCCTGGCGCCGGGCAGTTACGCGCCAGTCGATGCTGCGGATATCGTCTCCCGGCTGGTAAAGCCGCACTTCCGAAAACGCCATCCCGCGCCCGCGCTGCGAAGAGTGCTGAAGCCCGGCCTGTCGCGCTCGCGCCGGACGTGCCGATGGTAACTTCAGCGCCCTGGCATCAGCCTGCAGGCGAATGAGTGCCTGCAGGTTGATGTGGGTTGTTGTATCGCTGTCGGTCACATCCATTCAGGCGCTCACTGGCACGCGATCAATCAGGCGTTGTATCACAGTGTCGGCGGTCACCCCTTCGGCCTCGGCTTCAAAGGTAAGCAGAATGCGGTGCCGGAGCACATCAAAAGCCACCGCACGAACATCATCGGGTGTTACATAATCCCGGTTATTCAGCCAAGCGATAGCTCGAGCGCAGCGGTCGAGGGCAATGGTGCCTCGCGGGCTGGCGCCGAAAGCCGTCCAGTTTGCCAGCTCCGGGTCCAGAGAGCCCGGGTCTCTTGTTGCCAGTACCAGGGCCAGCAGGTACTGCTCAACCGGTTCGGCCATATAGATATCCGCAACCTCAGCCCGGGCTTCAAACACCTGATCTGCGGTCAGTCGAGTATCAGCGGCTGGCTGGCCCTGGCGGTAGTCGCTTCTGGCCAGGTGGAGAATGGCCTGTTCGGCCTGTGCAGATGGATAACCAATCACCACGTGCATCAGGAAGCGGTCAAGCTGGGCCTCGGGGAGCGGGTAAGTGCCTTCCTGCTCGATAGGGTTCTGGGTGGCCATCACCATGAACAGGCGATCAAGCGGGAACGTTCGCATGCCCACGCTGACCTGACGCTCACCCATAGCCTCCAGCAGAGCAGACTGCACTTTTGCCGGTGCCCGGTTGATTTCATCTGCCAGCACCAGATTGTGGAAAATCGGCCCGCGCTGGAACTCGAACAGCCCGGTTTCAGCGCGGTAAATTTCGCTGCCGGTCACATCTGATGGCAGTAGATCAGGGGTGAACTGGATGCGATGGAAGTCGCCCGTAATATGATCTGCCAGGGCCTTTATGGCCGTAGTTTTGGCCAGCCCCGGTGCACCTTCTACCAAAAGGTGTCCATCGGCCAGCAACGCAATGAGAAGGCGATCAACCAGTTTTTCCTGCCCGATAATCCTTTTGGCTAACTGTGTCCGTAGCTCACCGAACGTATGCTGTAGCGACATTGGAAATGATTGCTCTCGTGGATAAGTAGTTGTCGCAGTTTTGGTGTCTGGCCGGCAAAAATCAAGGGTTTGACTATGCTTATCTAACGATATCCCGATTACGTTTATTTCACACTATCTGAGGTCGCCCATGAATGCGCTGACAGTGGCCAGCAAAGATCAGTTTTTCCAGCTCTTGGCGGAAGAGTTTTCCAGAAAGATCGCCAAAGCCGAAGCCCAAAAAATCAGCGAGTTTGTAAAGCAACATTACGCCCACATTCCTCTGGAGGAGCTCGTCAGTCGACGCCTCTCCGATACCTACGGCGCAGCACTGGCCGCATGGCAGTTTTTGCAGAAACGCAGCGCCGACGAAACGCCTGTTGCGGTATTCAATCCGGATCTGGAAAGCGACGGCTGGCAATCTACCCATACCGTTGTTTTCGTTCTGCATCCGAACATCCCGTTCCTGATCGACTCCCTTCGGATAGCTGTTAATCAGCGGGAAATCGGAACGCACTCGATCCAGCATTCCATACTTCAGTTGGAGCGAGACAAAGCCGGAAAGCTCAAAAAGCTGCTAGCAACCAAAAAAAGCGATTCCGCTTCTGCCTATGAAGCGTTTATTGTTCTGGAAATCGACAGGCACAGCAATCCAGAGGATCTGAAAGATCTGGAGCAGACACTGCAAACTGTGTTGCACGAGGTGCGCATTGCGGTCGCGGATTTCCCGGTTGTCATCGACAAGGTCAACCAGGTCATTGAAGAACTGGAAACCACTACCGCAGGGATCAGCAGCGAGAAAAAGGAGGAAGCCCGAGCGTTCCTGAGCTGGCTGGTGAGCGATCACTTTACCTTTCTTGGCTACGATGAGTACGACTTCGCCAGTGACAAGTCGGGCATGGTGGTTCGACGGGTGGAGAATTCCGAGCTGGGGATTCTTCGCGTAAATAATGAGCGGCCTGATCGGGTTCACCTCAACGAGCTGCCCCAGCGCACCCGCCATGAAATGACGCGGGCCGACGATATTTTCATTTTCGCCAAGTCTGCCCAGCGTTCACGGGTTCACCGCCCCGCCTACCCGGATTACATTGCTGTCAAGAAATTCAACAAAAAAGGCGAGGTGGTTGGTGAACGCCGTTTCCTCGGCCTGTATACGGCTCGGGCCTACAATGAGCGGCCTGATGAGATCCCGTTGCTCAAACGCAAGTTCCAGAATGTGATGAAACATTCCGGGTTCCTGCGCGCAGATTACGCGGGTAAGGAGCTGGAGCAGATTCTTACCCTCTATCCCCGTGACGAGCTGTTCCAGATCGCCGAGGATGAGTTGTTGGATGTGGCGAAAAATATCCTGTATATACAGGAGCGGCGTCGCATTGAGCTGTTCATGCGCGAGGATGTATACGGCCAGTTTGTTACCTGTCTCGCGTTTTTCCCGAGGGACATTTACAACACCGAGCTTCGTCTGAAGGTGGAGCAGGTACTTCTGGACCGGCTGGAAGCTGAGGACATCGAGTTTGTTACGCACTTCTCGGAGTCTGTGCTGGCCCGGGTGCAGTTCACCATTCGTGTTCCCCAGGTTGAAAACCGCAAGTTGCCGATCGCTGAAATACGGGAAAAGGTCATCGAGATGGCTCAGTCCTGGCGCGACGGCCTCTCTGGAGCGCTTAGCGAGACCTTCGGCGAAGAGGAAGGTAACGAGCTATATCGGCTTTGGGCCGCGGGCTTCCCTGCGAGTTACATCGAGATGTTCTCGCCGCGCCGGGCGGCTATTGATCTTGAGCATATATCGGCAGCCTCTACCCGAAACGACCTGGCCATGAGCTTTTACCGGGCCCTGGAAGAGGATGAGAGCACGCTTCACTTCAAGCTCTTCTATCCCGACCAGCCGTTGCCGCTGTCGGACGTTATGCCCATTTTCGACAATTTGGGCTTCCGTGTTCTGGGTGAGCACCCGTTCGAAGTAACCGACCGTAACAACAAAACCGTCTGGATTCATGATTTCACCCTCTATGCCCACAGCGGTAATGTAGTGGATATCCACCGGATACGGCCCATCTTCGAAGACCTGTTCCATCGGGTGTGGCACGGCGAAGCGGAAAATGACGCCTTCAACCGCATGCTCATTTCCTCTTACATGAGCTGGCGGGAAATTGCGTTGCTGCGCACTTACGCTCGTTATATGCGCCAGATCCGCTTTTCCAACAGTCAGACTTTCATCTCCAACACGCTGGTGAATCATGTTGAGCTCACCCGGATTTTGCTGGAGTACTTTGAGATACGTTTCAATCCGGATCGTTATCAAAGTGATGGCAAGTGCCAGGCTGCCCAGCAGAAACTGGAAATTGAGTTTAATGCGGGGCTGGAAGAGGTGGAAAACCTCAGTGAAGACCGCGTGCTGCGCCTCTATCTGGAACTGATGCAGGCTACGCTGCGCACCAACTACTATCAGCTCGACGAAGCTGGCGGCCCCAAGTCTTACATCAGCGTGAAGTTTGATCCCTCCGGGATTCCGGACATGCCATTGCCATTACCCGTGTTCGAGATCTTCGTATACTCGCCCCGGGTTGAAGGTGTTCACCTGCGCGGTGGCAAGGTGGCGAGGGGCGGGTTGCGCTGGTCTGATCGCTTTGAGGACTACCGGACCGAAGTTCTGGGCCTGGTAAAGGCTCAGCAGGTGAAAAACGCGATAATCGTGCCGGTGGGTGCCAAAGGCGGTTTTGTTGCCAAACGGTTGCCGGATTCGTCTGACCGCGAAGCTTTCCAGGCGGAAGGCATTGCAGCATACAAGACCTTTATCCGGGGGCTGCTCGATATTACCGACAACCTGGTGGATTCTGGTATCCAGCCCCCGGAGCGCGTGGTTCGCCACGATGCGGATGATCACTATCTTGTTGTTGCAGCGGACAAAGGTACCGCCACATTCTCCGATATTGCTAATGGCCTGGCGGCGGAATACAACTTCTGGATGGGCGACGCGTTTGCATCCGGTGGCAGCAATGGCTACGACCACAAGAAGATGGGCATTACCGCGCGGGGTGCCTGGGTGTCTGTAGAACGGCATTTCCGCGAAGCGGGCATTAACCCGGCGGTGGATGAGTTTACCGCAATTGGTATCGGCGACATGGGCGGGGACGTATTCGGGAACGGCCTGTTGAGCTCCGAGAAAACCCGCCTGGTGGCAGCGTTTAATCATATTCACATTTTCGTGGATCCTTCACCGGATGCGGAAAAGAGCTACAAAGAGCGCAAGCGACTGTTCGATATGCCCCGTTCAGCCTGGACAGACTACGACACCAAGCTGATCTCCAAGGGCGGTGGCGTTTTCAGCCGCAATTCCAAATCCATAGCGATAAGTCCGGAAATCAAAAAACTTCTGGGAGTCAATTCCGACCGCGTGCCCCCGAACATGCTGATTTCCCACATTCTGAAAGCCCAGGTCGACCTGCTCTGGATCGGCGGCATTGGCTCATACGTCAAGGGCAGTCGCGAATCCCACAGTGATGTTGGAGACAAAGCCAACGACGGCCTGCGCATCAATGGCGGGGAACTGCGCTGCAAGATTGTAGGTGAGGGCGGCAACCTGGGTATGACCCAGCTTGGCCGTATTGACTATGCCCTGAAGGGCGGGCGATTGAACACAGACTTTATTGACAACTCCGGCGGTGTCGATTGTTCGGACCATGAAGTCAATATGAAGATCCTGCTCAATCGTGCCGTCGTCATGGGAGATCTTACGCCCAAGCAGCGCAACGTCATGCTGGAAGAAATGACAGACGATGTTGCAGCGTTGGTTCTCAAGAACAGCTACCGGCAGACTCAGGCTATCAGTATTGCCAACGACGATGCAGCAACGCGCCTGGAGGAATACCGCAGGCTGATGAACACCTTTGAGAGCGAAGGCAAACTCAACCGGGCTCTGGAGTTCCTGCCGGATGATGAAACCCTGTCTGAGCGCAAGCTGAACAAAAAGGGGCTGACCCGCCCTGAACTGTCGGTTCTGATCTCTTATGTCAAAGGCGATTTAAAACAGACTCTGATAAATAGTACCCTTCCGGACGATCCGTTGCTTGCCCGTGAAATGTACAAGGTGTTCCCGCGCGATCTGACCAAGAAGTTCTCAAAAGAACTCGGTGAGCACCAGCTGCGGCGTGAGATTATCGCCACACAGGTCGCTAACGACATGGTTAACCACATGGGCATTACCTTTGTGGAGCGCCTGAGTCAGTCTACCGGGGCAGACGCAGCGTCCATAGCGCTGGCATGGCTTATCGCCCGGGATGTCTACCGGATTGATAACTGGTGGGACAAGATCGAAGATCTCGATTTCCACATTCCGCCGCAGTTGCAGATGGAGCTGATGCGGGATCTCATGCGTCTGATGCGCCGGTCTGTGCGCTGGCTGTTACGTAATCGCCGGGCAGAGCTCAGCATTCAGAGCCACATGGAACGTTTTGCCGACAGTGTCTGGGCTATTACCGCGGGCTTGCCGGAATATCTGGGCGACCAGGCCCGCGCCAATTGGGAAAAGCGCAACGAGGCGCTGGTCAGAGTCGGGCTTCCGGTGGAACTGGCTTCTGTCGTGTCGGGCACTGGCTATCTGTATTCGTCGCTTGGCATTATCGAGGCTCAGGAAGCTACCGGCATGCCGCTGAAAACCGTCGCTAATCTTTATTATGAGCTGGGCGATCGGCTAGACCTGAACTGGTTCGCCACCGCTATTGCCAGCCTTACGCCGGCATCACACTGGCAGGCGCTGGCGCGGGAGAGCTTCCGTGAAGATCTGGACTGGCAGCAGCGCGCGCTGACGACCGGTGTGCTGAATCTGGCAGAGAAACCGGAAGACGTGCCTGCTTGCGTAGATGGTTGGCTGCAGCGGCACGAGCCCATGATTGAGCGCTGGAAAACCATGTTGCTGGAACTCAAGGGTGTGAGGGAGCCGGAATACGCCATGTTCTCGGTTGCTCTGCGCGAGCTGCTGGACCTGGCGCAAAGCACGATGCATCAGACCCACGGCGACAATCAGTCCGAAAAGACTTCATGAGATGATTCAGACAAACTGAGTATTGCTTTGAAGCCGTGATTCCCGTTCAATCGTGACCGGGAATCACGAAACGGAGTCTTTAAATGGGGCAGCTTGACCATCTTCTTGAAAAAAACCGGGCCTGGGCCGATGGCATCAAGGCTGAGGATCCGCAGTTTTTTCATCGCCTGTCGAACCAGCAGGCGCCTGAATATCTGTGGATTGGCTGTGCCGATAGCCGTGTGCCCGCTAACCAGATTGTTGATCTTATGCCTGGTGAGCTTTTCGTTCACCGCAACGTTGCCAACGTAGTAGTGCATACGGATTTCAATTGCCTGTCCGTTTTGCAGTTCGCCATAGAAGTACTGAAGGTCAAGCATATTCTTGTGGTTGGTCATTATGGCTGCGGTGGTGTCAGAGCCGCTCTGCGTAACGAAGGCTTTGGACTGATCAGTCACTGGCTAAGGCATGTTCAGGATGTGCGCGATCGTCATCAGTCCGTACTCGATGCAAGTGGCAGTGAGCTCGATCGGGTTGACCGGTTATGTGAACTGAATGTGGTTGAGCAGGTAGGGCATGTGTGCCAGAACAACATCGTTCAGGAAGCCTGGAAGCGTGGCCAGCGGCTGAATGTTCATGGCTTCGTATACGATGTGTCGGACGGCATACTCCGGGACATGGGCTTATCGGTTTCCGGCGCTGAAGACTGGGAACAGGTCAAACAGAACAGTCTGGATGAGCTGATATTGCGCCCGGTGCGCTCAGGTCGCCAGAAAAAAGTCTAATTTTCACCGCAAAACGGCATCATCCAACCCATGCAAAGTTTATCTGGCTCCTCTTTACCGAACTCTCATCAGGCGCTGCTTAAAAACCAGCACTTGTTGTCCGGTCGGCTGGCTGTGTTGGGTGTGGCGTCCGCATCCCTGCTGCCGGAGCTTCCTCTCAGCGGCCTTGCCATGAGCGAGCATGCCGGAGTCTTTGGTGCGCTTGAGCACCATGAAACCTGGCAGGCCAGTTTTGGTTATGAAGACCCGGCACTGGCAGAAGGCCGCTACGACAGCGTCGTGGTGTTTCTGCCAAAAGCCCGTGCCGAGCTGGAAATGCGCCTGGCGCTGGCGCGCTCGCTGGCGGCAGAAAATGCGCGGCTGATACTGGTCGGCGAAAAAAAGGAAGGCATTGCCGGAGCGATCAAGCAGCTGAAAGCGGTTGCCCCGCAGGCGACCAAGGTCGACAGTGCACGCCATTGCCAGGTCTGGTGTGCAGAAGCGATCGAGCCCGCTCCCGGGTTTCGGGTTCAGGACTGGCTGAACTGGAGCTCGATTGAGTGTGCGGGAGTATCCTTAGAGATTGCCGGGTTGCCGGGGATCTTCAGCCAGGATGGTCTGGATAAGGGAACGCGCATGCTGCTGGAAACCCTTGCAGAGCAGCCGGTCCGCGCTGACCGACTATTGGATTTTGCCTGTGGTGCGGGCGTGATCGGTGCCTGGACTCAGGCTTTTCAGGCAGCGCGGGGAATGCCCGTTGCCAATGTTGACGGCGTGGATGTCCAGTCGCAGGCGGTTATTTGCGCAAGGGAAACCTACCGGCGTCATAGCGCTGCCGGTACGATATTCGCCTCAGACGGTCTCGCGGGCATTGACGGCCTCTGGCCCGGAATTATCAGCAATCCTCCCTTTCATACCGGTGTGAAAACCGATACATCTATGACAGAGCAGTTCCTTCAGGACGTGAAGCGACACTTGCAACCCGGCGGCGAGCTGCGCCTGGTGGCGAACAGTTTTCTACCCTATGAGGTTCAGATCAAGCGGCACATCGGGCGCGTCGAGCGCCTGCATGAAGACGGGCGCTTCACCGTTTACCGTGCTTTTCGGGGCTAATAACGAAAAAAGCCCCAGGGGTAAGGGGCAAAAGGTTGGCGTCCGGAAAAACGGAGCTAACCACGAAAGTATTTAAGAATAACCCTCCTAAAGAGAACCTCCTTAAGGTGAACAGATTAAACATTAGGGTTATTTTTTAGAGTAATCAGCCTAAAATGGCATTTTTCTGCGAACTTCCCTCTGGATGCCTGATATGACAACCGCTGTGCTGGATTTTCCCGGTGTTAGCCTGACGCTTAGCCGGCCCGGTACAGATGATCCGAGCCTTCGCGCCTGGAGCTCTGCCGACGAACTGCTCTTGCAGGAAGCTTTGAGCCGCCTGGAAGCTGCGCCTGAATCCCGGGTTCTGGTGGTTGATGACCAATATGGGGCATTGACGCTGGGGTTGTCGCGGTTTTCTCCAGACGTGGTTGCCGATAGCGCTCAGCTAAGCGCTGCACTGGAGCTGAATGCGAGACTGAACCCCGGCAGTTCGGCTCCTGAGCAGGTATACAGCTGGTTGCAGCCTCCCGCTGGCACTTACGATCTGGTTCTCCTGAAGATTCCCCGGGAAGCGGATTATCTGGCCTGGCTTCTGCGCTGGGCCAATGGCGCGCTCAAACCCGATGGGGTGATACTGGCTGCAGGCATGATCAAGCATCTGCCAGATCGCAGTGTGGACGTTTTTGCCGGGGCTGTGGCGGTTCAGAGCGTGGGTCGTGCGGTAAAAAAGGCTCGCATGATGACCTGTGGTCGCGGTGAGGCGCCGTTGGACGGCTGGTCGGGTACCTGGAAGGGTTATGAGTTGGAGAGCGGAGGCGTTCATGTAGCCGCCATGCCCGCGGTATTTGCGCGGGAGAAGCTGGATATTGGCACACGGCTGATGCTGCCCCACCTCAAACCCACCCTTAAGTCTTGCCTTCCCGGTGCCCGAGTGCTGGATCTGGCTTGCGGTAACGGCATTCTCGGCCTGAGTGCGTTGGCCGCGCAACCGGGTATCGATATGACCTTCAGCGACGTATCCAGCCAGGCAGTTCTGAGTGCTCGCCGGAACACAGAGGTTGCATTTCCTGATGCCAGGGGTTTGTTCATGCATGCGGATGGAGTTGCCGGGGGCAGCGAGCCGTTCGAACGAATCCTGTTAAACCCACCTTTTCATGAAGGCGGTGTAGTGGGTGATCATATTGCACTGCGGCTGTTTGAGCAGGCGTCGCAGAATCTGTCTGAAACCGGTCGCCTGCTTATGGTGGGGAACCGGCATCTTGGTTACCACCGAAGCTTGCAGCGTTTCTTTCCGCACCTCCGTCAGCTGGATGCCAATCCCAAATTTGTGGTCTTCGAAGCCTGGCTGTCATAACCCAGGCGCGCCAGTGTATCCACGATGGTTTGTGTCTGACTGTCAATTTCGATGTTGACCTTCATTCCCTCTTCTACTGCACCAAAGGTTGTGGCTCTCAGGGTTTCGGGAATCAGGTGAATATTGAACCGGTTGCGGGCTACCTCACCGATGGTCAGGCTGGCGCCATTGATTGCAATGTAGCCTTTTGGAAAGATGTAGCGAGCCCACTGCTCCGGAACTTCAAACCAGATCGTCACGTTGTTCTCCGGGCGCAGAATCTCAATGACGCTTGCGGTTGTGTGGATGTGCCCCGACAGCAAATGGCCGCCGATTTCATCGCCGATCCGCGCCGCTCTTTCGAAGTTAATACTGTGTCCGGGCTCCAGGTCGCCAAGCGTTGTTAGTCTCAAGGTTTCCTGCATGGCATCAAAAAACAGCGTGTTGCCTGCCTGGCGGGTAACGGTCAGGCAAGTACCATTAATAGCAACCGACGCGCCAATGTTTACGCCATCTGCGCTGTCATCCGGCAAGCGGATTGCAAAAGTGCTCAGCCCGGTTGCAGCGGTGACATCTTCAACAACAGCAATACCCTGAACAATACCGGTGAACATAAGCAGACCTCTTTAGAGCGCAGAGTGCATTGGAGAGTGTATTAGAGAGCGCCGTAACGGATAGGAAGGATAACCAGCAAGCTAGCTGTTGCCAAGTTTGAGGGCGGGAAAATGCTATCCGGAACATCCCGGCTCAAGATATAGGAAAGCTTGTCGATACCCTGTTAGAGCACATTCTTAAATCAGAGGCTCTATAACGAGTGGGATAAACCGCCATGGCCCGGAATCAGAATGCTGCAGAAGCTTTAACAGGAGCCGCCCAGGATGCCGTGTTGCATCCTGGGCGCTCGGCTGATCCGGCGCCTGTCTCTCAGAAAGAAGTCTCTGCAAACGCTGGAAACAGCGCCGTCGGGACTGCTGAGGTAGATAACAATCAGCCCGACGCAGAGTCGATAGACAGCGTCGAAGCCACTGGCGATGCAGGCCCCGTTAGGGCTGAATCCCGTCAGCGCACCCTGAGACTGATGTTGCGCCAATGCGATCGTGTGCTGCTGATGGATTTTGATTTGCTGGCAATGAACGACTGGCCTGATAACTTCAGTGTTGCGGCCGCACGGCGAAGCCGGGATCTGTGGATGTTCAGTGCGATTGTCGCTGCAACCATATTCCTCAGCGGTCTGACAGGCTTTGTGCCTGCCTGGATTGCCGGGGGCGGGTTTGGGGCCTTTATCATTATTCTGCTATTGGGTATTCCAGCCGTTCGCCGGATTTATACATCGGCGCCGTCTTATCTGGACTTACTGATCAAGCGCCAACGCATGATGCGTGATGCACGGAAACACGCCGAGCACCTGGAGGGCAAAGAGGGGCTGATCTGGCAGTGTGCCCGAATGGCAGACTTTAACCCCGCCCTGAAAAATGCCAGGTTCAGTAGCCTGCTGCACCTGTCGGAACAGAAATCTTTGCCCCGGGCGCTGTCCCGACGGGAGCATGTGAGGCTTTATCTGATTTATCTTCTTGAAGCGGAGAATGCTTATGGTCGGGCTCAGGCGGCTTTTTTCGAAGGTAATCAGGAAGCCATCGACAAGGGCTGGGAAAAAGCGGCTGCGGAGCCGGAGGACAGAACTTGACATAAATGTCCTTCAAACGTATGTTTCAAACAGACGTTTGCTAGAGGCACTGAAAACAAAATGGCCCAGTCAGATACTGTTGATCGAATCCTTGATGCCGCAGAAGAACTGTTTGCTGAACGTGGTTTTTCAGAGACGTCACTGCGCATGATTACCAGCAAGGCCAGAGTAAATCTGGCCGCTGTGAATTACCACTTTGGCTCCAAAAACGCGCTGATCCATGCTGTTTTTGGTCGTTTTCTGACGCCGTTTTCAGCGACTCTTGAAAACGCGTTTGATGGGTTGGAAGCTCGTTGTGACGGCAGTCCGCCAACACTGAACCAGACTTTGTGGGCTCTCACTGAGAGCGCCATTCGAATGCCACAGCGGAATGAAAAGGGCATTTCGATTTTCATGCGGCTTCTTGGGCTGGCGTATACTCAGTCGCAAGGGCACTTGCGCAAGTTTCTGGAGCAGGAATACAGTCAGCCTTTCAGTCGCTTCATGCGTCTGCTGAAAGAAGCAACGCCGCAACTTTCAGCTGTAGATCGTTACTGGCGCATCCAGTTCATGCTTGGAGCGACAGCGTTTACCATGTCCAGCAGCGATGCCCTTCAGGACATTTTGCGCAACAAACTGGGCGTGGAAACCACGGTTCAGGAAATTGCCGCACGTCTTGTGCCCTTCCTCGCAGCCGGCATGCAGGCGCACGATGCCTTGCTGATTCCCTCCGCCGCCGATAAGATCCCGGTTGCCTGATCTGTATCCTCTCGGTTAGGCTTCCTCCTGAATCCTGGAGGGAGCCCGACCCGTTGTGAACCACCACAACCGCAGTGCCTGTTCAATTGACATCACCCTGAATGGTCAGAGCCTTGCGCTGCTCGATGCCAGCGGGGGCGTTATCGTTCGCTATCCTGTTTCCTCCGCGCTTAATGGCGTGGGCGCGCAGGATGGCAGTGGTTGCACACCGGGAGGTGAGCACTATATACGCGCGATGATTGGTTCCGGGCTCCCTGCCAACACCGTTTTCCGTGCCCGTCGGCCCACCGGCGAGATATACAGCCCGGCACTTGCGGCCAGCCACCCTGGTCGTGACTGGATCCTGAGCCGCATACTGTGGCTCTGTGGTCTGGAACCGGGAAAAAACCGTGGTGCTGGTGTTGATACTTTCCGCCGTTTTATATACATACATGGCACGCCCGATACGGAGCCTATGGGCCTGGCGCGTTCACATGGATGTGTTCGCATGCGCAATGCCGATGTCATTGAACTGTTTGACTGTGCCCGGCCAGGTATGCCGGTTACTATCCGCTGACACAGAGTGTTAACACTGATTAGAGGAATCCGATGATCGGAGAAATGATGGCCATTCTAAACAGCTGGATCGAGAACTTCGGTCTGCTGTCTGAGGCATGGCGCGTGGGTATTGTTGTGTTCGCACTGGTATTCGGCACAGCCACAGTTGCCTATGTTTTCAGCCATATTATTGTTGCGCTGGAACGAAAATGCGCAAGCACCAGCAATCTCTGGGATGACACAGCGCTGCATGCTGCTCGTAAACCTGTGGTGGCTTTTGTCTGGCTTCAAGGTGTTTACTGGGCTGCTGAAGTGGCCCATCGCTATTCATCCGCCGAGATCTTCAAAGTCAATGACACGGTGCTCCAGGTCGGCTTCATTTTTATCTTTGTCTGGGCCTTGCTCAGGACGATAAAGGAAGGAGAGAGCATTCTTGTCTCTCCGGTAAAAATGAAAAAGCCCATGGATTACACCACCATTAACGCGATCAGTAAGCTTTCGCGAGCGGTGGTGATCATTACAGCTGTACTGATCAGTCTGCAGTCGCTGGGCTATAGTATTTCGGGCGTGCTTGCCTTTGGTGGTGTGGGCGGTATTGCTGTGGGTTTTGCGGCCAAAGATCTGCTGGCCAACTTTTTCGGCGGCTTTATTATCCATCTGGACCGGCCGTTCAAGGTCGGAGACTGGGTGCGCTCACCGGATCGCAATATCGAGGGTACTGTGGAACACATCGGATGGCGGCTTACGACTATCCGGACGTTTGACAAGCGCCCTCTTTATGTTCCCAATGCCACGTTTACAGTCATCGCGGTAGAAAACCCCTCTCGAATGACCAACCGGCGTATCTACGAAACCATCGGCATCCGCTATGCGGATGTCAGCCAAATGGAGACTATTGTTTCAGATATCCGCTCAATGCTTGAAAAGCATGAGGACATTGATAGCAAGCAAACGTTGATTGTGAATTTTCTGGCGTTCAGTCAGTCATCGCTCGACATCATGGTTTACGCGTTTACCAAGACAACCCAATGGGTTCGGTTTCATGAGGTGAAGCAGGATGTGCTGCTGAAAATCAGCGAAGTTATCGTAGGCCACGGCGGCGAGGTAGCTTTCCCCACGCAAACCATACACATCAGTGATGATGGCCGGCCCTCAGAGCAAGAGAGCGATAGAGACAGCAAAGCCAGAGACGGTGGCCGAAATGGCAGGAAACAAATCGCCTATGCGGATGAGGGTGGTAACGACAACGAGCGTAGTCGCCGGCGGGATACAAAGGCGGGTGACGTCGGTGAACAGTCCCTGGACACGGGAGATGGAGATTGATGTCTGAAACCAGCAGTGCGGTTGGCATTATTGGTGGCACCGGCCTGACTACCCTGTCGGGCCTGAAGATCACGGGGGCGCGAACCGTGGAAACGCCCTGGGGAGCACCTTCATCCGAGTTGACCGAAGGGCGCCTCGATGGCCAGCCTGTTGTGTTCCTGTCCCGGCATGGTAATCCTCACAGGATACCGCCTCATGAAGTGAACTATCGGGCGAACATAAAAGCGCTTTACGACGCGGGTGTGCGCACCGTAATCGGAGTGAATGCGGTGGGTGGGATACATCCGGATATGGGCCCCGCCTGCGTGGTTATCCCAGAGCAGATCATTGATTACACCTGGGGTAGAGCCGGCACTTTCTTTGAGGGTGACCTGGAAAGAGTGACCCATATTGATTTTACCTGGCCTTACGACAAGGCCGGGCGAGATGTTCTGATGCAGGCTGCAACGGCCCATGAGGTGTCCTTTGCCGGGTTTGGTGTTTATGGCGCAACCCAGGGGCCGAGGCTGGAGACAGCGGCAGAAATACGCCGTATGGAGAGGGATGGGTGTGATCTGGTAGGGATGACCGGCATGCCGGAAGCCGCTCTGGCGGCTGAGCTGGGGATGCGGTATGTGTGCCTTGGCCTTGTGGTAAACCGGGCGGCCGGGAAGTCAGATCACGTCATTACCATGGAAGAAATCGAAGCGGCCATCGAGCAAGGCATGTCTGGTGTCAGACAGATTCTTGAAGTCTCGATGGCCGGGCTAGGAGCCCTTATGGCTTTGCCTCAACCTTCTTGAAGAATATGAGAACGCCGATGGTGGGGGAGTCCAGGAAGTGAATTTCCTCGCTCCGCATCCTGCGGGTTTCGCGGATCCAGGTCACTAACTCCAGCGGTATGTCAGGCTTGATAGCCAACTCGGCGCTTGCCGCCGGGCTGGCGCCGGGTGTCTGATCTGCATTCACCAGGGTTACCCCCGGCGCAGCAATTTTTCCTTCTTGCCAGTGGTTGAGGTGAACGGCGACATGCAGGTAGCGTTGCCGATCGATTGTGATGTTCCCTTCAATCTCTCTCTGGCCCGCCTGCTCCAGCCAGTCTCCAATTTCGATGCGCAGCGGCTGGCCTTTGTAGTCTGGCGGGAAAGCTTCGTACCAGCCTGCCGACATGAGTACACGGTAGCGGCCGCTTCGTTCCAGTCGGTTGGCAGCGCTCCCAAGATGAAGTTCGTTGCGTGGTACGAGCTTGAGGGAAGAGCTGGTCGTTCCGTCTCTGGCGACACGATAAAGAGTTTCGCTGGTATCCACCGGCGCTTCCACTTTACGGTTAACCATGCGTTCATTCACCTCGCCTGGTTCGACGATGCGCTCCAGAATCACAAACTCGGCCCGGTAATAGTCGTCGGGCGTTTGCTGCGCATGGATCCCCATGGCAGTTGTGAGCAGAAAAGCCGTCAGTAGTGTGCGTGCCAGTAGCCGGCACAAGCGATTACCATCAGTCTGCAAGAGGTTGCTCCAATTCTATTCAGGCCATTTTTTTCAGGCGATAGTCAGGCGGTAGCGGCGCTTGGTGCGGGCACCAGTTCGCTTAGCATCCCGGAAATGCCGTCGAGTTTACCACTGGTTGAGGCGTCCTTCAGCCGAAAACGGAAACTGTTAGCTCCTTCAAGGCGATATGTGTCTGGTGCAGATTGCATTTTCTTAACCAGAATCAGCGGATCCACCGGTGTAGAGCTGCCAAATTCAAGACGGGCCCACTCCTTGCCGGCGTCCACTTTCACAATACCCAGGGCTTCTGCCTTGAGCCGGAGTTCAGTCTGTCGAACCAGGTTTTTTGCCGGTTCCGGTAATAATCCGAAGCGATCAATCATTTCAACCTGAAGTTCTTTTAATGCATCGCGGTTGCTGACGCTTGCAATGCGCTTATAGAGCATCAACCGGATATGAACGTCTGGCAGGTAATCCTCCGGAATCAGCGCCGGTATTCGAAGGTTCATTTCTGTGCCGTGGCTCAGGGGCAGTTCAGCATTGGGCGTGCGGCCTTCACGAATGGCTTTCACCGCCTCATCCAGCAATTGCATATACAGGGTGAAGCCTATGCCCTCTATCTGACCGCTCTGTTCGTCGCCCAGTAGTTCGCCGGCACCACGAATCTCCAGATCGTGGGTTGCCAGCATAAAGCCGGCGCCCAGCTCCTGAGCCTCGGCAATAGCTTCCAGCCGTTTTTTTGCATCCGCACTGATGGCTTTCGGAGGAGGTGTCAGAAGGTAAGCATAAGCCTGGTGGTGCGAGCGGCCAACGCGGCCACGTAGCTGGTGCAACTGAGCAAGGCCGAACTTGTCGGCACGTTCGATAATGATGGTATTGGCGCTGGGGATGTCGATCCCGGTTTCGATGATGGTGGTGCACACCAGCACGTTGAAGCGCTTGTGATAAAAGTCAGACATGATCTGTTCAAGCTGTCTCTCCCGCATCTGGCCATGAGCCACGCCCACTCGAGCCTCGGGAACCAGGCGCCGCAAATCCGCCGCGGTTTTCTCGATGCTTGCCACATCGTTGTGCAGGACATACACCTGACCACCACGCAGAACCTCACGCAGAATAGCTTCTTTGACCATCGGCTCGTCCCGCTCACGCACAAAGGTTTTCACTGAGAGCCGCCGGGCCGGTGGAGTAGCGATGATAGAAAGATCTCTCAGGTGACCCATAGCCATGTTGAGGGTTCTTGGAATGGGCGTTGCCGTGAGATTCAGCATATCCACTTCAGCGCGCAGAGCCTTGAACTTTTCCTTCTGTCCTACGCCGAACCGGTGTTCTTCATCAATGATAACCAAGCCCAGGTTTTTGAACCGGATGTCGCCCTGAAGCAGCTTGTGGGTACCGATGACGATATCAGCTGTTCCGCTTTCGGTGGCCGCCAGTGCCTTGTTGGTCTGGCTAGTGCTTCGAAAACGGCTCAGTAGTTCGATATTGACCGGTGTATCCGAGAAACGGTCACGGAAGGATTCATAGTGTTGTTGGGCCAGCAGCGTTGTTGGCACAAGCACCGCGACCTGCTTTCCCGACCATGTCGCCATGAAGGCAGCGCGCATGGCGACTTCGGTTTTGCCAAAGCCGACGTCGCCACAAATCAGCCTGTCCATGGGTTTTTCATTGGTCATATCTTCGAAGACTGCCTGAATAGCAACCTCCTGGTCTGGCGTCTCCTCAAATGGAAACCCTGCTGCAAAAGCGCGGTAGGCTTCTTTCGGGTCTTCAAAGGCGAACCCTGTGCGGGCTTCACGGCGGGCGTATACATCTAAAAGCTCGGCAGCGGTATCGCGGATCTTTTCCAGAGCCTTCTGCTTGGCGTTGCTCCAGCGCTCAGTACCCAGCTTATGCAGTGGCGCGTGCTCTGTGTCAGTGCCGGCATAGCGTGAAATCAGATGCAGGCTGGATACCGGAACGTACAGCTTTGAGCTGCCGGCGTATTCGAGCATTAGAAATTCGCTGGATTCGCCTTCCACGGAAATGGTTTCCAGGCCGAGATAGCGGCCAACACCGTGATCGATATGCACGACGGGTGAGCCGATTCGTAGCTCGGACAGGTCGCGATAGCCGTCGTCATTTGCTTCGGTGGGCTTCTCACGCCGGCGGCGCTGCAGCACTCGTTCGCCAAACAGGGCGGTTTCAGTAATCAGGGCCAGGTTGTGACCGGGTAGCACCAGCCCCTGTTCCATGGGTGCAATGGTGATGCCTAGCCTGCTGCTACCATCTGCCAGAAAGTCCTTCCAGTTTTCAAAGCTTTGCAGTTGAAGTTGGTACTCCCCCAGATTTTCAATCAAGGCTTCGCGCCGGCCTGAAGATTCGGCGCAAATCAGTACCCGTCCGGCAAAAGTCTGTATAAAACGCTTCAGCTGGCCCGCAGGATCGGCGGCCCGTGCGTTCATCGCGATATCCGGAAGCGCTTCACTGGCGCAGTTGACCGTGCCGCTACCTTCTGCTGGCTCGGGCGACGTGGTTACCCGGGGGAAGGCCTTGAGATGGCCAAACAGTTCATCCTGTTGCAAAAACAAGCTGGACGGCGGAAGAATCGGCCGCAGCCGGTCGTGGCGGCGATCTTCGTAGCGATTACGGGTGTCTGCGTCGAAGTGGCTGACTGATTCGTTCAGGCCCTCAGCTGTAAAAACGTGGGTGGTGTCCGGCAGGTAATCAAACAGGGTTGCTGTCTGGTCGAAAAACAGTGGCAGATAGTATTCGATACCCGGCGGCGTAATACCGTGGCTGACGTCCTGGTATATGGGCACATCTTTATCAGCATTTGGGAACTGCTCAAACCAGCGGCCGCGGAAGCCGGAACGGGCCTCCTTGTGCCATGGGAATTCATAGGCAGGGAGAAGTTCGATGCGCTCAATCCGATCGATGGAGCGCTGGGTTTCCGGATCGAACGTGCGCAGTGTTTCCACTTCGTTATCAAACAGATCGATCCGATAGGGCAGGTTGGAGCCCATAGGGAATATGTCGAGTATGGAGCCTCGAACGGCATATTCACCGTGTTCATAAACGTTTTCGGCGTGCCGGTAGCCTGCGGTTGCCAGCTGCATGCGCCAGTTGTCGATATCCAGGGTCTGACCGGTTTCCAGCAGCAGAGTATTGCCCTGGAGATAGCTTACCGGCGGCAGGCGGTGCATCAGGGTTCGGGCCGGCACCACAATCACGCCGTGCCGGATGCCAGGCAGCCGGTGCAGGGTGCGAATGCGCCGTGAGGTTATATCCTGATGCGGAGAAAACAGATCGTAGGGCAGGGTTTCCCAGTCCGGCAGCGATAGCAGCTCAAGGCCGCCCTCTGTGATGGTGGCGCCATCTTCTTCTGGAGGCAGGCCCAGGAAAAAGCGCATGGACTGCTCCAGGCGGATCGCATCGGCCGTACTGCGGGTAATGACCAGGGTCAGTCCCTCATGGGCCCGGGCGCTTTCACAAATGGCCAGGGCGTCACTGCTGCCATGCAATTGCCCCCAGGTGCGGTGATCGGCCTGTTTCTCAGGAAATGACGGCGCAATCAGTGTTTGCAGTGAAGCGGTAGTCGGGGCACCTTGATTCATGGGCAGTCGTGTTCTCCTGCTGTGGGTGTTGGGAGCCGGTGAGGTAGCTATTCTAACGCCGGCAGATGGCGGTGTCATGGCGGCAAATTTACGATGTCCGTGCCAGTTCGTATTTGCCGTTAGCCGGTTTAAGTTGGATAATGCCCGACCTGAATTATTACACGTGCGAAACAGGGGTCCCTACCGTGAGTCACGAACAGATGAACCAGTGCCTGTCGAACTGGATGGACAGAGAATCCACTGCGGAGGCTATGATTCCGCTGATTGGCCGTCTTTACCGGAAAAACAACGTTGTTACCTCCGTATATGGTCGCGCCATTATCAACCAGTCGGTTATCGATATCATCCGCGCCCACAGATTTGTGCGCCAAGTGGAGGACAGCGAATTGTCCGTTCACGATACCTTGCCAATTCTGCAGGCTATGGACCAGATGGATCTCGGGCGCGCGCACGTTGACATAGGTAAGCTGGCGGTAAAATTCAAAGAAGAAGGTGGTGACCTGGTCGAATTTCTCAAAAGAGAAATCGGGCCGGTGGTTGGTCAGTACCCTTTCCAGTCGGAAGAAGATGCCAGTAACGCCACTAAAGATGTCGTGCTTTACGGCTTCGGACGCATCGGGCGCCTGCTCGCCCGTATCCTGATCGAAAAAGCCGGCGGCGGGAATAACCTTCGCCTGCGAGCCATTGTGGTGCGCCATGGCGGCGCAGAAAGCGATCTGGAAAAGCGCGCCAGCCTGCTGCGCCGCGATTCTGTACACGGCCCATTTGATGGCACCATCCGTGTGGACGAGAAAGAGTCGGCGCTGATTGCCAATGGCAATTTCATCAAGGTGATTTATTCAGACGGCCCGGACAAGGTGGATTACACCGAGTACGGTATCAACAACGCCATTGTTATCGATAACACCGGTATGTGGCGTGACGAAGAGGGCTTGGGCCTGCACCTGAAATCCAAGGGTGTCAGCCGTGTTCTGCTCACAGCGCCGGGTAAGGGTGATATCAAGAATATCGTTTACGGCATCAACAGCGACTCGATTACGGATGCCGACAAGATCCTGTCGGCAGCCTCCTGTACCACCAATGCCATTACTCCGGTGCTGAAAGCAATTCACGACGAGTATGGTATTGAGGATGGCCACGTTGAGACGGTGCACTCCTATACCAACGACCAAAACCTGATCGATAACTACCACAAAGGCAGTCGTCGTGGCCGAAGCGCTGCGCTGAACATGGTAATTACCGAGACAGGAGCGGCAAAAGCGGTGTCCAAAGCTCTTCCGGAGCTGAAAGGCAAGCTCACCGGAAATGCCATCCGCGTGCCGACACCGAACGTTTCCATGGCGATCCTGAACCTCAATCTGGAAAAAGAGGTTAGTGTAGAAGCTGTCAACGACTACCTGCGCGAGATGGCTTTGCACTCCGAGTTGCAGAAACAGATAGATTTTGTGAACTCTCCGGAAGTGGTGTCTACAGATTTTGTGGGCTCCCGCCACGCCGGCATTGTTGATGCCCAGGCAACGATTGCTGCGGGTAAGCGGCTGATTCTCTACGTCTGGTACGACAATGAGTTCGGGTACAGTGCCCAGGTGATCAGGGTAGTAACCCAGATGGCAGGCATTGAGTTCCCTATCTTCCCGAAGCGCTCGCGCGACTGAGGGTAGTGCGCCAGAGTTGGCGTTGATAGCTCCAGAAACCCGGCGCCGGAAGTCGCCGGGTTTTTTTGTTAACGATGGCTTGCCACTGCGGAATTACGTTCCGGTACAAACCCGTTCTCGTTTCCGGTGGAAATAGCTTGCCTTAGACTCTATAATTGGCGCGATTTTAGGTATGTCTGTCCCTCCGTTTCTCATCTGTTTCTGGGCCGCAGGGGGCGGGCGACGCAAATTCATAGAATAGTTTCCGATGATTGGATGAGGCTAATGATCAAGATCAAAAAAGGCCTGGATCTTCCCATCAGCGGCGCTCCCGAACAGACCATTACAGACGGCAAACCGGTTCGCCATGTTGCGCTAATCGGTTTTGACTACATCGGCATGAAGCCGACGATGGCTGTTAAAGAAGGGGACCGTGTCAAACGCGGTACGCTGCTGTTCACGGACAAGAAGACCGAAGGCGTTCGTTACACATCACCTGCCGCTGGTGTGGTGAAAGAAATCAATCGCGGTGAGCGTCGGGTGTTCCAGTCAGTTGTCATCGAAATTGATGGTGACGACGCTGAGACCTTCGCCCGCTTCAGTGACTCGGACCTTGCCGGTCTGGAACGTCAGCAGGTGGTCGATAATCTGGTTGAGTCCGGTTTGTGGACGGCTCTGAAGACCCGTCCGTACAGCAAAGTTCCGGCAATCGACACTGCTCCGCACTCCATTTTCGTATCCGTTATGGACACCAATCCGCTGGCGGCTGATCCCACTCTGGTGATCGCTGAAAATGCGGCAGCGTTTGAGAACGGCCTGACTATTCTGGGCCGGATCACCTCTGGCAAAGTGTTCGTGACCGGCCGGCCCGGATCTAACGTATCCGTTCCAAAAGCCGATAACATTGATGTTCAGCAGTTTGATGGCTTGCATCCCGCCGGAAACGTCGGGACTCATATACATCACCTTGATCCGGTGTCTGTCTCAAAGTGCGTCTGGACAATTAACTACCAGGACGTAATTGATATAGGGCAGCTGTTTTCAACCGGTGAGCTGAATGTTGGCCGGATTGTTGCGCTTGGCGGCCCCAAGGCCCTGAAGCCGCGCCTGGTTCGCACCCGTTTGGGCGCCAGCCTGGCCGAACTTCTCGATGGCGAAGTGGCCACAGACTGTGATGTACGCGCGATTTCCGGTTCTGTGTTTGGCGGTCGCCGTGGCGATGGCCCCTGTGCTTACCTTGGCCGTTTTGCCAATCAGGTATCTCTGCTGGAAGAAGGCAACAAGCGCTACTTCATGGGATGGCTGACGCCGGGCGTTAACAAGTTCTCCGTTCTGAATATCTACCTGTCCAAGCTTTCCGGTAACAAGCTTTTCAATTTCACGACCACCACCAATGGCAGTGAACGCGCCATGGTGCCGGTAGGTGCCTACGAAAAGGTTATGCCTCTGGATATTCTGCCTACCCAGTTGCTGCGTGCGCTGATTGTGGGTGATACCGAAATGGCTCAGAAGCTTGGCGCTCTGGAGTTGGACGAAGAAGATCTGGCGCTGTGCACTTTCGTGTGCCCGGGTAAATATGAATACGGTCCGATTCTCCGCGAGAACCTGACCCGAATCGAGATCGAGGGCTAATACGATGGCTATCAGACAGTTTCTCGATGGAATCGAGCATCATTTTGAAAAAGGAGGCAAGTACGAGCGCTGGTATGCGCTTTACGAAGCCGCCGATACCATTTTCTACACGCCCAGTTCGGTAACCTCGACAACCTCGCACGTTCGTGATGGCGTTGATCTCAAGCGCATTATGATCACGGTGTGGATGTGTACCTTTCCGGCGATGTTCTTTGGTATGTGGAACATTGGCTTTCAGGCGAACAGCTTTCTGGCGTCAAACCCGGACGCGCTGATTGCTGACAATGGTCTGCGTGCAGCCTTTATACAGGCTCTTGCGGTTACAGGGGCCGGCGCTGGCATCTGGGACAACTTTGTTTACGGGTTGGCGTACTTTGTTCCCGTCTACTTCGTGACCTTTGTGGTTGGTGGTTTCTGGGAAGTGCTGTTCGCCACCGTGCGTCGTCACGAGGTGAATGAAGGCTTCTTCGTAACCTCAATCCTGTTTGCGTTGATCTGCCCGCCGACTATCCCGCTTTGGCAGGTAGCTCTGGGCATTACCTTCGGTGTCGTAATCGGTAAGGAAGTTTTCGGTGGTACCGGCAAAAACTTCCTGAACCCCGCGCTGACTGGCCGTGCATTTCTGTACTTCGCCTATCCGGCGCAGATCTCCGGCGATACGGTATGGACTGCAGTTGACGGTTTCAGTGGTGCAACAGCTCTGAGCTGGGCAGCAAGCGGTGGCCTGGATGCGCTGGAAAGCAATATTGGCTGGATGAACGCATTCATGGGTTCTATTCAGGGCTCTATGGGCGAAACCTCTACGCTGGCTGTACTCATTGGTGGTCTGATACTGATCGGCATGCGAATTGCCAGCTACCGGATTGTGGGTGGTGTGCTCATCGGCATGATCGGTATGGCCGTTTTGCTGAATGTTGTCGGTTCTGAAACCAACCCGATGTTTGCGATTCCGGCTCATTGGCACCTGGTTATGGGTGGCTTTGCTTTCGGTATGATGTTCATGGCAACAGATCCGGTCTCTTCGGCAATGACCAACACCGGTCGCTGGTGCTTCGGTATTCTGGTGGGTGTAATGACCATCCTGATCCGGGTTATTAATCCGGCATTCCCGGAGGGCATCATGCTGGCGATTCTGTTCGCTAACCTCTTTGCTCCGCTTATGGATCATTACGTGGTTCAGGCCAACGTCAAAAGGAGGCTCGCTCGTGGCTAAAGGTAAAGAAACCGTCTCCAGAACGCTGATTGTTGCTCTGGTACTGAGTATTGTGTTCTCTGTTGTAGTCTCTACCGCGGCGGTAGTGCTCCGCCCGGCGCAGATCAAGAACCAGAACCTGGATATCAAGACAAACATCCTGTCTGCGGCAGGAATGCTGCCTCAGGGAGCCGGCGCTGAGGAAATCGAAAAAGTATTTTCGCAATTTGAAGTGCGTCTGGTGGATCTCGAAACCGGTGAATACGTGGAGCCGTCTTTCGTGGATGTTAAAGATCCCATGAAGTATGACATGTACAAAAGCGCTTCAAATCCCGAGATGTCGACCAGGATTCCAGCCTCTGAAGATCTGGCTGGCATCAAGCGCCGCCCCAATGTCGCAAAGGTTTATACTCTGAGCGAAGGTGGTAATCTCAAGCGTGTGGTACTGCCGATTCACGGTTACGGGCTATGGTCTACTCTGTATGGTTTCATGTCGCTTAAAGGGGATCTGAACACCATTGAGGGTCTGGGTTTCTACGCGCACGCAGAAACACCCGGCCTCGGGGGTGAAGTAGATAACCCGCGCTGGAAATCGCAGTGGGTAGGCAAGGAGCTTTACGGTAACAACACGTCTCAACCAGAAATTCGCCTGGTTAAGGGTGGCGTAAGCGCTAACACTGCTGACAAAGAGCACAAGGTCGATGCGCTTTCCGGAGCAACACTGACCAGCCGTGGCGTTCAGCACTTGGTTAACTACTGGATGGGTGGCCGGGGCTTCGCACCGTTCCTCAAGAAACTTCGTGAAGGGGAGGTCTGATCATGGCCGAAATAACCGCCAAACAGGTTCTTTTTGAACCGATATTCAGTAATAACCCGATCGGGCTGCAGATCCTTGGTATCTGTTCAGCACTTGCCGTAACCACGAGCATGAACGTCACCATCGTTATGTGTCTTTCGGTTATCGCTGTTACCGCGTTTTCCAACTTGGCTGTCTCACTGGTTCGTACCCAGATTCCGGCAAGCATCCGGATCATCGTACAGATGACCATTATTGCTTCTCTGGTAATCGTGGTTGATCAGATACTCAAGGCCTATGCTTACGAAATCAGTAAACAGCTTTCTGTATTCGTTGGTCTGATCATCACCAACTGTATTGTTATGGGGCGCGCCGAAGGTTTCGCTATGAAGAACGGCCCCTGGTTGAGCTTCCTCGACGGCATTGGTAACGGTCTGGGCTACTCGGTCATGCTGCTGTTCGTGGCTTTTTTCCGCGAGCTTCTGGGTGCCGGTTCACTGTTCGGTGTGACCATCCTGTCTCCGGTAAACGAAGGTGGCTGGTACGTGACAAATGGCCTGCTGCTGCTGCCACCGAGTGCGTTCTTCATCATTGGTCTTGCGATCTGGGGGCTGCGTTCCTGGATGCCTGAGCAAGTAGAAGAAGAGGACTACAAAATGTCCCGCCACACCCATAAGGAGGCCTTCTGATGGAGCATTATATCAGCTTGCTTCTCAAGGCAATTTTCATTGAGAACATGGCGCTCGCGTTCTTCCTGGGTATGTGCACGTTTCTTGCCATTTCCAAGAAGATTGAAGCGGCGACGGGTCTCGGTATTGCCGTTGTTGTGGTTCTGACACTGACCGTGCCAGTCAACAACCTGATCTACAACAACATCCTGCGTGAAGGTGCGTTGTCCTGGGCAGGTTTGCCTGATGTGGATCTGAGTTTTCTTGGGTTGATTACCTACATCGGCGTTATCGCGGCCATTGTTCAGATCATGGAAATGATTCTGGACAAATATATCCCCGCACTTTACTCCGCACTGGGCGTGTTCCTGCCATTGATTACAGTGAACTGCGCAATCATGGGTGCTGCACTGTTTATGGTGGAACGTGACTATACGTTCAGTGAAAGTGTGGTTTATGGCTTTGGTGCCGGTGTGGGCTGGGCTCTGGCTATTATTGCCCTGGCCGGCATCCGTGAAAAGCTGAAGTACAGCGATGTTCCTGAAGGTCTGCGTGGCCTGGGTATCACCTTCATTACCGTTGGTCTGATGTCCCTTGGCTTTATGTCATTCTCTGGGATTTCCCTGTAACTCATCCGGTGATTCGGTTTAACGAAAAGGCGAGACCATGTATACAGAAATCATACTCGGCGTGGTCATGTTCACCGTTATCGTTCTGGCGCTTGTGGCGATCATCCTCGCGGCGAGATCCAAACTGGTAAGCACCGGTGATGTGACCATCGAAATCAATGACGATCCGGAACATACCGTAAAAACGGAAGCCGGCGGCAAGCTTCTGGGCACACTGGCAGGCAGCGGTATTTTCCTGTCGTCAGCCTGTGGTGGTGGCGGTACCTGCGCGCAATGCAAGTGTAAAGTGCTTGATGGCGGCGGGGCGATGCTGGCTACGGAAAAGACCCACTTCACGAACCGTGAAGAGAAGGAAGGCTGGCGCCTGTCGTGCCAGGTTCCGGTTAAGCAGGACATGAAAATTGAAGTGCCTGAAGAGTTCTTCGGTGTTCAAAAGTGGGAGTGTGAGGTTGCCTCCAACCACAACGTGGCCACCTTTATCAAAGAACTTATACTGAAGCTTCCGGAAGGCGAGGAAGTGGATTTCCGCGCTGGCGGTTATGTTCAGCTGGAGTGTCCTCCTTACGAAATCGATTTCAAGGATTTTGATATTGAAGAGGATTTCCACGGCGATTGGGACAAGCTTGATATCTGGCGCTACAAGGCAATCAACAAGGAAGAGACCATCCGCGCCTATTCTATGGCGAACTATCCGGAAGAGAAGGGTGTTCTCAAGTTTAATATCCGTATTGCCACCCCGCCTCCGGGGACTGATCACCCGCCGGGTATCATGTCTAGCTATACGTTCAACCTGAAGCCGGGTGACAAGGTTACGGTTATGGGGCCATTCGGTGAGTTCTTCGCCAAGAAGACCGAAGCGGAAATGGTGTTTATCGGCGGCGGAGCCGGCATGGCACCAATGCGTTCCCATATCTTTGATCAGCTCAAGCGCCTGAACTCCAAGCGCAAGATCAGCTTCTGGTATGGTGCCCGGAGTGTCCGCGAGATGTTCTACGTGGAAGACTTCGACATGCTTGCCGAAGAGAACGAGAACTTCGAATGGCACGTGGCCCTGTCTGATGCGCAGCCGGAAGACAACTGGGAAGGCCCAACGGGCTTTATCCACAACGTTCTGTATGACAAATACCTTAAGGATCACCCCGCTCCGGAAGACTGTGAGTTCTATATGTGCGGGCCTCCTATCATGAACGCGTCTGTTATCAAGATGCTGAAGGATATGGGTGTTGAAGACGAGAACATCATGCTGGATGACTTCGGAGGCTAAACCTTTCAGATGACATCCCGTATGTTACAACCCGCCCGGGTAGCCTTTGCCAGCATCTTCATGATGCTGGCACTGGTGGCCTTGGCGGGTTGCTCGTTTCAGCCGGACGAAGAAGTCTGGGAAATTTCAGGTCCTGCGTTTGGCACCACTTATCATATCAGCGTTGTCTTACCGGAAGATCACGAGAGGCTTCAGGCGCTGGCAAAAGGCATTGACGACGCTCTTGAAGGGGTTGATGCCTCCATGTCGACCTGGCGGGAGGACTCAGAACTGTCAAAGCTGAACCGCCGGGAAGATCAGTCGGACTGGATTCCGGTGTCTGATGGGCTTTTTGAAGTGTTGGCCAGGGCCAATGAGATTTCACGGCTGACAGGCGGTGCGTTTGACGTAACCATCGGGCCGATGGTCAATCTCTGGGGCTTCGGTCCGGATGCACGGCCAGAACAGATTCCTTCAGAAGAGGCCTTGGCTCGCGCTTTGGCCAAGACGGGTTACGAGCAGCTGACGCTTCAGGCCGATCCGCCCGCTGTAAAGGCGGCGATGCCCCAATACATCGATCTGTCTGCGATCGCAAAAGGTTACGGTGTAGACGTCGTGGCTCGCTATCTCGATAGTGAAGGTGTTGAGGCTTATCTTGTCGAAATAGGTGGAGAAATTCGCACCCACGGGCAGAAGCCGGATGGTAGCGTGTGGAGGCTTGCCATTGAGCAGCCGGTGGATGGCGCAGAGCATACGGTCAACAGCATCGTTTCCCTGCCTTCACGGGCAATGGCCACCTCAGGAGACTATCGTAACTATTACGAATCGGAAGGGCGCCGTTTATCCCATACAATAGACCCTGAGACCGGACACCCGATTGCGCATCATCTGGCTTCTGTAACGGTTATTGCAGATGACTGCATGACCGCTGATGCACTGGCGACCGGTTTCACTGTGATGGGTTACGAGCGGGCGAGTGAGCTCGCAACGCGGGAGAATATTCCGGCCTATTTTATTATTCGGACGGAAGACGGGTTTGAGGGGCATCAGACCCCGGCGTTTTCGTCCTTCGTTGCTCAGTAAGGGGAGGACAACATGAGTACCTTTCTTCTGGTTTTTTTGATTGTGGTTTTGCTGGTCGCCGGCATGTCTGTTGGCGTCATTTTTGGTCGCAAGCCGATCAGCGGCAGCTGTGGCGGTATGAGTGCGGTTGGAATCAGCTCGTCCTGTGATATTTGTGGCGGCAACACCCAGAAGTGCGAAGAGGAAAGTCAGCGTGTGGCTTTGGAGGCAGTAGCACCCGAGGACCTGGCCTATGATGCGACCAAGGCTGGTCGCAAGCAGTAAGCGCTGGCAGATCCAGAATAATCACAATTACTTTTTCACGACGTAGATAAGGAGTCACTGCACGCATGGCAGAACATCATTACGACGTCGTCGTTATCGGTGCGGGACCTTCAGGTGAAGGTGCGGCAATGAACGCGACGAAGCATGGCAAGCGTGTTGCTATCGTTGAAGACAAGCCCACCGTGGGAGGCAACTGCACCCACTGGGGTACGATTCCTTCCAAGGCTTTGCGCCACTCGGTCAAACAGATCATTACCTTCAATACCAATCAGATGTTCCGGGATATCGGAGAACCCCGCTGGTTCTCGTTTCCCCGGGTGCTGCAAAATGCACAGAAGGTCATTGGTAAACAGGTAAAACTGAGAACTCAGTTTTATTCCCGTAACCGAGTGGATCTGATCAACGGACGCGCATCGTTTCTGGATGAGAACCGGCTCGAAGTCCGTGGTAACAAGTCCGTCGAGACACTGCACTTCAAGCAGGCAGTGATTGCGACCGGCTCACGTCCGTATTTGCCGCCTGATGTCGATTTCCGCCATCACCGGATTTACAACTCGGACACCATACTCAATCTGTCCCATACACCGCGCACGCTGATCATTTACGGTGCCGGCGTTATCGGTTCCGAATATGCGTCCATTTTTGCCGGTCTTGGTGTGAAGGTTGACCTGATCAACCCGGGCAGTCGCCTGCTGTCATTCCTTGATGATGAAATCTCGGATGCGCTTAGCTACCACCTGCGCAACAACGGTGTGCTGGTGCGTCACAACGAGCAATATGAGGCTTTGGATGGGGACGACCACGGGGTTGTTCTTTCTCTGCAGTCAGGCAAGAAAATACGCGCCGATGCGTTTCTCTGGTGCAACGGCCGCAGTGGCAATACTGAAAGCCTGGGGCTGGAGAACATTGGCCTGACGCCGAATGGTCGTGGCCAGTTGTCCACTGATAAGCACTACCGCACAGATGTGGAGAACATCTACGCTGCTGGCGATGTTATCGGTTGGCCAAGCCTTGCAAGTGCTGCCTATGACCAGGGGCGATCTGCATCTTCGGACATTGCTCAGGATGAGTACTTCCGGTTTGTTTCAGATGTGCCCACGGGCATTTATACGATTCCCGAAATCAGTTCTGTCGGTAAAACCGAGAGTGAGCTGACAGAAGCCAAGGTACCCTATGAAGTTGGGCAGGCTTTTTTCAAGGATCTTGCCCGGGCGCAGATTACTGGCGAAGCTGTCGGCATGCTCAAAATCCTGTTCCACCGTGAAACCCGACAGATTCTGGGCATACACTGCTTTGGGGACCAGGCTGCCGAGATTGTTCACATCGGCCAGGCGATCATGAATCAGGAGGGTGAGGCCAACTCTCTCAATTACTTCATCAACACAACCTTTAACTACCCGACCATGGCGGAAGCTTACCGGGTAGCTGCGTTGAACGGCCTGAACCGGATCTTCTGATCGGTTCAGGTTCAGTTGGCGGGTAATGTCGCATTACCCGTCGTTGTGTTTTCCTGGCGGTCGTCAGGCAGTGAGGTGGCAGAGCGTGCGCGATTATCAAA
Organism: Marinobacter antarcticus; assembly: GCF_900142385.1. Taxonomy (NCBI): domain Bacteria; kingdom Pseudomonadati; phylum Pseudomonadota; class Gammaproteobacteria; order Pseudomonadales; family Marinobacteraceae; genus Marinobacter; species Marinobacter antarcticus. The sequence goes on from NZ_FRAQ01000001.1 coordinate 1,945,900, forward strand.
AAACATGCGCGTGCTTGTAGGGAAGTCTGTGATGATACTGTCCACGCCCATAGCTTCAAGCCGAAGCATGTCCTGGATGCGGTTGACGGTCCAGCAGGAGACATGCATTCCTCTCCGGCGAGCTTTCTCTACAAGTTCTGGCGAACAAAGTTTCCAGTTGACGCACAAGTAGTCACAGCCCAGCCGCGCTGCGATGCCGAGTGGCCGGGGGAACCGTCGTTCTGCTACCAGCCCTGTGCGAATGCGTTTATTTCTTCTGCGTATTTCTTTCAGAAACCAGGTGTCCGCCGAAGTGATCGCTGCCGTCTGATAGAGATTGCGGTGTTGGATGATTTCCGTTAGGCGGTTACAGAGAATATTCAGTCTGGCGCGAGTATCCTTCTTCACTTCCAGCTGGAAGTGCTCAATATCACCGAACTGATCCAACAGATCTTCCAGCGCAGGGATACCGGTTTTTACCGGCCATGAGGTTGTGTTGCGACGGGCGTCCATGGCGGCAAGCTCTGCTGCCGTATATTGGCTCACATTGCCTTTCTGGTCCGTAGTGCGGTCGGTCGTGAGATCGTGCACCAGCACGGGCTTGCCATCTTTCGACAGCACGATATCCAGCTCAAAATGCCGAACGCCCTGCCGGTAGGCGTGCCTGAATCCGGGCAGGGTATTCTCTGGGGCTTCACCTTTGGCGCCCCGGTGTCCGTAGACGATCATTCCGATGTTACACCTTTTAGACGTTGGTAAATGGCCTGGCGTTTTTTCCAGGTATCGTGGCACAGCTGTATATCTTCAAGGTAGGCCGGCAGTTCGTTCATAAGCAGTGCCTGAGGCCCGTCTACCAGTGCCTTTTCCGGTTTGGGATGGAAGTCCACCAGAACCATATTGGCCCCTGCGATCACGCCCTGTGCTGTTGCGTGCATAACATCCAGGATGCCGTCCGGAGCCTTCTCACGGGTACCTACCGAATGAGAAGGGTCGACGCAGACAGGCATGCGCGTCAGCCGTTTAACGGCTGGTACGTGAGCAAAGTCCACCATGTTGCGGTGCGGCTGACCGGCTTCGGTTTTCATGCCGCGCAGGCAGAAAATGACGTTGGCGTTGCCTTCGCTGGCCAGGTATTCCGCCGCATTCAGGGATTCGTTCAGAGTGATGCCGAACCCGCGCTTTAGCAGTACCGGGTAGGTGCTTTGGCGACCGATGGCTTTCAGCAGTTCAAAGTTCTGGGTATTTCGTGTGCCCACCTGAAGCATAACGCCAGTTGGCCGCCCGAGCTTTTCCAGGCAGGTATCGATTTCTTCAATGTGGCCTTCATGGGTGATTTCCATGGCCACCACTTTGATACCGTGTTTGCCAGCTTTTTCAAAAACCCACGGCAGACAACCCTTACCATGCCCCTGAAATGAATAAGGGTTGGTGCGAGGCTTGTAGGCACCCATGCGGGTACAAACCTGACCGTTTTCCTCAAGAGCCTTCAACATCATTTCGACATGCTCAGGAATATCTACAGCGCAGAGCCCGGCGAAAATGTTGAGATTGGACTGGTTGAAGTCTACGCCGTTGTAGCTAAAGCCTGTCTGCCGGTTATCATCTCTATGGCGCCCCAGAACCCGGTAATCTTCAGATATGCGGATGGCGCGCTCAACAGCCGGCAGTGCTTCGATTTCTGCCATGTCGAGCGGCTTGGTGTCGCCCAGAAGGTAAACCTCGGTCAGCCGCTGACTGGCTCCCTGAATCTCATGCACCCGCACAGATACGCCCGGCAGATTCTCCAGGAAGTGCATCGTCTGGCGGTAGGCTTCACTGTCCAGAGGTGTGTTGGGATGAAGAATGGCTAACATGCGATTTCCTTTGTTATGTGCCGGCTAGGAGCGTGCGCTCTCTGCCTTGTGTCGCGCCTGTATGAACTCCCGGTGATTAAGATGCAGCAGGTCTGCCATACGGCGAATAAGGTGTTCTTCGTATTTGTCGACGCGGTCGTCCGCGAGAGCAACATGCCAGATACTCTCCAGCAGCAACTGTTTGCCCTCCTGATCAAGGTACTCGTTGAGCTGCCCGGTAAATTCATACAGTGAGGTGGCATCCTCCGCATGATCCAGGGCATGGCTGAGAATTTCCTCCGCTTCTTCCCGGGTTACCTGATGAGCTTTTATCGAGCAGTCCACGATAGCTTGCAGCTCTCGCTCATCTTCATCGTTATCAACCCGCGAAAGTTGCACCATCAAAGCGGTTGCAGCAATCGCAAGATCGCGGGCATCGGGTTTATCGTGCTCTGTTTCCGGTGCGCTAAACAGTTTTTTCAGGCTCTTAATCATAATCAGACACGATCATTCAGGTGCATTGAAAATCAGGCCGCTTTACTGGCCAGCTGCCGAACCCTATTCTCCAGTTCAATCTGGTCTGCGGTGAAGCGGCGAATGCCGTCTGCCAGCTTTTCAGTGGCCATGGCATCTTCGTTGGATTCCCAGCGAAAGCGTTTTTCATCCAGGGTTCCGAACCCATCTGTCGAAGTGGCTCCGGTGGCTGAAAGTTTCTGCTCCAGGCTTCCATTGTCGTCTTGCAGTTCCTTCAGTAACGCAGGACTGATGGTGAGACGGTCGCAGCCTGCCAGCATTTCAATTTCTCCGGTATTGCGGAAGCTCGCGCCCATAACCACCGTACTGAAACCATTGGCCTTGTAGTAATTGTAGATCCGGGCGACCGAAAGCACGCCGGGATCCTCGGCGGCAGGGAATTGCTCGCGACCGGTGCTGGCAAGGTGCCAGTCCAGTATGCGACCTACGAAAGGTGAGATGAGGAAGGCACCGGCCTGTGCGCAGGCCGCAGCCTGCACGAATGAGAACAGCAGTGTCAGATTGCAGTGGATACCTTCCTGTTCAAGTATCTCCGCGGCTCGGATGCCTTCCCAGGTAGACGCAATCTTGATCAGAACCCGGCGAGTATCCACGCCCTGTTGGTCATAGAGTTCCAACAAGCGGCGTGCACGTTTGAGCGTGGCATCGGTATCAAATGACAATCGGGCATCAACTTCTGTAGAAACCACTCCCGGTATCAGGCCGAGTATTTCCTGGCCCGCCAAAACCGCCAGCATATCGGTTGCCACTTTTAACTGCTCGGCATCGGAACCGCCCTGTTTGCGAGCCATGGCAACCGCCTTGTCGAGCATGGGGCGATAGGCATCGGAAGCAGCTGCCTTCAGCAACAGTGATGGATTTGTGGTGGCATCCTGCGGGCGCCACTGGGCTATGGCGTCAATATCGCCAGTATCCGCCACTACCGTGGTCATGGTTTTCAATTGGTCGAGCTTGTTGGCCATTCGTGCTGTCGTCCGAGTTGATTTTTTATCAACACATCCGAATCCCGGATGCGGGTTATACATCTACAATAGCGGGCTGCAAAGACAGGAACAAGACAGCAAAAAGTAAGGTTCTGGCAATAATGCGTTAAGGTCGCGGTCAAGCGCTCGCTGTCGCTTCCGTCAATACAGGCTGTGCGGGCTCGCGGACCTTCTCCAGAGCGGTCTGAATCACCTCCAGACCAGCACCGGACTTATGCGCGTTTTCACTGATATAGCGACGGAACTGACGGCCGCCGGGGATACCGTGGAAAAGCCCCAGTAAGTGCCGGGATATGTGGCTGAGGAAAACACCGCGCTCCAGCTCGCTCTCAATAAACGGATACATGGCCCTGAGCGCGTCGTGGCGGGAGGCCGTGGGAGCCTCGTCACCAAAGAACTCCGAATCCACACCAGCCAGCAGCCAGGGGTTGTGATAGGCCTCACGGCCCAGCATCACGCCATCCGTATGTTCCAGATGTTCATGGCACTCTTCGAACGTTTTGATGCCGCCGTTGATAATGATCTCAAGGTGCGGGTATTTTTGCTTGAGGCGGTACACCCAATCGTATTTTAACGGCGGCACATCCCGGTTTTCCTTCGGGCTCAGGCCCTCAAGCACGGCAATACGCGCGTGCACAATAAATGTACGGCAGCCCGCAGCACTAACCTTATCCACGAACTCGCAAAGATCGTCCCAGGACTCCCGGCCATTAATGCCGATACGGTGCTTTACCGTTACCGGAAGGCTCGTGGCCGCAATCATCGCGCTCACGGCCTCTGCCACTTTATCCGGGTGTCCCATCAGGCAGGCGCCAATCATATTGTTTTGAACCCGATCGCTGGGGCAGCCAACGTTCAGGTTTACCTCACTGAACCCAAACTGCTCCGCCAGCCGCGCGCAATGGGCCAGCTCTCCGGCATCACTGCCGCCAAGCTGGAGAGCCAGGGGATACTCGGCCGGATTGTGGTGCAAAAAGCGCTCAGTATCGCCGTGAATCAGCGCACCTGTGGTGACCATCTCGGTATAGAGCAGAGTATGCCGGCTCAACAGGCGGGCGAGGTAGCGATATTGGGGGGTAGTCCAGTCCATCATCGGCGCAACGCAGAAGCGGCGGGATGGCTCTGGGCCAGTTTTTCCGGTAGCCCCCGTGGTATTTTCGGCGTTTTCGGAAGGTGCGTCTTTGCTCATTTCTTGCTCGTTTCTTACTCATTGCTGCGTGTTTGAAGCGCTAATTCTATCAGGAAAGCGGCTTCTTTGGCTTATCGGGTTTGTTCGTTGTGGTATAGAGTACAGCGACATACTGGAACCTGAGTGGTTGAGGGGTGAGATTGAAGCCCTGGCACCCGGTACCTTAAGGAGATATCTGTGTCTGAAACTGGAAATACTCCAAGCGGAGTGAAGCAGAAAGGATTCTTTTCAAAGTTGGCCAGCGGCGACTTTGGTCTGGCCAAAACCTATTGGCTCTATGGCGTTTTGGTCGGCCTGATTGTTAACGCTGTTACCAGAGCAATTCCCTCGGTAGGTATTTTGGCGGTGGTTCTGGCTGTGACTATTGTCTATCAGGCGCTGGCTTTGCTGGGGATATGGCGCGCAGCAGACAGGTATCAGGGCCGCAAGGTTTGGGCTATTTTGGCGAAGATTGCCACGGTGCTCGGTTGGTTGGGCGTTCTGACAAGCGCCTGGGTCCTTGTTGAGATACTTGCCTATCTATAAGTGAGAGTTACTCACTAAACCAACGCCGAATAACATCCAGTACCCCGGCGAAAGGTAGCCTTGCAATGCCCTCGCAGTGGTGCACCTCAGCCTCACAAATTCGCCACCCCAAACGGAATATGTACCATCGGAATATCCCCCGCATCCGACTCCAGATGCGACCGTTGGTCATCAAAGAACATATGGGGCTTAAGCACGTTCAGAATCCGGTCTTTCTTCATACCACCCAGGAAGAAAACCTCATTGGCATCCACGCCCCAATGTTCCAGCGTTGTAATCACTCGTTCATGGGAAGGGGCATTGCGGGCCGTCACAATGGCGATTCTCAATATCCGCCGATAATCGGGATCGTCCGTCACAGCCTGGTCTTCCAGTTTTTGCAGATGTGAAAGCTTGCGGAATAAATCCGCAAGAGGGCCGGGGCTGTGGGGAATCTGCGAGCGGGACGTCTCGTGTTTCTGAAAGTCCTCCAGCGAGCCGGCTTTGTATACCTGCTCAGAGGCATCATCTGCAATCACGCCATCAAAATCGAAAGCAATGCGCAGCTCCGTATCACCTTGATCATCCACTACCTTGCTCGGCAGAACCGTGCCAGCCGCATAGCCATAGTCTAGCGCCTGCGACACATCGACGGCATTAGCCGAGAGAAACAGCGAGGCATTGAATGCTGGAATGTAGGCATAGGGCGATTTGCCCTCCAGGAATGCCGCGCGGGTAATGTCCAGGCCGTGGTGGTGAATAGAATGAAACACCCGCTTGCCGGTAATCACCGAGTTTCGGGATAGCAAAACCACTTCCACGGGGCACTGCTCCGGAAACTTCTGGTTCACGCTCAAAAAGCGCTTTACGAACGGGAAGGCAACGCCCTTGCGCAAGGGTTCACCCAAGTGAGCTTCCTGATACTTTCGATAGGCCTTTTCACCCTGTTCGCGAAATACATGATCAGACCCGGACAGATCAAACAGAGCGCTGGACGCAACCGCAATAACGAGCTTTTGTTCGATGGGATAAGGCATCGGCAGAGCGTTCCTTTTCTTGGCAGGTATCAGGCTTCAAGTCACCGGAATCCAAACTATAAATGCACTTTGCGACACCGTTTTTCATGTGCGCATTGCACGATCACTATATCAAACAGGAGGGGGCTTATGATTGATAATGTCAAAACCGACATGCTGCTTAGCGCAGTCGCCATGCCCGGCGACAAAGTTCTCATGGTTATGGGCTAACGCAACGTTACCTCCGCCAACCTCGAGCACCTGCATAACAAATTTACCGCGAACTGGTTGGGTATGTGATTGTGGACTCTTACTGCATAAGGATTACTGTGAAATCGCTATGATTGTCTAGCTCTGGTATTCCAATAACGAACAATCCAATATAAGACTCTGAGGGATAACCACGACACGACTTACCAGCAAAGGAGGCTTTATCATGGCTAGTCTTAACCAATTGCGGCGCGATCACGCCAACATGGCGCGGTTGCTGCACATACTCTTGCTCAGACACAAGAACCTGGAGCAGGGCGAGCGCCCAGACTTTCATCTGATACGTGAGGTCGTGGACTACATTCTCGAATACATGGACGGCTTCATCATGCCCTTGGAGCATCTGTACAGCGAACATCTGCTGGCCAAGGCGCCCGAAGCCGAGGCATTAAGCCGTCGAATGGCCGAGGATTACCAAGCCTTGCGTAAGCGCCTGAACCTGCTTTCCGAGACTCTCGATATGATCCTGATGGATGCCGTGGTGCCTATGGAGCGCTTTATCGACGACCTCAAAACCTATCTCGATGCCCATCTGGCTTACTTACAGGTCGAGCGTGAGCAGCTGTTTCCATTCCTTCGTGAACATCTGACTGATGCGGAGCAGAAGGACTTACTCAAGATGTTGCCAGACAGCGCACAAACCAACCTGTCACGGCTCCGGGAGGATTATCCGGAGCTTTATGCGGAGTTCAAGGCGGCGCCGTCGCCATTTTCCTGAGCACCGTGTTAGAAAGGGGAGCGCCATGCAGGACGACTTGTGCGCCCTGTTGCAAAGGTGACGCAGGGGCTGCTGAAACCCTGAATCAGTATCTGGAACATCCGGCCCGTGGCTTGGCGGCCGTTATCAATGTGCTGGACCCGGACATTATTGTGCTGGGAGGCGGTATGAGTAATGCCGAACGAATCTACCGGAAACTGCCGCCAAGGTTGGCGAAACCCCAGCTATAATTGAACTAATCTGATCCGCAAAATCTTTATTGTTTCCCTCCTTGAATAAAGCGAGCGCTCGGTCTATTTTGTGAGTGGAGGGTTTAAAAAATGAACAATTCCAAAAAAACGAATCCTGATAACGCTAACTGGCTTCTTCGTACCGATGGCAAGATCGCACTTGTCACAGGCGCTGCAGGCGGGTTGGGACAAAGCTTTACCCGCTGTTTGCTCGATACTGGCGCTACCGTCATCGTGAGCGGTCGGCGCCGTGAGGCACTTGAAAGCCTCAAGTCAGCATTCCCCAGCCACGCCGATCGCATTCATGTTGTACCCATGGATGTCAGTGATGAAGCCAGCGTTACACAAGCGTTCGATGTGATGGCCGGTGAGGTTGGCATTCCAGATGTGGTGGTTGCCAATGCGGGTGTTGCCGTCAGCAAAAAAGCTCTGAACTGCACCGGTGACGACTGGGATAGCGTTATCGACACGAACCTTAAAGGCTGTTGGTTGGTTGCCACTGAGGCGGCCCGCCGCTTGTCCAGCGAGGAGCGGCGCGGAAGCATCATAATGATTTCCTCCATTCTCGGGCATCGTGCGGCGGGCAATGTTGCACCCTATGCGGTCGCTAAGGCCGGTGTTGAGCAACTGACTCGCGTTCTTGCCTTGGAGTGGGCTCGCTATGGCATTCGGGTTAACGCGTTAGCACCTGGTTATATAGAAACCGACCTGAACCGAGATTTCTTTGCCACTGAGCCGGGCCAGAAGATGATTCATCGCATTCCACAGCGGCGCCTTGGGCAGCCAGACGATCTGTGTGGCCCGTTGCTGCTTCTGGCATCGGAGCTTTCTGACTACATGACCGGCAGCACCCTAGTGGTGGATGGCGGTCATCTGCAATCTTCACTTTAAAGAGGTTCTCCCTGTGGATTTCAATCTCAACGCCAAAAACGAGTCTTATCGAGCGCGGATAAGAGACTTTGTGGAACAGCATCTGTTGCCGCTGGAGAGTAATCCCGAAGCCTACGACGAGCATGAGAATATTGCGCTTGGGCATCTGGAAATTATGCGTGGCAAGGCAAAGCATGAGGGCCTGTGGTGTTTGCAGATCCCCGAACACCTTGGCGGGAAAGGGCTTGATATTTCGGGTATGGCGGCCTGTTACGAAGAAATGAACCGTTCAATTTTTGGTCCGGTGGTTTTCAATTCTGCGGCGCCCGATGATGGCAACATGATGGTATTGGCGAAGGTGGGTACCGAGGCGCAAAAGGAGCGTTGGCTAAAGCCCATTGTAGAGGGAACAGTGAGCTCCGCATTTGCAATGACGGAACCGCCTCCTGGCTGTGGTTCAGACCCCGGCATGATGCAGACAAGCGCAAAACGTGTGGGTGACAAGTGGGTTGTCAATGGGCATAAACACTATATTACGGGCGCCGCCGCAGCCTCTCATTTCATTCTGATTGCTCGAACCTCAGACGATGCCAGAAAGGGTTTAACCGCCTTTATGTTCCATAAGGATGATCCGGGGTGGGAAATTATTCGGCGCATTCCCATCATGGGGCCGGAAGAGCATGGCGGGCACTGCGAAATCCGGTTTGATGGTTTGGAAATCCCGGATGAGAACCGTCTGATGGAGGTTGGCGACGGCCTTAAGCTTACCCAGATTCGACTTGGGACTGCGCGGCTTACTCACTGCATGCGCTGGCTTGGTTTGGCGCGGCGTTCCCTCGAAATCGCTACCGAATATGTCAATACGCGTGAGTCCTTCGGTCAGACTTTGGCTCAGCGCGAAGGTGTGCAATGGCTATTGGGCGAGGCTGCAATGGATATCCAGGTCGGTCGCTTACTGACCATGCACGCTGCCTGGAAGCTCGACCAAGGCGACTTTGCCAGAAAAGAAGTCTCCATGGCCAAAGTGGCGGTTGCCGATACCCTGCACAAGGCCGTAGACACCGCAATTCAATTGTGTGGTGCGAGAGGCTACTCCAAAGACACTCCGCTGGAATGGATCTATCGCTATGCGCGCCAGGCGAGGCTGGTTGATGGCGCATCGGAGATTCATAAGATGGTGTTCTCAAAAACATTGTTGGCCGAGCGCGCCGACTTCTGGCGTTGGGGAGTGTAGGGCTGATGTCTGAGCTTGCGGAGGTCTTCAGCCGGTTTGTCGCTCACCAATCCGGTGCTCGAAGCGCCAAAGTGATCGAGTTTGAAAAGCTCTCCGGGGGAGCCATTCAGGACAACTTCGGATTGAGCCTGGAAATCGAAGGTGGTCAGCGATCAGGTCTTCAGAAATTTGTGGTGCGCCAGGATGCCCCTTCAGGCGTTGCGGAAAGCCTGTCGAGGCCCGAAGAGTTTCGGGTGCTGGAAGCTGCGTTTAAAGCGGGAGTTACCGTCCCGGAACCGCTTTGGCTTTGCGAAGATCCTGATGTCAGCGGGCAGCTGTTTTATGTCATGACCCGGGCGGACGGGAGCGCATCACCACGTAAGTTGGTCAAGTCGGATTTAACAAGTGAGCAGCGCCGCACTATTGTGCGACGGCTAGGTGCAGAGCTTGCCAAATTACATACGGTGCGACCACCGGTGCGCTCTCTGGGCTTCCTGACATTGCCCGATCAAGGTGATGCGGCGCTGAGCCGTGTAGCGATTTACCGGCGGCACCTCCGAGAAATTGCGGAACCCCATCCCGTTCTGGAATGGGCACTGAACTGGCTGGAAGACAAAACGCCCGAACCGGGTCCAACGGTGTTGTGTCATTGCGACTTTCGAACCGGAAACTACATGATGGCTGGTGAAAAGCTGACCGCTATCCTGGATTGGGAGTTTGCGGCCTGGAGTGATCCTGCGGAGGATCTCGGTTGGTTTTGCAGCCGCAGCTGGCGGTTTGGTGCGAATGAGCGGGAAGCGGGCGGGGTCGGTGATAAGCAGGATTTTCTGGACGGTTACCGCGAAGCGGGTGGCGCTGAGATTGATCCGGTGGCCGTTAGTTATTGGGAAGTGATGGCTCTCGTGCGCTGGGCCATGATCGCGCTTCAACAGGCGCGCCGGCACATCTCAGGCGAACAGCGCTCGTTAGAGTTGGCGCTGACCGGTCGAATGGTTGCGCAGATGGAGTGTGATTTGTTGGCTCAGATTCAGGAACTGGAGGACGACCAGTGATCAATAAACCGGACATTCATGATCTATTGACGGAAGCTCGCCAGGTGCTAATGAACTCGCTGACACCAGAGCTTACAGGCACGCGAAAATACGAAGCACTGATGATTGCTAACGCCATGGGAATGGCAATCCGTGAACTTGGGCAGAGTGAGCAGGCCAAGGTGGAGGAGGCCGATCGAGCCGTTAGCGCATTCTTGGGGGTGCAATCTCAACCAAATTATAATGTTGAATGCGAGGAATCTCTTGCTGAGGCGATTCGCGAGCGTCGGCTGGATGGTAGAGATAAGGCCCTGCGTGAAGTGCTCCGAACTTTAACGGAGGCTCGTTTGGGAATAAACAGCCCGGGCTACCTGAAACGGTGAAGCATGGATAAGTACAAAAAGTTCGACAGAACACGCGCAAATTTTTCAGCACTGACGCCACTTACGTTGCTGCAGCGCTCGGCAACCGTGTATCCGGATAAACAGGCCGTAATCGATGTCGACCTGGAGCTTTCCTATGGAGAGCTATACCGGCGCTGCTGCCAAATGGGCGATGCGCTGAGGCGCAGAGGTGTTAACCCTGGGGATACGGTCGCCATACTAAGCCCGAATAGCCACGAGATGCTTGAGTCCCACTACTCTGTGCCGATGGCAGGTGCCGTCATCAACACGATTAATATTCGCCTGGATGCCGCAACGCTCTCTTTCATTTTGGGGCATGGCGAGGCCCGTGTTCTGTTCTATGACACAGATTGGGAGAATGTGGTGCGTGCTGCGGTCTCGGAGCTGGAAGTGCCGCCGCTTCTGATTTCTATCGAGAGTAAAGCAGGCGTGAGTGATGGGCTTGCGCAACAGGACTATGAAAGCCTCCTGCTAGAGGGGGATGCGGAGGCCAGTTGGCAGCGTCCCAGTGACGAGTGGGATGCTATTGCTCTGAACTACACATCGGGTACCACGGGCAATCCGAAAGGTGTGATTTACCACCATCGTGGTGCTTTTCTGGCCGCGATGACCAACTCCATGGTGTTTCAAATGACGCCTGAGACGGTCTACTTGTGGACTCTTCCGATGTTCCATTGCAACGGTTGGGCCTACACCTGGGCGATAACGGCAGTGGGTGGAACCCACGTTTGTCTCAGGGACGTGGATCCGATGAAAATTTATCGCCATATCGAGACTTACGGAGTGACTCATATGTGCGGGGCGCCGGTGGTAATGAATATGTTGCTGCAGGAGCTCGGGCGAGAGGAGCTGAAGCTGTCCCGTTCGACCCAGTTCGCTTTGGGTGGTGCCGCGCCCCCGAGCAGTGTGATTCGAAAAGCGGAAGAGATCGGTTTTCAGATTACTCACCTTTACGGTTTAACCGAGACATTTGGCCCGTCCGCATTGTGCGTGCCTCAGCCCGAGTGGCAGGCCCTTCCGCTGGAACAAAGAGCATTGAAAATGTCCCGTCAGGGCGTTTCCACACATGGGCTGGATGAGATCGCTGTTCTCGATATTGTCAGTGGTGAATCCGTGCCTGCTGATGGCAAAACCATGGGTGAGATCTGTATTCGGGGAAACACCGTGATGAAGGGCTATCTGAAAAATCCGGAAGCCACGGCCGATGCCTTCAGTAATGGCTGGCTTCACACGGGCGACCTGGCGGTCATGCACCCTGACCACTACGTCGAGATTCGGGACCGGGCCAAGGATGTCATCATATCCGGCGGAGAGAACATCTCCAGCCTTGAGGTTGAGGAAGTGCTTTACCGGCACCCGCAGGTCTCCGAGGCTGCTGTAGTAGCAATGGCTGACGAAAAGTGGGGCGAAGTACCTTGTGCTTTTGTCAGTTTGATTGAAGATAGTGAAGAGATTAGATCCGAAGACATTATAGCTTTTTGCAGGGAGCACATGCCGCATTTTAAGGCGCCCAGGAAGGTGGTGTTTGGTGAGTTGCCGAAAACCGCCACAGGGAAGATCCGCAAAAATATTCTCCGGGATTCGTTGGTCCCATGATAGGTCTGACCGCGGTCAGAAGGAGGTTGCGATAGCGTCCAGAAGGTTTTTTAACCATTAAAAACAATGACAACAACGAAGGGGCATTACAATGATAAAAATATGCGCAAAAAAAATCCTGGTTGCGATGACCGCAGCCGCTACGATTGGTGCCGCAAGCACCAGTTACGCGGAAGAGCCAATCCGTATAGGGGGAATCTACATTCTCTCTGGCAGCGCTGCGACCTATGGTGAGTTTGCCCAGAAGGGCATTAACCTCGCGGTCGATGAAATCAACGGTTCTGGTGGAATTTTGGGCCGTCAAGTCGAGATGGTCTATGAAGATAGCCAGGGTAAAGCGTCGGTGGCCATACAAGCAGCCCGGAAATTAGTTTACTCCGAAGGTGTTGACGCCTTGGTAGGGCTGGATAGTTCCGGTGTTGCCCAGGGCATGGTGCCGACAATACCCGAGTTGCAGAAACCACTCATTATTACCCACGCAGCCACGCCCGACGTTACCGGAAAACTGTGTAATGCGCTTACCTACCGTATCAGCGTAAACGTTGCCCAGAATATGAAGGCAGCTGCTCTGGTGGCTGCAAAACTTGATGCCACTAACTGGACGACTATCGGCCCGGACTATGCTTTTGGTCACCAGTCCTGGGAGTTCTTCGGAAACTACCTGAAAGACATCAAGCCTGATGTCAACCTGATGTCGGAGACCAATTTCCCGCGTTTTGGAGCTGAAGATTTTACTCCGTTCATTGATCGGGTTATGGACTCTGATGCTGACGGTGTTCTTATCTCTGTCTGGGGTGGCGATCTGGTCAACTTCGTTCGTCAGGCCAACAATCGCGGATTCTTTGAAAAAGACTATGAACTGCTGTTTACCGTGGGTGCAGCGACCGAAGTGTTATCTGCTCTTGGCGACGAGATGCCGGAAGGCGTTCACCTTTCTACCCGGTACTGGTACGACGCTTATGATAACGACGTCAATGTCCACTTTGTTAAGGCGTATATCGATGCCTACGGCGTCCCGCCCAGCTATAACGCTGAAGGTGCCTATGCAGCTATTTATGCCTATAAAAAGGCAATGGAAGCAGCGGGCACTACTGATGGCCCCGCAGTTGCAAAGGCACTTAGTGGGATGAGCATGGAAGCCCCGAACGGCACGATTACGTTCCGCAAAGGCGATAACCAGGCAATGGTCAGTCCGAACTGGGGTATTTCAGGCCCAATGAATTCTAAGTATGGTATCCGCACACTGACTGATCTGCAGATCTTTGACGGCGAAGATGTGGCCCGTTCTATCGAAGAGACCGGTTGCAGTCTCTGAACTAGAGATTGCCTGAACGATTGCCGTGGCGCCCATTGGGTGCGTCACGGCACCGGCCCTAACGAAACGAGGTATTCCATGTCTGGCATCGGATCGGCGTTGTTGAATAGTCTTGATATCGGGCTTCTGCTGTTCATTATCGCAGTGGGACTTAATATCGTGTTTGGTGTTCTGAACATCATCAACTTTGCTCACGGAGCGCTCTACATGCTGGGGGCGTACCTGGCATTTACCCTGATCAACATAGTAGGAATGCCATTCTGGGCAGCGTTGCTCTTGGCTCCGCTTGGCGTGGCTATATTGGCGGTCCTCATTGACCGGTTTTTATTACGGTATATTTATTCCAGGGATATAGGAGACAGCTTGTTACTCACTTTCGCGCTTCTGTTAATCATTAACGAGAGCGTGCGAATGATCTGGGGGAGTGGAATTCAGGTCGTTCAGCCACCGCAGTTGCTGGCCGGGTCGATTGATATTATCGGTAGCTCCATACCGACATACAGCCTGTTTGTGATTGTCATGGGTCTGGTGCTACTGGCTGGGCTCTGGTTCCTGTTTAACCGGACCCGAATCGGTCGAATCATGCGTGCTGCCGCGCTGGACCGCGATATGGCAGAGGTCTTGTGTATCAATACCCGGCTGGTGGTGACCGGTGTGTTTGCCTTTGGCGCCTGGCTTGCGGCTGTCGGCGGTGTGATTGCCGCACCGATGCGTGCACTGGATCCCGGCATGGGCGACAAGATTATTATCGAATCCTTTATTGTGGTGGTTATTGGTGGTCTTGGAAGTTTTCCAGGCGCCTTGCTCGGGGCCATTATTCTTGGGCTGATCCATGGCTTTGGTGGTCGTTATTTTCCTGAGGTGAACATGCTTTTGCCATTCCTGGGAATGGCGCTGGTTCTGTTGTTCAAACCTAATGGCATTATGGGTAAAGGGGCGGCCGCATGAAGATCAGGATTTTATGGGCCTTGCTGGCTTTGGTGATTGCTGGGCTGATTGCGGTGCCTTGGATTGCCTCTTATTTTTATGTTTTCATTTTCACCGAAATTCTTATTCTGGGTTTGTTCGCCGCCAGTTTTAATCTCATTTTTGGCTATACAGGAATGCTGAGTTTCGGCCATGCCGCCTTCTTCGGTATCGGCTCCTACGCTATGGCACTGGTGTTAATACATCTGGAGTTGCCGTTCGTCGTCAGCCTTCTGGTATCCATGGGTGTCTCCGCTCTGTTGGCCTTGGTCATTGGTTTTTTCTGCGTCCGGCTGAATGAAGTGTATTTCGCCATGCTGACCCTGGCCTTTGGCATGATGGTTTTTGCTATTGCATACCAGTGGCGCTCTGTCACCAATGGCAGTGATGGGCTGGCTGGCTTTTCTCTGGGCTCATTCGGTCTCGGGCTTGATCTGACTCTGGGGAATCCAGCTGTCTATTATCATGTGGTGTTGGCAATCGTTGCCATTGCCTCGGCGGTGCTATATCTGATTTGTCGCAGTTCATTCGGCATGATCCTGAGAGCTATTCGCCAGAATCCCGAGCGGGTGTCATTTGCTGGTCTGAATGTGCGCACTTATCGGTTGGCGGCCTTCGTGATTGCAGGATCTTTTGCTGGCCTGGCAGGTGGCTTGATTGCTCCGTTCCTTCGCGTAGCGAGCCCCGAACTGCTGCATTGGTCGATGTCTGCGGAGCCGATACTGATGGCTATCCTGGGTGGTACCGGCTATTTTCTGGGTCCGTTCATTGGCGCTGCGGTGTTTGTGCTGCTGGAAACCTGGATCACCAGCTTTACAGAGTCCTGGATGCTTGTTCTCGGTATCATTCTCGCCCTGATGGTTATTTTCTTCCGCAAGGGCTTGCTGGGTACCGTCCTTGACTGGTGGATGGAGATAAAGAAATGACTAATCCAATTCTCACCATATCGAATCTTACCAAACGGTTTGGCGGAAACGCAGCGGTCTCGGGCATCAATCTGGAAGTTATGCCGAAGGAAACCATGGCCATCATTGGCCCCAACGGCGCTGGCAAGACGACGTTCTACAACATGGTTTCTGGCCGTATGCAGCCCTCTGAGGGCAGTATCACGCTTGATGGTAGAGACATCACTGGTCTGCCGCCCCATAAAATTAGCAGATTGGGAGTTTCACGTTCTTTCCAGATCAACAACATTTTTCCTGAGATGACGGTTCAGGAAAACGTCGAAGTCGTGTTGTCGGCCTACCATGGCCATAGTCGCAAGCTGTTTAATGTTGCGTCTCGCAATACCGGTATTCAGCAGGAGGCGGTCGAGCTCCTCAAGCGCCTGGGTATCGATAGCCTCAAGAATCAACGTGCCGAGGTCATCAGTTATGGTGACAAGCGTCTGTTGGAGATAGCGATGGTTCTGGCAACGCGACCAAAACTCGTTTTGCTGGACGAGCCTACTGCGGGAATGACGCCGGATGAAACCCGGCGAACCACACGGCTGATCAAGAGTCTGGCAGAGAGTGGCGACTATACGTTCCTGATCACTGAGCATGATATGGATGTGGTCTTCGATGTGGCGGATCGTATTCTGGTGATGCACCGTGGCGAAAAGTTGTTTGCTGGCACTCCATCTGAAGTGAAGATCCATCCGGAGGTTCGGCGTGCCTACTTGGGTGAGGAAGAAGACGAAGTGACCGAGGAGACCGGCGCATGATTCTTGATGTTCGCAATATCCAGACGTTCTATGGCGAAAGCCAGGCGCTTCAGGGCGTTACTCTTCAGCTGGAAGAGGGTGAGACTGTTTGTCTACTAGGCCGTAACGGTTCAGGAAAGAGTACAACACTGAAAAGTATTATTGGCTTAACGCCTCCGCGGTCCGGTGAAGTGATTTTCGACGGCAAGCAGATTCAGGGTTTGCCGCCGCACCGAATTGCCCGTTCAGGCATTGGTTATGTGCCGGAGGATCGCCGGATTTTTCCCAGCCTGAGTGTCCGGGACAACCTCGAAGTGGCCGCTTATCAGCGCAAGGGGAGTGCCGCCCGTTGGACAGTGGACAATATCCTCAGGAAATACGAAATGCTGGGAGAGCGAGAAGATCAGGACGGAGCTACTTTGTCCGGCGGACAGCAGCAAATGCTGGCAGTAGCTCGTTCGCTGATGATTCAGCCAAGACTGCTGTTGCTGGATGAACCCAACGAGGGGTTGGCCCCCGTTATTGTGAAGCAGATTGGGGAGCTGATTGACGATCTTAGTCAAACCACGACCATACTGTTCACTGACCAGAGTGTTCAATTCGCACTTAAACATGCCCAGCGCGCCTACATCCTGGAAAAGGGGCAGGTTGTCCATCAGGCCAGTAGTGACGAGCTGCGAGCTGATCAGGCAACTCAGGAAAGGTTCTTGTCGGTCGCGTAATCTGGCCTGGGATAACCGCTGAAGGAGCAGATATGCGTGGCAATTATGATTGAAGACTATGAAGCATTCCGCAGTGAACTGAGCCTGTCGAAGGAGGATGTGATCCGTGATGTTTACCGTCAGAACAAAGACCGTATCAGCATCAAAAAGGAGGCAACTGCGGTCAAGAATCTGACACGGATCATTGAGTCAACGCTTCGCTTGGCTAATTCCAAGGGTTTTCACGCGATGACATTGAGGGATTTGTGCGCGGATTCAGGGATGAGCATGGGTGGGTTATACGCCTACATTAGTAACAAAGCCGACCTGATTCATCTGATTCAAAGCCATGGTTTTATTATCACGCGCCGAACGCTTCTCCATTACACGAGTCAGGTCGAGGATATACGCGATCGATTGTTCGCCGCCATCAAGGCGCACCTGTATCTGAGCGAACAAATGCGGGCCTGGTTCTATTTTTCTTACATGGAGGCAAAAAGTTTGCCGGCTCCGGAAAAGCGCGACGCTGTCGCGATCGAGCTTGAAATTGAGGAAATTTTTCTGAATTTGATTGAAGACGGCATAAAAGCAGAGATATACGAAGCCAAAAACGCCCGTTTGGTTTCCCTGATGACAAAAGCCTTGTTGCAGGATTGGTATTTGAAACGCCGAAAGTATCGTGATCAAAATATTGGCGTTGATGACTACGCTGTATTTGTCAGGGATGTGATTGAAAATTATTTGCTCTGGAAACGTTGATTTTCCCTTGTGAGGACTGTGATGACTATTAGTTTGGCAAACCCGAAATTCTTGTGTGAAAGCGCTTACATCAACGGAACGTGGGTTCAGGCCCAATCCGGTAAGGTTTTCTCAGTTATCAACCCTGCGAATGGAGAGAGCCTGGCCACAGTGCCAGACATGGGCGCGGAAGACACGGTATTGGCAATCCGAGCGGCGGAGGCTGCGTGGCCTGAGTGGCGCGCCCGAACAGCTAAGGAGCGTGCGGGTATCCTTCGCCGGTGGTTTGATTTGGTTATGCATCATCAGGAAGACCTGGCTCGACTGATGACCGCCGAACAGGGCAAACCGCTTGCGGAAGCACGGGGTGAAGTAGGCTACGGAGCGAGTTTCATTGAGTGGTTTGCCGAGGAAGCCAAGCGGGCCTATGGCGATGTGATTCCCGGTCACGGCCGGGATAAGCGGATTATAGTCATTAAGCAGCCTATAGGGGTGGTGGCAGCGATCACACCATGGAACTTTCCAGTGGCTATGATTACTCGCAAGGTAGCTCCCGCGCTTGCGGCCGGTTGTCCGGTTGTCGTCAAGCCTGCTGAAGATACCCCTTTGTGCGCCCTTGCGTTGGCAGTGCTGGCTGAGGAGGCGGGGGTTCCTCCAGGAATTTTCAATATCATAACCTGCTCTAAAGCCCGAGCGCCGGAGGTGGGTGAAGAGTTAACGACCAACCCAATCGTTCGCAAAGTATCGTTCACCGGCTCAACGCCGGTTGGTAAGTTGCTGATGCGCCAGGCTAGTGGCACTGTCAAGAAAGTGAGCCTGGAACTGGGTGGCAATGCCCCATTCATCGTTTTCGACGATGCCGATCTTGATGCGGCAGTAACCGGGCTTATGGCATCCAAATATCGCAACACCGGGCAGACCTGTGTCTGCGCCAACCGTATCTATGTCCAGTCTGGAGTCTATGATGCGTTTGTTGAGAAACTGAAGACGGCTGTCGGCAAGATGGTTGTCGGTGCCGGTCTCGAAGGTGAGACCCACCAGGGGCCGCTGATCAATCAGGCGGCTCTGGACAAGGTTGAGCGGCATATCTCCGATGCGACGGCTAAGGGAGCGAAAGTCGTTTTG
Source organism: Marinobacter antarcticus (assembly GCF_900142385.1). Classification (NCBI taxonomy): domain Bacteria; kingdom Pseudomonadati; phylum Pseudomonadota; class Gammaproteobacteria; order Pseudomonadales; family Marinobacteraceae; genus Marinobacter; species Marinobacter antarcticus. The sequence goes on from NZ_FRAQ01000001.1 coordinate 1,964,798, forward strand.
GGGGGGAAGGCGCACGCGCTTGGCGGAACCTTTTTCGAGCCGACCATCCTTACCGATGTAACACAGGAAATGGTGGTGGCCAGTGAAGAGACGTTCGGCCCGGTGGCACCGCTGTTTCGGTTTGACACTGAAGAGCAGGCGATTGCCATGGCCAATAATTCGGAGTTTGGTCTGGCTGCTTACTTCTACAGCAATGACGTACGACGCATATGGCATGTGGCCGAGGCTCTTGAAACCGGCATGATTGGTATCAACGACGGGATTATTTCTACAGAGGCGGCGCCCTTTGGCGGTGTTAAGGAAAGCGGTCTGGGCCGGGAAGGTTCACGATACGGCCTGGATGAGTTCATGGAACTCAAATACCTCTGCCTCGGTGGCATGCGTTAGGTGCCCAACTAAAGGAAAATTGGATGTCAGGCTCCCTGTCTCACCTTCGTGTACTTGATCTTTCCAGAGTTCTGGCTGGCCCTTGGGCCTCCCAGATCTTGGGAGATCTGGGAGCAGATGTCATCAAGGTGGAGCGACCACAAACCGGCGATGACACACGCTCGTGGGGCCCGCCTTTTTTTCAGGGGGATGATGGCAGCGCCGAGATTTCTGCCTATTTCCTGAGTGCCAATCGCAATAAGCAGTCCCTTGCCATTGATCTGACGCATCCTGAAGGGCAGAAGCTGATTCGTAGGCTGGTAGCCGAGTCAGATGTGGTGCTGGAAAACTTCAAAGTGGGTGGTCTCAAGCGATACGGTCTGGACTGCGAGAGCCTGCAACGCATCAACCCGAAACTGATTTATTGCTCGATTACGGGGTTTGGTCAGGACGGGCCCTATTCAAATCGGCCCGGCTATGATTTTCTGATTCAGGCTATGGGTGGATTGATGAGTATCACCGGGCACCCTGACGGTGAGCCCGGGTCTGGTCCAATGAAGGTAGGGGTAGCATTGACGGACATTATGACCGGGCTCTATGCCACCATCGGTGTACTTGCCGCCCTTACCCACAGGGACCGGACGGGAGAGGGGCAGCATGTAGAGACCGCGCTGCTGGACGTTCAGGTAGCCTGTTTGGCTAACCAGGCGATGAATTACCTGACTACGGGTAAAGCGCCGGCCAGAATGGGAAATGCTCATCCCAATATTGTCCCTTATGAAGACTTCCCAACGGCAGACGGCAACATGGTACTGACGGTCGGCAACGACCTGCAATTTGCTCGGCTTTGTGAGGTGCTCGGAAATCCTGAGTGGGCCATCGACGAAAGGTTTGCGACAAACCGGGCCCGTGTGGCTAATAGGAAAGAGCTGATCCCCAAGTTGAGACAGGCGACCGTCATGCGTTCAACCCGGGAGTGGGTTGATGTCCTGGAAAGTGCAGGAGTGCCTTGCGGACCCGTAAACACAATAGATCAGGTATTTGACGACCCACAGGTTGTGGCAAGAGAGATGTGCCAGAAGATAGCTCACCCGAACCTGGGAATGGTGCCAACGGTCGCAAATCCGATCAAGTTGAAACTGACGCCCGTGGAGTATCGCAGGGCACCGCCACTCCTGGGGGAGCAGTCGGCTCAAATCCTGCATCGAATTATCGGCCTTTCTGAGCAGGAGATTGAAGCACTTAGGGCGAGTCATGTTATTTCATGACGCGGTGAGTTGGATCGTGCATTCAGTTTACTCCGCCGTCGACAAATGACTTCGAATCAGCTCAGCCAACTGCTTCGCCGGCTCCGAAGGCCTGCCGGATGGCCGGTGCAGGGCAATCTCCACGGATTGTAACGCAGGCATACCGCTGCGTTCGTCGATCACTCGCAGCTGGGGTGTGAGCATATTCCGCGTGATAACAGCCACTGCCAGCCCTGCTGCGACTACCGGCATGAGGCCGGTCATTGACTGGCTGGAATAGGCCATTCGCCAATCCCGCCCTGCGTTTGCCAAAGCCTGCTCGGCAACCTCCCGGAATACGTCGGCGCCGGGGGAGTAGAGTGCCAGAGGTATCGGGTCGGTTAGCGATGGCTGGGCGTTGGCGCCGACGGCCCACATCAGAGGCTCGCGCCGGATGACTTCGCCTCCCGGGGATCGTGACTGGCGGGTCACCACCGCCAGATCCATGTTTCCCGCCTGTACCTGCTTTACCAGCTCGACGCTTGATCTGCAGGTAACCTGTAACTGCACAGCGGGAAACAGTCGGTTGAAGTGAGAGAGTACCGAGGTCAGCAGGAACGCATAATCCTCCGGAATGCCGAGGTTCAGCTGCCCGGAGATCTGGCGCTGCTGTACGTCATCAACGGCTTCATTATTCAGTTCGAGCATCTTTCTGGCGTACCCCACCAGCTTCTGGCCTTCGGCCGTAAACCGAATGCGTCGCCCATCCTTTTCGTGAAGCGGAACGCCGAGCGCGGCTTCGAGGCGATTCAGCTGCATGCTCACTGTGGACTGGGTATAGGCCAGGCGCTCCGCTGCTGCCGTCACGGTTCCGGTGTCTGCAATGGTCACCAGCGTGAGGAGCATGTTCAAGTCGAGTACGCGCGTTCTCAATGTATCAATCCTGTTGATGTTACCTATCAAAAACCATTGATGTTGTGATGAATCTTAGGTGTATAGCCTGTGACTGTCGAATCCAATTCACCCGCAGCAACAGGAGTATCGATAGTGCGCATATTGACAAGCCCCTCTCGTCCAATTTTTATCAGTATTATCGCTGCTCTTTTTGCCGTTGTGCTTTGGTCCGGCGCGCCTTTGCTGGTGGACCTGGCAAGTTCGGTACCGCCCTTCCAGCTCACTGCTATTGCTCTTCTGAGTGGTGCGTTAGCGGCTCTGCCCACAAGTATCCGCTCGTGGCGAAATCAAGGTCGCCAGAAGGCTAATGCGCCGATTTCTTTGAAATGGAAGTTGGCTATTTATGGCCTGGTGCCGGCGTTGATACTTGGGGCTATTGGCGGTTATCTGACGGGGATTGGAATGGCGCCGACCGCCGAGGCAGCGCTGATTACCTATACCTGGCCGGTCATGTTCATTGTGATGAGCCAGTGGCTTTTCCATCGCAGGATTCCGCTTCCTGTTCTGTGTGGCGCACTCATCGCATTCTCTGGCGCTGCGGTGTTACTTTCCTCGGAAGCGGGGAGTGAGGGAGCTTCAGGATACATGGCAGGGTATGCGCTGGCGTTGATGGCGGGTTGCTGCTGGGCATTGTATTCGTGGATTTGCCAGGCGGCGCCCGTTGCAATTGCGCCAATTATGCCCGGCCTTTTTCTGCTGGCGGCTGTGGGAGCAGGGATAGCGGATGTTCTTTCCGGCAGTGCTTTCGGGTTGCCATCCGGCCTGGCTCTTGTTGCCGGCATTGCTCTTGGCGTTGGGCCTTATGGGATTGCCATGGTGGCATGGGACCTGGCGCTGCGTAACGGGCCGGCAGCGCTGGTGGGCAGCCTTGCCTATGGCGTGCCGGTGCTGGCGGCTGCATTCCTGGTGATTGCCGGCGTTACGGCTCCGGACTGGCGGTTACCACTTGCGGCTCTGCTGGTGGTTGCCGGATCGGTTGTAGCATCCATGAAGCGGGGCGATGATCGTCTGAAATGTTGATGCAAAAGTAATAGACTGCATGTTGACGGATTTATCGCTGCAACCCGGTGACCTATTAAAAGACCAACGCTGCAAAATCTCCTGAGACGGCCGGCTGATGAAGCTGGCCAGAACTTCGTGGCCGTGTGTGTATCGCTCACTTTCTGCTTTGTTGTTTATTCGATGCTGCTGGTAGCCGTGCCGGTCTACGGCCTTGAGCTCGGAGCTTCGCCCCTTATGCTGGGTGTTGTTCTGAGTTCTCAGTACCTGCTTCCTTTTTTGCTGGCCATTCCTCTTGGCGGCGTGGTGGCGCGCCATGGTGGCCGGATCACGCTGCTGGCAGGCGCGCTTCTGATGACTGCGGGGCTGCTGCTGATGCAGGTTTTACCTGGCTATTACGGGCTCATTGGTGGCCAGCTATTAGTCGGGCTGGCGCACCTTCAGATGGTGTTGTCGGCCCAGACGATTATCTCATCGCTGGCAGCCGGGCCTAAGCTGGAAGGCTATTTTGGCTGGTATGCCACCTGGCTGTCTGGCGGGCAGGTGATTGGCCCCTTGCTGGCAGGGGGCTGGATTCATTGGGTGGGTGGCGTCGATAATCTGTTTCTGGTTATGGCCGGTATTGCTTTACTGGGCGGGCTCGCAGGCCTTGCGCTGACCGGTGATGCGACTCTGGGCATGTCGGTGACCGGCAAACAGACCGGTTTCAGTGCCCAGGCCTCACTGATGCGCCGCAATACCGGCGTTCAGGTCTCTATCGCAATTACGGTCGCGGGCATGTTTGCTCTGGGCATCTACGGCAGTTATTTGCCCGTCTATCTTGATAGCCTGGAAATGAGCGCTGTGATGATCGGCGTGCTGGTGAGCCTGAGATCCGGTGTTTCCATGGTGATACGGCCGTTTATTCCCCGGATTATTGGCGCCGTTGGCGGACGCGAGCGAGCAACAATCCTGGCGCTGTGCACGGTGTCTGTGGGACTGGCCTGCTTGGGATTCGCGGTGAATGCGCCTGCTATTGCGCTGTTATCAGTTCTGGTGGGGTTGGGCGGAGGTCTCACGCAACCCCTGTCGATGGTGGTTCTGGCAGAGAGTGTAAGGCGGGAGCAGCGGTCCGGCGCTCTGGGTATGCGCCTGATGGCCAATCGGGCTGTTCACTTTCTTGCCCCTCTCATGTTCGGCGCAGTTCTTGGTACGAGTGGCTTTGGCGTTTCGTTCGGGCTTTCGGGTATGTTTGTAGCACTGGTGGCCGTTGTACTGCTCCGGTTACAAACCCGACACCGGGATTCCGAGCCTGGCACTCCTGGGTGAGCGCAAGGTCATTCAACACTCCCTACCGGTATCGTCTGGGTATTCTTGATCTCGCGCAGTGAGAAGTTGGAGTTAACTTGTGCGATGCCCTGCAAGGTGAATATCTTTTCGTTCAGGAACCGGTCATAGCTGGCCATATCCGGCACGATCACCCGCAATACGAAATCCGCATTCCCGGTAACCGCGAAACACTGAAGCACCTCCGGGTAGCTGCTCACCTGCTGTTCGATCTCCGCCGTGCTGTCTATGGTATGTCTCTGAAGTGACAGGTTGACCAGTACACACAACCCCTGGCCGATGCGCTCCGGGGCGAGCTGCGCGCTGTAACCCGTGATCACGCCGGTTTCCTCAAGTGTTCTTACCCGACGCCAGCAGGCCGCTGGTGATAGCCCGATCTGTTCCGCCAGTTGCTGGTTACTGATTCGCCCATCCTGCTGCAGTACGGCAAGAATGCGCTGGTCGAGTTTGTCCAGTTCTACCTGTTTCATTTGGTAACACCTGATTTTTTCCAAAGGATCTTCTGTTCTATTGTCATTTATCAAAGAATCTTTCGCAACTAGGGGTAATTGCCACCTAATACGCAAGCACCTTTTGCGAACTTCCCTCTAGACTTTTGGTTATAAAATCGACAAAAGGAGGGCTCCATGTCCACCGACATCTCTCAGCTAGATAATTACACGCTTGAAGATCGCTACCTGCGGGACTCTGGCCGGGTATTCCTCACCGGAACCCAGGCGCTGGTTCGCATTCCTTTGATGCAGGCCGCGCTGGATCGCAAGCTGGGGCTCAACACCGCAGGCATGGTGAGTGGCTACCGTGGTTCACCCCTGGGTGCTTACGACGTTGCCCTATGGCAGGCGCAAAAACATCTTGATGAAAACCGCATCGATTTTGTACCCGCGATCAATGAGGATCTTGCGGCGACCATTATGCTGGGTACCCAGCAGGTAGAGACTGATGACGATCGCCAGGTGGATGGCGTGTTCGGGATCTGGTACGGCAAAGGGCCCGGAGTTGACCGCGCGGGGGATGCGTTGAAGCACGGCACCACTTACGGCAGTTCCCCCCACGGTGGTGTGCTGGTGGTTGCAGGAGATGACCACGGCTGTGTGTCGTCCTCCATGCCGCATCAGTCTGATGTAGCGTTTATGAGTTTTTTCATGCCCACGATCAACCCGGCCAACATTGCCGAGTATCTGGAGTTTGGGCTTTGGGGCATTGCGTTGTCGCGTTACAGCGGCTGTTGGGTCGGCTTCAAGGCGGTTTCTGAAACCGTGGAAAGTGCTGCGTCGGTAGAGCTGCCGCCGTTGCCGGAGTTTGTGACCCCGGACGATTTTACACCACCGGAAACCGGCCTTCATTATCGCTGGCCGGATCTGCCGGGGCCTCAGTTGGAAACCCGCATTGAGCATAAGCTGGCGGCTGTGCAGGCGTTTGCCCGAGCCAACCCGATCGACCGTTGCCTGTTTGATAATGCCCAGGCGCGCTTTGGCATTGTGACCACCGGTAAAGGCCATCTTGACCTGCTGGAAGCGCTTGACCTGCTGGGCATTGATGAAGACCGGGCCCGTGAAATGGGGCTGGATATCTACAAAGTGGGTCTGGTCTGGCCGATCGAGCGGCGCGGTATTCTCAACTTTGTTCACAACAAGGAAGAAGTGCTGGTTGTTGAGGAAAAGCGGGGGATTATTGAGAGCCAGATCAAAGAGGCTATGTCGGAACCGGATCGCCCCGGCGAGGTTTTGATTACCGGTAAGCAGGATGAGCTGGGTCGCCCACTGATTCCTTATGTTGGTGAGCTGAGCCCCAAATTAGTAGCCGGCTTTCTGGCAGCCCGCCTTGGCCGCTTCTTCGGTGAAGATTTCAGCGAACGCCTGGCGGCCATAAACTGTATGAGCAACGCCCAGGATCCGGGTGGCGTAAAGCGCCTGCCGTATTTCTGTTCGGGATGCCCCCACAACACCTCCACCAAAGTGCCGGAAGGCAGCAAGGCGCTGGCCGGGATCGGTTGCCACTTTATGGCGTCCTGGATGGGTCGTAACACGGAATCGCTGATCCAGATGGGCGGCGAAGGGGTCAACTGGGTTGGCAAAAGCCGTTATATCGGCAATCCCCATATATTCCAGAACCTGGGTGAGGGCACCTATTTTCATTCCGGGTCCATGGCTATTCGCCAGGCCGTTGCGGCCGGCATCAACATCACCTATAAGATCCTGTTCAACGACGCGGTGGCCATGACTGGCGGCCAGCCCGTGGACGGTCAGATCACCGTACCGATGATTGCGCAACAGGTCGCCGCCGAGGGCGTGCGCCGTGTGGTTGTGCTCAGTGATGAGCCGGAGAAGTATGACGGCCACAAGCAGCTGTTTCCGGATGACGTAACCTTTCATGACCGCACGGAGCTGGATAACGTACAGAGAGAATTGCGGGATATTCCCGGTTGTACCATCCTGATTTACGACCAGACCTGCGCCGCTGAGAAGCGCCGCCGGCGCAAGCGCAACCTGTACCCGGACCCCGCCAAACGGGCGTTTATAAACCATCACGTGTGCGAAGGTTGCGGCGATTGTTCTGTGCAGTCGAACTGCCTTTCTGTGGTGCCGCGTCAGACCGAACTTGGCCGCAAACGCAAGATTGACCAGTCGTCCTGCAACAAGGATTTCTCCTGCGTTAATGGCTTCTGCCCGAGCTTTGTGACCATCGAAGGTGGCCAGCTGCGCAAATCCCGCGGCATGGACACGGGCTCTTTGCTCACGGGCAAACTTACTGATATTCCGGAGCCGGTTCTGCCAGAGCTTAAGGGATCCTACGATCTATTGGTCGGTGGCGTGGGTGGCACAGGCGTAGTAACTGTGGGCCAGCTCATCACCATGGCAGCTCATCTGGAATCCCGGGGCACCTCGGTGCTGGATTTCACCGGCTTTGCCCAGAAGGGCGGAACGGTACTCAGTTACGTTCGCATGGCGCCGTCTCCGGACAAACTGCACCAGGTTCGTATCAGTAACGGCCAGGCCGATGCGGTGATCGCTTGTGATCTGGTGGTTGCTTCCTCCCAGAAAGCGCTGAGCGTTCTGCGGCCCAATCACACCCGTGTTGTGGCCAACGAAGCCGAGCTGCCTACTGCAGATTATGTGCTGTTCCGGGATGCGGACATGCAGGCAGACAAGCGTCTGGACCTGATCCGTAACGCTGTTGGCGATAACAACTTTGCACAGATGGATGCCAATGGTATTGCCGAGAAGCTGCTGGGCGACACGGTATTTTCCAACGTGATGATGCTGGGCTTTGCCTGGCAGCGGGGGTTGTTGCCACTGTCACAAGCCGCGCTGATGAAAGCCATTGAGCTGAATGGCGTGGCGGTTGAACGCAACAAGGAAGCCTTTGGCTGGGGTCGAGTGGCCGCGACGGATGTAAAAGTCATCACCGATCTGTTGAACACCGGCGAGGCACGGGTAGAGGAAGTGAAACCGGAGCAGGGGCTGGATGAGCTGATTAACATCCGCCACAAGCATCTGGTGAACTATCAGAACCGTCGCTGGGCCGATCGCTATACCAAGCTGGTAAAGCAGGTGCGTGAGGCAGAAGAAACACTGGGCGAGAACAACAATTTGCTGACCCGCGCCGTAGCCCAGCAGTTATACCGGTTTATGGCTTTCAAGGATGAATACGAAGTGGCCCGCCTGTTCGCGGAAACCGACTTCATGAAGGAGGTGAATAATACCTTCGAGGGTGACTTCAAGGTTCACTTCCACCTGGCTCCGCCCATCATGAACCGTGGCACCGACGCTCAGGGTAGGCCCAGGAAACGCCAGTTTGGCCCCTGGATGTTCCGGGCGTTCAAACTGCTGGCGAAGTTCCGGATGCTGCGCGGCACCGCTATCGATCCGTTCAGCTATTCCGCCGACCGGAAGATGGATCGGGCGCAGTTGAAAGACTACCAGCAACTGGTGCAGCGGATAGTCAGTGAGCTGGATGCCAGCAATTACGACACGTTCCTTCAGCTGGCGGAGCTGGCCAGTGAGGTACGGGGCTATGGCCCGGTTCGTGAGCAGGCAGCAGAAGCTGTTCAGGAAAAGCAGTCACAGCTGATCAAAGCGCTGGATACAGGTCGCCCGACACTGATTCGAACCAGTCAGGCAGATAACAAGGAGGCAGATCATGTTTGAGACGCTCAAGCAGTTACCTCAGGACCCGATCCTGCAGCTGATGCAGACGTTCCGCGACGATACCCGGCCCGACAAGGTCGATCTGGGTATCGGAGTCTATAAGGATGACGCAGGCAAAACGCCCATCATGGCGTCGGTTCATGAAGCCGAGCGGCGCCTGCTTGAAGGTGAAACCACCAAAAGCTATGTGGGGCCTGCGGGATCCGCTGGTTTCAATGAGTCCATGGCGCGCCTTATTCTGGGGAACAGTAACAGCCTGATCCGCGATGGCCGTACCTCGGTGATTCAAACGCCGGGCGGTTGCGGCGCCCTGCGCATGGCGGCCGAGTTTTTCCGGCTGTGCCAGCCGGACACAACGGTGTGGGTCAGCACGCCCACCTGGGCAAATCACATGCCGTTGCTGGGCGGTGCCGGCCTGAACATTCGCGAATATCCCTATCTCAATCGAGAGACGTTAACGGTAGATTTCCCCGCCATGCTCGAGACGCTGGAAGGTGCTAAAGCAGGGGATGTCGTGTTGCTTCACGGGTGCTGCCATAACCCGTCCGGTGCCGACCTGACGTTTGAGCAATGGCAGACGGTTACCCAGCTGATCCAGCGCAAGGGGCTGCTGCCCTTTGTGGATATGGCTTACCAGGGTCTGGGCGAGGGGCTTGAGGAAGACGCAGCTGGCCTGCGGTATCTGGCGGGCCAGGTACCGGAAATGGTCGTTGCCGCTTCCTGCTCAAAGAACTTTGGCCTGTACCGGGAGCGCACGGGTGCCCTGATGCTGATCTCGGCCACCGGCGCAATTAACACGGCGGCAACCAGCCAGCTGTTGAGCGTTGTGCGTTCCCACTATTCCATGCCCCCGGCCCACGGCGCCGCTATCGTCGAAACCATTCTGGGTGACGACGCATTGCGCGCTGGATGGCAGAGTGAACTGCGCGGTATGTGTGAGCGCATCCTTGGCCTGCGGCATGCCTTTGCGGACGCACTGGCTCCTTTGGGTGACTTTGGATTCATTGCCCGGCAGCGAGGCATGTTCTCGTTCCTGGGTATAACACCGGAACAGGTTCGCCAGTTACGGGAAGAGCACGGCATCTACATGCTGGAAAGCAGCCGGGTGAACGTGGCAGGCCTGAATGACCGGGTATTGCCAACAGTTGCCAGCGCGATTCGTAGCGTTATGTAGCGATCAGTTATTCCCCTCGCAGCACAAAATCAGAGCCTCTTTTACAGAGGCTTTAAATTATGACGATCCGACAAAAACAACTATTCGGAGAACGCAATGAGTGAGACGGTTCACCCCCATCAGCAGGCCAGTAGTCTCTGGACCTCCAGAATGGCATTTATTCTGGCTGCAGCCGGCTCGGCCGTGGGGCTTGGCAATATCTGGAAGTTTCCATACATCACCGGTGAAAACGGTGGTGGTGCTTTTGTACTGGTTTACCTCGCCTGTATTTTTCTTATAGGTGTGCCGGTTCTCATCGCAGAAATCATGATTGGCCGCCGGGGTGGTCAAAGCCCTGTCGCAACCATGCGCACCCTTACAAACACCGAGGGCACCTCCAAAGGCTGGCGCATCATCGGCTGGAACGGTGTGGTTGCTTCCTTCCTGGTGCTTTCCTTCTATGCGGTCATCGGTGGCTGGTCGCTGGTATACATCGGCAAAGCGGCGCTCGGCTTGTTCGTTGGCGCGGATGCAGAAGCCATAGGCGGGCAGTTCAACAACCTGTTGGCGAACCCCTGGGAACTGTTGCTCTGGCACACGGTTTTCATGGCGATTGTGGTGTTTATCGTTGGCCGGGGCATACGCTCGGGCCTTGAAAAAGCGGTCACCATGCTGATGCCAATGCTGTTCTTGCTGCTTATCGTGATGGTGTTTTACGCCATGAGCAGCGGCAGCTTTGGCCGTGCTGTCAGCTTTATGTTTTCTCCGGATTTCAGCCGCTTGACGACAGAAGGTGTTTTAATCGCCCTTGGCCACGCTGCCTTTACGCTCAGTATCGGTATAGGCGTGCTGATGGCCTACGGTTCTTACCTGCCCCAAAACATCAATATTGCCAAAACCGCCATGACCATAGCCGTGCTGGATACCAGTGTGGCTTTGCTTGCCGGGCTTGCGATCTTCCCGCTGGTTTTTGCCAACGGTCTGGAAGCCGGTGCCGGGCCGGGGCTGATTTTCGTGACTCTGCCATTAGCCTTCGGTCAGATGGGCGGCGGTATTGTGTTTGGCGCTCTCTTCTTTGCCTTGCTGCTGGTGGCGGCCATCACTTCTGCCATTTCCATGCTGGAGCCAGTCGTTGAATGGCTTGAGGAACACAAAGGCGCAAACCGGGTCAAAAGCGCCCTGGCGGGCGGCTTCGCTGCCTGGTTCATCGGCATCGGCACGGTATTGTCCTTCAACCTGTGGGGCGATGTTCATCCGCTGGGCTTCATCAGCTTCTTCGAAGGCAAGACGGTGTTCGACTTACTCGATTTTCTGGTCTCTAACGTCATGATGCCTTTGGGCGGGCTTGCGATCGCCCTGTTTGCAGGGTGGGCCATCAGGCGCGAAGGGCTGGCTGAGGATATGGGCCTGAAAGGCGGCGCCTTCAAAGCTTTCATGGTGATACTGAAGTTTGTAACCCCGGCGGGTATCGCGATCGTGTTCCTCTATAACTTGGTTTGAGGTGTTCCTCGGGTAGCTTGGCCGTTATATTGGGTGCGAGTGGTCTGGAGATAGTAAGCCATGCGCATTGCCTTGAAACCCTTTGGGTGGTTGATATTCGCTTTTCTGGCGCTAGCTGTGCTGTTCGGGGCTTTGACGCTTCGCCAGTTATGGAACGATGCGCTGCAACAGAACGGTATTGAAACGCTGGACTGGCAGGGGCTGGATCTATCGTTCAGTGGGGTATCTGTGCGCGAGCTAAAGCTCACCCAGTCCTTGCCGACGCGGGATGTTGCGTTGCAGGGCAGAGAGCTGGCACTGGGTTGGCGCTGGCCTGAATGGGGGCAAGGGTGGCAGCCTTGGCTGAATACGCTGACAGTCAAATATCTGGAACTGAACTGGCACACAAAACCGGGAGGGCAGCCCGCAGCGGAATCGCAACAAAAGAACCAGTTGCCGCCGGCATTGCCGGCATGGTTGCCTTCTGAGATTGCCATTCAGCAGTTTGAGATGACCCTGCCGTGTGAGGCAGGGCGCTGCTCTCTGGCAGGAAACCTGTCGCTTACCAGCTCGCAACCTGATTCTGCTTCTGGCCTGGCCGGAAACGCTCGACTTCCCATTAAAGCCAATCTGCAGCTTGACCATGAAGGCCATCAGATTGATGTGCTGGCAACCCTTGATGGCTCCTGGAACGATGATCTGAGTTTTTCCGCAGAGCTGGCGATTGACGGAACACAGTATCTATCCGCGCAGTCGGGTTACCGAAACCGGAATGCGAAGGGTGTGGTGTCCTGGCGCGGCTCTGTCGAAATGCCGGATTTGCCCCAGACGGACTGGCTATTGGCCTGGCTGCAAACCTGGCAGAGCATGCCTGTTGAACAGTGGCCAGATCAGCCGGAGACAGGTTCAATAGAAGCCAGTTGGCAGTTGCAGGGCCCTGGAGACAAAAGCTTTCTGGCGCAGGTGACGGGTAATGTGAACGTCCAGGCGCGATTGCCCCAGCCATGGCCAGCGCCCGGACTGGGAAAAATCAGAGGTAATCTGGAAGTCGCACTGAAGGCTGAACAAGGCCAGTGGCAGCCTGAGACGCTGCAGGCTGATCTGGAACTCAGTCATCCGGCGGCATGGATCAGAAAGGTGCCGGAATTGATGCGGCCAGATTCGCTGACGCTGTCAGTCCGGCCTGGTAAGGCGATGGCGCCTGCTTCTCCAGATTCGCCTTTGGCTAAAACAGGCTCGGCGCAAATCCTGTTGCCGCTGAATGTGGAATTGAGTAGCCGTGGAAGCGCAAATATTTCCATGAACTCTCACCTTGCCGTAACCACCAAAGCTCCGTGGGCTGTTCAACTGGGGAAAACCCGATTAACCGCAGCTCTGTCAGAGCTGAAGGCGGACAACTGGCTGCTGACGAAACCCAGTGTGCAAATTTCGTTGACCGGCTGGCTGGATACCACCGCAGCGGCATTGAAATTTGGTGAGCCGACGGTTCTGGAGGTCGAAAAGCTTGAACCACTTTCCGGAGCGACCGCCACGACGCCGAATGAAACACTGCTCAAAGGCCTTCGCGCCGACCTCGCTAGAGGTACGCTGAAGGCAAGCTATCGGTTGGAGCAGGGCGAACTGGATAAGCTAAGCCTTGTCGGGCCGATCGGCCTGAAGGCACAGCAGGTCAAGCATCCGCAGTTGCTACCGCAGTCCTGGCAGTTCAATGGAGAAGTGAACAACAATCTGGCTCGCACGGATGTTTCGGGTTTGCTTATGGCCAAAACCGGAACAACCGTGAATCTTGATCTGACTTTCCCGAACCAGGGGCCTCTCCGGCTTGATGGCAAGATGCGGGTGAGCGGAGAGAAGGAAGCTGAGACTCTGTCTCGCATCTTCTCAGCCTGGCCACCACTGCTTTCGGTATCGGGCGGCACGGTTAGCGCCAATGCCACGTACAAACAACCGAAAAACGGGGCGATAGGGGTGTCTGGAAAGCTGGTGTTCGCCGACTGGAGTGGCACATACAATCGCACCGCCTGGACCAGGATGAATGGTGCCGCTGAATTCCTTTTTGAGAACGACCGCATCAGGGTAGCGACACCGGAGCTGACCTTAGAGGAGTTGAATTCCGGGCTGCCGGTCGGGCCAGTTCTCCTGGCCGGGCATTATGAAGCACCTCTGGCACAGCTGGCTGCTGGGCGGCTGACTCTGGAGCGGGCTAGCTCTGGCGCTTTGGGCGGAGAGATGCAGATCCAGCCCGGAAGCTGGGATCTGGCGCAGGCGCCGGTGACTATTCCCGTCGAGCTCAACCAGCTCAGTCTTGCGCACCTTTTGCAGCTGTACCCGACCGAGGGGCTGGCAGGTACCGGTATTCTTAGTGGAACCGTGCCTTTGTTGTTTGATCCCGCGACCGGGGTTCGGGTGGAGCAGGGCCGTATCGATGCGCTCAAACCAGGTGGGCGATTACAGGTGACGGCGGAGCGGCTGAAGGCGCTTGCCGGCCAGAACGAGTCCATGAAACTTGTTGCACAGGCGCTCGAGGACTTTCGCTACTCTGTTCTGGATAGCGGTATCGATTATGATGAGGACGGTACCTTGGTGCTGAAGCTACATCTTGAGGGCAGTAGCCCGGCGGTCGGAAAAGGCCAGCCGGTGGTGCTGAATATCAATCTGGAAGAGAATATTCCTGCGCTGCTTACCAGCCTGCAGTTAAGCGGCAGGGTAAGCGATGCCGTCTCAGAACGAGTCAAAAAAGTACTGCAGAAACGTGAGCGTGATTCAGCCGACCTGTTAGAGTAGAGAGTAACAAAGGAGTACACCGATATGACGCAATTTGGTTCCAGGTTTCCCCGGCGTGTGTCCGCCCTGTTTGCGGGTCTGATTATGGGTAGCTTACTGATAGCTTGTACCCCGACCGTTCAGATGGCAGCGCCGAAGGAGCCGATTACTGTGAACCTGAACGTAAAAATTCAGCATGAAATTTACGTAAAGGTCGATAAAGATGTGGACGAATTGTTCAGCGAAAAGGGCCTGTTCTGATTGCCTTGGTGTTTTGTACTTAGCGAATTATTAAGGAGTTAACCATGACATTATTTGCGCGATTCAGTGCCCTGATTTTAGCGTTATGCCTTGCTCTACCGGCCATGGCCATGAGCCTGGATGAAGCGAAGAACGCTCTCGATTCTGCAAAAAACCAGGGCCTGGTTGGTGAGACGCCGACCGGTTATCTGGCGGCTGTAAGTTCCGACCAGAAAGCTCAGGAGATTGCGAATGCAATCAACGATGCCCGGCGCGAGGCTTATAAAGAGATTGCTGAAAAGCATGGTATTGCGGTTACAAAGGTAGAGACAGTAGCGGGTCAGAAAGCGGTCGAGAAAACGCCTGCAGGCCAGTATATTCAGGTGAAAGATCGCTGGGTGAAAAAGTAGGAACGAATCGGCAGCTGTTTGATGGGTTTATAACCAATCGGTCTTAATGCCAAGTCGAGATCTGCCGATAACCGTTACACATAAGTCCTTGCAGGAGATAAAGGCTATGGTAACGCCAATAATTGGTCGCGGGCCGGATGTGACCGGTCGTGTGAATACGGGCCCGTCTGAAACCAGGCCCGCTGGCCGGGTAACCGCTGAAGTGCTTGCCGACAAGCAGGCTTCTATCCGCACGCCCGCAGATGCCATCAATGTGATGCGCACACGCATGGAGCAGCGGCTACAGGAAGCCATGGGCGGTCAGAGCAAAGCCGTATCGGGTGCTGATAAGTACGCTGAGCAGGCTCAGCCACCTTCCGCCTCTGATGTTGCCAGTGTGATTCTTGGGTTCGTGCAGAATCGTCTGCAACAGGAGGCCGATGGCGGCGCGGATGTTGAGCAGCTGACGAACTTGCTGTCGCAAGCTCGCGCCGGAATCGAAAAAGGTTATGCGGAAGCGCGAGACCAGATTGTGGTTCTGGGCATGATGAACGAGACGCTCTCCGGAGAAATCGACGAAGGTTTCAACCTTATCCAGGACGGTCTTCTGAATCTGGAAAGGTTGTTTTTAGGTAAAGAGCCGGAAGCGGACAACCCCACCGAAACTGGTTAATTAGACTCCTCGGGTTTGCCTTGTCTGGACAAAGCCTCAGACAGATTATTCCAGCCAGCGTCAATACCTGGGAATTTCTCTGTCATGGCGCGATAGTATTTCTCCGCTTCTGACCACTGGCCTCGCTGGTAGGCAATGTTTCCCAATCCCAATAACGCTGCAGGTTGGTCAGGCCAGGCTTCTGCTGCTGCCTGGTATGCGGCTTTTGCTGCGGCTGTCTGCTGCGTTGTTTCCAGATCATGGGCGGCCATCAGGAAGGTGAGAGGTTCGGCCGTTGCCGGAATCTGCTCTGGCGGCAGAATGACTCTCGCCCAGCGCTCGGAGCGGTCCCACGTTGCCATAAACACGCTGGCAGGCTGCCGATCATTCTCTTCTGTACCGGTGTGAAGTATCAGCGCTTTATTTGCGCTGTCATAGCCAGTGACCACTGCAAAATGCCATTGCGGCCACCAGCCGAAGCGCAGGTTTTGAAGAACCAGAACCGGGTGACCTGCCCGCACCTCTTCCAGGACACTGTCCAGCTCGGGCGGCAGCGGATAAACAAGCATCCCGTATTGGCGAGCTGCTGCCACCATCTCGACTTGCAGGGCTCCTTTGCGCTGCGGCAGGTATACTCGGCTTACCAACTCATCCGGCGTAGCGTCTACATCCTGGGCGTTCAGCATCATTGCCAGTGAGGCAGGGCCACACTGGTATTGCTCCTGTGGATGAAAAGGCACTTCGGTGAGAGTGGCAGTGTCGAAAGAGTCTGGCCATTGCGGCTGGCTGGCGCAGCCTGAGAGCAGAACTCCCAGGAACGCCGCCAAAAGAAGCCGGGTTGGCCTCAGCCAGAATTCATGCACGGTAATCTTTGCTTAGCGTATGCACTTAATGAACGGGAAGATATTCGTTGCGCACAGCATGTCTGTAATGATGAATACCAGCAAGAACAGTACGATTATGCCAACGACACCCTCACCGGCAGGCGCTTCCGCAAGCTGTTGCTTGAAATCTGCCAGTTCGGAAGGCGTGAGGCTCTGAATCCTGTCTCTTACCTCCTGCTCGCCCACTCCCATATTCACCAGAGTGGTTTTGACGTCCTCACGCTCCAGCATGCCCATCAGAGCCTCACGGTCGATGTCTGCGCGCTGTTCGGTCAGGAGTTCGCCGGTACCGACGATACTTGCAGAGGCGGGAATCGCCCACATTGAACTCAAAATCATTACCAGCGTCATGATCGCTGAGACGGACTGGGTATAGGATCGGATTGCTTGCATCGGACTGTTCCTGTTATTGACCTGTTCAGGTTCGTGTTTATGGATCAGAGATCAACCAAGTATAAACGCTCGCGCGCAAAGTGCTGACAAAATCGAATTAATAGCTATTAATGCCAACTCCGTGCCCAGTTTCCGATTGTGCTTTGATATGCCGTATTCCGGTCAGCAAACTTATGGGGTGCCGGCATAACTGAACTATGCTAATGATCGAATTCATATATATTTATTATTCCGGACCTTTCAGCATGTCTGATGCAGCTGCTACAGCTTTTGAGATTTTTCCGTGGAACCAAAATTTCGAAACGGGTATCGAGAAGATTGACGAGCAACATAAGGTGCTTGTTGAAATTCTGAACCGGCTCGCCTGGCACTGCGCTTCCAGCACCTCGGAGCTTGAATGCAGACATGTTCTTGATGAGCTGCTTTCTTATGCTGCCTATCACTTCAAAGCGGAGGAGAAAGTCTGGGAAACAGCTCTTGGCATGCAGGAAATGGTACAGAACCATCATGATGGCCACCAGATGTTCTTTGTTCAGATTCAGATGTACCGCTCGAGTGATGAGCCGGAAGAGAAAGTGATGGGAGACTTGTTCAACTATCTGACCCGTTGGTTGGCTTCTCATATTCTGGAATCGGATCGTCGAATGGCTTTGACCCTCAAGGCGTTAGAGCACGGTGTTCCCATTTCTGAAGCCAGGAAAGAAGTTGATGGCCAGCTGAGTGGGGCGATTTCTGTCATGGTCTCGGCGTTGCTGGAGATCTACGACAAGCTCTCGGTCAGCACCGTACAGTTGATGCGCGAGAAAATGGCAAGGCTCAGAGCCGAGGACGAATTGGCCCGGCTGCAGCATGACAAACTCTATGTTGCACTGGCGCAGCAGGCGTCAGACCATGAGGCACAGCTTCAGTTTCTGGCGTATTCAGACCCTGTTACCGGTCTGATGAACCGAAACGGAATTCTCAGGGAGATTCGTGGTGTTATGCGGCAGAAACAAGTGCCCGTCGGATCTGCTGCGCTGATCTCCATTGATCTGGATAACTTCCATAAAGTGAATGCCCGCTTTGGTGAAGAGTCTGCCGACCGATTGCTTGGGTTGCTCGCCCGGCGCTGGCGGGAAGCCATGGCCCACGGTGGACAGCTTGCCCGGATCAGTGGGGACGAATTTGTAGTGCTGCTGGCGGATAGCGGAAAAGTGGAAGCCCAGTTAAAAGCCCTGAGACTCACAGCGGGGCAACCGTTTATTCTGGATGGTGGCAGTATTTCCATGGCCTTCACTGCCGGCGTTGTTCTGTTTCCCCATGATGGCGCTGGTGATGCAGATACAGTGCTGCGGCAGGCTGATCACACACTGTTTCGTGCCAAACAGGAGCAAAAAGGCGACTGGCTGTTTCTGGATGCCGATGAACAGCGCCAATCCGTGGAGCGTCAGCAGCTTCTGGCCGACATCAGAACAGGGCTTGCCGACAATCAGTTCAGGCTGGTGTATCAGCCCAAAGTAAGCATGCGGTCAGGTAACGTAATTGGTGTGGAAGCACTTATCCGCTGGGAGCACCCGATAAAAGGTACCTTGAGCCCGATAGACTTTTTGCCGGCACTAGAGCACCACCCGCTGATTATCGATATTGGCGAATGGGTTATCGAGCAGGCGTTCAGGCAGATGACAACTTGGGATAGCGAAGGGTTAACTCTGGATGTGGGCGTAAATATCGCGGCAATGCATCTTCAGCAACCGGGCTTTACGGATAGCCTGGCGGGGATTCTGGCACGCTACCCGCATGTGGTCCCGCAACGGCTCGACCTCGAAATACTTGAAACGGCGGCTCTTGGCGAGCTAGATAAGGCAAACTACATTATCCGGGACTGCGAAAGCCTTGGCGTCACTTTTTCTCTGGATGATTTTGGTACGGGATACTCATCGCTTTCCTATCTCAAGCAGTTACCGGTTAAAACCCTGAAAATAGATCAGGGGTTTGTGAGAGGCGCACTTTCGAATGCGGATGACATTGCCATACTTAAAGGCATAGTCGGCTTGTCTAAGGCATTTGACAGGAAGCTGGTCGCTGAGGGCGTGGATACCAGAGAGCACGGGGAGCTATTGATCAGCCTTGGCTGCTACGATGCACAGGGTTATGCCATTGCCAGGCCGATGAAACCGGAAAAAATAGCAGCCTGGAAAAACCAGTGGCGACCTTATCCTGAATGGTCTGCCGGAGAATACGCAACGCCATGATTACACCTGCCAATACAACGGATAACCGCAAACTTGCCAAAGCCCGGTTACCCCGGATGATGTTCGACTATTTTGATGGTGGTGCCTTTTCCGAACAAACTCTCAGAGAGAACACCGGAGATTTCCAGAAGCTGCATTTTCGTCAGCGGGTTATGCGGGATGTTGCCAGCGCTTCTGCCATGGCCCGGATACTTGGTGAGGATGTTTCGCTGCCGCTGGTGCTCGCACCTGTTGGCCTTGCCGGCATGCTCGCACGGCGGGGAGAAGTTCAGGCGGCCCGGGCCGCACAGAAAAGCGGCGTGCCGTTTTGCCTGAGTACCGTCTCTATCTGTTCGCTGGAGGAAGTTGCCGGGGCAACGGGCTCCGCCAATTGGTTTCAGCTTTATGTGCTAAAGGACAGAGGCTACTCCGAAGCTCTGCTTAATCGTGCTTATAAAGCAGGGTATTCCACGCTGGTTTTTACGGTGGATCTTCCCAAACTTGGCGTGCGGTACCGGGATGTGCGTAACGGGATGAGTGGTGGTCTCTCCCCTTGGGGGAAAATTCAGAAGCTGTCAGACCTGCTTTCTCATCCACTCTGGCTTTGGGACGTTGCCATCAAGGGCAAACCCCTGACGTTTGGTAATCTCTCTGATGCGGTTCCATCGGGTCGTAACCCTGAGGATTTCAAAGCCTGGGTTGACCAGCAGTTTGATGCGTCCGTTACCTGGAGGGATCTCGACTGGGTAAGACAGCATTGGCCAGGCAAGCTGGTGATCAAGGGAATCATGGACCCGGATGACGCTCGTTCCGCGGTGGACGTGGGGGCCGACGGCATTGTTGTCTCCAATCATGGCGGGAGACAACTGGATGGCGCACCTTCAACCATCTCGGCGTTGCCGGCCATTGTGGAAGCTGTATCAGGAAAAACCGAGCTTCTGTTTGATGGTGGCGTGCAGTCTGGCCAGGATGTTGTACGGGCGCTTTGCCTGGGCGCGAGCGCTTGCCTGGTGGGCCGTGCATGGGCCTATGCACTGGCAGCAGGTGGCGAGGCGGCTGTCTCACGGATGCTGGAAAACTTCCGTTATGAGGTGGAGTTGACGCTTGCACTGCTGGGTAAAAATTCGGTAGAACAGTTAAATCCGGATGATCTTGTCTGAGCGACAAAACGGAGGCTTGATGATGGAAATTCGAATCAAAAGAGCTTGTGAAGACGCCGCGCGCTCCCGTGGTCCAGGTATTCTGGTTGACAGAATTGTTACCCATTATGAATGACTGATGCTGGAGAGTTCGGTATGCCGGTTATGGTTCAGGCGCTGGTACCTGTTTTTGCGCTGATTGTATTGGGGCACCTGTTCAGGCGCTGGGCCTTTCCTTCGATCGACTTCTGGCCTCAGGCGGAGCGCTTTACCTACTACGTGCTCTTTCCCGCGATGCTGGTGTTCAAGCTGGGCCAGGCCCGACTGCCAGCTTCAGCTTATGGCGATATTGCCTTACTTATTGGTTCCATGATTCTGGCGATGACGTTGCTATTGGTCGCCGTGCAGTTTTTCTGGCGCTGGAGCGGGCCGGTTTTCTCCTCGGTATTCCAGGGCGCTATCCGGTTTAATTCCTACGTGGGCCTTGCTGCAGGCGGAATGCTACTGGGTGATGAGGGCCTGTCCCTCACAGCGATTGCTGTCGCCATCATGGTGCCAATGCTGAATCTGTTGTGCATTCTGATGTTCTCACTGGTGGCAGCGCAGGGCCCTGTGCGGGTGGCGCCGGTGCTACGCGCGATTGCATCAAACCCTTTGATCATCGGGTCGATACTCGGCGTGACATGGAGCTTTTTCGAAATTGGCTTTCACCCGCTCCTTGCTGGCACGCTTGAACCGCTGAGCAATCTGGCTTTGCCTATGGGGCTGATGACGGTTGGTGCAGGACTCCAGCTCAAAGCCCTGAGAGGCGGATCCGTGCCGTTTATGGTGTCGTCCTTATTGAAGTTGTTGCTGCTTCCGCTGATGGCTGCAGGTCTTGCTATTTTACTGGGTCTTGAAGGCACGCTGGTGCAGGTAGCAGTGCTTCTGGCCAGCCTTCCAACGGCGACATCGGCTTATATTCTTGCCCGGCAGTTAGGCGGTGATGCACCGCTGATGGCGGGTATAATCAGTGGCCAGACGCTTCTGGCCATGGTGTCCATTCCTTTAATACTCAGTATTCTCTGGTAGGCATTTGAGCACGGCATCGGCGATGCTTTGCTGAAATGCCTCATAACCGTTCGCGGTTGCATCAATATCCGTGGCCAGCGGATCCCAAGTGCTGAACGTCACATCCAGCCCATCGGTGATGGAGTGCCACCACTGCCGGTTGAATTGCGGCTCAGTCAACAGGCATGGGTGATTCGCACCGCGCAGGAGATTTTGAACGTCTGCAATGTGCCGTGCCCCCGGCGATAACTCCGGGTTTAGTGTCAACACGCCCTCAACCTTCAGGTTGTAGTGCTCTGCAAACCGAGTGAAGGCGCTGTGATACGCAAACAGGCTGATATCCTGCAGCGGCTCCAGTTGCTCGCGAATCTGTTCTTCTTTCTTTCCAATAGACGCCCGAAAGCTTTCCAGATTGCGATCCAGGGCCGGCTTGTCTGCCCCGTCCAGTTGCGCCAGGGCATCCCGGATGGTTACTGCCATGGTAAGCGCCATTTGCGGGTCTACCCAGATGTGCGGATCGTCCCCGTCGCCGTGATCATGCTCATGGCTGTGATCGTCATGGCTTTCGTCATGAGAATCGTGGTCGTTGTCCTCTTTTTCAGCACTCCCGGCTTGGGCATCTGGCTGCATAAGTGCGACTGAACGCCCACCAAACTCACTGCCGGTTAACAGGCGGCTCAGAAACGTTTCCATTTCCGGGCCGACCCAGAAAACGATATCGGCACTTTCCAGTGCCCGGCGCTTCGACGGCGTCATTGAATAATTGTGGGGGCTGGAGCCTGGAGGAACCAAGGTGCTTGTGTGCATATCTTCCGTTGCAACCGCGCGTACCAGAAGTTCCAGCGGCTTGATTGAGGCCAGAATGCGGGCATCGGCATAAGTACTACTGCCATAGAGAAGGGCGCTGGCACTCAGGGTTAAAGAAAAGGCTGTTTTTAGAATGCGCATGGGTGATCTGAGTCCTGGTGTATGGTTGCAATGTTATAATATAACATCAATGGCAAGAGAATCGCAAAATCTGATGTGCGTCAGGAGATCAGCGCAATGATACGCTTGGCGATCATGCGAAATAATGCCCGGGCCGGTATAATGCCGGGTTTATCAAACGGCCACCGATTTTCAGGAAGGTTTCATGACTGTACGTACCCGAATTGCTCCATCACCCACCGGTGATCCACACGTTGGTACCGCCTACGTGGCCCTGTTCAACCTGTGTTTTGCCCGGCAGCACGGAGGGCAGTTCATTCTGCGTATTGAAGATACGGATCAGGTGCGCAGTACTGCGGAATCCGAACAGGACATTCTCAAGGCGTTGCGCTGGCTCGGTCTTAACTGGGATGAAGGCCCCGATGTAGGTGGGCCTCACGGGCCGTATCGCCAGTCTGAACGCAAACATTCCTACGGACAGTACGCGGAAGATCTGGTCACCGATGGCCATGCATTCTATTGTTTTCGTACTCCCGAAGAGCTGGATGTCATTCGTGAGGAGCGTAAAGCCAAGGGCCTTAACCCGGGCATCAAAGGTGATCTTGAGCTGTCTCAAGAAGAGGTGAAGCGCCGCCTGGATGCGGGTGAGTCTTATGTGATCCGCATGAAAGTGCCCGACGAAGGCGTCTGCGAAATTGAAGACATGCTCCGGGGCACCATTGAAATCGACTGGTCGCAGGTGGACTGTCAGATTTTGCTGAAATCTGACGGCATGCCGACATACCATCTTGCAAACGTGGTTGACGATCATCTGATGGAAATCACCCACGTGCTGCGCGGCGAAGAGTGGATCAACTCTGCGCCCAAGCACAAATTGCTGTACCAGTATTTCGGTTGGGATATGCCGGTGCTTTGTCACCTACCGCTGCTGCGCAACCCGGACAAAAGCAAGCTGTCCAAGCGTAAGAACCCGACCAGCATCAATTTTTACGAGCGTATGGGCTTTTTGCCGGAAGCGGTAACCAACTACCTTGGCCGTATGGGCTGGTCCATGCCGGATGAGCGCGAAAAGTTCACGCTGGATGAAATGATCGCAAACTTCGATATCCAGCGTGTATCCCTCGGTGGCCCGGTCTTTGACGTAGAGAAGCTGCGCTGGCTCAATGGCCAGTGGCTTCGCGACGAGCTCACGGAAGATCAGTTTGTCGAGCGTATGCGCCAGTGGTGGTTCAACGGAGACGCACTTAAGGCGTTGGTGCCACATATCAAGGGCAGGGCAGAGGTGTTCTCCGATGTAGCCCCCATGGCCCAGTTCATGTTCTCAGGCATGCTGGACCTGAAGCCGGAAGACTTTGCGCACAACAAACTGGAAGAAGGCCAGATCAAGCGGGTACTCCAGTTCACCTTATGGAAGCTCGAAGCTCAGCGCCACTGGAATAAGAGCACGATCTTTGCCGATATCAAATTCCTGGCCAAAGCTATGGATCTGAAAATGGGCGACTTCATGTTTTCTGTATTCGTAGCCATTGCCGGCACTCCGAACTCCTGGTCTGTTATGGACTCCATGGAATTGCTGGGCCCGGACATGACCCGCGCCCGTTTGCGTCAGGCGCTGGAAGTGCTTGGGGGTTTCTCCAAGAAAGAAACCAAGAAAGTGGAAAAAGAATACGCTGCACTGGGCGCTTAATAACTATTTTGGTGAAGAAATAAGCGGTCTGGACAGGGAAGTTCAGAAAACTGAAAAAAAGTATGGCTAAAGGTTGACGCCCATGGGGCGGATCCTTAATATACGCGCCGTTGGGGGCCATAGCTCAGCTGGGAGAGCGCAACACTGGCAGTGTTGAGGTCGACGGTTCGATCCCGTCTGGCTCCACCAATTTCTAGTCCCCTTCGTCTAGTGGCCTAGGACTCCGCCCTTTCACGGCGGCAACAGGGGTTCGAACCCCCTAGGGGACGCCAATACGGCTTGACGGTTTAGTCCACCGGATAGCCATCAAAAAAACCGCCTTCGGGCGGTTTTTTTGTGCGTAAGTGAAAAGAAAAAGCGTTAGCGCGAGGCAATAGCGCCCTTGCCAACACCTTCATAAGCCTTCACCAGGATCGTATCTGAGGGAGACTGCAATTTGAGCTGGTCGGCGATGTGGGCGGCGATCAATTCAACCGTGGTGTCAGTATTCATCATGTAAACCCGCGCCTCAGGCAGGGTAAGCGCAAACTCGCCCTGATTGGCTTCGTACTCGAAAGTTATGTAGGGAACGCCATCTTCTCCCACGTGACGTCGCGCTACATCCTCTTCAGAGCCCACATAGATATCCTGCCAGAGCTTGGCCCAGGTGCGTTCAAGGTCATAATCCCGATGACCATTGCGATCAATGCGAATGGGGGAGCGGTGGCCGTGGGCTATGCGCTGGCAGTTTCCCAGGTGCTTTTTCAGGCCGTGAACGTAGTGATAGTATGCGCCTTCAATCACATCTTCCCGCAGATTGATCTCTACTGAGGTGACATTCGCGGGCAGCACCGCCATCAGTTCACGCTCAAGCAGGGTCGCAACCGCCGATGGAACAACGCGTTCTGACGAAAGCCATACGATGGCCTCGTCCGGCGAGCGGTGCACAATGTGGCTGCCGTCATTGAGCCTCCAGGTAAACGTATCGGGCGTGTCCTGATTCCACGAGAGGCCTTCGTAGCCCCTGGGTATGACCAGCCGGTGATCCACGCGCTCGTCTATAATGCGCTTGATGGTGCGCTTCACATTGCTGAAATCGAATACCATGCCCTGGTCATCAAGCTCGCCGCCAAGCACAACGTCGGCAATCCAGCTTTCCCCTACTAATCCGCGGGTGGGATCCAGGTAAGCGAAATCAATAACGGTGAGATTGTCTACAAACAGATGATTCATTAAATTTCCGGGCGGGTATGGTTGAATGATCTGGGGATTCTAGCAAAAATCCCGGATGAGTGACCTGTCAGGCTATTGGCCTGAGTCGATTCTTGCCACTATTTCCATTTTCATCTCTCTATCAGGAGCGAAATCATAACTGCCTCTTGCCAAGACCGCGATCAGGATTTTCCAGCACTTGTTCTCGCGGCGGGTGCGTCCCGTCGGTTTGGGCGCCCGAAAGCCTTATTAACTCTGAGTGAGCAGCGTGGGCAGAGCCGCACGCTGCTGGATTGTGCCATTGGTCAGGGCAGGTTGCTAAGCCGGGACGTGCGTGTTGTGTATGGCGCCTGGTATCCGCTGGTTCGCTTTCGCTGCCGCGCGCAGCCGTCTCGATGGGTGCCTGTGGCGGACTGGCAATTGGGTATGGCGGCCTCGCTGGCGGCGGGTATTCGCAGCCTTGGCCCGCATGCGAAAGGTGTGTTTGTGCTGGTTGCGGATCAGCCGCTGCTGGACAGGGAGGCTCTTAGAGCTTTTGGTGAGACGGCGCGATGTTTCCCCGCGCAGGCTGCTGCTGCGGGCTATGGCCATCGCCCGGGAGTACCGGCCTATCTGCCTCGCTGGCTGTGGCCCGATGTGCTGGCACTGGAAGGTGACCAGGGCGCAGGTCGTCTACTGACTGAAGCCAATGCAACCCGGCTGGATATCCCGGGTGTCCATGACGACATAGACACTCCTGAAGATTGGCGCAGGATTCGTGAGGCAATTACCCGAACAGGCCTGCAAGCCAGGCAATTCCAAGGCTAAATACTCCAAGGCTCAGGGCCAGCCCGATAGTGTAGATTTTTGATGATGCAGAACGCTGCTGCGACACAAAAAGGTCAATGGTTCGTTGGGCAATGTCTTCAGCTGTCTCACGGGAAATCTCGTGGGCCTGCTGTATGGCTTCAGACTGCAGTGTCTGCCAGAACTCGGTGTCGATCGTCTGTACGCTGGTAATATGGTCCTTCAGCTCGGCCATATGATTGCTGGTGAAGCCGGAGTTGCGTGAGAGGTCTTTTTTGAGATCCGCAAGCTCCCTGCTCAGGTTGAGGTTTACCTCCGCTGCAACTTCGTCCCGCAGGTTGCGGGTGCGCTCTTCTACCATCTCGCTCATTGCGGTCAGGCGCTCTTCAATCGCATTTTCCTGCTTGCCGCGCGACTCATCCAGTGCGCGCTTCAGGTGGTCAAACTGTTCGTCAAATAGTGAGTTGAGAAGCTCATGAAGGCGATTGTTAATATGAGTTTTCACAGCGGAGCGTGAAATCTGTTCAATCAGATCGCTCGTCAATGGGACAACGCTGGGCGGATTGCTGCCATTCTGGGCTGTTTCGTTTCCGGACTGCTTTGGTGACATCTTTAACGCTGCGTTGTCTGGCATTTCGGCCAGATATTCGTCTGTATCGGGTTCCAGATCGATCTGAGGGGGCTCTGGCAGGGTGCCTCGCGTAACGTCGTTTGCCAGTTGATCCAGCACCAGACCGAGGCCGTCAGGCTGTGTAGGCTTGGTCAGGATGTTATAAACCCCGAAGTTTCTCGCTTCTTTTGTGAACGATGAAGACTTCTGGGAAGTACACATAATGATGGGTATGTTGGCAGTCTCCGGGTTGCTTTTGATGGCTTTGGTGGCTTCCACGCCGTTCATCCCGGGCATCAGATGATCCATAAAGATGACGTCTGGATGCTCGCGGCTGCGGAGAAACTCCAGGGCCTCTTCGGCAGAGACGGCCATACTGACATGCATGTCGCGGCCTTCCAGCAGCTTGCTTAGAGCGAACCGGGCTACCTTGGAATCGTCCACCAGAAGAGCATTCTTGATCGCCATCTAACTACCTCAAACTGTTACGTCAATCGCGTTGGTTGTTTGGCTGGTATTACCAGCCTTCCAGTGTCGGGCACTGTGTTGCCCGGTAGCTCTTGTCCCGATAGCACACGCCGGGCTCTGTGGTGCGGGCAGTGAATACTTCACCGGCCGCTGTGGTCAGGCGAACCTGTCCATAGGGTTCACCGTGGCGGAATGTCGCCTCGATGGAGCTGCCATTCGGGTTGCGCAGCAAACCATTTCCGTGGAACTTACCTTCGATGTATTCGCCTTCGTATTTTTTGCCGTTGGCGAACACTTCCGAGCCTTTGCCGTGGAAGGTTCCATTGGAAAAATCGCCTTCGTAATTGCGGCCATCCGGATAGGTGAGGGTGCCGTGCCCGTGAAAGTCGTTGTTGCGGAAGCCGCCTACGTAAAGCATGCCGTCGGCCGTCGTCAGGGAGCCGTGGCCGTTAAGCTGCCCCTGCGACCATTCTCCGGTCAGGATGTCACCATTATCCAGAGTGAGTGTGCCCTGGCCGTGAAACGCACCATTCACAAAATGGCCGTCGTATCGAAGGCCATCGCTGTCTTCATAGGTTCCGTCACCGGTTTTTACGCCACCCGTCCAGGCGCCGTTCTGGTAATTGACGGTGGTATAGGCTTCCAGTTTGCCCACCAGCGTCAGCTCACTGCCGGCATCGAGAGCGACGCTTTGCTGCCAGGGCCGGAAACCGGCTTTGCTTATGGTGATGTCATACTTGCCGGGAGCCAGTTCAAGATCCAGACGCGTTGCGCCATAGGTTTTACCATTGATTTCCACCTGATCACCTGCCACGTTTGACCGCAGGGTAAGGGCGCCTGTTTTCGGGGCGGGCTCGACTGCATCGGCAGTATAGGTGGCCAGAGCTGCTGGCGGCTCGGCAGAGGCAACCACCAGGGTTTCCTCCGGCAGTTTGGCAATGCGGAAAGGCTCGGTGTGCACCTCCGGTGGCGCGGATGACACTTCCGGTTCGGCCGCTGCCTCTGCAACACCCTCAATTGCGGGTATCGGAGCCTCTGCAACAGCTTCAGTCGAAGGCGTCGGAGCTTCAGTGACGGGCTGTCCATCACGAACCGAAGCAAAACCGGCCGTCACCAGAAGCATAAGGGCCAGAGCATTCAAAAACAGAAGTGGTCTGAAATCGACCATGGCGGAACCTCTTGATCCTGCATTCTACAAATTCGGTTGCGGATTTATCTTACCCAGCGAGAGCTGAATTATGTAACTGAAAGTGTCTGAACTTGATGAGAATGCCGGCTAAATCACACTTTGGCCGGAAGTTGATCATGATTGAGCTGCTCCCATGCGCTCATGTACACATCGGCTTCGTATTTGTAAGGCGACTTGAAAGGCGTTAGAACAAAATCGAAGATCAGAAAGAAAAAACCAACCGACGCCCAGGCGATGGCAAAAGTGCTGAGTGTTGTGGCCTGTACTTCGGGGTTTGAGTTCACGAAGTCCTGGAGTAGGGGGATCATCTCAGACGCCAGGACCACCGGATTGAAACTGGCCAGTACCAGCGGCACCCAGAAGGCCATGAATACAGGGAAGAAGCCGAACGACCAGAGCAGGCGGCGCGCCAGATAGATGGCGACTTCGCGCCAGAAACGCTGCCTTACCTCCGGGGATTTCCGGATGCGCTCAAGGTACCGGCGTCGCTCTGCCCAATAGGCTGCGATTTCGGGCGCTTGCGCGGCTCTTTCTGGGCCTGAAGATGTGCTCATGGATCTGGGGGCTACCTTATCGCTGGGGGACGGATACATGATAATTGATACTACGTGTTACCCTGTAATTCTCCAATTGTTAACGACAGGATAGTTTGAATGGCTGCAGTGATCGATAACGCAACCCATCCGGCTTTTGAGAAGCTTCGCAGTCACCGGATAGATTCGCTTAATCTCGACGTCGAAGAGTATCGCCACAGAAAAACCGGTGCCCGCCATCTTCATCTCGCGGCGGATAACGAGGAAAATGTGTTTTTTGTTGCGCTCAAAACCTTCCCGATGGATTCGACTGGCGTTGCTCATGTTCTTGAGCACACGGCCCTGTGCGGCAGTGAGCGCTACCCTGTTCGCGATCCGTTTTTCATGATGATTCGCCGTTCTCTAAATACGTTTATGAACGCGTTCACCAGCAGCGATTGGACGGCTTATCCCTTCGCGAGTATGAATCGCAAAGATTTTGATAATCTGTTGTCCGTCTATCTGGACTCGGTCTTTTTTTCCAAACTGGATCCGTTGGACTTTGC
Organism: Marinobacter antarcticus; assembly: GCF_900142385.1. Classification (NCBI taxonomy): domain Bacteria; kingdom Pseudomonadati; phylum Pseudomonadota; class Gammaproteobacteria; order Pseudomonadales; family Marinobacteraceae; genus Marinobacter; species Marinobacter antarcticus. Next base: position 1,994,105 of record NZ_FRAQ01000001.1, read on the forward strand.
CCAGGAAGGCCACCGGCTGGAGTTTGACAAGCCGGACGATCCAAGTACGGAGCTGGTGTATCGGGGCATTGTGTACAACGAGATGAAAGGGGCCATGAGTGCGCCCACCTCACAGCTTTGGCAGAATCTGAGCAGCCACCTGTTCCCGACCACCACGTACCACTACAACAGTGGTGGTGAGCCGGATCATATCGTTGATCTGAGCTACGAAGATCTTATCGGTTTTTACCGGCACCACTACCACCCCAGTAACGCAATTTTTGCGACCTACGGTAATATTCCGGCTCACGAGCACCATGAACGGTTTGAAGAGCTTGCACTCAAGCGCTTTGACAAACTGGATATTGAACTGCCTGTGCGCGATGAAAAGCGCATGTACGCGCCGGTTCGTGTGGACCAGGGCTACGGGGTCAATGAGGGCGAAGACACCGCCAACAAAACCCACATTGTTATGGGTTGGCTGCTAGGCCACAGTTTTGATCTGCAGGAAAACCTGGAAGGGCAGTTGTTGTCCGCTGTATTGCTGGAAAACAGCGCGTCTCCGCTGATGCGGGCGCTGGAAACAACCGATATCGGCCAGGCGCCCTCACCCATGTGCGGGCTGGAAGATTCCAACCGGGAAATGACCTTTCTTTGTGGCATTGAAGGTAGCGAACCGGAGAAGCAGAAAGAACTGGAGGCGCTCATTGAGAGCACGCTTCAGAAAGTGGCGGATGAGGGCGTCAGCGAGGAACGCCTGGAAGCAATCCTTCACCAGCTCGAACTGCATCAGCGCGAAATTGCCGGCGACAGTTTCCCTTACGGCCTTCAGCTGATCATGAGTGCGATTGCACCTATGGTTCACGGTGGCGACCCGGTTGAGCTGCTTGATCTGGACCCGGTTCTGGAAACCCTGCGTGAGAAAATCCATGATCCGCAGTACATCCCTGGCCTTATTCGCCGCAAGCTGCTGGATAACCCGCACCGGGTAACGCTCACTCTACGTCCGGATGACAAGCTGGATGCGCGGCGCCAGCAGGCTATTCGCGAAGCTCTCGCCAAGCGCAAATCTGAGCTTACCAGCGAGGAAATCGCGCAGATCGTCGATCGTGCCAAGGCGCTGGAAGATCGCCAGATGCGTAAGGATGACGATTCCATTCTGCCGAAAGTGGATCTAACCGACGTGCCGCTGCAAATGCCGGAGCCGGAAGCCAGCTTTGATGGCGATATTTCTGCAACCGTCTTTGCGCGGGGTACCAACGGGCTGGTTTACGAGCAGGTGGTACTTCCTCTGCCGGATCTGACCGAAGAAGAGCTGTCGCTGTTGCCGTATTACGGCACCCTGATTTCAGAAGTTGGTTGCGGTGATCTGGACTATCTGCAGATGCAGGAGCGAATCTCTGCGGAGTCCGGTGGTATTGGTGCCTCGTTCACCGCCAAAGGTCGCATTGATGATGTTCAGGATCTTACTGGCTATATGATCTTCAGCGGCAAGGCGTTGTCACGTAATCGAACGGTGATGACCAAGCTGCTTCGGGACGTATACACCAACGCCCGGTTTGATGAAAAAGGTCGTATCCGGGAACTGGTTGCCCAGATTCGCGCCCGCCGGGAGCAGGCGGTAACAGGCAGTGGTCACGCGCTGGCCATGGGTGCGGCAGCCCAGGGCGTGAGCCCCGGAGCCTGGTTGGCCTTCCGTCTTGGTGGCCTTGCCGGAATTCGCAGCACCAAAGAGTTGGATCAGTCCCTGAAAGATCCTGCAGCACTTGATGCTTTCTGCCAGAAACTGACGGACCTGCATGGCAGGATTCGTCAGCAGGCGCGCGAGTTCCTGGTCATCGGTGAGGAAGAACAGCTTCCAGCATTAATCGACGACCTTAAGTCCTGCTGGCAGGGTCATAATGGTGTCGAATCATCCCTCTGGAAGCTGGAGCCGGTGAGTTTCGTAACCCGCGAAGCATGGCTGACGTCCACCCAGGTAAGCTTCTGCGCTCGCGCATATAGCACTGTGCCGGTTGACCATCCCGATGCGGCTGCGCTCACCGTGCTCGGTGGCTTCCTGCGCAATGGCTATCTGCACAGAGCCATTCGGGAGAAAGGTGGCGCCTATGGTGGCGGAGCTTCCCAGGACAGCGTGAATGGCAACTTCCGGTTTTTCTCCTACCGGGATCCACGTCTGGCTGAAACTCTTGATGATTTTGACAAGTCGCTGGTATGGCTTCAGGAAACTGACCATGAATATCAGGAGCTGGAAGAGTCCATCCTCGGGGTTATTGGCCAGCTCGACCGCCCGCGTTCGCCGGCTGGTGCAGCGCGTCACGCGTTTCACAACAAGCTGTTCGGGCGCAGTCCTGAGCAACGGGTACGTTTCCGTGAAAGGGTGTTGTCAGTAACGCTTGATGACCTTAAGAGGGTTGCTGCTACCTGGCTGGTGCCCGAAAAAGCCAGCACCGCCGTAGTGACGGGCCCCGAGCATCGCAATCTTGTTGAAGGGCTTGGTCTGAATATTCAGGAATTGTAGGTAAAGAGCAGGCAGGTCGCTAATGGCCTGCCTGCATGGTTCAGTAAGGGGTTCTTTAGCGGTTCCGCTTCAAACCGGTGGCGACCATGATACGCGTCGCAATTTCTTCTACGGAATAGGCCGTCGTATTCAGAAATGGAATACGCTCCCTTCGATACATCAGCTCAATCTCTTCGATTTCGTGCATGCACTGCTGAATGGATGAATAGCGGGAGTTGGGGCGCCGTTCGTTGCGGATGGTAGCCAGCCTCTCGGGTTCAATCGTCAGGCCAAAGATCTTTTCCTTGTGGGGTCTGAGAGCCTTGGGCATCTGCTGGTCGGTAAGATCCTCTTCGGTAATCGGGTAGTTGGCAGCTTTAACACCGTACTGGAGTGCGAGGTAAAGGCAGGTGGGGGTTTTACCACTGCGGGATGCGCCTACCAGAATGAGTTCTGCTTCATCGTAATGCCGGGTGCGCGCACCGTCATCGTTGTCCAGGGCGAAGTTCACGGCGTGGATGCGCCGCTCATAGACGCCTTCGTTGCTGATGGCATGGGATTTACCCACGGAATAGGACGAAGATGACTGCAGTTCCTGTTCCAGCGGGCTCAGGAATGTCCCGAAAATATCCACCATGAACCCTTGTGCATCAGTGATGATTTCGCGGATAGCGCCATCCAGAATGGTGTCAAAGACAAGGGGCCGGGCGCCGTCGGCTTCAGCTGCGCTGTTAATGCGTTTGACCATGTTCCGGGCTTTTTCAACATCGTCAATATAGGGTACGGTAACTCGCTCAAATTCAATTTTTTCGAATTGGGCCAGAAGGCTGTGCCCGAGTGCTTCGGCTGTCAGGCCGGTGCCGTCGGAAATGAAGAAGGCTGTACGTTTCATGGTGTTGGTCCGGCTCCCTAGGTAAAATCCGAAGGTTACAGTATCATACACGCCAAGTTCGAGACTCCGCAGTGGTTGTTGTCCGCTTTTTACGCTTGATACCGCTGGCCCGGTTTTATTCTTAGCCTTACAGATTCAAGGGAGACACGCTTTGGAAGATTACATAATCTGGTTTGATCACCTGGGAATGTCCGATGTTGACCGGGTAGGCGGCAAAAATGCCTCCCTCGGTGAAATGATCAGTAATCTCGCCAGTGCAGGTGTAACGGTTCCAGGTGGTTTCGCCACGACTGCACACGCCTACCGTGAGTTTCTGGCCAAAGACGGCCTGAAGGACAAGATTGATAACGTCCTCGACAGTCTCGATATAAACGACGTAAACGAACTTGCCCGTGTAGGGGCGAAGATACGTAAATGGATTATTGATACGCCCTTCCCGGAAGCCCTGGAAGTCGCGCTCAAGGATGCATACGGCAAAATACTCAACGGCAATGAGAAGATGGCCGTGGCGGTGCGCTCCTCGGCAACGGCTGAAGATTTGCCGGATGCTTCCTTTGCCGGTCAGCAGGAAACCTTCCTGAATGTTGTCGGGCTTGAGCAGATACGCACGTCTGTTAAGGAGGTGTTTGCCTCCCTGTTTAATGACCGTGCGATTTCCTACCGTGTTCATCATGGCTTTGATCACAAGCTTGTGGCTTTGTCTGCCGGCATCCAGAAGATGGTGCGCAGTGAAACCGCCTCCAGCGGCGTTATGTTTACGCTGGATACTGAATCAGGCTTCCGGGGCGTCGTATTTATTACTGCCTCCTATGGCCTTGGCGAAACGATAGTTCAGGGCGCCGTTAATCCCGACGAGTTCTATGTTCATAAGCCCACCCTCGAAGCGGGTAGGCCAGCTGTGCTGCGCCGTAATCTGGGAAGCAAGGCGATCAAGATGGTATACCACTCTGAGCCTGGTGAAGGCCAGCTTGTGGAAACCGTGAAAGTGGATCAGGAAGAGCGCAGCCGCTTCTGTATCACAGACGCAGAAGTGGAAGAGCTGGCCAGGCAGGCCATGGTCATCGAAAAGCACTATGAGCGGCCCATGGATATCGAGTGGGCGAAAGACGGTGACGACGGCCGGATCTATATCGTTCAGGCCCGCCCTGAAACGGTCAAAAGCCGGGCTTCGGCCAACGTTATGGAGCGTTACCTGCTGAAAGAAACAGGTAAGGTGCTGGTGGAAGGCCGCAGTATCGGCCACAAGATCGGCGCAGGCCCGGTCAAGATCATTACCAGCATCAAGGAAATGGACCGCGTGCAGGCCGGCGATGTGCTGGTAACCGACATGACGGATCCGGACTGGGAACCGGTCATGAAGCGGGCCTCCGCCATTGTGACCGATCGCGGTGGCCGTACCTGTCACGCAGCCATTATAGCCCGCGAGCTTGGAATCCCTGCGGTCGTCGGTTGTGGTGACGCAACAGAGCTACTGAAGGATGGCCAGGAAGTGACCGTATCCTGTGCGGAAGGTGATACCGGCCTGATCTATGAAGGCGCACTGGACTTTGAACTGCGTGAAAACACCGTGGATTCAATGCCGAATATTCCGTTCAAGATTATGATGAACGTAGGTAACCCGGATCGTGCCTTTGATTTTCAGTCACTGCCTAACGAAGGTGTCGGTCTGGCGCGCCTTGAGTTTATTATCAACCGCATGATTGGTGTGCACCCGAAAGCCCTTCTGAACTTTGACGGCCTGCCCCGGGACATCAAGCAGGCAGTGGAAAAGCGTATCTCCGGTTACAGCTCGCCAGTTGACTTCTATGTGGACAAGCTGGTTGAAGGGATTTCCACCCTGGCAGCCGCGTTCGCGCCCAAGAAAGTGATCGTGCGGCTGTCTGACTTCAAATCCAACGAGTATGCCAACCTGATTGGCGGCACCCTGTACGAGCCGGATGAAGAAAACCCGATGCTTGGCTTCCGGGGCGCATCGCGCTACATCTCGGAAACCTTCCGTGACTGTTTTGAGCTGGAATGCCGTGCGCTCAAAAAAGTGCGGGATGTAATGGGGCTGACCAACGTAGAAGTCATGGTGCCTTTTGTCCGCACGGTGGGTGAAGCAGAGCAGGTGGTCAAATTGCTGGCAGAGAACGGGCTCAAGCGTGGTGACAACGGCCTGCGTGTGATCATGATGTGTGAGCTGCCGGGCAACGCGTTGCTGGCAGATCAGTTCCTTGAGCACTTCGATGGCTTTTCCATCGGCTCAAATGATCTGACTCAGCTGACTCTGGGCATTGACCGGGACTCAGGCATTATTGCGCACCTGTTCGACGAGCGTAATGATGCTGTGAAAGTCCTCCTGTCCAATGCCATTCAGGCGTGTAAAAAGGCAGGCAAATATATTGGCATCTGCGGCCAGGGCCCTTCTGATCATCCGGATCTTGCAAAATGGTTGATGGATCAGGGTATTGATACTGTATCCCTCAATCCGGATTCGGTGCTGGATACCTGGTTCTTCCTGGCCGACGAAAAAATCGACTGAGTTTATTTCTGCACGTAAGGAGAGCGATAAGGTGACAACGATTATTACCCCGGACCTGTGCGATGAGTTTCCGGAAGTTCAGGTAGTCGCACCTGGCTTTAATAATTATGGCGGAGTAAAGGCATTTGGTGGCGAGATCGTCACCGTAAAGTGCTTTGAAGACAATTCCGTGGTCAAGGAGCAGGTCGGCTTGCCCGGCAAAGGCCGCGTTATGGTGGTCGATGGCGGCGGCTCAATGCGGCATGCACTGCTGGGCGATATGCTCGCTGAAAAAGCGGCGAGCAACGGTTGGGCCGGGTTGATTATCTATGGCTGTGTGCGGGATGTTGATGAGATCGGCAAAACGGATCTGGGGGTTCAGGCGCTGGCCACGTATCCCCGGAAAAGTGAAAAGCGCGGCCTCGGCGACCTGGATGTTGCGGTGACCTTCCACGGCGTGACCTTCCACCCGGGCCGCTACGTATACGCTGACAACAATGGCATCGTTGTGTCAGAAAAGCCCTTGGTTTAGCTCCTGGTATAGTGTCAGGACAGTAGGCTAGCGGGTGACTTCGCTGATGTTGGTTCCCAGCAAAAAGCCGTCACCCTCCGGCTCGCACCGGATTACCTCACAGATCGTCTCCAATGGAGGGAACTGATCACTGCTCGGATGCAGCACCGTGCTCAGTTCTTCTCCAACCATCACAGGGTTCCTTACAAGCAGCTGCATTCCCGTTGCGCTGAGATCCTTGCAAGTACCTTTAAAGATATTCCCCTTGCTGTCTGTGATCTCAATCTCCGACTCAACCTGCATGCGATGGAAATCGCGCTTCTCCGAATAGTCTTTCATAATGTTTATGCCCAGTTATCGGTTTTTCTTGTGGGTTTGAGCATGGGAATAACCAAAGCGAGGAGTACCCCTCCGAGTACGAGGCCGGCGCCCACCAGCATGAAGTCAGACTCCTTGCTGGCTTCCAGACGCTCGTTCTCCGCGGTCAGCACTTCCAGATCGTTGCGCAGTTTCTGGTTGTCCTCCAGTAGCTCACCATTCCGTCGCTTAAGGTTAATCGAATCTGAGGCAATATTCTTAATACGTCTGAGTTCCTGCTGCAGCTCCTCTGAACGTATAGACAGTGAGGACTCTGCGTTGCTCAGCGAGTCTCTTTCGCTGGAGACTTCGTTAAGCTGCCCTTTCAGGGCGGCTAACTCGGTCTGGGCCTGCTCAAGCTGCCGGCTCACGGTTTTCAGTCTGTCTGCAGCAATCGGGGTGTCACTGAGATACTGGCTTGAGACCCAGCCGTCATTGCCTTTAGGGGTGCGTACACGAGTATAGCCCGAATCTGACGTTTCAATAACTTCCAGTGCGGTGCCGCTGGGAACCGCATTCTCAATGATACGGTACTGCGAGCCGGCACCAGACCGCACGGGAAGATAGAGCTGATCGTCAACCCAGGCGGTTTTCGCCTGAGCAGCGGCAATGGAAGACAGTATAAAAAGCGCACTGATAGCAAGGCGAAAAAGCGTCACTGGCAAGATTCCCACGGTGTTCAAGTTAGAAAGCGGATTAAAAAGCATGTTGTTGTCTAAGCCGCAATTTTGTCACAGATACCTGGTCGTTCAAGCGAGCTGTCATTACAAAAAGCTCATGGAGTAAGTTGAGCGCTTTCAGGGCAGCACGACTTTAAACGGCTTAACGGTAACTTTCTGGTAAACACCGGCATCCACATAGGGGTCGCCGTCTGCCCATGCCTGAGCTGCGTCCAGAGAATCGAACTCTGCTACGACGAGGCTGCCTGAAAAGCCTGCGTCTCCGGGGTCGGCGGTATCGATAGCAGGGTGAGGCCCTGCCACCAGCAGCCGACCTTCCGCTTTCAGCTGCTGCAGCCGCTCGACGTGAGCGGGCCTAGCTGTCTGGCGCAGGGGCAGGCTGTTATCGACATCTTCACTGATAATGGCGTAGTACATGAGGGTCTCCGGTTCTGTGGCGGATCTTGTTAAATAATGCAAGGAGTGGAATGGCTGGTACACTGAGCTCTCTGGCCAGCGCAGTCTGGTTCAGATTTGTATTGCCACTCACTTCACTCGGGAATTTTTGTGACTATACCGCAAGACCCTCTTTTGTGCATTGACCTGCATTGCCACAGCACCGCTTCAGACGGGGCTCTCACGCCCACAGAGCTAGTGACACGCGCTGCAGAACAAAAGGTTACGCATCTTGCCCTGACTGACCATGATACTGTTAAAGGCCTTGCTGAGGCTCAGGCCGCAGCGAAAACCAACGATGTAGTGCTGATATCGGGTATTGAACTTTCCTGTTTGTGGCGCAGCCATACAATACACATTGTTGGTCTGGATTTTGATATCGACAACGCTGATTTTCGCGAAGCGCTCGAGCGGCAGAACCGCAACCGTTGGGCGAGGGCGGCTATGATCGCCGAACGCTTGAGTAAGCTTGCGATTCCAGATCTGCTGGAGCGCGCGACCACCGAGGCCGGTGGGGGCGTTCCCGGGCGCCCGCACTTCGCAAGGGTGATGGTTGAGTCGGGTATCGTAAAGAACGCGGCTCAAGCCTTCAAGAGATACCTCGGTGCCGGCAAAACAGGTGATGTTAAGGCTTACTGGCCGGAGTTGCAGGAGGTCGTTCAGTGGATCAATTCGGCGGGCGGGCTTGCGGTGCTGGCTCACCCCCGTAAATACCAGCTGACTGCAACGAAGCTGCGGGAGCTGACGGCTGATTTTCGCCGTGCTGACGGGCAGGCCATAGAGGTGTCTACGTCTGGACAATCCAGCGGGGATCTCGGATTTCTGACTGAATTATGTGTGCGGGAGAAGCTGCTGGCGTCTCAGGGCAGTGATTTTCACTTTCCGGGTGCCCCTTGGTGTGAGCTGGGCCGGATTATGAAAATGCCAGACGGGCTGGAGCCGGTCTGGCATCATTTCAGGCAGGTTCCTGGTATTGAGGCGCCAGTTTAATCCGGTGCGTGGAACAGCAGGTACAGGTCAGTCAGGGAGTCGGGGATAGCGTCTGCCATCTCACGTGACAATTTTTCGCTATTGCGAACGTTCTGGAAGTCTTCATCATCAAATAGGCCCGACAATGTCAGCATGGGCACCATCAGATCGGCGGTGTCTTCTTCGCTGACGGCGTCCAGCCACTCATCCTCATTCTCCAGAAACGTGTCCACAAAGCCCGCACACCAATTTTCAAGTGCGTTCATTGGTTCGCCGTCTTCCGGCTCCGGAAGCTCCAGGGCCTGGCCCATGTCGAGTGCCTGGGCCATGTCTCCCGCCAGTTGCGTGACGCACTGGCGGAAGATTTCGGGAATGCCACCACCGGGTGTCTCATCGGCCCCTGTAACAAGACGGAAGACAGTTTCTACGCTCAGCTTGACCGGCCCGACGACGCTGGCGCAAACAGCGCCGTGGAAGCCGAAAAAGTCCAGGGCATCGTCGCCCCAAGGTTCGGCAAACAGAATGTCTTCCAGTGCTTCAATGTCGGAATTGGACAGCATGTGTTAGTTACTCCCGGATTTTTTGGCTTCTTCGGCCGCTCGCTGGCGCTTACGAACCTCACGGGGGTCATTGTAGGCGCGCCCGGGTGTTACCGGAGTGCGTGTTTCCGCTGCAGGCTTTTCTTCAGCTTCGGGAGCAGAATTACTTTGCGCCGCCTCAGGCTTATCTGCAGGCATTTTCTCTGCAGATGTATCCGTCGCTGCAGTTTTGCTCCGGCTTCTGGCGGGTGCTGATCTTTGCTTCTTCGCAGGAGCTGCTTTGTTCTCATCTTCAGCGGAGCTTGTCTCTGCGCTTGCAGACGGCTTTTCGTCTTCTTTAGCGGAAGGCTCTTCCCCTTCGCTGGTTGAAGGCTTCTTGCCTTCTGTGGCCGAGGGTTCTTTACGGCTCTCCGCTGAAGGATCCTTCTCTGCCTTGGCCGTCGGCTTCTGATCGGCTTCCGCTGAAGGCTCTTTATCCTTCGGAGCAGGCGGTGCCGTGTCAGTCTCTGACGTCGCTTCAGGTGCTGCCGTTTTCGGCTTGGCTACTGGCTCTTCAGCCTTTGCAGCTGTCTCATCTGTAGCAGGGGCTTTGGGCTTTTGAGCCTGGGGAGCTTTTTTCTCTTCCAACGCTGGCGTCGAGGTATCTTCAGTCTTGTCAGCTGCTGGCTCTTTCTCTTTCGAGACTGAGGGTTCTTTTACCGAAGTCGCAGCAGGAGCTTTCTCCGCTTTGGTATCCGCAGATGCGTTGTCAGAAGCGGTGTCCGGCTTTTGAGCAGCTCTGACTTCAGAGGCTGCCTTCTGCTCCGGCTGTTCCGGCCGTTTCTGCTCGCTTTGCTGTGCCACAAGAGCCTTGGTAGTGGCCTGATCTCCACTCTTGTCAGCCGACACTGCTGCTTTCACGTCAGCGTTATCGTTGCCTGCTTCTGGTTGAGTATCTTTCTGATGCTTCTCATTACGGGCGCTCTTGCGAGCTGCGGGATTGGAAGCAGGGGCCTCGGAAGACGAGCCGTCCCGGTTACGTGGGCGGCGCGGCTTGCGACGGCTGTTGTCATCAGAGCCGGACTTTTCAGCAGCAGGTGCCTTTTGTGACGTTTCCTGCTGATTCGCGTCTTTCTGCTCGCCGTTGTTTTTGACGTCGCGCTGAGGCCGGTTACGGCTTTGGCCGCGGCTCTGGCTATCTTTGCGATTTTCCCGGCGGCTGTCGTCGCTGCGATTGTCGGTGCCTTTGCTCTCAGAACCCTTGTTCTCGGCGCCTTTGTCGGCAGCCTGACGGTTCTGGTTGGGGCGATTCTGGTCGTCATTGCGGTTGCGGCCCCGCGAACGGTTTTCGTCGCTGCGGTTTGGCTGGTTATTGCCCTGACGGCGTTCATTGCCAGTGCGGTTGTTGCTACCGGAGTTTTGGCCGTCGCGAGCGACGCGGGTTTTGCGGCGATCCTGACGTGCCTGGTTGCGCTGTTCTTCGCGGCTGGCGCCTGCGTTTGATTTATCGCGGGTCTTGGTCGGCTGCTCTTCTTCATTGTTGAAGAAGCACGCAATCTTGCGACCAATCCGACGAAGCAGACCGTCGTCCTGCTCTGCAGATGCTTTGGTTTCCGCAGCTTTTGCAGTTGGGGTAGAAGCAGTTTTTGCAGTTGGCGCAGAAGTGCTTGGCCGAACAGCTCTGACTGCTGCTTGCTCACGAGCCGGCTTTTCAGCTGTCGGCGCTTCAAACACCTCTTCTTCACGCTCGCTGTATTCCTGCGCTACCTGATGGCTTGAGATGTGTTCGGGCGTAGTTTCATCGTCGCGCATACGCAGGATTTCGAAGTGCGGCGTTTCCATGTGGGGAACCGGAACAATGACAACGCTGACTTCCTGGCGTGCTTCAATATCTGCCAGTTGCTTGCGCTTTTCGTTCAGCAGGAAAGTGGCTACTGACACAGGCACTATGGCCCGAACTTCGCCGGTCTTTTCCTTGGATGACTCTTCGTAGATCAGGCGCATGATACTTAGCGCCAGGGATTCGATTCCACGGATAGTGCCTTGGCCTTCACAGCGCGGGCAGACTTCGCTACGGGTTTCACCCAGAGAAGGTCTCAGCCGCTGACGGGACATTTCGAGCAAGCCGAAACGTGAGATCTTGCCAACCTGAACCCGCGCCCGGTCGATTTCCAGAGCTTCGCGCATTTTCTGCTCGACTTCGCGCTGGTGTCTGGCGGGTGTCATGTCGATAAAGTCGATCACAATCAGGCCGCCCATATCCCGCAGGCGGAGCTGGCGTGCGATTTCCTCTGCCGCTTCCAGGTTGGTCTGGAACGCAGTTTCCTCAATATCCTGGCCCTTGGTGGCACGGGATGAGTTGATGTCTATAGATACCAGTGCCTCAGTAGGATCGATAACGATAGAACCACCAGAGGGGAGTCGTACTTCCCGCTGGAACGCAGTTTCGATCTGACCTTCAATCTGGTAGCGGCTGAACAGGGGGATCTCGTCCTTGTACAGCTTGATCTTGTTCTCAAACGTGGGCATTACAGCACGGACAAAATTCAGCACGTCTTCGTAGACGCTTTCCGAGTCAATCAGTACCTCTCCGATATCCTGGCGGAGATAGTCACGAACAGCGCGAATGATAACGTTGCTTTCCTGGTGAATGAGGAAAGGAGCCTTGCGCTCGCCTGCAGCCTGGGTGATTGCTTCCCAGAACTGTACCAGGTAGTCGAGATCCCACTGAAGTTCTTCGGAGGTACGGCCAATGCCTGCAGTGCGCACGATAATACCCATGGATTTGGGCACTTGTACGCTGTTCATGGCTTCTTTTAGCTGGGCCCGCTCGTCACCTTCAATGCGGCGTGAAATACCACCTGCACGGGGATTGTTGGGCATCAAAACGAGGTAGCGACCGGCAAGGGAAATAAACGTTGTCAGGGCCGCGCCTTTGTTGCCGCGCTCTTCTTTGTCGACCTGAACGATGACTTCCTGGCCTTCAGAAATCACTTCCTTGATGTTGACCTTGCCTTCAATCTGGCCCGGAGACTTTTTGAAGTAGTCCCTGGAGATTTCCTTCAGAGGAAGAAAGCCGTGGCGATCGGCGCCGAAATCAACAAAGGCGGCTTCCAGACTCGGCTCTACGCGGGTAATGCGCCCTTTGTAGATGTTAGATTTTTTCTGCTCGCGGGAGCTGGATTCGATATCGAGGTCAAACAGACGCTGGCCGTCAACCAGGGCGACGCGCAACTCTTCTGGGTGAGTTGCATTAATAAGCATTCTTTTCATGGAAAGAGGATTTTCCTGTCGTTTGATTTTGACAGAAAACCAATGGGCGTCGCATCTGCGAAGCAGGATGTGCGTGCCGCGGGCCCCGTTAAATCAGGGGCAGAGCGGCGGACAGACGAATCATGCCCCGTCGGGGTATGATCCTGTTGATCTGAGACCACCGCCGACGTCCCGCCTGCCTGCTGGCAAGGAGGTGTCGTGTAGGGTTCGTGTCTGTTGGCGCATATAATCCGTTTTCAGGTTCACACAAGTGCCTGGGTCTCACGTCGTATTCGTAAGCTGGACGGCCCGGCCTTGCGTGGCAGTGATTCTTCGCGATATCGCCCGGCGGTTCTCCGCACGGTTTTAGTTTTTCCGGTGCCAGTTCGCCGCTTTTTTAGCGGGTCTTCCCTGGCACGACGGAAGCGTTTCTTGCGCCGTGCCCGATAGTGATTGGGCGTTCGGCGTTCAAACTCTTGAATAGTGTCGGTATACTTCTGCCGCTCCGGCTTCTGACTCGAATTGGTCAGGCCGTAGACAAACGACAGATCACGCCGGAATATAACAGTATTCGGGGAGCCGTTCAATCCCGCTCGTATCACCAGCTACACCACCAGTTAAAGGAACCTTATGTCCCGCAAATCTGCTGCCGGAAAGCCGGCCAAATCCAGGGTCAGAAAGCCGGTGCCACGCCCGGGCAGTGGTGCCGATGTCAGACCGGGAGGCGTTGAGCGGGAAGCGGTTCAACAGGCGGTTGTGTGGGTAACCGTTGAGGAAGACAACCACGGGCAGCGGTTGGATAATTTTCTGCTGGCACAGCTTCGTGGTGTGCCCAGGAGTGTTATTTACCGCATAGTCCGGAAGGGTGAGGTGCGAGTTAACAAGGGTAGAGTGAAGCCCGACACCCGTCTTGCGACAGGTGACCAAGTGCGCATTCCACCGGTGACCCGGAAGGAGAAGGCCCCTCAGGCTGCGCCTGGTAGCCGGGTTCAGAATGTGGTGGAAGCGGCTGTCGTCTTTGAAAACGACCAGATGTTGGTGGTGAACAAGCCCTCCGGCATTGCGGTGCATGGCGGCAGTGGTCTCAGTTTCGGCTTGATTGAAGTGTTGCGTGCGGCCCGCCCGGAGGCGCGTTTTCTTGAGCTGGTGCACCGTCTGGACAGAGATACCTCAGGACTTGTGATGATCGCCAAAAAACGGTCAGCGTTGCGTTACCTTCAGGATGAACTGCGGCAGAGACGGATTCGTAAGCAGTATCATGCTCTGGTGGCGGGGAGTTGGCCCGATAAAATTGGCCGTGTTGATGAGCCGTTGCTGCGTTATGAAATGCCTAACGGCGAGCGCAGAGTAAGGGTAGATGAAGCCGGTAAAGCCTCGCTTACAATGTTTCGCTGTCTTGCGCGTTATAACGGTTACAGTCTGGTGGAGGCATCACCGGTCACCGGTCGTACCCATCAGATTCGTGTTCACAGTGCATGCGCCGGTCATCCGATAGCGGGGGATGACAAGTATATGGATGATGTAAGTCTGAAAGCATTCCGGTCTGTTGGTGGCCAGCGCCTTATGCTGCACGCTCGGGCTCTTGAGCTTGTGCTGCCTGTTACAGGGGAGGCAGTTCGGTTCGAGGCCCCTTATGATGATGTATTCAGTCACGTGCTGAGCAGGCTCGAAGTGCGTGCAACGGGAGCAGGTTAATGGACGTGAAAGTTGTAATTTTTGATTGGGACGGAACTCTTGTGGATTCCGTAGACCATATTGCGGACAGCCTGCATCAGGCTGCCACCGAGCTGGGGTATCCGGCGTTGGAGAGGGAGGCCTATCGTGACATTATTGGTCTGGGTATGGTTGAGGCTCTGGAAAGACTCTATCCGGGTATCAGTCGCGAGGAAATGACGACCATCCGAGAGGGTTACGGGAATTATTTCTTCCGGAAGGTTACGACACCCCAAAATATATTCGAAGGTATGGCAGACGTTGTAACAGATCTCCGGAGCGCTGGCCGCAGGTGCTCTGTCGCCACAGGCAAAAGTCGCAAAGGTCTCGAATCGGCGCTGGTTTCCAGCGGGCTGGGGCCGCATTTTGATATTACTCGTTGTGCCGACGAAACCCGCTCCAAGCCGGATCCTCGTATGCTCGAAGAGATCCTTCTTTTTTACGGAATTGAGCCTTCAGAGGCCGTTATGATCGGCGACACCCGCTATGATCTGGATATGGCCCAGCGTATTGGTATGCCCTCTATCGGTGTTGAATGGGGTGTGCACAAGCGCGATGTGCTTGGGGGTTACGCTCCCCACGCTATCGTTGATTCTGTGCCGGATCTTCGTAGTGTGCTCGGCTTGTAAGTACATTTTTTTGATTCTCTTTCTGACAGGACAATTGCATGAGTGACTGGGATTCCGACAAGACGCCAGAGTGGGGTGATAAATCTGCAGAGCCTCGTTCAGGGCGAAACCAACCGCGTTTGCCGCCTGAATCGGGACGTGACTGGCGGTTGATTGAAAAGTTGGTTATGTCTCTGCAGTCCGAGCAGCGCCGGAGTCGCCGGTGGGGGATCTTTTTCAAGTTGCTCACATTTGCGTATCTGTTTGCGTTGCTGGCCATCGTCTGGTCGCCGTTTGGCGGCAGTCTGGATGCAGCAACCGGCAAACACACTGCGGTGGTTGAAATAAACGGCCCGATCGCTGCGGATGAGCTCGCCAGCGCGGACAATATTGTGGGTTCTCTGCGCTCAGCGTTCGAGCAAGAGGATGCAGTGGCGGTTATCCTGCGCATCAACAGTCCTGGCGGGAGTCCGGTTCAGTCCGGTTATGTCTACGACGAGATAAAACGATTGCGAGATGAGTATCCGGAAAAGAAAGTCTATGCGGTGATCTCGGATGTCGGAGCATCCGGCGCCTACTACATTGCTGCGGCAGCTGATGAGATCTATGCAAACCGGGCCAGCCTTGTGGGGTCTATCGGTGTTGTGGCCGGTGGTTTTGGATTTACCGGTGCCATGGACAAGCTGGGTGTTGAGCGCAGGCTTTATACCGCCGGTGAAAACAAGGCCTTTCTGGATCCGTTCTCACCCCAGCAGGAGCAGGAAGTGGCGTTCTGGCAGGATGTGTTGGAGAACACTCATCAGCAGTTCATCGCAGCGGTAAAGGAAGGTCGTGGCGATCGCCTGGCGGACGACGAGCGGTTATTCAGCGGCTTGGTGTGGAGTGGCGAGCAGGCGTTGGAGTTGGGCCTTATTGACGGGCTTGGCAGCACCTCCTATGTCGCCAAGCAGATAGTCGGCCAGGAAGATCTTGTTGACTACAGTCATCGCAAAGGGCCGCTGCGTGATATTGTTGATCAGCTTGGAGTGTCTTTTGGCCAGGGTCTTGTCGGGCAGCTGGTTGAGTCTCGTTTGGAGCTGCGATAAGCCTGCAGAGTTGAGAGAGTTGAGAGAGTTGAGAGAGTAGAGATCAGTGGAGCCGTTAAGGCTCCAGAAGCGGGTTTCTGCCCCAGGCCGTCAACATGTCGGTCAGGGCGATCAGGGGCAGGCCGATCAGGCTGTTCGGGTCCCGGCCCTGAAGTTCCCGGAATAACGTGATGCCCAGGCCTTCCATTTTGAAGCTGCCGGCGCAGTCGTAAGGCTCCTCTTTGCGGAGATACGCGTCGATTTCCTCGGCGGTCAGGTCCCGGAAGTGGACGGTGAACTGTTCACAGCAGGTTTGCAGCTTTCCGGAATCAGCGTCGAGCAGGGCAAGCCCTGTCAGGAAGTTAACGCTCTGCCCGCTGCTTCGGGCGAGTTGTTTGTAGGCCGTTTGGTAGTTCCCGGGTTTGCTTAGCAGGGTCCCATCTGGCAAGGCGGCCACCTGGTCAGACCCGATAATCCAGTGCTCCGGGTGAGTGGGCGCCAGAGCTCTGGCTTTCGACTCGGCCAAACGTATAGCGAGATCTTCCGGAGCCTCTTCTGCAACGGGGGCTTCATCGATGTTCGGGCTGGCGCTGGAGAATGGTAGTTCAAGCCTTGCCAGCAGCTCGTGGCGATACGGTGATGAGGAGGCCAGTAACAGGGGTTTTCGGAGCATGAGGTTGTTCCTTTCGGGATTTGAACGCCACTTTTCAGTGTGCGTATCGTAGAATACACCTACGGAAACCGGAACCCCCGGCCAAAACCCGACGAAGTCTTTGACAGCAGCGAGTTTGGCCCCTAGAATTGCGCGCCTATGTCAAACGCGTCTAGTGCAGAATTACCAAAAATAGTCGACCCATACCGGTTGGCGGAGCAGAACAGTGTGCTGGAGGGAGACATTCCTATCAGTGCGCTGTCTCGTTTCCGCGACGCTGTTCTGGGGTTCGAGGAAGATGCCGTATGTCGTGTTAAGCTGTCCTTTTATATGGATGGCGAGCGCCGCCGCATTGTTTCTGGCGAGCTGGAGGCTCCGGTCAGGCTGGAGTGTCAGCGTTGCATGGGATCCATGGATTCTGTGCTGGTTTCCCGGTTCGTGCTCGGTCTGGTCACAAGTGATGAGCAGGCGCAGCGGTTGCCAAAGGATCTCGAGCCGTTTCTGACCGACGATTTCAGTGCGGATCTCTGGTCCATGGCGGAGGATGAGTTGTTGCTGGTGTTGCCTCCATATCCGCTTCACGACCGGAATGAATGTCCGGCAAAAGAAGATCTGGAAGCCTACGAGCCAGGCAGTTCTTCGGCACTGCCGGAGGAGAAGTCGGGCGATAACCCGTTCAGCGTGCTGGCGGGGCTCAAGAAAACAAAGCATTAATGCGGGCGTGGGCGTCCTTACGGAAGCCGGCGCAATCAAACGAACACACGTCACTTGTAGCGATATTCAAGCAAAGTTTACGTTAACAGGTCAGGAGTATAACCATGGCTGTACAGAAGAACCGTAAGACCCGTTCCAAGCGTGGCATGCGCCGTGCTCACGATGCTTTGAGCCCTGTAGCTCTGAGCACAGATTCAACAACAGGTGAAGTTCATCGCCGCCACCACGTGTCTCCGGACGGATTCTACCGTGGTAAGCAGGTAATTGAAGCCAGCGACGAGTAATTTTGTTGCATAGCCGCACCAACCTCAATCAAATGGAAGAGCGGTGAAGCTGGTCACTATAGCGATCGACGCCATGAGTGGCGATCGGGGGCCTGCAGTGGTAGTTGCTGCGGCCCTCGAAGCGGTGCGCGAAAATAAAGCCTTGAGTTTCATTCTGGTGGGAATCCGGAGCGAACTTGAGGCTTTTTTGCGTGATGGGCATCCTCGAATCAGTGTTGTGGAAGCGGCGGACGTTGTCCGCATGAACGAACGTCCCTCATATGCTCTGCGTCACAAGAAAAACTCCTCCATGGCCATCGCCTTGGCTCTTGTTCGGGATGGCGAAGCTCAGGGTTGTGTCAGTGCGGGAAACACCGGGGCCCTGATGGCTTTCGGCCGGTCCATTATCCGTATGTACCCTGGCATAGAGCGTCCGGCAATTGCGAAGCTGATTCCCTCCCTTCGGGGGCGGTGCCATGTTCTGGATCTTGGCGCCAATGTAGACTCGAGCGCGGAAAATCTTTATCAATATGCTCTGATGGGGTCACTTATGGCCTCGGCAATATGCAGCCAGGGTGAGCCGCGAGTTGCTTTGCTGAATGTTGGCGAGGAAGAGATAAAAGGCAATGAGCAGGTTCGCCTTGCTTCCCACATGCTCGCCCAATGTGATTTTATTAACTACATCGGATACGTGGAAGGCAGTGACCTGTTCCGGGACGTCGCCGACGTGGTGGTGTGCGATGGTTTTGTGGGCAATATTGCTCTCAAAACCGGCGAAGGGGTCGCGGGGCTGTTGATTGAACTCATGGAACAGGCGTTCACTCGCACGCTTTATGGTCGCTTTGTGGGCCTTCTTGCTCGCCCTATCATCGGGCGACTCCTTCGCCTGATGGATCCCTCCCGTCATAACGGCGCCAGCTTGCTCGGGCTAAAGGGTGTGGTCATAAAAAGCCATGGAAATGCTAATGAGCGCGCCATGCTGTCCGCCATCCGCCAAGCTGTACGTGAAGTTGAGCTGGAAGTGCCTCGGCGCATCAATGAGCGGCTTGACGACCTGATGCTTTGACTGCCTCAGACTATAGTCGCTTCTGTTTTCAGGGCTTACTCGCGCAAAATTCGTCCAGCTTGTACTATTGGCTAATCTTATAAAACCTCCAATGACGATAAGATCCCGCTTATGAAATCAGCCTTTATATTTCCCGGACAGGGTTCCCAGTCAGTTGGCATGCTTTCCGTTGCTGCTGAGTCTTGGCCCATGATCAACAAAACCTTCGCCGAAGCTTCCAATGTGCTTGGCTATGACCTCTGGCACTTGTGTCAGAAAGGGCCGGTAGAAGAGCTTAATCAAACAATGGTTACCCAGCCGGCCATGCTGACTGCCAGCATCGCTTTATGGCGACAGTGGTTGGTAACAGGTGGATCGAAGCCCGATTTTCTGGCTGGGCACAGTCTGGGTGAGTACAGCGCGCTGGTGGCCGCAGAAAGCCTCGATTTCGTGGAAGCCGTAAAGCTGGTTCGCCTGCGTGGTGAGCTGATGCAGGAAGCTGTGCCTTCTGGCGAGGGGAAAATGGCCGCTATTCTTGGTCTTGAAGATGCCGCTGTTGTCGCAGCTTGTGAAGAAGCTGCCGATGGTGACGTTGTAGCAGCAGTGAATTTCAATGCTCCTGGCCAGGTAGTGATTGCAGGCGTCGCTGCTGCCGTTGAGCGGGCTATCGAGGTCTGTAAGACAAAGGGCGCGCGTAAAGCCATGCTCCTGCCAGTCAGTGTCCCCTCCCATTGCGCTCTGATGAAAGGTGCTGCTGAGGAGCTGGCTCAGGCACTGGATGAAGTTCGCTTTAGCGATGCGATCACTCCGGTTATACAGAATGTTAACGCTGCAGCCGTGACAGATTCGGCTACACTGAAAGCCAATCTTCTCAAGCAACTTTATTCTCCGGTGTTATGGGCCGACTCGGTTCGCACTCTGGTGAGTAGCGATGTTACCGTCGCCATCGAGTGTGGCACGGGCAAAGTGCTTGCAGGGCTGGCCAAGCGAATTGACCGTGGGCTTGCCGTTCACGGGATTGAGGATCCTGAGGCTCTGGCCGCTGCACTCGCGGCATTTGAATCGTCTTGAAGAAAGGGAGTTGAGCATGTCTCTGGAAGGCAAAACAGCATTGGTAACCGGTGCTACTCGGGGAATCGGAAAAGCTATCGCTCTGGCGCTTGCAAAACAGGGTGCAGAGGTGGTGGGTACCGCCACCAGCGAAGAGGGCGCAGCAACCATCACGGATAACCTTCAGGCCGCGGGCGTAAATGGCTACGGTATTGTGATGAACGTTGCCGATCCCGAAAGCATTGAAGCGGGCCTGAAAGAAATAACCGGTAAATCCGGTGCACCTCTGATTCTGGTCAATAACGCTGGCATAACCCGTGATAACCTGCTCATGCGACTGAAAGATGACGACTGGGCATCGGTGCTCGAAACCAATCTCTCAAGCGTGTACCGTACCAGCAAAGCTGTATTGCGAGGCATGGCAAAGGCACGCTGGGGGCGAGTTATCAATGTCAGCTCCGTGGTCGCCAGTATGGGCAATCCAGGGCAGGCCAACTATTGCGCTGCCAAGGCGGGTGTAGAAGGCTTTACCCGCAGTCTGGCAAAGGAAATGTCGAATCGGGGCATCACTGCGAACTGTGTTGCGCCCGGGTTCATTGACACAGATATGACGAAAAAACTGGACGACAGGCAGCGTGAAGCTATGCTGGAAATTATACCTGCGGGTCGTCTGGGGCAGCCGGAAGAAGTGGCAGCGCTGGTAGCTTTTCTGGCGTCGGATGTTGCCGGTTATGTGACTGGGGAAACCATTCATGTAAACGGCGGAATGTACATGGGATAAGCTCCGGTTCGGGGCTCGTGCGCAACCCCTTGTCGCACAACATGTTTAACCGGATCCCTGCTTGTTTGCAGGTAGGGTTTACACTAAACTGGCAGCACTTGAGTTGCTTGGTTGATACACAAAGTGAGGACATTATGAGTACAGTTGAAGAGCGCGTGAAGAAGATCGTTTGTGAGCAGTTGGGCGTTAAAGAGTCCGAAGTTCAGAACTCATCTTCTTTTGTAGAGGATCTTGGCGCTGACTCACTGGACACCGTTGAGCTGGTCATGGCACTGGAAGAGGAATTTGAAACCGAAATTCCTGATGAAGAAGCCGAGAAGCTTGCCAGTGTTCAGGACGCGATCGACTACATCGTCGCGCATACCTGATACTCTGCATTTAAGTAAGTTAGGCAAAAGCCGTCCTTGTCATTAAACGAGGGACGGCTTTTTTATTGCCTGAGGAATTACCCGTACTTCGGGTTCATTCATTAACATCGACAGATGACAGATCAGGTAAACGGGTTTATGAGTAAACGACGGGTTGTTATCACTGGCATGGGAATGTTGTCTCCTTTGGGGAACGACGTAGCGTCTTCCTGGGAGGGTATCCGGGCTGGTCGAAGCGGAATCGGTAAAATCGATCGCTTCGATGCTTCCGAGTACAACACCCGCATTGGTGGTGCGATCAGGGATCTGGAGCTGGAGCCTTATCTTTCTTCCAAAGAGGCCAGAAAGCTGGACGCGTTTATTCACTACGGTCTGATCGCAGCTCAGCAGGCGGTCGATGACAGTGGCCTTGCAGACTACGACGAGCTGGATCGCGACCGCGCTGGTATAGCAATCGGATCCGGTATAGGTGGGCTGGAGTATATCGAGAAGAGCGTGCTGACGATGGAGAAGTCCGGCCCGCGCAAAGTGTCGCCGTTTTTTGTTCCAGCGTCTGTGATTAACATGATCTCCGGTAATGCCGCGATTCGGTTTGGTTACCGGGGACCAAATATTGCGATTGTTACTGCCTGCACTACTGGCACCCATAATATAGGGTACGCGGCCCGCACGATTGCTTATGGCGATGCGGATGTGATGCTTGCCGGTGGCTCTGAAATGGCGACCACGCGCACAGGTCTTGCGGCATTTTCGTCCGCCCGTGCCTTGTCAACCCGTAATGATGAACCTGAAAAAGCCAGCCGCCCATGGGACAGGGATAGGGACGGGTTTGTGCTCAGTGACGGGGCCGGGGTAGTGGTGCTGGAAGAGTTGGAGCACGCCAAAAAACGCGGTGCAACCATATACGGTGAGTTGGTCGGCTTTGGCATGAGTGACGATGCCCACCATATAACTGCGCCGCCTGAAGACGGAGAGGGCGCCGCACGCGCCATGAACAATGCACTGCGGGATGCCGGCCTGAAACCCGAAGACGTTGATTACATTAATGCCCATGGAACCTCAACTTTGGTGGGTGATGTTGCGGAAATTGCGGCGGTCAAGCATGTGTTTGGTGATCACGCGAGTCAGGTTGCCATGAGCAGTACGAAATCCATGACCGGCCACCTGCTTGGTGCGGCGGGCGCAGTGGAGGCGATCTTTTCTCTGCTTGCCATACGTGACGGCGTGTTGCCTCCAACCATCAACCTCGATAACCCCGCTGAAGGCTGTGATCTCGATCTCGTTCCCAATGTCTGCCGCAGCGCCGATGTCCGCGTAGCCCTATCCAACTCATTTGGCTTTGGTGGAACCAACGGCACCTTGATTGTCCGTCGTTACGAAGGCTGAGGAACTATGTTCAACCTGCGCTGGGCTGATGAAGGTGGCTTCCCGGCCAATGATCGGGGCGCTGCTTATGGCGACGGCCTGTTCGAGACCATAAGGATGCATGGCGACCGTGGTGTACTCCTGTCCCGCCACCTCGACCGGATGGTTCGTGATGCAGGCCGGTTGGGTATTCCGGTTTCTCTGACAGAGCTTCGAAAAGCCTGTACCGCAGCGACCAGCCGTTACTCCGGCCGTTATACGAATCAGCAGGCGGATCGCGGCTGGGTGCTCAAATTGACGCTCACCCGAGGAGAAGGTGGCCGCGGGTATCGGCCAAGTCCGGGAATCAGGCCAAACCTGATGGTGTCTGCTGGTCCGATGCCTGACGCACCGATCGCCTCTGGTGTTGCCGCTGATTTCTCCCGTGTCCCTCTTACGGTAAATCCGTTGCTTGCGGGTATCAAATCACTCAATCGGCTGGAGCAGGTTATGGCCGCCAGAGAGATTGAGGGCGAATTGTTTGAAGTCATCATGTCAGACAGCGCCGGTAATCTGGTCGAGGGTACTCGTACCAATTTGCTTCTCAAAGTGCCCGAAGGCTGGGCAACACCGCCGGCCAAAAGCCTTGCGGTTTCCGGCGTGCTGCGCCAATGGGTGCTGGAAAGGCTCAGGGCGAGGGGAGAAGTGGTCGCAGAGCGTGCGGTGAGTATCGGGGATGTAATGGGTTCCCGCTGCCAGGGGCTCTATCTTCTGAACAGCGTTATAGGTGTTGTGCCTGTGCGTCGTCTTGCCGGGCAGGATTTGCCTGCAGATGATGGACTTGCGACAATCTTCAATCCTCTCGAGCTGCTGGAATAATTCGTTTGTTCAAGAAACTTCTGATTGCGTGTATTTGTGCTGCCGTACTGTTTGGCGCGGGCACAGGTTTATGGGTTTGGCAAGGGCTGGGCTCACTCTCAAAGCCGGTCGTTATGGCCGAGCCGGTGTTGTTCAATGTGCCTGGCGGTTCCGCTTTCAGTGAGGTCGCCAGACAGCTGGAGACTCGTGGCCTGATTGAAAAAAGCCTGTGGGTACGCGTTTACGGCCGCTTGTTTCCTGATCAGGCAAGAATCAAAGCCGGAGAATATGAATTCACCGACGGAATGACCGCTGAAGCCATGCTCGACATGATGGTTTCAGGTGACATCAAACATTGGTCTGTGCAGTTTATTGAAGGCTGGATGTTCAGCGACATGCGCGCTGCGCTTGCATCCACAGAGCGCCTTGAGAAACTCACCTCAGAGTGGTCGGATGCGCAAATCATGGAGGCCGTTGGTGCAGAGGGTGAGCATCCGGAGGGGCGCTTCTTCCCTGACACGTATCTGTTTACCAGTAGCGAGTCGGATCTTGACCTGCTCCGGCGCTCGTTCCGGCGCATGGAAAGTGTTCTCTCTGAAGAGTGGGAGGGTCGGGAAGAAGGCCTGCCATACGATAACGCTTATGAAGCGCTGATTATGGCATCCATTGTTGAACGGGAAACCGGAGCCCCCCATGAGCGCGGGCAGGTGGCAGGCGTGTTTGTGCGGCGTCTGCAAAAAGGCATGCGCTTACAGACAGACCCAACTGTAATTTATGGCATGGGAGACAAGTACAAAGGCCGCATAGGCAGCCGGGATCTGCGCACTCACACGCCTTACAACACTTACCGTATTAACGGGTTGCCTCCTACGCCTATTGCTTTGCCCGGTCGTGAGGCCATTCATGCATCTCTGCACCCGGATTCTGGCAAGACTCTTTATTTTGTTGCTCGCGGCGACGGCACTCATAAGTTTTCCAATACGTTGGCGGAGCACCAAAAGGCAGTCAGGGCTTTTCAGCTGAATCGGCGGTCGGATTATCGGTCCTCGCCTGCTGCCAAGGATGACGAAGAGTGATCGTTCGTGGCCGGTTTATTACCTTTGAGGGAACCGAAGGGGTGGGTAAATCCACCCAGATAGCCAATGCTGCTGAAACCCTGAGAGAACTCGGTGTCGATTGCATAGTTACTCGTGAGCCTGGCGGCACACCCATGGCTGAGGCGATCCGGGAGCTGCTTCTGGCCCCACGGGATGAGCCGGTGAACGATCTCACCGAACTCCTCCTGATGTTTGCAGCCCGTGCGCAACACCTGTACACGCTTATTCTTCCAGCGCTTGAGAAGGGGCAGTGGGTGCTTTGTGATCGTTTTACCGATGCGACATTTGCCTATCAGGGGGGAGGGCGCGGCGTTCCAGGCGAGCGGATCGCGTTGCTTGAAAATCTGGTGCAGGGCGAAGTGCGCCCCGACCACGTGGTTTTACTGGACGCGCCAGTCGAAACGGGTATGACGCGGGCAAGGCATCGGGGCCAGCTGGATCGTTTTGAACAGGAAGCTGTGTCTTTTTTTCAACGTATTCGTGACACTTATCTGGCTCGCGCAGCCGCCGCGCCCACTCGCTACAATATCGTGGACGCAGCTGCTCCGTTGGAGCAAGTAAGCGCCCGGGTCGGCGAACTTATGTGCAAGTTCCGATCAGATCTGCTTTAATTGAGTTATATTCTCAATTAAAGGTTCCGGTCGCGTCTATGCTGGATGCCCGACTACTCAAACTTCCAACTGCATCTCACCAGCATCGTCATGAGCATCACCAGATAGTGGTTGGTGTTCACGGCGAAGCAGACTTGAGCGTTGACGGAGCCGGTTCTCACCTGGACACCTGGAAGGCCTGCCTCGTTCCGACAGAGGCTAGGCATGACTATTGTGGTGATCATCAGAATCATGTGATGGTCATCAACCTTGATCCCTCAAGCCCTGCGATTTCTACTCCAGCCCACGCCGACTATGAGCGAATGGTGCGGGTGTTCGAAAGGCCGCGCACGATCCATATGGACAACCGCTTACAGGGGCTGGTTCAGTTTGCTGCTGGCGAGTTTGACCGGTCGCCCGGCAACCTTGTTATGCATAGTCATCTCGCAGCCAGTATTCTCTACTGTATGGCTGATCGAATTGTTGACCGGAAGATGTATACACCGCACCGGCACAGTCTCAACCCCGCCGCGATACAGCAATATATCAGGGCTAATCTTCACCGGAAGATTACAGTACAGGATCTGGCCAGTGAAGCGTGCCTGAGTGTCAGCCGATTTCATGAGGTCTTCCGAGAGGTAGTTGGAACTACACCTCACCAGTTTCTTTTGCAGGCTCGTCTCAATCAGGCCATCAACCTTCTGGCCTCAACGCCCCTTTCGGTATCGGAAATCAGTTACCGGGTTGGTTTCTCCTCGCAGAGCGCGCTGACCAATGCATTGCGCAAACACAAGGGTACTACCCCCGCCAGATTGCAGGCTCGCGATAACGTTGCCTGATCTGGCCTGACACAAGTCCACTCTCGTAGCATTCTGCAAAAGAATCGGAGGATTTTGTAAGCCGGGTATACGTAGTGATACTAGGCTAGTTGGGTCAATGCTCATCCTGCCGGTCTGATGATTTTTGCGGTCGCAAATCCGCGATTCTTAACTATAGTTAAGGTCGAGTGTGCGACACGTTACCTTGCTCAGGTCTGGAAGGATTTCAAGTAAAAAGAAGAATGACACAGCAGGCTGGCACTCGTGTCAGTTGTGTGTTTTGAGAGCGGATATAATCCGACTCATTAAACCGGAGGAGTTCCATGGCTATTGGTGTTTGGATCAGTCTAATTGGTTATTTTGGTCTCATGATTGCCATCGGCATTTATGCGATGCGCACATCTACGTCTTCATCCGAAGATTACATGTTGGGCGGGCGATCGCTCAGTCCAAAAGTGGCGGCCCTTTCGGCTGGTGCTTCAGACATGAGCGGATGGTTGCTTCTGGGTCTTCCGGGTGCGCTCTATGTAACTGGTCTGGCCTCAGCCTGGATCGGTATTGGCCTGTTTGTGGGTGCGTTCTTTAACTGGACTTTTGTTGCGCCCCGGCTTCGTGAACAGACGGTTCACTATGGTAATGCCATTACTATTCCGTCTTTCCTGGCGAACCGGTTCCCGACCCAGGCGCTATCATTGCGTACAGTGGCTGCGGTCGTCATCGTCATCTTCTTTGCCGTCTATACTGCGTCCGGTTTGGTTGCTGGTGGCAAGCTGTTCGAAAGTGCGTTTTCCGGAATTTTCAACTTCGGTGGCCTGAGCGACTACGCCGTAGGTATCGTCATTACACTGGGCGTTGTACTGGCGTATACGGTTGTGGGTGGGTTCCTGGCGGTGAGCATGACCGACTTTGTCCAGGGTGTCATCATGATGCTGGCGCTTGTCCTTATGCCGGCGGTTGTGCTCTGGGGCGAAGGCGGCGGCGGTTATGCGCAGGCGGCGCAGACCTTGAATGACGTCGATCCCACACTTTTGTCCTGGACAGATGGGCTGACCTTTATCGGATGGCTTTCCGCGGTTACCTGGGGGCTAGGCTATTTCGGTCAGCCTCACATCATCGTGCGTTTCATGGCGATCCGCACTTTGAAAGACGTACCGATCGCCCGTAACATCGGCATGGGTTGGATGGCTATTTCGCTGATTGGTGCCATTTCTCTGGGTATCTTTGGCCGGGCCTATGCGGTGCGCAACGGTATGGACATTGCGGATCCGGAAACTATTTTTATCATCCTGTCGGACCTGTTGTTCCATCCGCTGATCACCGGTTTCCTCTATGCCGCGCTCTTGGCTGCGGTCATGAGTACCATCTCCAGTCAGCTTCTGGTGTCCTCGTCCTCGCTTACGGAAGATTTCTATCGTCTGTTCCTGCGCAAAGAAGCGGGTGACCGCGAGTGCGTGAATGTTGGTCGGGTTTGTGTGGTACTGGTTGGCCTGGTTGCTGCGGTTATCGCATCTGATCCGAACTCTCAGGTACTGGCATTGGTCAGTAACGCCTGGGCAGGCTTCGGTGCTGCGTTTGGCCCGCTGATTATCCTGTCGCTGATGTGGTCGCGCACCAACGGCGCTGGTGCCATCGCGGGCATGGTTGTGGGTGCCGCCACCGTTATAATCTGGATTTCACTGGGATGGAACGGAGAGTTCATGGGTGGTCCGGGTGTATACGAGATCATTCCTGGCTTCATCGCTTCCTTGATCGCAATTCTGGTGGTGAGCAGTGTTACTGCCGATGCTGGTGAGTATCAGCACATCCATCGGTAAATAAAGAGCGCGTAGCGCCAGAAGCAAATAGCACGGCTCCGGGAGGAGCCCTGTTATTGCAAAAAACCCTCGCCTAACGGCGGGGGTTTTTTGCATTTGGAGCTTCGAATCTCTATCGGAGCAGATTGAGAGTCATACCAAGATCTGGAGTTTGTTACATGAACTGGTAGATCCCTGTTCAAGCCGCTACCTTTATAAGGTTACATCTCAGTTGCGGACCATAATAACGACAAGAGGAAAAAGGGTTATGACCAACAACCGGTTTCTGAAATCCACTGTGGGCGTGCTTTCAGCCGCCATCCTTTCCATTTCTTCCGGGGTGCAGGCTGAAGGGAATTACATGATGGGCACCGCGACGACCGGGGGGACCTATTACCCTGTGGGTGTTGCCATTTCAACACTGATCAAGGTCAAGCTGGAACCCAAGACCAATATTTCCGTTTCTGCCATCAGCTCCGCCGGCTCCGGCGAGAACCTCAAGCTGATGGACGAGGATCAGATTCAGTTCGGTATTCTCCAGGGGCTTTACGGCGCTTATGCCTGGAATGGCACAGGCCCGGTTCCCAAGGCCTACAAGAACTTCCGCTCTGTATCCATGCTCTGGCAAAACGTTGAGCACTTCGTGGTGTCCGAAGAGTTGGCGGAAACCGGCACTATCGCTGATATGAGCAATCTTTACGGTGAAAGCTTCTCCATCGGCGCCCGGAACTCCGGCACTGAGGGCTCCGGGCGCTTTATCCTGGGTAAGGTGGGGATTGACCTGGACAAGATCGATCTGGCCTATATGGGCTACGGCCCCAGTGCAGATGCACTGCAGAACGGCAATATCGATGGTATGAACATCCCGGCCGGGGTTCCGGCATCAGCCGTTACCCGGGCCTATGCCAACATGGGTGGCGACATTACCACCCTGAATTTCACCGCCGAACAATTGGCCCAGGTAAACAGTGATTTCGAGTTGTGGACACTCTATACCATCCCGGCGGGCACCTACCCCAACCAGGACAAGGCGATCGAAACGATTGCCCAGCCCAATATCCTGGCCGTGCGTGCGGACGTTTCCGAAGAGGATGTGTACCAGATCACGAAAACCATCTACGCCAACCTGCCGTTCCTGAATAACATCCATCCTGCTACCAAAGCGATGGCGTTGGATAAGGCCATTGCCGGGTTGCCTATGCCGCTGCATCCGGGTGCTGTCCGATTTTATAAGGAGCAGGGGCTGACCATTCCTGATCGGCTGATTGCAAAGTAATCGTGACTGAAAGGGATCAGGGCGAGCCTCCTGTGGAGGTTCGCGACGAGAGTGTCAGCGCGGCGAGAGAGCGCCTGGAGCACCGGCTGATCGGGCCGGTGGTCTTTTGGCTTGCCATCGGTACAGCAATCGTTCATCTCTACTTCAATACCATTTCTACATTGTCGGAGTTGTGGAGTTCTGCTCTGCACTTCGGCCTTTTCGGTCTGATCTGCACGCTAACCACACCCATGCTCAAGGCCCGCTCGGCCGCAGGTCAGCGGATCGTGCTGGGTGTTGATGTGATGTTGGGGCTTACCGCGCTGGCTTGCGCTTTCTATCTGATTATCTTTGAAAATGATCTGTATCAGCGTGGATTTAACTTCGATACGGGCGACTGGATTGTCTCCATCGTATCAGTGACGCTGATACTGGAACTGGCCCGCCGCACGGTTGGCTGGTTTATCCCCGTACTTTGTGTCATTGCACTGACCTATGTGGCTTGGTGGGGTCAGTATGTTGAGGGTCTTTTCAATTTCCCCGGTCTGTCCTGGGAAACGGTTCTTTATCGTTCATATATCGGGGGGCAGGGGATGCTGGGGTCCATTGCCCGGATTTCCTGGACCTATGTGTTCATGTTTATCCTGTTCGGTGCCTTCCTGGTAAAGTCCGGAGCAGGGGATTTTATTATCGAACTGGCACGCTGTGCCGCAGGGCGGTTTGTGGGTGGTCCCGGGTTTGTGGCGGTCTTTGCCTCGGGTCTTATGGGGTCAGTCTCAGGCTCCAGCGTGGCAAATACTGTCTCTACCGGTGTTATTACTATCCCGCTGATGCGGAAAGCCGGCTTTCCGGCACGTTTTGCTGCAGGCGTTGAAGCGGCAGCATCCACCGGTGGCCAGTTAATGCCGCCGGTGATGGGGGCGGGAGCATTTATCATGGCCTCCTATACTCAGGTTTCCTACCTCACCATTATTGGTGTTGCGGCCCTGCCGGCTCTGCTTTACTTCATCTCAGTGGGGATGTTTGTGCGTATCGAGGCCAAACGTAGCCATGCAGTCAAGCCGGAAGACGATGCGGCTCCCTCGCTCAAGGAAGTTCTTAAAGGCGGCTGGCACTTCCTGTTGCCTTTGGTCGTTCTGGTGGCAATGCTTGTGTACGGATTCACGCCGACCTATGCGGCGGGCATTGCTATCCTGTCTGTCGTTGTAGCGTCCTGGCTTTCAAAGTATCCGATGGGGTTTCGCGATATTCTCGACGCTCTTGCGATGGGTACACGAAACATAACCACCACAGCGATCCTTTTGATCACGGTCGGCCTGATTGTAATGGTTGTATCTACCACGGGTATCGGCAATACCTTCTCTCTGATGATTACCGACTGGGCGGGTGGAAGCCTGTTGTTAACGATCTTTCTGGTTGCTCTGGCTTCTTTGATTCTGGGGATGGGGCTGCCAGTAACGGCAGCTTACATCGTGTTGGCCACGCTTTCGGCACCGGCGATATACAACCTGATTGCTCAGAGTCAGCTGGTGGAGTTGATGGTAAACGGCAACCTTCCAGAGCAGGCCAAAACCATTTTTATGCTGGCCGCGCCGGACAGGCTCTCGTTGCTGGACGCGCCCATGGATGCCGCAACTGCTCAGCAGTTGCTCTCTCTGGTGCCGGATACCTTCAGTAGTCAACTCCTGGAGCAGGCGTTATCACCGGCGGCTCTGTCCATGCTGCTGGTGGCCGCCCATATGGTCATCTTCTGGCTGTCCCAGGATTCGAACGTTACGCCTCCGGTCTGCCTGACCGCCTTCGCCGCCGCTGCGATCGCGGGTACACCTCAGATGCGTACCGGTTTTACGGCCTGGAAGCTCGCCAAGGGCCTGTATATAGTGCCGCTGCTGTTTGCCTATTCGCCCCTTATTACCGGTGACTTTACCGAGATGATCCGTGTATTCTGCTTTGCTCTGTTTGGTATTTACGCAATCATTGCCGGGCTCGAAGGTTACCTTGAGCATAAACTCAATCTTCTGGTACGGCTGCTCATGTTCCCGATTGGTGCGCTGATGCTCTGGCCTCATGGGCAGTTACTGTTAGATGGGGCCGGGTTGGTGGCTTTTCTCATTGTTCTGGTCTGGAGCAGTCGTTGTGGAAAGCGTTTTGATGGCGGCCATACGGGTAACAAGGCAGGAATGTCGAGCGCTGCATGACCGCGATTGAGGTAGTAGCGCTGCTTGCGCTGGGCGGCATTGCCGGGTTCATTAATGTGCTTTCCGCAGGCGGGTCGATGCTGACGCTGCCGCTTCTGATGTTTCTTGGGTTGCCGCCACAGGTTGCGAATGGTACCAACCGGGTTGCGATAATTCTGCAGAGCACAACCGCTGTAGCCGGTTTCCGGCGCCTGGGACACGGCAACCTTCGGGTAAGCCTTCACCTTGCGGTGCCGGCGGTTTTGGGATCGCTGCTGGGCGCCTGGATAGCGACCTGGGTGTCTGACGCGATATTCGAGCTGGTATTGATCATCGCCATGATCGGAGCTTCCGTGTTCATGCTGCTGCCTCAGCCCAAGCTGGATACCAATCCGCTGACTTCAGAACGGCTTGGGCCGGTGATTTATACCGCCATGTTTCTGATCGGCGTATACGGCGGCTTTATTCAGGTAGGCGTAGGCGCCCTGTTTCTGGTGGTCTTGTACCGGATGCTGCGCATCGATCTGCGTCAGGTCAATGTATTCAAGGTGTCGATCATTCTGTTGTACACCGTGCCCGCGTTGCTGATTTTTGCCGTTAACGGGCAGGTTCGCTGGGGTATGGGCCTGATTCTTGCTCTCGGAAATATCACGGGGGCGTTTGTTGCTGTCAGAGTGAACCTGAGCGACAAGGGCGCGCATTGGGTGAAGTGGATTACCCTTGTTATGGCAGGCGCGATACTGATCCGGCTTATGGTTTATTAGTTGCTCACGGGCAAAACAGCATTAAAAAACGCCAGCCCGGAGGCTGGCGTTTTTCGTGGAGCTGAGCCTTAAAGATCAGTGCTTAAGCAACGTTCGCTTCAGCCGCCTTCTTGGTGTAGTTCTCCATCTGGTCGAAGTTCAGATACTTGTAGATCTCTTTCGACATGCTGTTCAGATCTTTGGCGTACTCCATGTACTCCTGTGGAGACGGGAGTTTGCCCAGTATCGCGCCTACAGCTGCAAGTTCCGCAGACGTCAGGTACACGTTGGCACCATCGCCCAGGCGGTTCGGAAAGTTCCGGGTAGAGGTGGACAGCACTGTGCTCTTGGCCGCCACTCTTGCCTGGTTACCCATACACAGTGAACAGCCCGGCATTTCGGTGCGTACACCGGCAGTCCCATAGATGTTGAAGTAGCCTTCTTCCATCAGCTGGGCCTGATCCATCTTCGTCGGCGGAGACATCCACAGGCGAGTTTTCAGAGGCGCTTTGTTCTGCTCAAGCAGTTTACCAGCAGCACGGAAGTGGCCGATGTTGGTCATGCAGGAGCCGATGAATACCTCGTCTACCTTGTCGCCAGCCACTTCAGACAGGAAGCGAGCATCGTCTGGATCGTTCGGGCAGCACACGATGGGCTCTTTGATGTCGGCCAGATCGATCTCTACAACGTGAGAATACTCGGCGTCTTTATCAGCTCGCATCAGCTTCGGATTGGCAATCCATTCTTCCATTTGCTTGGCTCGACGCTCCAGAGTGCGCGGGTCGCCGTAACCTTCGGCAATCATCCAGCGCAGCATGGTGATATTGGAGCGCAGGTACTCGGCCACGGATTCTTCGGACAGGTTGATAGTACAGCCTGCTGCAGAACGCTCAGCGGACGCGTCAGAAAGCTCGAAAGCTTGCTCAGCGGTCAGGTGCTCGAGACCTTCGATCTCCAGAATGCGGCCGGAGAACTCGTTGATTTTGCCTTTCTTTTCAACGGTCAGCATGCCCTGTTTGATGCCGTAAAGAGGGATGGCATGCACCAGATCCCGCAGAGTGATGCCCGGCTGCATTTCGCCTTTGAAGCGGACCAGTACAGACTCTGGCATGTCCAGTGGCATAACGCCTGTGGCGGCTGCGAAAGCAACCAAGCCAGAGCCCGCCGGGAAGGAGATGCCCATCGGGAAGCGGGTGTGAGAGTCACCACCGGTACCGACAGTATCTGGTAGCAGCATACGGTTCAGCCAGGAGTGGATGATGCCGTCGCCAGGACGCAGAGCTACACCGCCACGCGTCCGGATGAAGTCCGGCATGGTGTGCTGCATTTCAACGTCAATCGGCTTTGGGTAAGCCGCAGTGTGACAGAACGACTGCATGACCAGATCAGCCTGGAAACCCAGGCAAGCCAGGTCTTTCAGTTCGTCCCGAGTCATCGGGCCAGTGGTATCCTGGGAACCGACGGTGGTCATGTGCGGTTCGCAGTATGTGCCCGGGCGAACGCCTTGGCCTTCTTCCAGGCCACAGGCCTTGCCGACCATTTTCTGGCCCAGGGTGAAGCCCTTGGTGCCGGCTTCCGGGTCGTTCGGCAGACGGAACATATCCGTGGCACCCATGCCCAGCGCAGCGCGTGCTTTGGCGGTCAGGCCACGACCGATGATCAGAGGGATACGGCCGCCGGCCTGAACTTCGTCCAGGATCACGTCAGACTTGAAGCCGAACTCGGAGATGGTTTCACCGGCTTCGTTCAGAATCTTGCCGTCGTAAGGGCGGATTTCAATCACGTCGCCCATGTTCATGTCATCGACGGGTGCTTCGAATACCAGGGCGCCGGCGTCTTCCATGGTGTTGAAGAAGATCGGGGCAACCTTGTTACCGATGCACACACCGCCGGCACGCTTGTTTGGCACGCCAGGAATGTCGTCACCGAAGAACCACAACACCGAGTTGGTGGCAGACTTACGGGAGGAGCCTGTACCTACCACTTCACCTACGAAAACAACCGGCAGACCCTTGGCTTTGATTTCGTCAATCTGGCTCATGGGGCCGGTTACGCCCTGTTCTTCAGGCTTCAGGCCGTCGCGTTCCATTTTATAGGCAGCGCGGGCGTGCAGCGGGATGTCCGGACGGGACCAGGCATCGGGTGCCGGAGACAGGTCGTCGGTGTTGGTTTCGCCGGTTACCTTGAACACAACCATCTTGGTGCTCTCGGGAACCTTTTTCTTTTTGGTGAACCACTCACCGTTGGCCCAGGATTCAACAACGGATTTGGCGGTGGCGTTGCCAGCGTCCATTTTGTCTTTCACGTCGTTGAAGGCATCGAACATCAGCAGGGTGCGCTTGAGCTGCTCGCCGGCCAGCTCCGCCAGTTCGCTGTCATCCAGCAGGTCAACCAGAGTTTCGATGTTGTAGCCGCCCTGCATCATACCCAGCAGCTGTACGGCTTTTTGCTTGCTTAGCAGCGGCGATTTTGCTTCATCTTTAACGATAGCGGTCAGGAACGCAGCTTTCACGTAGGCGGCTTCATCCACGCCCGGCGGAATACGATTTTCCAGCAGCTCAACCAGAGTTTCTTCTTCACCGGCTGGCGGGTTCTTCAGCAGCTCAACCAGAGCGGCAGTCTGTTCAGCATTCAGCGGCTTGGGTGGAATACTCAGAGCCGCACGTTCTGCAACGTGTTCACGGTAGGCTTCTAACACGATATGGACCCTCATCAGTTGGTATGTCCCGCGCACTGGCAATACGCCTGGCGGGAGTTTTTTGGCGGAAAGACCTTTAGTTGGCGCTGCATTCTATAGGAACCCCCTTGTAAAGTTAAGTTGGACAGAGGTCGGAGAAGTCTGTTAGCTGCGTTATAATCGCGTACCTAATTAATTGACATAGCGGCTCACCATGAACAACAAAACAGGCACCACGGCTCAGGCCTTGCAAGAGATTCACGACTTTCTGCCTTGCGCTACGCCACAGCAGTGGATTGATAACGCGCTGGCCAATCAGGATCTGATGTTGATAGACCACGCCCATTGCGAGAAAAAAGCGGCGTCTACCGCGCTCAGCCTGATGTACCGCTATGTAGATAACACCAATCTGCTTAACAAAATGTCCCGTCTGGCCCGCGAGGAACTGCGTCACTTCGAACAGGTGCTGTCTATTATCACTAAACGCGAAGTGGAATATTGTCACCTTACGCCCGCGCGTTATGCGGCAGGTTTGCGTGCTGAAGTGCGCACTGAAGATCCAGGCCGCCTGGTGGATGTTATGGTGGTGGGTGCCATCATAGAAGCGCGCTCATGTGAACGGTTTGCTGCATTGGTTCCGTTTCTGGATGAGGAATTGGCGGATTTCTATAATAGCCTGCTTAAATCTGAAGCCCGTCATTACCGCGATTATCTCGCTCTGGCCGAACAGGCTAATGGCGGGTCTGTTGATGCCAGAGTGGGGGAGTTTATGGCTATCGAAAAACAGCTGATTCTGGAGCCCGATAGCGAGTTCCGGTTTCACAGCGGGCCAGTTACCTGAACATCAGGTGAGCGCACGGCACAGACCAATCCAGGCATCAATGCCGGCACTCCGGTACTTCTGCTTGTGCAGAATGAAATAGAACTGCCGCTTAAAGTTCCGGTTTTCCGGCGTTTCCAGAGGTACAAGGCTGCCACGTTTAAAGGCATCGGCAAGAACGACTTCTGACAGGCACCCTATACCCAAGTCAGCTTCTACGGCCCGTTTTATCGCTTCGGTATGTTCCAGTTCCAGAAGTACGTTCAAATTCGGAAGCAGGCCGTGCATGCCCCGTTCGAAACTCTGACGTGTCCCGGAACCCTGTTCTCTGAGGATCCAGGTGGCATTCCGAAGATCTTCATCTGAAATTTTCTTCTTGGCAGCCAGTGGGTGCGTAGGCGAGCAGAATATCACCAGCTGATCTCCGCGCCAGGGAATAACCTCAAGCTCTGAAGATTGCAGTTCACCTTCAATAAGGCCGATATCGAGTTCGAAATCTTTGACCCGGCGTGCGATGGTGCTGGTATTGGCCACTTCCAGCGAGACCCGGGGCCGGGTAGGGGTATTCATGTATTGGGCCATAACGCCAACGGCTAGATAGTTACCTATAGTTAAGGTGGCTCCGACTTTCAGCTCGCCTACTTCGGAATGTTTGCTGAACGCGTGTTCGAGTTCCGTTGCCTGAGCAAGAACAGCTTCCACCTTGGGCCGGTATAGTCGCCCGAGTTCATTCAGTTGCAGGCGTTTGCCAACACGGTCGAATAACTGGATATCGAACTGGTTTTCCAGTTCCTTGAGCGCGCTGCTGGCAGCAGATTGAGACATGGCCAGTGATTCCGCAGCACGGGTAATGTTTTGGAAGTGTGCGGCCGCCAGAAAGACTTCGAGTTGTCTGAAACTGTATTTCATAACAAAAAGCTCTAAATCGATGTGCTCGAATAAGGTTATGGGAATAACCCATTTCATCGATAGGTTAGTGATGCGATAGACTTTAGACAATTCATATTTGCAACATTCGCCGCCGATAGCGATCCGGACAGGCAAGAGGTTTAAATGAGCAACCTGATAAAAGAAACTGTAACCAGCGTACATCACTGGAACGACACCCTGTTCAGCTTCAAGACCAGCCGCGACCCTGGGTTCCGGTTCAAGAACGGTCACTTTGTGATGATTGGTCTGGAAACTGAAGGCAAGCCGTTAATGCGCGCGTACAGTATTGCCAGTGCGAACTATGAAGAGGAGCTGGAGTTCTTCTCTATCAAGGTACAAGACGGCCCGCTTACTTCACGCTTGCAGAAAATTCAGGTGGGGGATGAGATCCTGGTCAGTCGCAAGCCTACCGGCACTCTGATTCTGGATAACCTCCTACCCGGCAAGAATCTGTGGCTGATCAGCACCGGCACCGGCCTCGCACCGTTTATGAGCATCATTAAAGATCCGGAGGTTTACGACGCCTTCGATAAAGTCATCCTGACCCACGGGGTGCGCTATATCTCTGAATTGGCCTATCAGCGCGAGATTGAAGAGCTGCCTGAAAACGAATTCTTCGGTGAGATGGTCAAGGGCAAACTTGAGTACTATCCCACGGTAACCCGCGAGCCCTTCCGCAATGAAGGCAGGCTGACGGCCGCCATGGAAAGCGGCAAGATAACCAGCGATATGGGTCTGCCGGAATTCGACCCGGAAAATGACCGGTTCATGATCTGTGGCAGCCCGAGCATGCTCAAGGATACCTGTGCCATCCTGAATGGCATGGGCTTCAAGGAAGCTCGCGGTGGTAATATGGGGCATTATGTGATCGAACGGGCTTTTGTGGAGCAGTAAATAACCTGCCCGCCAGTTCGAATCATGAGACATCCGAAACCCGGAGCGAAAGCTTCGGGTTTTTTTTATGAAGTCTGGTACTGAGTGTATAGTATCCGGTTTTAACCAGCAGGTAGGACGGCATGTTTTATTTTGAGCTTCAGCCCCGATTCAACGATACGGATGCGCTGGGTCATATCAGCAATACAACATTACCAGTATGGTTTGAGCAAGCCAGAACGCCGTTGTTCAGAATTTTTCATCCCACGCTGGATGTGAAAACCTGGCCACTTATTATTGCTCGCGTGGAAATAGATTTTGTCGCCCAGAGTTACTGGCACCTGCCGGTTGAAATTCGCACCGGAGTCGGAAAGATAGGAAACAGCTCCTTTCATGCTGTTCAGGAAGCCTGGCAGGATGGAAAGCAGATTGCGCGCGGCAAGGCCGTGTTAATTAATTTTGATTACGAGACAGAAAAGGCGGTGCCTATTTCAGAGGAAATACGCAAAAAATTAGCAGAACATCTGGTCGAGTGAACGTCAGTTTCCGGTTTCCGACCAGCTTCTTTCCAGACAGGCTTGGAACACATAGATGGCAACTGACAATGATAGCTCTCTTGAGAGCATGGCGGATGAAGTGAACTCTGTCATCCGCGCGGAAAAAAACCGTGGTCGCTTCAGCTTTCTTGGGTGGTTAGCACTCGCAATAGCCGTCGTAGCGGCCTTGTTGTGGTGGTTCTGGCCAGCGGACACCAGCGTGCAATGGCAGACCCATAAGCTGGACAGGGCCGATATGGTACTTACGGCTATGGCGACCGGGAATCTTCAACCTAAGAGCGAAGTTTCAGTGGGTGCTGAAATTTCCGGACTTGTCAGTGAGGTGCTGGTTTCAGAGAACGATGAAATTCTTCGGGGCCAGGTTCTTGCACGATTTGATACCGAAGAGCTCGACGTTGCGCTGCTGCAGGCAACTGCCGGCCTGGAACTTTCGCGTGCTTCACTTGCAGAAGCGCGTGCCACACTGGAAGAGGCTGCAGTAGACGAGCGCAGAACCGAATCACTGGTTCAGCGGGGTACATCGCCCCAGGCAACACTTGATAAAGCCGTTGCCACACGAAAACGTGCTGAGGCGAAGACTGCCTATGCCAGGGCAACGGTTCGCCAAGCCGAGGCTACCGTCTCCCAGGCTCGCACCCGGCTGGAAAAGGCTGTCATCACTTCGCCCATTGACGGTGTTGTTCTCCAGCGCAGCATCGAGCCTGGGGCAACGGTCGCCGCCAACTTTCAGACACCTGTGCTTTTTTTGCTGGCCGAGGACCTGAGGCAGATGGAGCTTCATGTCTCCATGGATGAGGCTGATGTTGGGCTGGTGAAAGCCGGACAGAATGCAACCTTCACCGTGGATGCCTGGTCTGGACGTGAGTTTGGCGCGAAGGTTTTGAAGGTTTTTCTCTATCCGACGGTCGAAAACAATGTCGTCACCTATACCACGGTATTGTCTGTTGATAACTCGGAGCACCTTCTTCAACCTGGAATGACTGCGACGGCAACGATCACTACGGGCCGGCGTGATAAGGCTCTGAGGGTTCCGAATATGGCCTTTCGCTTCACGCCTCCAGCGACTGAATCAGAGGGTGGCGGCATGCTAAGCCATCCAGCAAG
This sequence comes from Marinobacter antarcticus, assembly GCF_900142385.1. Taxonomy (NCBI): domain Bacteria; kingdom Pseudomonadati; phylum Pseudomonadota; class Gammaproteobacteria; order Pseudomonadales; family Marinobacteraceae; genus Marinobacter; species Marinobacter antarcticus. The sequence continues at coordinate 2,032,595 of NZ_FRAQ01000001.1, forward strand.
CCGCACGAAAGGCGACTCTCCGGCGTCTGGAAATACCCTATGGGTGCTTGAAAATGACGAACCACGGAGAGTGATCGTGCGCACGGGCTACACCGATGGCCGATACACCGAGCTTCTCAGCGACGAGCTGGCAGAGGGTGACGAAATACTTACGGGTGCCATGAGAGGTTCTGTTGAGTAGCGGCAGCCAGCATGCGGCTGAAAACACGGAGGCGTCAGGCCTGCCTCCAGCCATTATCCGTATGCGGAACATTTACAAGATTTACGGTAGCGGGTCCACTGAGGTAAGGGCGCTTGACGGTGTTGATCTCACGATTCGTGACGGCGAATTCGTGGCTATTATGGGGCCTAGTGGCTCCGGTAAATCCACCTGCATGAATATGATCGGTTGCCTTGACGTGCCTTCATCGGGTGAATACCTGTTCCGTGGGGTGAATATTGGTGGGCTCGACCGTGACGAGCTCGCTTTGCTGCGCCGCCATTTCATGGGATTTATTTTTCAGAGCTTCAATCTTTTGCCGCGGGTCGGCGCCCTCGCTAACGTTGAGCTGCCTTTGATTTACGAAGGGGTTAAGCGCTCAGTGCGTCGAGACCGAGCAAAGGAAGCCTTGCGATTGGTGGGCCTGGCTGGTCGCGAATCCGCTACTCCCAGCCAGCTTTCCGGAGGGCAGCAGCAGCGGGTGGCCATAGCACGGGCACTGGTGACAGAACCACCTGTGTTGCTGGCGGACGAACCTACCGGCAATCTCGATACCGCAATGGCGGATGGCATCATGGCGCAGCTGGATCAGATCCGTGCCGAACGGGGCATCACGATTATTATGGTGACCCATGAACCGGATATTGCTCGCTATGCCGAGAGGGTTCTGTACTTTACCGATGGGAAACTGTTGAAGGATGGCGCTCCGGGCGAGGTGTTGTCATGAGGTGGCTGGACATTTTTGTCATGGCCTTTCAGGCGATTGTCAGGAATAAACTGCGCTCTTTTCTGACCACGCTTGGCATTATCATTGGGGTTGGCAGTGTGGTTGCCATGGTTCACCTTGGTCAGTCTGCCACCCGCAGCGTCACCGATGAGATTGCCAGTATCGGTTCCAATCTCCTGTTTGTTATGCCGGGAACCGCTCAGCGTGGCCCTGGAGGTGTGCGCACCTCTGCCGAGCCATTTGATCTTGAAGATGTTGAGGCAATGGCACAGGAGGTGCCGGAAATCCTAGTTGCACCGGCAATCACTGTTAACCCGACAGTGGTCATAGGCAATGCCAACGAAACAATTGCGGTTATTGGAACAGACAACAATTACTTTGCCGTGCGCAACCATGGGATTGCGTACGGGCGGGCTTTTGACCAGGACGAACTGAGTGCCGGATCCGCCGTGTGTATTATCGGCACTACGGTGATTGATGAGATGTATCTTGGTCAGGAACCCCTTGGTACCACTCTTCGAGTAGGGCGCACCGCTTGCCGGGTGATCGGTGTTCTTGAAGAGAAAGGACAGTCCATGGGGCAGGACCGGGACAAAACGATTCTTATGCCCATTAAAGCAGCGCAGCGCAGGCTGCTGGGAAGTCTTGATGTGCAGACAATTTTTGTCTCCGCGCTTATCGACGGTAGTACGGGCCGGGTACAGAAAGATATCGAGTCGCTGCTTCGTCAACGCCGACATATTGCTTTCCCGAAAGATGACGATTTCTATGTCCGGGATACCCAGGACATCGCAAAGGCTCTGGCCAGTACTACCAATACCATGACCATTCTGCTGGGCGCCATTGCCGCGGTTAGTTTGTTGGTGGGGGGCATAGGGATCATGAATATCATGCTGGTGTCTGTCACCGAACGAACCCGGGAAATAGGAATTCGCCTTGCCATCGGTGCCAGAACCCGCGACGTGCTGACACAGTTTCTGGTTGAATCTATCGCTTTGTCGACTCTCGGCGGCATTATCGGGCTGATACTGGGTATCGGTGGCACCTGGCTGCTAACGTCCCGTCTGGATATGCCATTTGTGCTCGCGCCCGGCGTTATGCTGTTGGGTTTTTTCTTTTCCGTTGCGATTGGCATAATCTTTGGTTATTTCCCGGCCCGCAAAGCGGCAAGACTCAATCCTATTGATGCTCTGCGTCATGAGTAACCACAAACGATGCTGTTGATGAGGTAATGAATTGGTTAGCAACGTAACAAGGATGGTCGTGTTGGCGTGCATGTTCCTGCTTTCTGGCTGTAATTCCGGAGAGAATGGATCAGAAGCCGGCGATCTGAAAGAAATGTCTGTGGCCCCGGAAGACATTGCCACTGATATTTCTATTGTCCTTGAACCTGGCCAGCTGGATTGGGTAGGTCAGAAAATATTCCAGAATGAATGCGCCGGCCAGTTTCAGTGCCTTGTTCACTGGAATGAATCGGAGGCGTTTCCTTCGCTGGGTATCGGCCATTTCATCTGGTATCCGGAAGGGATTAACGAGCGTTTTGTGGAAAGCTTTCCTGTTCTTGTTGAATACATGAAGCAGCGCCAACTCAACATCCCCGCATGGTTGAGGGAGCTTGAGCCATTTGACGCGCCCTGGGCAGACAAGGCATCTTTTGAGTCTGTCGAAAATTCAGTCAAAGTCGCCGAGCTTCGGGAATTTTTGGCGGGGACCCAGGGAATACAGGCGGAGTTTATCTTCCGACGCGCCAAATCCTCACTTACGAAGATCGCCGAGTCTGTGCCCGAAGACCGGAGAGCACAATTGAAAACCGATCTGGATGCCCTGAGCTCTACCCCGGGTGGGATCTATGCCTTGATGGATTATGTCAACTTCAAGGGAGAGGGCCTTTCAGACGCAGAGCGCTACAACGATGAGGGTTGGGGGCTCCGGCAAGTACTGCTGGCCATGGAATCCAATCCGGGAGCCGCAACACTGGAACGGTTCCGGGAAGCGGCTGCAAGGGTTCTCACCAGAAGGGCTGACAACGCAGGCAATCCGATCGAGAAAACCCGCTGGCTGAAAGGTTGGCTGAAACGCCTGGAAACCTACAAGCAACCGGACGATGTAACCAGTTCTGCAGAAAAATCCGCTAAAAACTAGTTGTACTTCCAAACTTTGTTCTACCTTGTAATGACAAGGTTCTATGCTGCCGCCTCAAAATGGCGCGTTGTATTGTGCGATTGTGCCTTTTTGGGGCCGGATTATTGTCTCAGGAGCGCCGGAATGGTGGTTAGAGCCGGGAAAGTAAAAAGAAAGACTTATAAACAATAATTTGCCCCGCATGGCTCGTAATTTGCTGGGGTAGTTCCTGGCAGTTATTGCGAAGTAGCCCACAAATGTTCGGAGAGACGACAATGAAAAAAATGATATCGGTAGCTCTTGGTATGGCGCTTGTAACAGGTGCACTCACGACGACAAGCGCTTTTGCAGCAACAACCCTGGAAAGCGTAAAGGAAAAAGGCAACCTTCAGTGTGGTGTGACCAGTGGTCTTCCCGGGTTTTCCCAGCCCGATGAGAAAGGCAACTGGACGGGAATTGATGTTGACACCTGCCGGGCAGTAGCCGCAGCTATCTTTGGAGATGCCAAGGCCGTTGAATTTACGCCCTTGACCGCCAAGGAGCGCTTTACTGCGTTGCAGTCGGGCGAAATTGACATGTTGTCCAGAAACACCACCTGGACTCTTACCCGGGATACGTCGTTGGGGCTTAACTTCGCGGGCGTGAACTATTACGACGGGCAGGGATTCCTTGTTAACAAGAACATTGGCGTAGACGATGCGACGCAGCTTGACGGCGCCACCGTGTGTATTCAGGCGGGCACTACCACCGAGTTGAATCTCTCGGATTATTTTCGGGCCAAGGGCATGAAATTCAAACCGATCGTTTTTGATACGTCCGAACAGACTGTCCAGGGTTTTGCTGCAGGACGCTGTGATGTGCTGACATCCGATCGTTCCCAGCTCGCAGCTTTGCGATCCAAGCTCGCTGACCCGAATACCGCAAAGATTCTGCCGAACACTATTTCAAAAGAGCCTCTGGGCCCGGTTGTGCGCCAGGGTGACGATCAGTGGTTCAACATCGTCAAGTGGGTATTGTTTCTCCAGATCAACGCCGAGGAGCTGGGTGTTACCATGGCCAATGTGGACGAGATGCTGAAGTCGGATAACCCGAACGTCCAGCGCCTGTTGGGAACGGATGGTGATATGGGTGCCAAACTGGGGCTACCGGATGACTTTGGTCATGCCATCGTGAAGCAGGTTGGCAACTACGGCGAAATGTACGACCGCAACGTGGGCCCTGATACGGCGCTTGGTCTTGAGCGTGGCATCAACGCCCTTTGGACAAACGGCGGTATCCTCTATGCACCGCCAGTACGTTAATACCTGAAAGGCTTAGCCGGGGGCGCCCTCACGAGGCCCCCGGTGTTTACTCTGACGCTGTGTAATACAGGGAAGCTTTTCGGGGCAAGGCATGAAAAAACAAACCGTTGATTCCAGACCCTCCGGGGCGAGGCCCTTGTATGACCCGCGGGTTCGAGCTCTGTTTTTCCAGGTTGTTTCACTGGCCGTGGTGTTCTGGGCCGGCTGGGTTCTGATCGATAATACGCTCTCCAATATGGAGAGTCGGGGTATCAGTACCGGTTTCGGGTTCCTTGACGAGACCGCCGGCTTCGGCATCATCATGCATCTGGTGCCTTACGACGCCACCATGTCTTATGGGCGCACTTTCTGGGTAGGTCTGACCAATACACTGCTGGTATCTGCCATGGGCGTCGTGGCGGCAACCATTATTGGGTTCCTGGTTGGCGTTGCGCGCCTGTCCAGTAACTGGCTGGTGGCTAAAGTTGCACTGGTGTATATCGAAATCATTCGCAACATCCCGCTTTTGCTGCAGATATTCTTCTGGTACTTCGCGGTGCTAGCCAGCCTGCCGTCGCCACGACAAAGCGTCGAGGTTGGCGGTGCGTTGTTTCTGAATAACCGCGGTCTGTATCTGCCCGGGCCGATAACTCAGGAAGGCTTCGGGCTGGTCTGGGCGGCGATTCTGGTGGCCATTGTGGCGGTTGTGGGCGTCCGGATGTGGGCAAAAAGGCGTCAGCAGGCGACCGGGAAGATCTTTCCGACGGTCAAGGTGAGCACCGCGCTTCTGATCCTGCTGCCGCTCATGGCGTTTTTCATCGCAGGACGGCCGCTGGAATGGGAGTTGCCGGCGCTGACGGGGTTCAATTTTGGCGGAGGGATTTCACTGATCCCCGAACTGGCTGCCCTGTGGATCGCGCTTTCGCTCTACACGGCAAGCTTTATAGCAGAGATCGTGCGCTCGGGCATTTTGTCCGTCAGCCAGGGGCAGACTGAAGCGTCCAAAGCCCTGGGTCTGCCGAGCGGGTTGACTCTGAGGCTGATTGTTATTCCCCAGGCGATGCGGGTAATTATTCCGCCGCTCACCAGCCAGTATCTGAACCTCGTTAAAAACTCGTCATTGGCAACCGCCATCGGTTACCCGGACCTGGTTTCTGTATTTATGGGTACCACCCTGAATCAGACAGGCCAGGCGGTGGAGGTTGTTGCCATCACGATGGCCGTATACCTCACGATCAGTCTGCTGATTTCAATGCTCATGAACATTTACAACCGGGCCGCGGCGATCAAGGAGCGATGATGACCGAATCGAAATTAAAACCACCCAAAAAGAACCTCGGGCCGGTCAAATGGATGCGCACGCATCTGTTTTCCAGTTGGTACAACACCTTGCTGACGTTGGTGGTTGGCTACCTGCTGGTCACCAGTGTCGGACCTCTGTTGAACTGGGTGCTATTGGACGCCACCTTCCAGGGTTCTGGTCCAGGGGACTGTGTGGGTGAGGGCGCTTGCTGGCTGTTTGTAAATCAGCGCCTGAATTTCTTTATCTATGGTTTCTACCCGGGCGAGCTGCAATGGCGGGTCGATATCATGTTCGCACTGTTGGCGGTTGCGTTCGTGCCTCAGTTTATCGAGGGGTTTCCCGGTCGTAAATGGCTTGGAATCTTCGGTATGACGGGCCTGCCGATAATCGGTTACGTGCTGATTCCGGGGGGGATTCTGGGGCTGGAAGCGGTGGAAAGCTCGAAATGGGGCGGCCTCATGCTCACACTGATCCTGGCTTATATTGGAATCCTGGCGTCTCTGCCTATCGGAGTTCTGCTTGCGATTGGGCGCCGATCGGAGATGCCGATTATCCGGGGCCTCTGCGTGGTGTTTATTGAAGTCTGGCGGGCCGTGCCGTTGATTACGGTGTTGTTCATGGCCTCAGTGATGTTGCCTCTGTTCCTTCCGGACGGGGTGAGCTTCGAGAAGTTGGTGCGGGCACTGATCGGCATCACTTTGTGGCAATCGGCCTATATGGCTGAGGTGATAAGGGGCGGGCTTCAGGCTATTCCACGGGGGCAGTATGAGGCTGCTGGCGCCTTGGGCCTTGGTTATTGGCGCAAGATGGGGCTGGTTATTCTGCCCCAGGCATTGAAACTGGTTATTCCCGGCATCGTGAATACGTTCATATCACTGTTCAAGGACACCACCCTGGTGCTGATTATTGGCCTGTTCGACATTCTCGGAGCGGTCCAGTCAACGATAGCGGACCCAGCTTGGCAGAACGTTGCGATCGAGGGCTACGTCTTCGTGGCTTTCTGTTTCTGGGTCTTCTGTTTCGGGATTTCCCGCTACAGCCAGAACCTTGAACGCAAACTCGATACTGGCCACAAAACCTGATGGTAAAACTATGACACAACATCCCGAATCTACAGAAACACAGGCTGAGAATAAGCAGGGTATTATCCGTGTGGAAGGTATGCACAAATGGTACGGCGACTTCCACGTTCTCAAGGATCTGAATCTGGCAGTCGATCAGGGCGAGCGCATTGTAATTTGTGGCCCTTCCGGCTCAGGGAAATCTACGTTTATCCGGTGTATCAATCGCCTTGAAGAGCATCAGCAGGGCAGGATCATTGTTGATGACGTTGAGCTTACCGATGATGTTCGTCACATCGACAGCGTGCGCCGGGAAGTGGGCATGGTGTTTCAGCACTTTAATCTGTTTCCCCACCTCACGGTGCTAGAAAACTGCTGCTTATCGCCCATATGGGTGCGCAAGATACCCCGTCGGGAGGCTGAGGCAGCCGCTATGGAGTATCTTGAGCGGGTAAAAATTCCAGACCAGGCCACCAAGTACCCGGGGCAGTTATCAGGTGGTCAGCAGCAGCGCGTGGCCATCGCCAGGGCATTGTGCATGAAGCCCAAAATCATGTTGTTTGATGAGCCCACGTCGGCGCTCGATCCGGAAATGATCAAGGAAGTCCTGGATGTCATGGTCGAGCTTGCCGGAAGCGGCATGACCATGATCTGCGTGACCCATGAAATGGGCTTTGCCAAGACCGTAGCGGACCGGGTGATCTTTATGGACGGAGGCGAAATTGTTGAAGAGGCGCCGCCCAACGAATTTTTCAGCAACCCCAGGGAACCACGCACCCAGCAGTTCCTGCAGCAGATTTTGCAGCATTAACGAATAAGCGCCCTCGCAAGAAGCACCCACCCTACCGTGCCTCCGGTAGGGTACGAACATGAATATCCCGTTGCGGGAAGGGAATGTTTATACCTGCCTCGGTCAGAGCTCTTGTGATGGATGCGTGTATTTCGTGGGACAGCGGCATGATGTCCAGCAGGTCTTTGACAAAAACCCGAACCTCGAAATTCATGCTGCTGTCTCCGAGCCCGACGCAGAAAACTGCGGGTGCAGGCTCATCCACTACACGTTCATTATTATGTGCGACCTCGATGAGTATTTTCTGAACTTTGTCCACATCGGCCCCGTAGGCAACACCCACTCGAAGGATAACGCGAGTAATCGGATCCGATAGTGTCCAGTTAGTCAGATCCTGGGTTACGAAGGTTTTGTTAGGAATAATCTGTTCTTTTCGGTCCCAGTCGACCAGCGTGGTTGCACGAATACGTATGCGTGCAACCGTGCCGGTGATGCCATCAATGGTTACTGTATCACCCACCCGGATCGGTCGTTCGAACAAGAGAATGATGCCAGATACAAAGTTGGCGACGATCTCTTGCAGTCCGAAGCCAAGACCTACTCCGAGCGCTGCGACCAACCACTGCAATTTAGACCACTGAACACCAATCACCCCAAGGCAGATCACCACGCCCATGATCACGAGAATGTAGGTAGTGATTGTTGTGACGGCGTAGCCGGACCCGGGTTCGAGATTCATCCTGCTCAATACCATTACTTCCAGGGTTCCCGGGAGATTTTTCGCAGCAAGAACAGTACCTGCAGCTACCAGAAGAGCGAGTAGTGCATCGGCTAGCGTGATAGGTAGTGGGTCGCCCCCCTGCAGGTCAGTGGCAATGGTCCAAAGGGTGATGTCGTTAAATAGTTGAAGTGCGGGTATAACATCGGCCCAAAGAAACACCAGACCGGCCACGGCCAGGGCAGAAACCATAATCCTTAGCAGTGAGGAGCTCTGCTGGCTGATATCTTTAAGGTTCATTTCCGGCATGTCCAGAGTTGAAAGAACGCCTTCACCGGAAGAGTCTGCCGCTTCTCTGGCTTCTGCCATCTTGCGTTCGGCAGCTCGCTGCTCTCTTAGACGCTCCAGGGTGAGCCGGCGCTCACGCACTGAAATAACCCTGAGGCCCAGATAGTACAACAGTGAATTGAATGCCAGCCAGCAGATGGTAATGAACAGGTTGCGTTCAAGCTGCAGGGCCGTGTAGTGGTAACCAATGATGGACGCTGCGGCCAGTACAAGAGGAGCTGTCACGGCAATAAAATGCAAAAAAAGCAGGGAGCTTCTTTCTGATTTGTAAGCTCTCACGGCCTTCATGATGCGTTGTGCGAACACGGCCAGTACGATGGAAACAAGGATGAATAGCAGGCGACCGAGGCTGTCATCGAATTGAGCGCCCTCAGGTGTTGAGCTCGTCGACGTGGTTATAACAGCGACCGGAATAACAAATGCCATCAGTACTGGCAATTCCCGACGGATAACCTGCAAGGAATTGGCATTCCAGTGAAAATGGATTTCTCCAAGCCCTTGTTCACGGGCAACGTTGCGGATAAAAGAGAGCAAAAACACGATGAAAGCAGCTGCAGTAAACCCTTTGGAAAGCGCAGAGAAAAATGCATTGCCTTCCATTAGCAACAGGGCAGCCAGAGAAAATACAAAAATACCCGGTAATGCGAGCAGAGCACTGTCGATCAGCGCCCGCAGTGTAAAAGTCGTTCGATCATGACCAACATTTCCGATATGGCGACTGTGAGCCACAATGTCGTTTATGATCGCCTTCCGTTTTATGAGTAGCACGATAAGCAGCAGCGCCATCAGCGCTATGCGACCTCCGCGCTTGTTCACCGATTGGTTAATGGCTTCGCTCAGTGCCTCAAAGCGCAGTTGGGAAATAAACCACTTGCCGGATTCGTAAAGCTCTCCGACAGTTTCTGAATTTACAATCGTTGCGCTGGGAAGCCAGAACAATCGTTGCTGCAAGAGCTTTTGGTAGTCCTGCACCTGGTCATGAAGTGCGCTCACCGTGCTGTAGTATTCATTGAGAACTTCAATGTGCTCTGTGACGGCGCTGTGGAGCTCCCGAAGCAGATCAGAGCGTCGGCTACGCAGTTGGCCGCGAGCATCTTTACCTGGCCCTGCAATGGCCTCAAATTCCTCCAGCCGCAGTTGCTCTTCCCTTGCTGTAGAGAGATTGTTCTCGATCCCCTCAATCAGGTCGCTGGCAATACTCTGCCGTTGCAGACGTTCAAGCCTCTGTTTTAAAAGGTCAGCATAATTGGAGGTCAGGTTAAGCCCGGCTTTCTCAAGCCTAAGCTCGAAACTCTTGTACTCATCCTGCAGGCGGGTAAGAATGGATTCGGCGTATTTAAGCCTGTCCCGACTTGCCGCTACAGCAGTCTGGCGCTGGTCGAGCGAGACTTGCAGCGCACGAACCTGTTCCTGTATGCCGGTATTGACCGCATCCGGCAGTTCAATTTCCGGAGGCGCATCTGTACTTGCCTCGAGTTCCGGTTGTACGGCTGGCCTGGATTCCTCTTGCTCCAGGGGTTTTTTATCGGTTTGCTGAGACGCCTCTTTCGTTGGTTGGAGGGGGGCTTCTGCTTCCTGGGCGAGTGCAGGTAATGTTGAAAAGCAGAGCAGAAGAACCCCGGCCATCCATGTTGTAAGGAATGCATAACGGGTAGGGCGTTGCTTCATGTGTTTGCGATCCTCGCGTTGGCGGCCCTGCTTGCGTCTTTTATTCTCGGTAACGATTGCTTTCAGGTGCGTCAGAGCGGCGTTTTTTTCAGCTCTGGCTTCTGTCCCGGCCTTGAGTCCAGCCACCATACGTTTTCGTCCCAGTCGCCAAGAACAATTCGTTTTGCGGCCTCGCCGTTTACTTCCAACTCGTGTTCCGCGGGCCGATGAGTATGGCCATGGATAAGTTGCGACACATTATGGTTTTCCATCACTCGCACTACTTCGTCTGGAGTGACATCCATAATATCCTCTGCTTTGCCGCGGTTTGTAGCCATGCTCAACTCCCGGAGTTGCCGGGCCATTCGCTGACGATCTTTGAGAGGGCGTGCAAGAATGAGCTTCTGCGTTTGCGGGTTGCGCATGTTGGCGCGAAATTTCTGGTATTCGACATCGGCTGTGCAAAGGCTGTCACCGTGCATCAGCAGGGTGGGGGTGCCCTGAAGGTCGATAAGCGTGGGGTCGTCCAGCAACGTAGCGCCGGCCCGGTCACAGAAATCCTCACCCAACAAAAAGTCCCGGTTCCCGTGCATCAGGAAGATCCTGGTGCCGTTTTCGCTCAGCGCGCGGAGCGCTGCTGCGACCTGCTCTTGCAGAGGCGTGCGCTCATCGTCACCGATCCATGCCTCAAAAAAATCACCAAGGATGTACAGCTTCTCTGCGCCGGGCGCTTCTTCTTTCAGAAAGCCGAGAAACGCCCCGGTAATGTCGGGGCGTGACTCTTCCAGGTGAAGATCGGAAATAAACAGCGTGGTCACGCTGCGCCTCCGTCCTCTACAACGCGGGCTTTCTCGATAACCACGTCCTCGGAAGGTACGTCCTGGTGGCCTGCGCCCATGGTTGTGCGCACAGCGCGGATGGCGTTAACCGTATCCATGCCTTCCACAACCTTGCCGAACACGCAGTAGCCCCAGCCTTCGGCATTTTTGGCGCTGTGGTCGAGGAAGCCATTGTTTTCCACGTTGATGAAGAACTGGGCAGAGGCGGAATGTGGATCCATGGTGCGGGCCATGGCGACGGTGCCCTGCATATTACTCAGGCCGTTATCGGCCTCGTTCTTGATCGGCTCGCGGGTTTTGCGGGCGGTCATGCCGGGTTCAAAGCCACCACCCTGGACCATAAAGTTGCTGATTACCCGGTGAAAAATCAGACCGTCGTAGAAGCCGTCGCGAACATATTGTTCAAAGTTCTTTGCGGTTTCAGGGGCTTTTTCATAATCCAGTTCGAGCTTGATATCACCGTGATTGGTTGTTAGCAGAATCATCAGGGTTTCCTGTTCGTTGAGTTTGAATCGGTTAAAGCAGGTATTGTACTCAAGAGTTTCCGGCGATGCATGAGTCCGGCGCTGATTTATGAGTATAATAGCGGGTTTATGACCCACTTCTTTTAACAGAGATTGTATGAGCGCCGAGTCAAAGAAAGCCCATAACTTTATTCAGAGCCTGATTGAAGACGCCGTCGCCAACGGCGAGCATACCGGTCAGGTGGTGACACGTTTCCCGCCTGAGCCTAATGGTTACCTGCACGTCGGCCACGCCAAATCGATCTGCCTTAACTTTGGCATTGCTGAGACATTTGCCGGCGAGTGCAATCTGCGATTTGATGACACAAATCCGGAGAAGGAGAGCCAGGAGTACATCGACGCCATCAAAAAGGATGTTGAATGGCTGGGTTACACCTGGGCTGGAGATGCGCGTTATGCCTCTGACTACTTTGATGCCATATATTATTTTGCAGAAGAGTTGATTGAGAAAGGCAAGGCCTATGTGTGTGCGCTATCTGCGGACGAAATGGCGGAATACCGTGGAAGCCTGAAAGAGCCCGGCAGAAACAGTCCGCACCGCGAACGCCCTGCAGAGGAAAGTCTGAAACTTTTTCGTGACATGCGTGACGGGAAATATGAAAACGGCGAACTGGTGTTGCGGGCGAAGATCGATATGGCTTCTCCCAACATGAACATGCGCGACCCCATCCTTTACCGCATTCGTTACGCAGAGCATCACCAGACGGGTGATAAATGGTGCATCTATCCGATGTACGACTTCACCCACCCCATCTCGGATGCCATGGAGGGAGTTACTCACTCCCTGTGTACGCTGGAGTTTGAAGACCACCGCCCGCTTTACGACTGGGTGCTGGATAATATCACTGCCCCGTGTCAGCCGCGGCAGATTGAGTTTGCCCGTCTCAACCTGAACTACACTATCACCAGCAAGCGTAAGCTCAGGCGCCTGGTGGATGAGCACCTGGTAGACAGCTGGGACGACCCACGCATGCCCACCATCTCAGGCATGCGTCGCCGGGGCTACACACCGGAATCGCTGCGAACCTTCTGCGATATGATCGGCGTAAACAAAGCCGGTGGTACCGTGGACATGGGCATGCTGGAATTCGCTATCCGGGAAGACCTCAATACCCGTGCGCCCCGCGCCATGTGTGTGATGCGCCCGCTGAAGGTGACGCTCACCAACTACCCGGCCGACAAAACCGAGACCCTGGTGTTGCCGGTGCATCCGCAGAACCCTGACATGGGGCAGCGTGAAGTTACCTGGAGCCAGACTCTGTATATCGATCGGGAAGATTTTATTGAAGAAGTGCCGCGCAAGTGGAAGCGCCTGGCGCCTGATCAGGCAGTTCGTCTACGCGGTGGCTATGTAATGACCTGCAAGGAAGTGGTGCGGGATGCCAATGGCGAGATTGTCGAACTCCGTTGCGAATACGATCCGTCCACGCTGGGCGTTAACCCCGAGGGCTACAAGCCCAACGGCGTTGTCCACTGGGTCTCTGAGAGCGACAGCGTAGGGTGTGATATCAATCTTTACGACCGTCTGTTCAACCATGAGTCACCCGACAGCGACAAAGAAGGCGACATGGTTGATCACATTAATCCGCAATCGCTTGTGGTGCTTGAGGGCGCGCGGGTAGAACGCAGTCTGGCGACCCCTCGCACTGATCTGCCATACCAGTTTGAGCGGGAAGGCTATTTCTTTTGTGACCAGGAGTTGACCGCCAAAGCCGGCAAGCCGGTATTCAATCGCACCGTTACCTTGCGGGATTCCTGGGGTAAATAAGGGGTAAGCATTTGGGAGACCAGAAGTGATCAGGATATACAACACGCTCACCCAGCAAAAAGAAATCTTCACCCCCATCGAGCCGGGGAAGGTTCGGATGTATGTGTGTGGAATGACGGTTTATGACTACTGCCACCTGGGCCATGCCAGGGTGTTGGTGGCTTTTGATGTGGTAACCCGTTATCTGCGCAATCGTGGGTACGATGTGACTTATGTGCGCAACATAACCGATATCGACGACAAGATTCTCCGGCGTGCTGAGGAGAACGGGGAGCCGTTTACCGATCTCACTGAGCGCATGATTGCCGCGATGCATGAGGATGAAGCCAGGCTTGGTGTGCTTTCGCCCAGTGCAGAGCCGCGGGCGACGGACTACATCGCTGAGATCATCGCCATGATCAACACGCTTATTGAATCTGATCATGCCTACGCCACCGATAACGGTGACGTGTATTTTTCCGTTGAGTCGTTCGAAGGCTACGGAAAGCTCAGTAAGAAAAAGCTTGAGGATCTTCTTGCCGGAGCGCGCATCGATGTACACGAAGCCAAGCGCAGTCCGGCTGATTTTGCACTCTGGAAAGCAGCCGGCGAAGGCGAGGTAAGCTGGCCGTCGCCCTGGGGCAATGGTCGCCCTGGGTGGCATATTGAATGTTCGGCCATGTCGAATCGCTGCCTGGGCGATACCTTCGACATTCATGGTGGCGGGCCGGACTTGCTGTTTCCCCACCACGAAAACGAAATTGCCCAGTCCGAATGCGCGACAGGCCACACCTTTGTAAATACCTGGATGCATGCGGGTGCGATCCGTGTGAACAAGGAGAAAATGTCCAAGTCTTTGGGCAACTTCTTCACTATAAGGGAGATTCTGGAGCGCTATCCGCCCGAAGTGGTACGCTTCTTCCTGGTTTCCAGCCACTACCGCAGCCAGGTCGATTATTCTGAAGATAACCTTGCTGAGGCGGGGCGATCTCTTGCCAGGCTTTATCATGCTTTGCGTGGCATTGTGCCAGCGAACTCCGGCGATGTGCCTGAGACAGACCACGACCGGCGCTTTGTGGAGTTGATGAGCGATGACTTCAACTGCGCCGGCGCGATTTCAGTTCTGCACGCATTGGCCAACGACATCAATCAGCACCGCCGTGAAGGCCGTGATGGCGAGGCAAAAGAAGCGGCGACCGTAATGATCAGGCTTGGCGCAATTCTTGGCCTGTTGCAGCAGGATCCGGACGTGTTCTTCCAGGCGGATTCCGGCGGCGAATTGAGTGCAGCGGACATCGAAGCGAAAATCCAGGCTCGAGCCGGTGCCCGTAAGGCCAAGGACTTTGCCGGCGCCGACCGCATTCGTGATGAGCTGGCAGAGCAGGGTATTATTCTGGATGATTCCCGTGAGGGAACAAACTGGCGGCGTAGCTGACGCTATTACCAAAGTCGTGTTGTGCTTTGGGAAATGACCTTGTAGGGAATTTCCCGTACAATACGGCCCTCGATTTTACCGAGCCCGACCGCTGAGCGGCTTTCGGGACAGGGCTAACCCACTGAGGCGAAGAACGATGACAGAGCGCGTACAACTCGGCGGCATTCAGGTCGCAAAGAACTTGTATGACTTCGTGAACAACGAGGCAATTCCGGGTACCGGAGTGAATGCAGAAAAATTCTGGGCGGAATTCGACAAGATCGTTAATGACCTGGCGCCACGGAACCGGGAGTTGCTGGCCAAGCGCGATGCTATCCAGGAAAAAATGGACAGCTGGAACCGCGACCACAAGGGTCAGAAACTGGACATGGCAGCCTATAAATCCTTCCTGAAGGATATCGGTTACCTGGAAGAAGAACCGGCGGATTTCCAGATTTCTACCGCCAATGTTGATCCCGAAGTCGCTACCATGGCTGGTCCGCAGCTTGTGGTGCCGATCATGAATGCCCGCTTTGCACTGAACGCAGCCAATGCGCGCTGGGGTAGTCTGTACGATGCACTGTATGGTACCGACGCCATTTCTGAAGACAACGGTGCGGAAAAAGGCCGTGGTTACAACCCCGTGCGTGGCGCCAAGGTTATTGAGTTTGCGCGCAATCTGCTGGATAGCTCTGCTCCGTTGGCTTCTGGCAGTCACAAAGATGCGGCCTTGTATCAGGTTGCCGGCGGCAAGCTGGTCGTAAAACTTCAGAACGGCGACGTTACCGGTCTGAGAGATGAGTCAGGTTTCGTTGGCTACACCGGTGCGGCTGATGCGCCCAACGGTATTCTTCTGGTCAAGAACGGCATGCACTTCGAGATTCAGATCGATGCTGGCCATCCGATTGGCAAGGACGATGGAGCACACGTAAAAGACGTGTTGATGGAGTCTGCGCTGACAACCATCATGGACTGCGAAGATTCGGTTGCCGCAGTGGACGCCGACGATAAAACCCTGGCCTATAGCAACTGGCTGGGGCTGATGAAGGGCGATCTGCAAGAGACTTTCGAAAAAGGCGGCGAACGCCTGACCCGTAAAATGAACCCGGATCGCGAATACACAGCGCCAGACGGCAGCCAGCTGAAGCTGAAAGGCCGCAGCCTGATGTTTATCCGTAACGTTGGTCACCTGATGACCAACCCGGCCATTCTGCTGAAGGATGGCTCTGAGGTTCCTGAAGGCCTGATGGACGGCATCTTTACCGGGCTGATTGCCATTCACGACCTCAAAGGTGGCGGCCGCCTCCAGAACAGCACTACGGGCTCTGTGTATATCGTAAAGCCGAAGATGCACGGCCCTGAAGAAGTTGCGTTTACCAATGAGTTCTTCGGTCGTGTTGAAGATGCTCTTGGTCTGCCGCGTTTCACTCTGAAAGTCGGCATTATGGACGAGGAGCGCCGTACCACGGTGAACCTGAAAGCCTGCATTCATGCTGCCAAGGATCGTGCCGTGTTCATCAACACCGGCTTTCTGGATCGCACCGGCGATGAAATGCACACTTCCATGGAGCTTGGGCCGTTCATTCGCAAGGGCGAGATGAAGCAGGCTGCATGGATTGGTGCTTACGAGCAGTGGAACGTCGATATTGGCCTGGAGACGGGTTTCCGTGGCGTTGCCCAGATAGGTAAGGGCATGTGGGCCATGCCAGATTTGATGGCAGACATGCTGGTGCAGAAAATCGGTCATCCGAAAGCGGGTGCTAACACGGCATGGGTGCCTTCGCCCACGGCTGCAACCCTGCACGCTACCCATTATCACCAGGTGTCTGTGGCAGAGATCCAGAAGAATCTGGAGAGTCGTGCCCGCGCTAACCTGGATGACATCCTTACCGTGCCGGTTATGGAAGATCCGTCCAAGCTGACCGAGACGGATATCCAGCAGGAGCTGGATAACAATGCTCAGGGTATTCTTGGTTATGTGGTGCGCTGGATAGACAGTGGTGTTGGTTGTTCCAAGGTTCCGGACATTAACGATGTCGGCCTTATGGAAGATCGAGCTACCCTGCGTATCTCATCGCAGCATCTTGCGAACTGGCTGTATCACGGTATTTGCACGAAGGCGCAGGTTGAAGAAACCATGAAGCGTATGGCGCGGGTTGTTGATAAGCAGAACGCCAATGATCCGACCTACCGGGCTATGGCGCCGAACTTTGCTGACAGCATTGCGTTCCAGGCAGCCATGGATCTGGTTCTGAAAGGCCGCGAGCAGCCGAATGGCTACACCGAGCCGCTGCTGCATGCTTATCGCCTGAAGGCGAAAGAGAAGTTCCATCAGTAATATCGACCGCAAATAAAAAACCCGCTTCGGCGGGTTTTTTATGGCTGCTCTATTATCTGAAGTGCGGTTTAATCACTCACTGTGTAGTTCATTCGCCGCATACAGGGTGTTTTGCAGGAGTGTTGCAATGGTCATTGGGCCAACACCACCCGGCACGGGCGTAATGTATGCAGCCCGCTCTGAAGCGGCTTCAAAATCAACGTCGCCCTGCAGCTTGCCGTTCTCCATGCGATTGATGCCCACATCAATTACTGTGGCGCCAGGCTTAACCCATTCACCCTTGATCAGACCAGGTTTACCCACAGCGGCAATCAGGATGTCGGCGTCACGAACATATCTTTCCAGATCCGGTGTAAAACGATGACATACGGTGGTGGTTGCGCCTTTGAGCAACAGTTCCATGATCATGGGGCGGCCTACGATGTTGGACGCGCCCACAACCACTGCGTGCTGGCCTTTATAAGGGGTGTTGATGCTGTCCAGCAGGGTTATCACACCTGCGGGAGTACAGGGTCTGAGAGCGGGCTGACGCTGTACCAGGCGACCGATGTTATACGGGTGAAAGCCATCCACATCCTTATCAGGGCGGATTTTCAAAAGAATGGGGTCTGCGTCCAGATGGCTGGGTAGTGGCAGTTGTACCAGTATTCCATCTACCAGGGGGTTTTCGTTCAGCTCATCAACCAGTGCTTCCAGAGCTTGCTGGGATGTATCTGCAGGCAGGTCGTAGGAGAGCGAGAGAATACCTGCGGCGTCGCAGGCTTTGCGCTTGTTACCCACATATACTTCAGAGGCGGGATCCTTTCCCACCAGTACCACGGCCAGGCCCGGCGCTCGCAGCCCCTTTCTGGTGCGGGCTTCTACGCCGGATGCGACCTGTTGTCTGACTGCGGCGGCAATTTCTTTTCCATTGATCAGTTTGGCGCTCATGATTCGTCTTGTCGGTTGGGCATTGGTAAAATAAGAGAGAGTAGATTGTCTCACGCTTGCGGCTCAACTCCAATTGGCGAACGGCTGTTTAAAGGTATGCGATCTGTGGGGATATTGGATTGAAGCAGCTGATTTGTGAGAGAAATTGATTTTCCCTGTTGACGGAACCATTTGTCGGCGTTAATATGCGCGCCACTTTGCTGATGCAACATATTGTTCAGTTCAGACGGGGTATAGCGCAGCCTGGTAGCGCGCCTGCTTTGGGAGCAGGATGTCGGGAGTTCGAATCTCTCTACCCCGACCATTTTCTGAATGTTCAGCTAGGCGAACGGTCAAGCGCCCGTAGCTCAGCTGGATAGAGCATCGGCCTTCTAAGCCGAGGGTCGCAGGTTCGAGTCCTGCCGGGCGCGCCATTAAAGCCGCCGGCTTGATCGGGATCGCAGACAGCAAAGTCGAAGGTCAGTTTTTGTCGAATGTGCCGCAAGGTATATCCCGATGTGGTGGGCGTAGCTCAGTTGGTAGAGCTCAGGATTGTGACTCCTGCGGTCGAGGGTTCGATCCCCTTCGTCCACCCCAATTTTTAAAGTGTTTTCCGCATTTTCCAGGTGTCATGACTGTTGCGGTTGACGCTCTGTTTTATCAGGTTTTTAGCTCCGGTGGTGGAATTGGTAGACACGATAGGTTTAGGTCCTGTTGCCGCAAGGTGTGGGGGTTCAAGTCCCTCCCGGAGTACCACTTTAAAGGCCCTTAGATACTTTCTAACGGCCTTTTTTATTTGGGAGCAGGCAGGGTGCTAGTAAACGCCTTTAACGACCCCCTTTGTTTTTTTCTTTTTGCCCCCAACTCCTTCCTTAAGTCGTCGTTGTAATCACAAACTCTGAAACTACCCGTGGCAGATGATTCTCTCGTCATAGCAAACCGTGATAAACTATCGGCTTTTAATTTTGGGTCTTTTCCGAGGAAACTGCTCAGGAATGGACTTTTGGTTTTAATTTCATTCATATACCGAACCCGAAATTTGAGGATCTTCCATGCAAGTGTCTGTAGAAACGACCTCCAACATCGAGCGTCGCATGACGATTGGTGTGCCCGCCCAGGAAATTGATCAGGCGGTTCAGAAACGCCTGCAGGAAACCGCGCGTACTGTGCGCCTTAATGGTTTCCGCCCCGGGAAGGTGCCCATGAGCGTGGTCAAGCGTCGTTTCGGTGACAGCGTGCGCCAGGAAATCGTAGGCGAGATCATGCGCGACAACTACATCAAGGCACTGCAGGAACAGGATATTAACCCTGCGGGCTGGCCCAAGCTTGAGCCCAAGACAATGGAAGAAGGCAAGGATCTCGAATTCGTTGCCATCTTTGAAGTTCTTCCCGAAATTGTATTGGGTGATCTGAGCAAGATCTCCATCGAAAAGCTGAGCTCCGAGATCACCGACAAGGATATCGACACCATGATCGATAACCTGCGTCGTCAGCAGGCCACCATGAAGTCCGTCAAGCGCAAGTCCAAGAACAAGGACGTGTTGACCATCGACTTCAAGGGCTCTATCGACGGCGAAGAGTTTGAGGGCGGCTCCGCTGAAGGCCACAAACTTACCCTGGGTTCTGATCAGATGATTCCCGGCTTCGAAAAGGCCATCGTTGGCGGCAAGGCCGGCGAAGAGCTTGATATTGAAGTGACTTTCCCCGAGGACTATCACAACGAAGACCTCAAAGGTAAGCCTGCAAAGTTTGATATCACGATTCACGAAGTTGAAGAGCCGCAGCTGCCTGAGCTGAATGCCGAATTCTTCAGCAAGTTCGGTATTGAAGCTGAAGACGAAGCCGCCTTCCGTGAAGAAGTGAAGAAAAATATGGAGCGCGAGCTCAAGCAGGCTGTGTCTAACAAGGTCAAGAACGACGTTGTAGACGGTCTTCTGGAAACGACTGAAGTCGACATTCCAGCAACTCTGTCTGACCAGGAAATCGATCGTCTGCGCAAGGAAGCTGTTGAGCGCTTCGGCGGTCAGGTGGATTTCCAGCAGTTGCCGAAGGAAATCTTCCAGGAACAGGCTGAGCGTCGTGTGAAAACCGGCCTGCTGTTTCAGGAAGTCGTTAAGGTTAATGACCTGAAAGTAGATCCGGCCAAGGTTGACGAAAAGATCCAGGAGATCGCGTCAACGTATGAACAGCCAGACGAAGTTATTGCGCACTTCAGCGGTAACGCGGAGCAGAAGAGCCAGATCGAGTCTTCTGTGCTGGAAGATCAGGTTGTTGACTATGTGCTGTCTCAGGCTACGGTCACGGAAAAGAAGGTCAAGTACGAAGAAGCCATTCAGGCAGGGCAACCTCAGCGCTGATATTGACAGCGTGGCAAGGCCGGGGGCGGATCAGCTTCCGGCCATGCTTGCCGAACAGTTTTAACAGCCGGCGTGTCCGGCTGTTTTCATCTTTGCTTGTGGCTGGCAAAGTATAGGGTGCAAGAATACTGAAGATGCCGTGGTTTAAAGCCACGCCCCATTTGTCCATAAGGAGTTCAGGCGCATCATGACGCAGAAACCAATCGATGGTTCCGCAGTGGATACCAGGTCCGCCCTGGTGCCGATGGTTATCGAGCAGACTGCTCGCGGGGAGCGCTCGTTCGATATTTATTCCCGTTTGCTCAAAGAGCGGGTGATCTTCATGGTTGGGCAGGTAGAAGATCACATGGCTAACCTGATCGTGGCGCAGCTTCTGTTCCTGGAATCTGAAAACCCGGATAAAGACATTCATTTGTATATCAATAGCCCTGGTGGCTCTGTGTCAGCGGGCATGTCCATTTACGACACCATGCAGTTTATCAAGCCCGATGTCTCAACCTTGTGTGTGGGACAGGCTGCCAGTATGGGCGCGTTCCTGCTGGCCGGCGGCGCTGCTGGGAAGAGGGCCTGCCTGCCCAATTCGCGCGTAATGATTCACCAGCCTCTGGGTGGTTATCGGGGCCAGGCGACGGATATTGAGATCCATACCCGCGAAATCCTCAAGATCCGCCATACTCTGAACTCTATTCTGGCCTACCACACTGGTCAGGACCTGAAAACTATCTCCAAGGACACGGATCGTGACAATTTCATGGATCCGACTCAGGCAAAAGAGTACGGGCTGATTGACTCGATACTTGATAAGCGCGTACCGAATAAATAATACTGGTAATAATTGCATCACCCTGGCCGGCGTATGGGTATCTGAAGCGCCGGCAAAACGAGATCAGAGGTATTTCAATGGCAGATGAAAGAAACGGCAGAGGCGACGATAACGGCAAGTTGCTCTACTGCTCGTTTTGTGGAAAGAGCCAGCATGAAGTCCGTAAGCTCATTGCAGGGCCTTCGGTGTTCATCTGCGACGAGTGCGTCGACCTGTGCAACGATATTATCCGTGAAGAGATTCAGGAGAACGCACAGGAGGAGCCGAGTGATCGTCTTCCGACGCCGGCTGAAATCCGCAATACGCTTGATGAGTATGTCATCGGTCAGGATCGCGCCAAGGTTGTACTTGCGGTAGCGGTTTACAATCATTATAAGCGCCTCCGGTACGGTGAAGGGAAGGCCGATGTTGAGCTTGGCAAGAGTAATATTCTGCTGATCGGCCCGACGGGCAGTGGTAAGACCTTGCTTGCAGAGACTCTGGCCAGAATGCTCAACGTGCCCTTTACCATCGCCGACGCCACAACGCTCACCGAAGCAGGCTACGTGGGTGAAGATGTTGAGAACATCATCCAGAAACTGCTTCAGAAGTGTGACTACGATGTAGATAAAGCCCAGCGGGGCATTGTTTATATTGATGAGATCGACAAGATTTCACGTAAGTCGGACAACCCGTCAATTACTCGCGATGTGTCGGGTGAGGGTGTTCAGCAGGCTCTGCTGAAGTTGATCGAGGGTACGGTGGCCTCAGTACCTCCCCAAGGTGGACGTAAGCATCCGCAGCAGGAATTTTTGCAGGTTGATACCGGCAACATGCTGTTCATCTGCGGTGGGGCGTTCGCGGGCCTGGACAAAGTGATCCGCGATCGCACTGAAAAGAGCAGTATCGGTTTTTCAGCCGCTGTTACCAGCCGGGACGACTCTAAAAATACTGGAGATGTCATCAAGAACGTGGAGACGGAAGATTTGGTCAAGTATGGCCTGATCCCCGAATTTGTTGGCCGTCTGCCGGTAATTGCGACACTCAATGAGCTTGATGAAGATGCACTTGTGCAGATTCTCACGGAACCGAAAAACTCTCTGACCAAGCAGTATCAGAAATTGTTCGACATGGAAGGTGTAGAACTTGATTTCCGGGACGAGGCGTTGCGTGCCGTTGCCAGCAAGGCTCTGGAGCGTAAAACCGGCGCCCGTGGTCTGCGCTCGATCATGGAAGCTACCTTGCTCGACACCATGTACCAGATTCCGTCGGAGCATGATATTTCCAAGGTTGTGATTGATGAGAGCGTCATTAAGGGCGATTCAGAACCGTTCAAGATATACGCGAACACCGATCACGCCAAAGCTGTGCCGGACGACTGATTGGTCTGTCACTGCTGTAGGATAAACAAAAAAGGGGCGGGAACGCCCCTTTTTTGTTGGTTTGTATCAGCAGGGCCATACGCTGTGTTGTTTGGTAAAAATATTGCAATTCCAGCAGCCGCCCCAATGAAGGGTGATATGCTGAATGAAACCCCGTCAGAGGATTCCTTATGACCCGGATACCCGAAGATATCGTGCAAGAATACCCGCTGCTTCCGCTCCGTGACGTGGTGGTTTTCCCGCACATGGTGGTCCCACTTTTTGTGGGCCGCGAGAAATCCATTCAGGCTCTGGAAGCCGCGATGGAAGGAAGCAAGGAAATCCTCCTGGTGGCCCAGCGCGACGCCTCCACGGATGATCCCGGCCCCGATGATGTGTTTGAAATGGGCACGCTGGCTACAGTGCTACAGATGCTACGGCTCCCTGATGGCACCGTGAAAGTATTGGTTGAGGGCAATGCCCGGGCTGCGATCAGTAATATTTCAGAAGCCGATTACCTGTCCGCTAGCGCTTCGCTGATGGACGAAGAAGGTTTGCCTGAGCGCGAAGAAGGAGTGCTCCTGAAAACCCTGATGGGTGAGTTTGAAAAGTATGTGAAGGTGTCCAGGAAGGTACCTTCGGAGGTCTCTAGTGCCTTGGCTGGAATCGAAGAGCTGGAACGCCTCGCAGACACCATGGCGGCCCATCTTGAGATGCGCATTCCGGAAAAGCAGGAGTTGCTGGAAGCGCTTGACGTTAATCGCCGCGTGGAGCTCCTGCTGGGTAAGCTGGATGGGGAAATCGACCTGATCGAGGTTGAAAAGCGCATTCGTGGCCGCGTAAAGAAACAGATGGAACGCAGTCAGCGTGAGTATTACCTGAATGAGCAGATGAAGGCTATCCAGAAAGAAATGGGTAACCTGGGTGAGGGTAATAACGATTTCGAAGAGTTGGAGCAGAAGCTCGAGGAAGCCGGCCTGCCCGAAGAGGCTCGTAAAAAGACGGAGTCGGAGCTGAACAAGCTGAAGATGATGTCGCCGATGTCTGCCGAGGCCACGGTTGTCCGTGGTTACATCGACTGGATGTTGGCCGTGCCCTGGAAAAAGCGCAGTCGTGTGCGTCACGATATTGAAAAAGCCCGGAAGATTCTCGATCAGGATCACTACGGCCTTGACGAGGTTAAGAAACGCATTCTCGAATACCTTGCCGTACAA
This sequence comes from Marinobacter antarcticus, assembly GCF_900142385.1. Classification (NCBI taxonomy): domain Bacteria; kingdom Pseudomonadati; phylum Pseudomonadota; class Gammaproteobacteria; order Pseudomonadales; family Marinobacteraceae; genus Marinobacter; species Marinobacter antarcticus. The sequence goes on from NZ_FRAQ01000001.1 coordinate 2,056,294, forward strand.
AGCCGTGTGAAAAAGGTAAAAGGCCCTGTGCTGTGTCTGGTGGGGCCTCCTGGTGTCGGTAAAACCTCCCTCGGACAGTCCATCGCCCGAGCCACAAACCGCAAGTACACCCGGATGGCCCTGGGTGGTGTGCGCGATGAGGCTGAGATTCGGGGTCACCGTAAAACCTATATTGGCGCGCTGCCCGGTAAGCTGTTGCAGAAGCTGTCTAAAGTGGGCGTAAAAAACCCACTGTTCCTGTTCGATGAAATCGACAAGATGGGCATGGATCACCGTGGTGATCCCGCGTCTGCTTTGCTGGAAGTTCTGGATCCTGAGCAGAATCACACGTTCAATGATCATTACCTGGAAGTGGACTACGACCTCTCCGATGTCATGTTCGTGTGTACATCCAACTCCATGGACATCCCGGCAGCATTGTTGGATCGCATGGAAATTATCCGGATTCCAGGTTACACCGAAGCCGAGAAAGTGAATATCGCGTTGCGTTATCTGGTGCCTAAACAGATCAAGGCGAACGGACTGCGCAAGGATGAGTTGACGCTGCCAGAAGAAACCCTGCGGGATATCGTGCGCTATTACACCCGAGAGGCCGGTGTGCGTGGTCTTGAGCGGGAAATTGCGAAGCTCTGTCGGAAGGTGGTGCGTGAGCACGCGGAGGCCAATGATAAGGCGACCATAGTCCTTGGGCCGGATTTGCTGGAAAACTACTCAGGCGTGCGCAAGTTCAATTACGGGCTGGCGGAAGAAACCAATCAGATCGGTCAGGTAACCGGTCTGGCCTGGACGCAGGTGGGCGGCGAGCTTCTGACGATTGAATGCGCCCTCACACCGGGTAAAGGCAGGGTTGTTAAAACCGGGTCCCTTGGTGATGTGATGCAGGAGTCTATTCAGACCGCGCTTACGGTTGTCAGAAGCCGCGCTCCGGGCCTGGGTATTGCGGACGATTTCCACGAAAAGCACGATTTGCACGTTCACGTACCCGAAGGTGCGACACCCAAAGATGGCCCCAGTGCCGGTATTGGTATGTGTACAGCGCTGGTTTCTGCGCTTACCAAAATCCCGGTTCGTGCAGACGTCGCGATGACGGGTGAAATTACGCTCCGTGGTCGGGTTCTGGCCATTGGCGGGCTGAAAGAAAAGCTCCTTGCGGCTCATCGGGGTGGTATCAAAACTATTATTATTCCTGATGAAAATGTCAGGGATCTCAAAGAGATACCGGATAATATCAAGGAGTCACTGGAGATTCTTCCGGTCAAATGGATTGACGAAGTGCTGGATATTGCGCTGGCTTACGCACCGGAGCCGAACACGGCTAAAAAATCGTCCGAGGCGGGGTCAGGCAAGCCGCATGACGATGAAAGTGACAGTGCAGAACGCATAAATACACATTAAAGCTTCGATGAGTTGTTGACATGCCGGAGAGCCCATTGGTATAACTGTTTCGCCGTGAAGCAGCCAATACCAAGGGCTCCCGCGCAGTATATGCCTATTCCGAACACCGGTTAAATGCCGAAAGGAATAAGAAAATCGAAGAATGGAATTCTCTGACCGCTTATGCGATAGTCGAGAACGTCCGAGAAAAAATAATCCGACCTATAGCATCTTCAAACTGAAAGCGAAGGGGTTTAGTGTGAACAAGTCCGAACTAATCGATGCAATTGCAGAATCTGCAGATATTTCCAAAGCCGCCGCTGGCCGTGCTCTGGACGCAATGACCAACTCTATTACCGGTGCCCTCAAAAAAGGCGATCAGGTTACTCTGATCGGTTTTGGTACCTTCTCAGTGAAAGATCGTGCTGCGCGCACGGGTCGTAACCCGCAAACGGGTGCCGAGATCAAGATTGCGGCCTCCAAAGTGCCTGGGTTTAAGGCAGGCAAGGCCCTGAAAGACGCCGTTAAGTAACGGTTCTTTCTCCGGCGGCTCTTGTCAAAGGGAGCCGCCAAGAAGAATTCAAGGCGCATTCCGACAGGGTGCGCCTTTTTACGTTAAGTGCACCGGCAAAGGGGTTCGGGACAAACATGCTTCAAGATATTCGGGAAAATTCCCAAGGCACTATTGCCAAGATCATTATCGGTCTGTTGATCGTGTCCCTCTCAATCTGGGGAATGGATGCCATTATTGGTGGCTTCTCCGGCGAGCCGGAGGTGGCAACAGTCAATGGTGAGGACATTACTGAGCGGGAATTCCTGCGGGTTGTCCAGATGGAGAGCCAGCGCCGTCTTGCCGGTATGGAACGCCCTGATCCGGCCATGCTGAACGAGGATCAGATCCGCAAAGACGTACTTGACTCGCTGGTTCAGGAGCAGGTTCTTATTCAGGATGCCAGAGGCCAAGGGCTTGCGCTCAATGACGCGGATATCGATGCGTTGATCACCCAGATGCCGCAGTTTCAGGTTGATGGACAATTTAACCGTGATCGCTTCGTAGCTTCGGTACGCAACCTTGGGATGGGTGTGGGTGAGTTCCGTGAAGCCATGCGCAAGCAGTATGTGGTCAACCAGATCCGCGGCGGCATTATGCAGAGCGGCCTTGTTGCAGACGTGAATGCCAAACAACTTCTGCGAATCCAGAACCAGACCCGGAACTTCCGCGTTGTTCAGATTCCCGCAAGTGCGGTTTCAGGTGGGCTTGAGATCACAGATGCCGACATTGAGGCCTTCTACCAGGAAAACAAAAATGCATTCAGGCAGCCGGAGCAAGTGGACGCAGCTTACATAACTTTATCGCTGGGTGCCTTGGCAGAGAAGATCGAAATCAGCCAAGAGGATCTTGAAGCTTACTACAAGCAGCGCGCTGGCGATCTGGCCCGTGAGGAGCGCCGTGCGTCCCATATTCTGATTGAGGATGGCCCTGACGTAGAGCAGACCATAGCGGCCATTCAGGAGCGTCTCGAAGCCGGTGAGAGCTTTGAAGATCTGGCGAAAGAGTTCTCTGTTGATACCGTATCTGCAAAAGAGGGCGGCGACCTGGGCTATGCTGGCCGTGGCGTTTATGACGAAGCTTTTGAAAAAGCTCTGTTTGCACTGGAAGAGGGTAAGATTTCCGGTCCGGTGAAGACCAGCTTTGGTGTGCATCTGATTCGTCTTGATGACGTTCGTCGATCTGAGGTTCCTGCGCTGGAAGAGATTGAGCAGCAACTGCGCACTGAACTCGCCCGCGAGCGTGCTCAGGAAAAGTATGCAGAAGTGAGAGCAGAGTTGGCCGATTCAGCCTACGCCGCAGATGACCTGGTAGGCCCTGCCAAAGAACTTGGTCTGGAAATTCGTGAGGCCAAGGGTGTTACCAAAGAGGGTGGTCAGGCTCCGTTCGACCACGCAGGACTGGTTCGTCAACTTTTCTCGGAAGATGTTCTTGCGGGTGGGTATAACACCGAGCTGATCGACGTTGGCGATAATGTTTCCGTTGTTGCCCGTGTCCGCGAGCACCGCGAAGCCCAGCAACTTGCTCTTGAGGATGTGCAGGACAGCATTCGCAGCAGCCTGGAGGCTCGTAAAATCCGGGAAATGCTGAATGAGCGTGCTGAGACTATTGTTGCCAGCCTAGAGGCGGGGGAGTCTCTGGAAGCCCTGAATGCGGGCGACTGGGAGCAGTTTGAAGATCAGGCCCGGAATGCAGCGGGTGCAGATCCACAGGTGATCCAGGCTGTTTTCTCTCTGGCCCGGCCCAATGAAGGGCGTGCGAGTTACGGCACGGCGATGACACGAAGCGGTGTTGCGGTTATCGCGCTGGATGCTGTAAACGAGGGTGGTGCAGATGAGAACAGTGCAGATCTGGATCAATTGCGCAAATTCTTGGCTTCCCTTGAGGGCCAGCGTGAATACGCAGCGTATCAGCAGTTCCTGAGAAACAAAGCTGAAGTATCCCGGCCATAAGTAAGGCGCTGCGGTAATAAAAAACCCGGGCAACGTATGTTGTCCGGGTTTTTTATTGCCTCTTGTCGCGGCTGCCCTCAGTCAGGGCTTGAAGGAAAGCGGGTAGGTTTCAGGCTGTCTTTGATTTTCTTGAGATGTACCAGAAAGTCAGTCCCGCGCTTGAGCGTGACGCCGGTGGCCAGAATATCGATGACGGTCAGATGGATGATCCGGGAAGACATCGGCATGTACACCTCTATGTCTTCTGGTGCGGTAACTTCCAGAGCAACGGTGCAGACTTCTGCCAGCGGTGAGTCCGGTGTTGTGATACCAATAACGGTTGCGCCGTTGTCCCGGGCAATGCGGGCGATATCGACGGTTTCCCTGGTACGTCCGGTATAGGAAATCAGTACGATGACATCCCCGACACTCGCGCCAGCGGCTACCATGCGCTGCATCAGAGCGTCATCATAAGACATGACCGGAATGTTAAAGCGGAAAAACTTGTGTTGTGCGTCAAGTGCTACAGACGCAGAGCCTCCCATACCAAAAAAGTTGATCTGTCTGGCCTGGATAAGATAGTCAATGGCGGTTGCCAGTACACGAGGGTCCAGCGCCTGGCGAGCCTTGTCGAGGTTGGCAATGGTGCTCATCATGATCTTGTCGGCAAACTCTGCAACCGTATCGTCGGGCTCTATGTTCTGGCCGATATAGGGTGTACCCGTGGCGATACTTTGTGCCAGACGAATTTTGAAATCCGGAAAACCTGTGGCCGAGAACCCTCGGCAAAACCGGTTAACGGTAGGCTCGCTGACGTTTGAGGCCCGGGCCAAGGCCGCAATACTGTAACGGGTGGCTGCGCTCGGATCCCGCAGGATAGCCTCTGCTACCTTGCGCTCCGACTTGTTCAACGTGTCCAGCCGGGACTGGATATCTTCCAGTAGATTCTCGTCACGATGCGCCTGGTTTACAGCCATCAAAGCTACTCCCTGAATCCTTGGTGGGACGGTTAATCAATACAGACTGATTATACCGGGATTTTAACGCATTTTGGGTAGTAAACGTATCAATATATCGATGTAACCCTTGGATTAATGCACGTCCAATGTCATTATTTGGATAAAATTACTACATTCCATCGTGAATGCTGGCCGTTTTTATGGCCTGACTTTATCTGAGAGACGAATCCGATGATCAGCAGGAATAGTACCCGTTGCGACATTATGCTGTTTGGTGCGTTGGGAGATTTGGCTCTACGTAAGCTGTTCCCGGCTTTTTACCAGCTGGAGCGAGCCGGTTTACTGGCCGGTGGCAGCAGGATATTGGCGATCGCCCGGCGGGATCTGGATACCACGGCCGTGCGCAAACAGTTGCTGGACAAGCTTGAGCAGTATGTAAAGCCCGAAGAGTTCGATCGTTCTTTAGCTGAGACTTTTGTGCAGAGGATTGAGTACCAGGCGCTCGATTTTCATGATCAGGAAGGCTTCGGTGTCCTCAACGATTGGCGCGACGAGCACAACAATGAGCTGATCGTTTACATGGCAAGCCCGCCGGCGATGTACGGAGTTATTGCCCGTAATCTCCGATCATCCAGTTGCTGCACCGAGAACACGCGAGTCGTTGTGGAGAAGCCTATTGGTCACGATCTGGAATCTTCCCGGGTGATAAATGATGAACTTGGGGCGGTTTATAAAGAGAGCCAGCTTTTTCGAATCGATCACTATCTTGGTAAAGAGACCGTTCAGAACCTGATTGCATTGCGCTTCGCAAATAATCTGTTTGCATCCCAATGGGATCAGAACCATATTTCTCATGTGGAAATATCCGTCGCCGAGAGCGTGGGAATTGAAGGCCGGTGGGGCTACTTTGATAAAGCCGGCCAGATCCGGGACATGGTTCAGAATCATCTTCTTCAATTGTTGTGCCTCATTGCGATGGACCCTCCCTCTGATTTGTCTGCCGATAGTATCCGTGATGAAAAGGTGAAAGTGCTCAAAACCCTGCGCACGATAACGCCGGACATGATGGAAAGTTACGTGGTGCGAGGCCAGTACACGGCCGGAACCAGCACCGGAAAACCGGTTCCGGGTTATCTGGAAGAGGAGGGCGCCAACAAGAGGAGTGAAACAGAAACCTTTGTAGCTCTGAAGGTTGAAATCGACAACTGGCGCTGGTCTGGGGTGCCGTTTTATATCCGTACTGGCAAGCGCCTTCCGGAAAAACTGTCCCAGATTATCATTCACTTCAAGCCAGCTCCCCACTACATTTTTGATCCGGACCAGAAGCACTTGGCGAACAACAAGCTGATCATCCGTTTGCAGCCGGATGAAGGCATGTCACTTAAAATCCTCACCAAAGACCAGGGCCTGCATAAAGGTATGCGGCTGCGACAGGGGCCACTTGAGCTGACGTTTTCGGAGACCTTCGAAGCCGAGCGGATCCCCGATGCTTATGAGCGTCTCCTGTGGGAAATCATGAAAGGTAACCAGTACCTGTTCGTGCGTCGTGACGAAGTGGAATATGCATGGCGTTGGGTTGACCGGATTATTCAGAACTGGAATGACGGTGGTGATCCGCCGAAGCGATACGCTGCAGGCACCTGGGGACCTGTGGCTTCCATTGCCATGATCACCCGTGATGGAAGGAGTTGGTATGAAGACGCCTGAGATCATACTTCCGCGCGGCGTTGAAGCGCGCTTTGGTGAAACTCCAGAGCAGACTGCTCAGGAGTTAGCCAACGCCGTTGCAGAGTTTCTCAAGGGCAGGCTTATGAAAGCTGAGCGGGTAAGCCTTGCAGTTTCTGGCGGTTCGACGCCGATACCATTTTTTCAGGCTCTATCCCTGAAAGAAATGGAATGGGGCCGGGTAGATGTTTTACTGGCGGATGAGCGCTGGGTGGATGAAACCGATGCAGCCAGTAATACCAGGCTCATAAAAGAGAATCTGCTCCGGAACAACGCAGCGGCCGCGAGGTATTTCTCGTTGAAACAGGAAGGTGACACTCCCGAAGAGGGGCTGGATGCAGTCAAATCCGAGCTTGCGAGCCTGACTCTCCCGTTGGACGTACTGATACTGGGCATGGGCAATGACGGTCACACCGCGTCTCTTTTCCCCGACGCCCCGGAGATCTCGTCGGCCATGAATGCAGACGGCAAGGAGAGGGTGGCTGCGATGACTCCGCCCTCCCAAGCGCATCCGCGCATTACGCTAACTTACCCGTTGATGCATGAGGCCAAATTTATCGTTCTGCACCTCAAGGGCCACGACAAGCTCGATACGCTCAGGCTAGCACTGAGTCAGCCGAATGAACTGCTCGCGATGCCTGTTCGCGGCTTCCTGAAACCCGGCTTGCAGGTCTTCTGGAGCCCCTGAACTATTTGGAGAAAATCATGAGCCAACTATCCGGCTATCACCGCGATCGCATCAGGTCAGTTCTGGGGGCTTCACCCTTGATGCCCGTTATTACTATAAAGCATCCGGACGAGGCGGTACCGCTCTGTCAGGCCCTCTTTGATGGTGGGGTTCGCGTGATGGAAATAACCTTACGCACGGAACATGGGCTCAAAGCGATCAAAAGTGTGCGCGAAGCTCTGCCGGAAGCCTGGGTTGGGGCTGGAACGGTGACCAGCCTTTCCCAATATCGTCAGGCCGAAGCCGCAGGCGCCCAGTTCATCGTCACCCCCGGCGTTACCGAAGCGCTTCTCGAATTCGCTCTAACCTCTGAAGCACCCCTTTTGCCGGGTGTTTCAACAGCCTCCGAACTGATGCTGGGGTACGGCCTGGGTTATCGTGAGTTCAAGTTTTTCCCGGCGGAAGTCGCGGGCGGAATCCCCGCACTAAAAGCCCTCAATGGGCCATTCCCGGATGCAGCTTTCTGCCCAACCGGTGGGATCCGCCGCGACACTGCCAAGGACTATCTGGCCTTGAGCAATGTGCAGACGGTTGGCGGTAGCTGGCTGACGCCAACCGATGTTGTTGCGAAGAGAGATTGGGCGCAGATCACCAAAATCGCCCGTGGTAGTCTTTCTGATATCAGCTGATATCAGCTGATATCAGCGCCAACCCGCACAATTTTCATGGTGTTGGTGCCACCCTGGGCGTTCACATAATCGCCCTTGGTGATGACCACCAGATCGCCCTTACTCACCACCTTCCTGTTAACCAGCTCCGATATGGCCAGCGCATTGGTTCGCTCATTCGGAATCTTTGCAGAATCAAACGGGACCGTCTGAACGCCACGGTACATCACAACCCGATGCTGCGTGGAATGATGCCGGGAATACGCAAAAATCGGCAGGCTGGACTTGATGCGGGACATCAGCCGGGGCGTTGCGCCCGTTTCCGTCATACAGATGATAGCGGTCACGCCATTGAGATGATTCGCCGCATACATAGCGGACAGAGCAATTGCTTCATCTACATGCTCCATGCTTTCGTGAATCCGGTGATTCGACTGGTGCATCGTGGGATGCTTTTCTGCACCTACACATATACGCACCATTGCTTCTACAGCTTCTACCGGATAATCGCCCACTGCCGTTTCTGCAGACAACATAACCGCATCGGTGTAGTCCATAACAGCGTTCGCCACATCAGACACCTCAGCGCGGGTCGGCATAGGGCTGGTGATCATGGACTCCATCATCTGGGTTGCTGTAATGACAGCGCGATCCAGCACTCGTGCGCGCGCAATGATGTGTTTCTGCACACCCACAAGCTCCGCATCACCAATCTCTACCGCGAGATCACCGCGAGCCACCATGACTACGTCGGATGCCTCGATAACCGAATCCAGTGCTGCCATGTCGTGGGCCAGTTCCGCGCGCTCGATTTTTGCAACAAGACCGGCGTCGGAGCCGGCTTCTTTAAGAAGCCGACGAGCCGTGTGCATATCTTCGGCAGTGCGGACAAAGGACACCGCTACGTAGTCGGCCCCAAGGCGTGCAGCTGTTACGATATCCTGCTTGTCTTTTTCGGTCAGCGCATCGGCCGAAAGCCCGCCGCCACGTTTGTTAAGTCCCTTGTTGTTTGAGAGCGGGCCACCAATCAGAACTGAAGATGTGATGCTGCGATCGGCAACAGATTGCACCTCCATTTCGATGCGACCATCGTCCAGAACAAGGATGTCGCCGGGCTTTACGTCATCAATCAGCTGCTCATAATCGATGCCCACACGCTCTTCCGTGCCGGCTTCCTTGTCCATTGCGGCATCCAGAACAAAGGTTTGTCCTGCTTTCAGGATGACCTTGTTTTCAGCAAACCGGGCGATACGGAGTTTCGGGCCCTGAAGATCCGCCAGTAAAGCAACGAAACGGCCTTGAGCTGCGGCCGCCGCACGAACTCGCTGTGCCCGCTTGATGTGCTCATCAGCGCTGCCATGGGAAAAGTTGAGCCGGGCAACATCAACACCTGCGGCTATAATAGCAGCCAGAGATTCAGGGGAGTCCGTGGCGGGGCCGAGGGTGGCGACAATCTTGGTACGCCTGAGCATATTGTTATCCTTTGAAGATAAATTGGTAGTAAATGTATCAATAAATCATGAATTAATTATGACAATGACGTGATGATACCAAAAAAAGAACGTAAAATTACGTCTATAGACTATAAAATCTGCTCTGTGCAAAGGAACCTTGCATGCATGCAATCGTAGACAAAGTTACCCAGCGAATTATCGACCGCAGTCGTGCGCCGCGACAGGATTATCTTGGCCGCATGAATGAGCTGAAAACCCGCTCGCCACACCGGAATTCACTGTCCTGCGGTAATCTTGCTCACGGCTTTGCTGCCTGCAATCAGGATGACAAAGACACCCTGAAGCTGATGAACAAAGCCAATGTGGCCATGATTTCGGCATACAACGACATGCTTTCGGCGCATCAGCCCTATGCTGGCTTTCCCGATATCATCCGCGAGGCTGCTCATGGCATGGGTTCTGTAGCCCAGTTTGCCGGTGGTACGCCCGCCATGTGTGACGGGGTAACTCAAGGCCAGCCGGGCATGGAGCTCAGCCTGTTTTCACGGGACACCATTGCCATGAGCACGGCGGTAGCCCTGAGCCACAACATGTTTGATGCCACGCTGCTGTTGGGCATTTGCGACAAGATTGTTCCGGGGTTGTTGATCGGTGCGCTGAGCTTCGGATACCTGCCCACCATTCTGTTACCTGCGGGCCCTATGCCGTCGGGCCTTCCGAACAAGGAAAAACAGCGTATACGTCAGCTGTATGCAGAGGGAAAGATCGGAAAAGACGAGCTGCTGGAGGCTGAGATCAAGTCCTATCATAGCCCGGGCACCTGCACCTTCTATGGCACGGCCAACAGCAATCAGCTTCTGGTTGAAGTCATGGGGCTGCATTTACCGGGCGCTGCGTTTGTAAACCCGAATACGCCGTTGCGGGATCAGCTGACGCGCGCTGCAACTGAACAGGTTATTCGTTTATCCAGGCCCCAGGGTGGTGAGCTTGGACTGGGTGACATGATTGACGAGAAAAGCATCGTCAACGCGCTAGTGGCGCTTCTGGTAACCGGAGGCTCCACCAACCACACGCTGCACTGGGTTGCGATTGCCCGGGCAGCGGGCATTCTCATCGACTGGAATGACTACGCTGAGCTCTCATCCGTAGTGCCATCGATGACTCGCATCTATCCCAATGGCGAGGACGATGTGAATGCTTTTCACGAAGCTGGAGGCACGCCATTCCTGATTCGAGAACTGCTTGAGGGCGGCTACCTGCACGGTGATGTGGAGACGGTTGTCGGGCACGGACTTGAGCGCTACGCGCAAATGCCGACACTCAATGATGGCAAACTCGTTTGGCAGCCTGCTCCCGGGAAAAGCTTGCGCCCGGATGTATTGAGCAGCGCCGCCGAGCCTTTTGCGCCCGATGGCGGCCTCAAGGTGCTGGATGGAAACCTCGGCCGGGGCGTGATCAAGGTTTCTTCGGTTGCCCCCGAACATCACAAGATCGAAGCACCCGCCGTGGTTTTCAATGACCAGAACGAGCTGAAGGCGGCTTTCGATGCTGGTGAGCTTGATAAGGACTGTGTCGTTATTGTTCGTTTTCAGGGGCCAAGATCCAATGGTATGCCCGAACTACACAAGCTGACTCCCTATCTTGGTGTGCTGCAGGATCGAGGTTTTCGGGTTGGCTTGGTCACTGACGGCAGGATGTCTGGCGCGTCTGGTAAGGTCCCTGCGGCGATTCATGTTTATCCGGAAGCTCTCGATGGGGGGGCTCTTGCAAGGGTTCGGGATGGCGATCTGATATGCCTGGATGCGGATAAGGGTGCCTTATCGATTGTTGTGGATGAGGCGGAATTCGCGAAGCGTGAGCCGGCCAGGCTTGATCTGTCCGGTTATCATCAGGGTTATGGCAGAGAACTGTTTGGCTGGATGCGGCGCTCGGCGAGCACAGCTGAGGAAGGAGCCAGCATTTTCTGGAATCATGAGGCATGAGTGCAGCGGATTATTCCCTGGTAGGGGACATAGGTGGAACCAACGCTCGTTTTGCTCTCGTAGAGCAGGGTGGTGTTCAGCCCCGGGCGATCGAGGCTTTGTCGTGCCGGGACTATGCCAATCTGGATGACGCCATAAAGCATTATCTGAAAAAGGTCGGGATCACGGAAGTTCTCGGAGCTTGCCTGGCAGTTGCTTCTCCGGTGCGTGATGGCGTCGTGAAAATGACCAATAATCATTGGCACTTTGATAGTGAATGTATCCGAAGCCAGTTTGGCTGGAAGGCATTTAAGGTGATTAATGACTTCACGGCTATGGCTTTGGGTGTTCCCCATGTTTCGAAAAAAAATCTGGTACATGTCTGCGGTGGCCCGGGTGATCACCGTCGTCCGCGGCTTGTAATGGGGCCGGGTACCGGTCTCGGTCTCTCCGGTCTGGTGCCAGTCAGAAACGGCTGGGTGCCGTTGGTGACCGAGGGTGGACATGTAGATTTTGCGCCAGTGAATGATTCAGAGGTGGCGATTCTGAGAATTCTCAAGGCTCGATTTGGGCGTGTGTCCGTGGAACGGATTCTGTGTGGTCAGGGATTGCTGAACCTTTACCAGGCACATTGTGAGATTCAGTGTGTGGCCGCATTGCTAAATACGCCGGAGGCAATAACGAAAGCCGCGCTGGAGCAGAACGATCTATTAGCGCGCCATACCCTGAATCATTTTTGTGAACTGCTCGGCAGGACGGCTGGCAATGCGGTTCTGACGCTTGGAAGTACAGGGGGCGTGTATTTGTGCGGTGGTATGTTACCCCGATTTCTGGACTTCTTTCTGGAAAGTCCTTTCCGGAACGGCTTCGAGGACAAGGGCCGCATGCGCCCCTTGCTGGAATCTACACCGGTGTACGTCGTAACCGAGCCTTACGCAGGCCTGCTGGGGGCGGCCGAAGCTTTGGGCAATCCCGAAGTTTAGCGGTGGTTCGCGGAGCACTCACAGGTAGTGAATCAGGGTTTCCTGGTCGAACCTGTACTGGCGGTTATACACGCCGTTTTCTGCTCGCCGGCCGGCCGCAAGAACCATGGTTACAAGCCCTTTGCGGGGCAGGTTCAAGAGCTTCCTCACCCGGCACTCATCAAACCCCTCCATCGGGCAGGAATCGTAACCGTGGGCGCGCAGTGCCAGCATAAGGTTTTCTGCCGCCAGTGCCGTAGATTTTGTGGCCCAGACCTTCATTTCATTAACCGAGTAGGGTCCCCGGGGTACCGGGCGGGACAAACCCACGACTAGCCCCGCTGTCTTTTTGGCCACGCCCAGAAGTCCAAGCGGCCCCTGATTGTAATGAATGGGCGCGATCTTCTTGTAGTACTTCTCAACGATAGAAGGCAGCTTTTCCTCTTTTGGCCAGTTCTCCAGTGCAAGGCGAGCGTGCTTGCGCCAGGTATCCGGGCGGGCAACAATTGCGATCAGTACCGGGGCCGTGGTGGCCGCGTTCTGGCCCAGGCAGGCTTGTGCAAGCTTGCCCCGCAGCTCTGGTGTTCTGACCACAAAAAACTCCCAGGGCTGCAGATTGCTGGAGTTTGGTGCCAGTGTGGCGAGCTCCAGGCAGTCCTCCAGCACAGCGTCTGGAATGGGCTCGTCGGTGAAACGCCTTACAGAACGGCGGCTGCGAACAACCTTGCGGAATTCTTCAACATCAATCTCCGGCAGAGAAAGGGGGGCTGCTTTTGCGTTCATGATTAATCCCTGGTTATGTCGCGGTGCGGGAGCATGATGATGGCTTGCCGCATTGTTTTTTGAACTATATGGTTACGGGAAAACGCTTTTTATGCAATTGCCCGGATGACGTTGAGACAATGAAGGATTCTCTTGCCCAGCTGCCTTTTGACGAACTGGTTCGCCAGGTACGCGCCTGCACAATTTGCGCTGAGGCCTTGCCCTATGGACCACGGCCGATTGTGCAGCTGTCACAGGCGTCGCGTATTCTTGTGGTGGGTCAGGCTCCGGGAAGGCGGGTGCATGAAACGGGGCTACCATTCAATGACCCCAGTGGCGACCGTCTCCGGCAGTGGATGGGCATAACGCGGGATACGTTTTACGACGACCGCAAGCTGGCCATTCTTCCCATGGGGTTCTGTTACCCCGGTACGGGAAAATCCGGTGATTTGCCGCCGAGGCCGGAATGTGCACCCGCTTGGCGCAACGCTTTATTGGACCGCTTGCCCAATATTGGGCTTACTCTGGTGATAGGCCAGTATGCACATGCCTGGCACCTTCCGGACGGTAAGAAATCCGTTACTGAGAATGTCAGGAACTGGCGCCATTATTGGCCAGAATTACTGCCTATGCCCCATCCCAGCCCGCGCAATAATCTGTGGTTGCGCAGGAATCCCTGGTTTGAAGCTGAGGTGATTCCAGAACTTCAGGCGCGGGTTGCCAGGCTTTTGGCTGCAGAGAATGACAGGTAGTTTTCCAGTGCCAGAGTCTGTGTTTCGGATGCGTAAAGCCCCTGCTTGGTGCGACGCCAGAGTATGTCCTCTGCTGTCATTGCCCATTCCCGTGACACGAGATATTCCACCTCCTTCTGGTATAGATTGCCGGTAAAAAGAGTGCCCATATCCTCAACGGAAGTGGTGCCGTCAAGAATGTTCCTGCATGCCGTGCCATAAGTTCTTACATAACGCTGCCCAAGCTCCGGTGGCAGCCATGGAAATTCTTTTTTCAGCTCGACCTGAAGCGATGCCTTGCTGTTGAAGTTTCCGCCTGGCAGTACCGCGTTATGGGTCCAGGGAGCGCCAGCGGTAGGGAAAAACTCACAAAGTTTGTCTGTAGCCACCTCTGCAAGCTTTCGGTATGTGGTTATTTTTCCGCCGAAGATTGACATCAGTGGCGCCAGGCCGCCGTCGTCATCCAGTTCATAGGAGTAATCCCGCGAGGCTTTCTGTGCATTTTCCTCACCATCGATGAGCGGCCGTACCCCGGAATAGGACCAGACGACGTCTTCGGCGGTCATCTGGCGCCGGAAATAGGTGTTTACAATCTTCAGCAGGTAGTCGGTTTCCTCCTGCGAAATGCGGGCAAGAGACGGGTCGCCATCGTAGTCCACATCGGTTGTGCCTATCAGGGAAAACGTTTCTTCATACGGGATCACAAAGACGATGCGTTCATCTTCATTCTGCAGAATGTAGGCTTCATCGCTGTTATTCAGGCGGGGAACTACAAGATGACTGCCCTTTACCAGGCGAATCTGTTTTGGTGCGGGTGCGGCAATGGTTCCGGCAAAAAGTTTACTGGCCCAGGGGCCCGCTGCGTTGACCAGCACTTTTGCTGAGATTTTGTTTTCAACCCCTGTAACACTGTCCTGTAGTGTTATCGTCCAGGTTTTTTTCTCGCGGACAGCATTGGTGCAGCGGGTCCTGGGCTGGATTGAAGCGCCCATCTGTTCCGCTTTGCGCGCCATGAGTACAACGAGACGGGCGTCATCTACCCAGCCATCAGAATACTCGAAACCTTTAGTGATTTCGGGCTTCAGAGGGCTGTCACTGCCAAACGTGATGGATAGTGAGCCCGGCAGCAGCTCTCGCCGGGCAAGGTGGTCGTAAAGGAAAAGACCTGTGCGGATCATCCAGCCTGGGCGCAGATGGGGCTGGTGGGGCAGGCGAAAACGCATGGGCCACATGATATGAGGTGAATTCCGCAACAGAGCTTCCCGCTCTTTAAGAGCTTCCCGAACCAGCCGGAACTCATAATGTTCCAGATAGCGCAAGCCACCATGGATAAGCTTGCTGCTGTTGGACGAGGTCGCCGAGGCCAGGTCATTCATTTCGCAGAGCAGGACTTTCAGCCCCCGCCCTGCGGCGTCCATGGCAATTCCGGTGCCATTAACGCCACCACCGATAACGACAAGGTCGAACGATTGCTGCTGCAAAGAAGAATCTCCACCATAGAGTTTTTACAGCAGCCATTGTGCCTGAAATTCAGGCAATGTCGTCACAAACTCAGAGGTTTACCTGCCTCTCTGCGACGAGCTTCCCACTCTTCCCGGGTCTGGGCCGCGTTATCGCCAGACATTGACTCGACGATACTGAAGTAATCCGAGCCATACTGATCGGCCATGATAGTTTCCCGGGGTTTGATTTTAACCACATAAACAGACTGGATATTCTGGTGGTCAAAATCACGCCAGTACTGCTCATCCTTCAGGAAGGTGTACCTGTGCCCCTCGAGTGTGCGAATCACCGCCCGGGTATTGGTGGTTCCGGCGCGCTCCACGGCACTCTTGTATTGGTAAATTATGCTATAGGCAGACGCCGCAGCCGTGGATGGCCGCATTTCATAACGTTTTGAGAAGGCTTCAACGAACTCTTTACCGCGCGGATAGTTCAGTTCATAGGGCACATTCCACACCCAGGGGCTACCGCCGACAATACCCTCCATAATAGTTGGGCCAACCTGCCGGGCCATGCCCAGGGTCAGATTGGGAACAACTACCTGCATTTTTTTGGTCAGGCCCATTTCGTAAGCCACGTTAAGGGCACGAACCATGTCATCACCAAACAGAACCAGCATCAGCACTTTTGCGCCGCTTGCTTCGGCTTGGACCAGAGCGTCCTGAAAGTCGTTCACCAGCGCACGGGGAAAGGGTGTTTTTACACCGGGGTGGAGTTTTGTGTCTTCGGTGCCGGAGAATTTGCGTACCGACTCCTCAACCGACCAGCCCCATGTGTAGTCTGCAGTAATGTAGAAATAGTCTTCATCGGCGTGGTTGCGTTTCAGGTACTGGCTGAGAATCTTGGCTGTCATCCATGCATTATAGGGTTCCCGGAACATGTGACTGTGCGCCTCGCTTCCGGTGGTCGCGTTGGAGTAGGTGAGGGTACCGAAATAGATCCGGTTGCGGTCTCTGGCGGCTTTGCCAGAGGCGATGGCGACGGAGCTGGACACACCACCGAACACCATTTGAACACCTTCCTTGTCGATCATTTCTGCGGTGTTTTCTGCTCCCTTGGCGGGGTCTCCCCGAGTATTACGGATAACCAGTTCCAGTGGCTGCCCCATAACACCTCCGGCCTTGTTGATTTCATCAACTGCCAGAAAAGCACCTAGCCTTTGCTGCAGGCCCTGATCTTTGTAGCGGCCGGTCTGCGGATAGTTCAGGCCGATTTTGAGTGTTTCTGCGGTAACTGTGCTTGCGGCAAGCAAGAGCAGACAGGCAGTAAAGAGTGCTTTTCCGGGTTTCATGAAGACTCCTGCTACAGGGCACAGCTAAGTGGTTGGCACTCAAGTCAGTACTCTGAACGTTATTGATTGTTTATTATTCGGGAAGAGGGTTAGTTTCTTTTCCGGTAATGCATTCGGCAATCAGACTAAGGTGGGAATTCAGGTAAAGAATTGTACGTTTGCACCCTTGCTGGCATAAGTCATACTGCGTCTGCGCACAGAGAGCGACTGAAAAAACTGAAGAACCCAGGCCGAGGAGTCTTCCATGACCGGTAATGAAGTGCAGGACGAAACGATCACCTGGCAGACAGGCCACTGTTACCTCGGTGAAATTCTGGTCGCGCGCGCGCTCAACGGCGTTTGCGCCGTGCTACCGGGCGAGTCGCCGGAAGAGCTGGTTACGGAACTGGCCCGTCGATTCCCGGATGCCATACTCGAGCATGCAAATAATTCCCGGGCGGACTGGTTTGCCGATGTTATGAGTTATCTGATAGACAGTCGTAAGCCGCTTTCAGTGCAACTTGATCTTCGTGGTACAGACTTCCAGTGCAGGGTCTGGCGCGCGCTGCAGGAGATCCCGTCTGGCTGCTCGGCCAGCTATGGCGAGATAGCACGCCGCATGGGGATGCCGACAGCATCACGAGCTGTAGCGGGAGCATGTGCGGCCAACCCCTTGGCGGTGGTCGTGCCATGCCATCGGGTACTCCATCGTGACGGCAGTCTGTCCGGGTATCGCTGGGGTATCAAACGCAAGCAGGCGGTATTGAGTCACGAGCAAGGGTTGTCTGAGCGCTAATGGCAAAAATCAAATTCAAGAACTTCTTTGCAGGCCGTCGCCGTGTCTGTTTGCGACCTTTTGTATGGGTTCTGTTACTTGCCGTGCTGCCGCCTGTGGCTCAGGCACAATGGTACAAGTACACCGATACTGCGATGACAACACCGGTGCAGCTGGAATTCTGGTTCAGTGACCAGAGTGCTGCCGATGCGATCGCAGAAGACGTTCTGGCGGTGTTTCATCAGGTAGACCGGAACATGAGCCGATACCGTGAAGACTCCGAGCTCTCCGGCGTTAATCGACATGCAGCAGACAAACCGGTACAGGTAAGTTCCGGTCTTTTTCAGGTGCTGAAAAAAGCGGGTGAAGTGGCCGAACTCAGCGGCGGCGCCTTCGATGTGAGCTTCGGATCTGTTGGTTACCTTTATGATTATCGGGCACACCAACAGCCATCAGAAGAAGATATCCGGTCCAGGCTTAGCCATATCAATTATCAGGACATTGCCCTGGACGAGGCGGAGCACACGGTTTTTTATCGCCAGAAAGGCCTGTTGGTTGATCTGGGGGGAATTGCCAAGGGCTACGCAGTAGACCTGGGTATTGAGCGCCTTATGCTGGCGGGGGTGCGGCACGCACGACTCAGTGCCGGTGGCGATCTGCGCTTGTTGGGCGATAAGCGCGGGAGCCCCTGGCTTGTCGGTGTCCGGGACCCACGTTCCGGGGAACGCAATGCGGTTGTGCTGCCATTGGCCGATGTTGCCATATCCACCTCTGGCGATTACGAGCGCTTCTTTATCAATGACCAGGGGGAACGCGTTCATCACATCCTGTCGCCGGGTACCGGCAAATCTGTGCGCGGCGTGCAGAGCGTTACTATTATAGGAAGCAATGCACTGACAACCGACGGGCTTTCTACGGCGGTCTTTGTGCTTGGCCCCGAAAAGGGCCTGGAGATGATCGAAAGACTGCCGGGTATCGATGCGATTATTATCGATGATCAGCGGATGATGCACTTTTCAGAGGGATTGGCGCCCCCGGAATCGTGAGGCTGGTTCCGAGGGCTGAATTGCGAGAACAGTAGTTCAGGATTTTGGTGGAGCTAAGCCCCTTAGACGATATTGGGGAATGCAATCAACCGGTCCTGGCTGGCCGTATTGCCCAGGCCATGGCCGAGGAACTTTGAAGCGAAGTCACCCTGTTCACCGTGTAGCGCCATGTAGTTCAGCAAAACAGTTTGTACCAACTGATTTACGTTATTCGCTGCAGGACTTGAGGCTGTTTCTACGGATGCATCTGCACGCATGAAGCCGATCTGGTTGCGAATAGGGGTAGGGCGACCGTTAGGGTTGTAAACGAGGAAAAATGAGGCAGCCGTCTGTTGGTTGTCACCTGTCCACACGCCTTTACCCCTGCCATCCTCAGAGTCATCCAGGGTGCCATTGCTGGACACTGAGCCGTCACTGAATACATACAGCATCAGTGGCGTATTCATTCTTGCTGCATATTCGAGGCAAGCGCCCATGCAGCGGCCAGCGAGTTCATCCCTGCGCTCCCCAGTCGCACGCTCGCCGGTATGATAATCATAGCCACCCATCGTAACAGTGCCAGCGCCCGCATAGCCGTTTACAACCAGCTTCATGACAGAGGCGGTTTTTTGAAATTCACGGTTATTATTGAACTCTTCCTGGGAAAAAATGCCTGTATCGCCAACAATCTGGTCATCTTTATCCGGGTCAAGAATTGCCGGGTCACCATACTGATCAATCAAATCTGCACTCTTGGCATATCCACACCGAACCAGTTTTTTGATTTCCGTTTCTGCGCCGGAGTCGAGACCAGTGCTAACTCGATTCATTTTTGCATCGCTGATGCGTTGAACCGCCTCCATCACCGAAACTGCATCTTCCTGGTTCAGGATCGCAGTGAGATCGCCTACGTCCACTAACCCTTTCGCATCCGATGGACGATCTATTTTGGTAGGGCGCACTTTCGGATCGATCAGGCTCATTGGAGCCATGGAGTTGCCGCCTGATTGCGTACTTTGAGAGCCTATCAGGGACAGTAGAGAGCCGTCGGCACCGGCTTTATGTATTCCGTACATGGGATTATGTGGGTTGTTGCCGGTGTCGTTTTCCGAGCGCGCCGCGATGATCGCGCCATTGGTCCCGGCGCGGGTGAGGGTCCGGGTGCTTTGCTTGATTCCCCGTAAAAAACCGCTATCAGAGTGAAATGCTAGCCCCAACTCGGTGTTCACAAAGGCCGGGTCGTTGGGCAGCATATCGCCGGGCAGCCCCAGTTTGTTGTAGCCGGCGGTGCTCAGGAAATCCATCTGGCCGCCGGATTTACCCATCAGCACGTTGGAGCCGGCAATGTTGGCGCCACCAGCCAGGTCAAAGCAGATGAACGGGATTTTCCCCGCGCCGGGTCTTCCGATTTTACATTCGTCTTTCAGTTGCTGTGACAACTCCGCCGCCGCCATTCTGGGATTGGCGAACAAGCTGAACATTGAGGCGCCGACAACCGTCGCGGTGCCGGCCCTTAGACCTTGAGCAATGAATTCTCTGCGAGTCCGTGGCCGCGAGTGATTATCGTGAAGAAGAGGCTCGCCATTGGCCAGAGGCCGCTTAAGGGGTTTGCGTATAAACATGAGCGTTGTCCTCTACTGAACCAGGGTGGTGGCGCTGCCAAGAACAGCGGCACAACTTGCTTTGACAATTTGTTCGGTGCGGCCGGAGGGGCAGGTCTCTCCACCACAGAAAAGCAGTTCGTCAATCAGGATATCCAATTCTCCTTCGATCTCCTGTGCATTGGGCTGGGTCGCCAAGCTTTCGCCCACGAAACGCTGTAATAGGGGGGCGGTAATCTGACGGCGCTTCCCGACACTATCAAAAGCCGTTTCCGCAGGGTCGGAGAACTCAAAACCAGGGAAGAAAGCCTGTCTTTTCGGGATGTCTGAGACCAGCGCGTCGCAATACTGAATTGCTACCTGAGTAATCGCCATCTGATGAGAGGACAGGAAGCCTTCAATATTCTCGACGGTAGGTAGCTGCTGCTTAACAGTGGTAAAGGTTCTGACAACATCTTGTTGAGTCTTGGCAATGCCGGTCATGTGTGCCATGGACTCGTTGATCTCGTCAAAGGTTTTCAGGCCGATGTCGGACGAATCTGGCAGGTCTGGGAGTGGTGCAGGCCCGGCAATATCCGGCTCCGAACGGGAGTAGGTGGTACTGCCCAGCCGATCAAAAGTCAGGAAGAACTCGTCATTCTCCGGGCCGTTTTCCAGCGCGATGATGGTGCCTAAGCGTGATAATGGCTGGCCCGTTCCGGGTTCGTAGGTGTCGCTATCCAGAACCACATCGAGGTTTGCCCAGGCTTGGCCTACTTTGGCCTCTTTGCCGTTAATACCCAGGCGCATACCCTGGAGCGGGATGTTTGAAGGCTCGACAGTTTCATCAAGGCTGATAAAGAACGGGCTGGTGAACCTATAGCTGAAACTGTCGAACTGGCTGACCTCGAAAACGATAAAGCTCTCGTTCAGGCCAACCAGATCAGACACGCCGAACAGCAGAAAAAACTTCTGGCCAACACCGACTTCAAAATTAGCTTGTACCTGTTCCGGCGTCAGCGCCCGATTATGAATGGCGACCATGCGGATGGCGCCCTGCCAAGCGGAATTACCGTCGGTTTCGTTGCCCAGAACCAGCGCAAAACTGTCGTCCCACTCTGAGAGCAGGCCAGCATCATCCGGATCCATGTCGCCGGAGTATTGGCCATTTACGAAGATCTGTCGCCCTGAACCTGGGGAATAGTTCACGACAACGTGTTGCAGGGTGGCCTGCAGAAGTTTGTCGCCATCTTGCGTCGCGAACGGGGTGTTTTCATCGCTGGTGGTGCTGCGATGCAACACTTCATAGCGTTGCAGAGACTGGCTCAAAGTCATATTCCGAGTGGTGGCAGAGCCGGAATAGGTGACGATCCGCGCGTCTTCCTGGGTGATGTTGCCGGGGGCGACCCAGGCTTCAATTGCGTATTCCCCGGAACCTGTCAGCAGGGTATGCAGTTTGCGGCTGTCAGCGGTGGAGCCCTGGGCCTTGCCCGCCGGTACCATGCCGCTTTGGTCTGTTTGCACAGCCGGGCGCATGTCTACGCCCCAGCCACCAACCCAGTCCACGTTTCCGCTGAGAGTCAGGTTCAGGGCAGGGGATACACCGCTGGTATCGAACGCAGTCTGGCCTTCGCCAGCCTTGAACTCGTAGAGGGCGATGATGTTGTCTTCAAAACGTCCGCCGGAGTTGGCCAACAGACCATCGCCGTTCAGCACCAGTGCTTTGCTGGTGACCAGGTCCGGGTCGACCGGTTGGAGTTCCTGCAGTGCGGACAGCTCAAGGATCTTTGTTTCCATGTAAGCTGCGTCACTTTTGCAGTCAGTTGTCCAGCAATTGTGAAAGTCGAATTCCAGCCGTTCGACAAGGCGGGAATTCTTGGGCGTGGTCAGGTTAATCCGGCTCTTCGACTGCTCATACGCAGTTTCAATATTGCTGCTGGCTATATACGGTGTCTGGCCGCTGTCGGTATGGCAGTCACTGCAGAAATCCGTGAGTACCGGGTAGACAGTATTGCTGAAGTCAGTGGAGTCGCTGGGCAGGCTAACCGTATTCCCGGGGTCTTTGATGGCAGGTGCACGAAGCTCAATGGTCTTGACTGAACTTGCTGAACCACCGGCCCAGTTGGAAATATATGTGGTAAGGATGTCTGCGCAGACTGAATCACTGGTCGTCCAGCAATTGTGGCCGCCGGCAACCTTGGTAACCATCAGCGACTGGGAAGGGTCGGATAGACTTACGATCGTATTGGCTTGGGCATAGGCGGTGTTGATGTTCTGGCTGTCGACGAATGTAGGCGACTGCCCTCCGGCGCCGTGACAGGAGCCACATCGATTGTCTTGTACAAGATTGTCCCAGACACTGAGCTTGAAGTTCTGCACGTCCTCGCCAGCCGGCGTGGGCCCGCTGTAGCTCACGGATCCGGAATTAGAGGCTGTATTTGGCAATACCTCGGTAGACTCACCGCCGCAGGCGCTGAGCAGTAATGTGGTCATGATCAACGTTGCGATAGTCGCCGCTGAACGCAGACATTTTCTTTGCTTACGGATCATTGTTGTCATTGCGCTCTTACTCCCCGGCACAGTAAACGGCAGACTCGGCGAATACCTGCTTCAGGTTGAAATTTTGAGACCGAAAGCTGCTCACCATAGCATCCACTTTTGCGTAGTCATCACTGTCAGAAGGTGGCCGGAGACACACGTTTTTGAACACTTTTTTTACCTGACATTCCGCGAAAGTCTTTGAGAAGGCCAATTCCTTGCCCAGAGTTTTTGCGCCATTGCCGTAGCCGGGCGAGTTGTCACTCCAATTCCAGCCAAGACGGCGATTTACGCCCTCCCGCCAGTAGTTGTCCCACTGGTCATCAGGCGTCACATAGCCCGATTCGAAGGTGCTGGAGTTGATGAGATACTTGCCCTGAACCCTTGACTGGGTGTCCGGATCGTTGACTGTGTTGTAAACAAGCCTGCCAAGCGCACCATCCGGATCGCTGTCCGGGTTGTACTCATAATCGTAATAGGCAAAGGCCTGAGTCATCGGATCCATACCCGTATGGCAACCCACGCAGTTGTTCAGAAACACCCGGCTGTCTCCGCCGGGGCTGCGGGAAACATCCTGGCGAATCCTGTCCGGGGGCAGGGAGGTGTCCGCAACCTGCTCGAGATCGCTGCACATGTGGTTGATGAGGGTAAAGCGGAACATGGCGCGGTTGGTTCCGGCGCTGAAGAAGGCTCGGGCCGATGCACGCGAGGTGATCACACCGGCGGTGGCAGAAGAGGGCAAGCCGCTATATGCCGCCTGGCTTACGCCTTGGAAGTTTTGTTTGTCGGAGAGGTCGTACCCGAGTTCGTCGATCTTCTCGTAATGAGCGTTGCCCGTGTTGGAATAGGGCGGCAAATTGTTCCAAAGACCGATATATAGAACGTCGTCATAAAGCACCCTGCGAAAATCTGCATCATCTCGCACCAGGCCAATAACGGTGGCGGTGTAATCGTTCAGCGGCACAAAAGGCGTCATCGCCTCATTGGTCCAGGGGGCAGCGAAGTTTTTCAGCGTGACATTATAAAAAGCCGGATCTTCCATGGCGGTAAAAGCAGCATCGAGATCGTTGCCCGCTGAAATATCCTGCTCCATATCATCCAGTACCGCGGCAGACGGAGGCACACCAGCAATCCTGTCGTGAATCCGCTTGGCCTGCTCCCGCGCTCCGGCGCTGGCATTACCTGCGTAAGCAACGGTAAGCAGAATCAGGAGTGACATACTGCATGCCTTGAATGCGCTAGGTCGCATTCTTTCTGGGGCTTTCATGTCGCTGTCCTCGATGGTTTTGGCTTGAGCACAATAGGCCAATTTGACAATTGTTAATAGTTTATACTTGTTATTAACATCCAATTTGTGGGGTGTGCCACGTAATTACATTTACTTACGTAAAACCCATAGAGCTTGAAGGCACCACAGACTTAATTTATGTCATGAATTCCAACTGCCGCAGAGCATTTACACAGGGTTTTTCAGTGGAGCCAAGGCGCGTGTCTCACAAACCGAACGACATTATCAGGTCAGCACTCTGTCTTGTCCTGACCGTCGTACTTTCCGGCTGTTTATCCGGTGGCGATAGCCAGCAAGCTGACCCCGTGGTGGTTGAGAACCCGGTTGTTTATGTGAAGCGGCCATTGTTGTTCGACGACAACAGCGGGGCCCTGATTGAAGATAATCTCGCCGATCCATCGGGGTTTCGCCCGGGAGCGCGCCTGTTTCTGAAAGCCAGCGCGTCAATTGATGCGCGCGCAATTGATATCTCGTCCCGGGCATTTTCCGGCCCGGAGTTTCTGGATGATGCCGGCCGGCTTCGCTATGACGTAAAAGACCTGCACGTTTCCCACGATGGTGATCGCGTTCTGTTTGCCATGCGGGCGCCGGAAATTGAAGATGCGGATGAGGAAGATCAGCCCACCTGGAATATCTGGGAATACGATCGCTCAACGGATCTGTTACGCAGGATCATAACGTCGGATGTAACAGCTAAAGCCGGTCAGGATGTTGCGCCAGCGTATCTTCCGGATGGCCGGATTGTGTTTTCATCCACGCGGCAGCGCATCTCCAAAGCGGTTTTGCTGGACGAAGGCAAGGGCCAGTATGCCGGTCTTGATGAGAACCGGGATGTGCCCGCATTTGTGCTGCATACCATGGATGACGATGGCGAAAATATTCAGCAGATTACGTTTAACCAGAGCCACGATCTTGATCCGCTGGTCACTGATGAGGGAGCCATCGTATTCAGCCGGTGGGATAATGCAGGCCAGACCCGTAACAACGGGGTAAATCTCTACAGCGTGAATCCCGACGGAACCGGGCTTACTTATCTTTATGGCCGCAATTCCCACGACTCTGTCGTCGGAGCACGCAATGTTCAGTACCTGAAGTCCCGGAAAACAGACTCTGGAGCCCTGTTGGTTCAGTTGCGGCCCTTTGAAAGCGACGATTACGCCTCGGCTCCGGCAGAGGTTGATATCGATAACTATGTGGAAGCCGAATTGCGCATTGATGGAAGCGCCGGAACGGGTCAGCGCCCATTGATCTCCGGCATTACGCTCAACGGCGAGTTGTCACTGCAGGGCCGCTATGGCTCTATCTCACCCTTGATGGATGGTACCGGCAGATACATTGTGAGCTGGACGCCATGTCGGCTCAAAGAAGCTGCATCCAGCCGGATTGTGAACTGCACCGAGGATCGCTTGGAGTCAGACGCCTATGTTCCCGCGCCACCGGTTTATGGCCTTTGGCTTCTGGACGTCGCAGGCGGCACTCAGAGGCCCGTGGTGGAGCCTTCCGAGGGTGAGCAGTTTGATGAAGCCATGCTGATGCGTGAACGCCCGCTGGAGGGTTTTATTCCGGAGGCTCAGATTACGGGCAAAGCAGCTCAGCTGGCCGATAAAGGCTACGGTATTCTGCATATTCGTAGTGTTTATGACATGGACGGTGTGGATATCGCCCCGAATGGTATCGCAGCAACTGCAGATCCCTCGTTGACCACAGCCGCTGATCGGCCGGCGAGATTTTTGCGTCTTGAAAAGCCTGTGTCCATGCCCGGTGAGACTGTTCGGGATTTTGATAACAGTGCCTTTGGTCGCAGTCGTGGTCAGCTTATGCGGGAGATTCTGGGCTACGTGCCCGTAGAGCCCGACGGTTCGGTTAAAGTGGCTGTGCCGGCTAATGTGGCCTTTGCGGTTAGTGTGGTGGACTCTCAAGGGCGCAGAACCACCGCTCGCCATCAGAATTGGTTGTCGGTTAAGCCCGGTGAAACCCTTGAATGCCAGGGTTGCCACGAACCCGGCTCGCCGGCATCCCACGGCCGGCCCGACGCCAGCCCTGCAGCGGTATGGTCGGGTGCGAGCACAACGGGCGCACCCTTCCCGAACACAGATTCAACACTGTTCGCTGATATGGGCGAGACGATGGCCGAAGTCTATGCCCGGATAAAGGGCATCCGCGAGCCGTCGCCCGATCCGGTTTACTTTGCAGATGAATGGATCGATTTCGCCAACAGTGTTGCGGATTTGTCTCTGGCGTACGAAAACCTGGATACTCCGAAGCCGATTTCCGGTGTGTGTGAAAATGACTGGGCCGCCAACTGCCGCACGGTTATCAACTATGAGTCGAACATTCATCCGCTTTGGGCTTTAAGCCGTGAAGTTCTGGATGTTAACGATCAGGTGATTGATGATTACATGTGCACTGGCTGCCATACCAACAGCGACGCCGCTGGAGCGCCATCAGTTGCCGCTGCACAACTGGATCTCACGGACGGTCCTTCAGATGCCGAGCCATTGCACTTCAAGGCTTATCGAGAGTTGTTGTTTCCGGATAACGAACAGGAGCTCAATTCGGGTGGTGTATTGGTAGACACTATGGTTGATACGGGTGATGTTCTTAGAGATGAAAATGGAGACCCGATACTGGATGAAGTAACCGGTCTACCAACGCCCATTCTTGCGCCGGTTCCGGTCAGAGAAAGTATGTCTGTGAATGGCGCCTTGGCCAGCACCCGATTCCAGAGTGTATTTAGTTTGGGCGGAACCCATGAAGATTTTTTGTCCGCCGCTGAACTTCGCCTTATAGCCGAGTGGCTGGACATAGGCGCGCAGTACTACAACAATCCCTTCGCCGCTCCGGAATAACTGATCAGGAACCGACACCAGAACCATGCCCATTGCCATTCTGATACTGATGCTCTGTTTACCTGTTACTGCCTGGGCAGGCTGGTTGTGGGGTGAGGACGAACCCGAGCCTATGGTTCAGGTTGTTGAGCCTTTTGTTGTCTGGCGAACCGGCCCGGCGGTGGGATATCCGGTTTTTCACACTAGCGAAAAAGGTGAATGGCTGACGCTTCTGCAGCGCAAGACCGGCTGGATGAAGGTCCGGGATGAGAAAGGCCGCGAAGGCTGGGTGGCGGTGGCTGCCATTGCACAAACCCGGGATGCAACGGGTGAAGTTGTCAATCTCAGCGTGCCGGATCTGGAATCGTTCAGCGACAGGAATGTTGAAGTCGGGATCATGATGGGTGAGTTCGAAGGTGCCCCAGTAACCTCAGGCTACGGAGGTTACTGGTTTACGCCCAACCTGGCAGCGGAACTGTGGGGCTCGCAAGTGCTGGGCAGCGCCTCGGAAATACTCATGGTGAACGCCAATATTGTGCATCAGCCGTTTCCTCACTGGCGGGTTTCACCTTTTTTCACCCTTGGGGTAGGCCATATATGGGTGAATCCGAAAACAACGCTGGCGCAGCCAGAGGAACGTGATAACCCTATCGGCCATGCCGGGTTAGGGCTTCGTGTTTATATTACCGATCGCTATTTTATCCGGGCCGAGTTCAAGGACTACAAAGTCTTTACCAGCCGAGCAACCAACGAAGAAGCGACAGAATGGAAAATCGGACTAAGTATCTTTTTCTGACCGGGTTCTGCCTGGCACAAGTAATGGCTTTTACGCCCCAGGTGTTCGCGGCTGAAGAAGCTGAGCGCGACGACCGGCCTCTGATCGAACCGGATGTGAAGCCGGTGCCGGTTGATGAAGCGCTGATTGATACAGAGAACTTCGAGGTCGGAGCCTTTGTGGGTGTGCTCAATATTGAAGACTTTGAGTCGTCACTTGTGTACGGCGGCAAGCTCACATACCACCTGAGCGAGTCGTTCTTTTTCGAGGCCGGAATAGGCTTTGCGGAGGGTGGCGAAACCAGTTTTGAAAATCTGGCGGGCAACGTGCAAGTGCTGACCGACAGTGAGCGTGAGTATCGCTATTACAACATCAACCTGGGCTATAACGTTCTGCCCGGTCAGGCGTTTCTTACCGAGAACTACGCATTCAACACCAACTTCTATCTGATTGCCGGAGCCGGTGCCACGGACTTTGGCGGCGATACCCGTTTCACCCTCAACGCCGGAGCTGGCTATCAGATTCTACTGACAGACAGCCTTGCGATACATCTGGGTGTGCGCCAGCACTACTACCGCATTGATGTAGTAGGTGCGGAGAAGACGTCAATGAACACCGAAATCAGTTCCGGACTGTCGGTCTTTTTCTGAACACAGGAGCTTTTGAAATGAAAAACCCGGTTACCACCATGGCATTAGCGATCGCTTTTTCCGGCGCTGCGCTCACGGTACAGGCGGAAGCCATTAACGTTGCGGCTCCGGATTTCACTCTGGAAAGTCGTTCCGGAGACAACATCCGGCTTGAAGATCATCGCGGCGAAGTGGTCATGCTGAACTTCTGGGCGTCATGGTGCGGGCCGTGTCGGCAGGAAATGCCCCTGATGGACGATATCTACAGTCGTTATCAGGATCTGGGCTTTACCATTCTTGCAGTGAATGTCGACGAGAATCGTGACGAGGCTTTGCGTTTCCTGGACAAGGTGCCGGTGAGCTATCCGGTTCTGTACGACCCTGAAAGCTCGGTGAGCGAGCTTTACGAAGTGCCGGCCATGCCGACAACAGTGATGATCGATCGCGATGGCAATGCTCGTTACATTCATTATGGCTACAAGCCCGGCTACGAAACCGAATATGAAACCCAGATCAGAGAGCTGGTGCGAGAGTGATTACGGGGCAGGCAAGCGTTATGCACAAATTAACCATTACCATGCCTTTGTTCCTGGCGCTGCTGGTGTCGGCAACTGCCGGCTGCAGCTCTGTAAAACCCTGGGTAAAACCTTATGAGCGGGATCGTCTGGCTGATCCGATCATGAGCCTTAGCCGCCACGGCAAGGCAGATTCGTACATGCACCACGTTTATCAATC
The DNA here is from genome assembly GCF_900142385.1 of Marinobacter antarcticus. Taxonomy (NCBI): domain Bacteria; kingdom Pseudomonadati; phylum Pseudomonadota; class Gammaproteobacteria; order Pseudomonadales; family Marinobacteraceae; genus Marinobacter; species Marinobacter antarcticus. The sequence continues at coordinate 2,084,984 of NZ_FRAQ01000001.1, forward strand.
CCGGGAATCCGCCCGTGGAGCGGAAGGCGGCGCGGGAGGTGGTTGTGGATGTAACTGATCGCCGCCGGCTAGCCCGGATGCTGTGGGCTTTTCTCACAATGATGGTTTCGTGCTCGTTCGCCCAGGCTGCAACCCTGCCGGTTGATAGCGTGGATGTACTTTATCATCGTTACGATGGTGGCGGCATGGTGATCGACGGCCCTGTAGTGCTGGCGCGTAAGAGCGTCGGGCCCCAGGTATCGGTTTCGGGGCAGTATTACGTGGATATGGTCTCGGCAGCTTCTGTAGACGTATTGGCAACCGCAAGTGCCTATACCGAAGAGCGCACCGAATACACGGTTGGTGTCGATTATCTCTATGAGCGCGCGATTATGAGCCTGGGTTTCACCAACAGCTCTGAAAACGACTACGAAGCCAATACCGTGTACTTCACCGTCAGCCAGGATTTCTTTGGTGGTATGTCCACGGTCACCCTCGGTTATGCGGGTGGTTGGGATGAGGTCGGCAAGATTGGCAATGACAACTTCAGTGAAGACGCCGACCGCCGTAACTTTCAGTTGGGCCTTAGTCAGGTGCTTACCCGCAATATGCTCGTCGGGCTTGATCTGGAAGTGGTTACGGATGAGGGCTTTCTGCAGAATCCATATCGCCAGAACCGTTATCTGGATCCTGACGATGCGACTTCGTTTCTCTATCAGCCGGAGCGCTATCCGGAAACCCGAACCAGCACGTCAGTGGCTGCCCGGGCTATTTATCACCTGCCATACCGCGCCTCCATTCGCGGTGAATACCGGCATTTCAGTGACACCTGGGGCATTAACGCACAAACCGTAGAGCTGGGCTATGTGCACGCTCTGAATGAGCGTTGGACGCTCGAAGGCTCCGTTCGCTATTACCGTCAGAGTGAGGCGGATTTCTACAGCGACCTTTTCCCCTATGAAAACTCACAGACGCATCTGGCAAGAGACAAGGAAATGAGCTCCCTTTCGGGCACGACTCTCGGGACTGGCGCAGTCTATGAGTGGAAGCAGACCTCCTTGCCCGGCATCAAACGAGTGCAATTCAGCCTTTTGCTGGACTGGCTGAACTTTGATTATGACAACTTCCGGGATGTTACGGCTTCGGGCAGCTATCTGCCGGGCGAAGAGCCGCTTTATTCATTCGATGCGCTGGTTACCAGGGCATCAGTGATTCTCGAATACTGAGTTTGCAGGAAACCTGACTATGACGGATTCATTAAAAACCCTGTTGGCTGGGGCACTTGCAGCACTGATCCTGTTTATGAGCGCTGCGGTGCTCGCAGAGCCGGACGCGGCGCAGGAAGCTGCACAGGACAGTAAAGCCGTTGCGGAGCGCGTTGAGGATCTGAAGAAGAAAGTCATCCGCCTTAACCGGGATCTCTTCATTCTGGAAGAAGATTTGCTGTTCCCTGCCAGCACGCAATTTGCGGTTTTCCTCAGCGTCGATTCGGGTGAATTCCTTAAGGTGGATGCGGTGAAGCTGAAGGTTGACGGCGATATTGTTGCATCTCATCTTTATACGGATCGTCAGGTCACGGCCCTTGAGCGCGGCGGCATGCAGCGATTGTTTATCGGCAATCTGAAAACCGGTACTCACGAGGTAACGGCTTTTGTAGAAGGTATCGGCCCGGACAACCGCGCCTACAAGCAGGCAGCAACCCTGGCTTTTGAGAAAGGCACGGAGACGGCTGCCCTGGAAATCCGCATTCAGGATCGCTCCTCGGATTATCAGCCCATGGTCTCCATTGTGGAGTGGGAGTGACACGACCTGTGGCATTCATCTCAAGGGTATTTCATTCCGGGTTGACGGCGCGTTTGGCAGCTGTAGCTGTGCTCTTGCTCGGTTCGCCGGCAGTGGTCGCTGACGAAGCACCGGAGAGGGCCAAGGATCCCGTGTATGGCTGGGTACTATACAACTACTACCTGGGCGAGTCCTTTGATGCACTGACATTGCTCGATGTGGCCCGTGAGCGTGGCGGCATCAGCGGGCACGGTGCCTATCCGGAGCTGGTCGAAGGCGGGCTTATGCTCTCCTACGGCATGACCCGCGAAGCCCGTGATCTGTTCACGCGATTGCTCGAAGAGACGAACGCCAGCGATAGCGATGACTCAGATAGCAAAAGCCCGCGCATAAAACTGTCGCCGGAAGTACGCAGTCAAGCCTGGTTTTATCTGGGTAAGGTGTTTTATCTCGAGGGTGATTACGGTCTGGCCTATGAAAACCTTCAGCGGGTTAACGCAGATGTGCTGGAAGAGAGTGATTCAGGGCTTTACGCGGAATGGCTTTATCTGAGGGCCCAGCTGGCCATGACATCCGACGCCTTTGGTGGCAAAGCGGGTGATGAAGCTCTGACTGAAAGCCTGCGTAAATGGCTGAGGCAATCTGGCCCGTGGGCATATTACCTGAGCTACAACATGGCCATGGCCGAGATCGCCGCAGGAGATTTCACGGGCGCGCAGCAAAGCTTGCGTGCGCTCATTGCCGATATGGAAGACGAGACGCCAAAGGAAAACCGGATTTCCGAGCACCGTGCGTTGCTGGATAAAAGCCGGTTATCCCTCGCCCGGTTATATCTGAGAGACGCCCGGTTTGATGATGCATTAACACTGCTGGGTGCCATGCCCCTGGACGGTGTGTTTTCCGATCGAGCGCTATTTGACTATGCTGTCGCGGCGGCTGGCGAGGGCCAGATGCAACGGGCTCTGGATGCGCTTGATGCCCTGTCTCAGCGTACCCTGTTTTTAGCCTGGAGAGAGCAGGTTCCCTATGCCCGGGGTTATGTGCTCGAGCAGATGAATCAACCCCGCAGGGCGCTAGACGCGTTTACCCAGGCTGCCGAACATTACGAAACCCGGGGTGAGGAGCTGATCACAGCACGGCAGGCACTCACCGAAGAGAATTTGATGGCGCGGTTGAACTTTCTCCGCGACAGCGATGACATTGTCACCGATGCCTACGGCCGCCTCCGGGTGACGCCCACAGATTTCGGGCTTTCAGACGTGCTGGCAACGGAACCCTTCCAGCAAGCCCTGGGGGAACTGCACGAACTCTACCGGATGCAGGCTTTGCTGATGCAGAGGGAAGAACAGCTCAGCACTTTTGAAACCATGCTGGAAACACGACGCATACAGCGGGAGCAACGAAGCCGCGAGGCCCGCTTTGAGCTTGAACAGCAGCAGGCGGACGAGTGGGCGGAAGTACACAAATCGTTTCGTATGGAGATTGAAGCGGCCCTTGCCAGAGAAAATGCCGAATTCTTCATGACGACTGAGCAGAAAGCCCTGAAAACGCGGCTAGATAACATTGCGGCCAAGCTCGCACAGCTCCCCGATGATAAGAGTACTGCCAGCCAGCGGGAAAACTATCAGCGAATGAGAGCTTACTTCGACTGGACAGTGGCGAACGACTATGGCGTTAACCGCTGGGCCGCCCAGAAGCAGTTGCGCGAGTTGGACAGGGAAATGGAACAGTTCCGGAGTCAAAGAGCAGCCATGGAAACCCTGATGGCAGGGGACAGTGAGCATAGCGTGCTGGCCGGACGGCTTGCCCGCAACGCCGCGGAGCTTCAGGAGCTGAAAATTCAGGTACAAGGTGCATTAGGCCAGGCACGACGCATTCTCATGGGCCGGCTGGATCAGGCCCTCCAACAACAAAACAGAGAGCTACGGCGGTACCTGTTGGCATCCCGCCATGCCCAGGCGCGGCTGGCGGATCAGCTGTTTCGGGCAGATCGGAATGCGGAGGCTGACAATGAATAAATGGCCTCTTGAAAGACTCCCTCAGGGGCGGCGTTCTGCTTTGCGCATAGCGAGAGCACTTGTGCCGGTGGTTTCTGCGTTGCTGGTCACTGGGTGCCAGACGTTGTGGTGGGGGCCGGGCGACGACGAAATGCCGGCGGCCCGTCCCGGAACCCTGGCGTCTTTAAGCCCTGTAAGCACGTCACGCGCGGCAGATCTTGCCGTGGTGGAGAACAAGCGTGTTGAAACCGCAGAGGACACCGTTTCTCTTGAGTCAGTGATGCGCAGTTATCGGGATTTACTGCCGCTGGTAGATGACCCCGTCAAGCAGGTCACCATCCGGCACAGGCTCGCGGATCTCGAGTTCGCGCGGGCCGAACGTATAATGACAGACACCGCAGAAGACGATCTGTCCGGAGCAATTGCCGCTTATACCAACCTGTTGGCAGAATATCCTGAGCGTACAGGCAACGATCAGATTTACTATCAGCTGGCCCGAGCCTGGGGCCTGCGCGGCATGACCGGCAAGCAGCTGGAATCCCTGGACACACTGGTAACAACCTATCCCGATTCAGATTACTGGGTAGAAGCCCAGTTCCGACGCGCGGATATCCTGTTCATCAACGGCCGCTATTCTGAAGCGGAACAGGCGTTTGATGAGGTTACCCTTGCAAGTAGCGAACAAAGCGGCGATCCATCCTTCTTGATGAACGCCCACTACATGAAGGGCTGGAGCCAGTTCAAGCAGGGAAGTTACCAGCAGGCTCTGCTCAGCTACGTCGAAGTGCTGGATCTGATTATGCCGGGTGAGCAGGCTACAGAAGCGCCGGACCAGCGTTATCAGACGCTTACTGAAGATCTGTTCAGGGTTGTCGGTCTTTCGCTGTCCTACCTTGATGGCGCTGAGACCCTGCAAGCCCTGTTCCGGCAGACGGGCAGCCGGCCCTATGAAATTCTCGTTTACGATCGCTACAGTAAATTACTGATTGAGCGTGAACGCTACAGCGACGCTGTCGATGTGTTCGAGGCGTATATTGACGAGCATCCGGAAAGCCCCTGGGCGCCGCGTTATCACATGCGGATAATCGATACGCTGGAACTGGCTGGCTTTAATAAAGCCATTCCCGATCGCAAGGCCGAGTTCATCAAACGTTACGGCATCTACAGTGACTACTGGCCTGAGACCGATCCCGAAACTCTGGCGTACATCGAAAACCAGCTCGAAATCCTGCTACCAGAGCTGGCCGACCGTCATTATTTACTGGCTGGCGAAGCCAAAAAGCAGAGACAGCGTGCCTCAGATCGACAGCCTGACAGCCGCGTGCAAAGTCCCGGAGCGGACGAGCACTATCGCCAGGCCGCCGCTTATTATGCCGAATTTGCAGCCACCTTCCCGGATCATCCCCGCACGCCAGAGCGCTTGTTCCTGCTGGCGGAAACCTATCTGGAGCTGCAGGAGTGGCCGGACGCCATTCAGGCATTTGAGCGCGTTGCTTATGACTTTCCGGCTGCCGGCAAGGTACAGGAACGCGCGGCAGAAGCAGGGTATGCCTCTGTTCTGGCATTCCGTGAGTACTCGCGAACCTGGATGAATGAAACAAACACCGATCTGTTCGCCTTGCAGGAAATGCAACAGCTCAATCGCCTGAGATTCGTGAATGCCTTCCCGCAAGATTTCCGCGCTCCGGGTGTGTATTACATCGCTCTGCAGCGGGAATTTGATCAGCAGAACCTTGAAGAAGTCATTCCCATGGCCGCTCGCCTGGCCGCCTGGCAGCCGGCTGCAGACCCCGCTCTGGTTACCGAGGCGCTGCTGATGGCAGGGCATAGTCTGTTCGAGCTTGCGCGTTATGGCGAAGCCGAGCAATCCTATGGTGATGCGCTTGCTATGATGTCCCAGGAAGACGAGCGACGGCCCGGCATACAGGAAAACATGGCTGCGTCTGTATTCCGCCAGGCGGAGCAGCTGGCAGAGGCTGGCAATGTTGATGCGGCAGTCAGCGAGTATTTGCGGGTAGGGGCGGTGGCGCCTGCATCCACGCTGCACGCTAACGCGCAATATGACGCAGCATCCCTGCTTGTAAACGCAGCGCGATGGGACGAGGCCATTGATGTGCTGAATGGCTACCGCTCTCGTTTCCCGGAGCATGAACTGGTTAATACCGTGCCGGCAAAGCTTGCATTCGCCTATCGGGAAACCGGGCAGTGGGAGAAAGCCGGTGATGAGCTGAACCTCATGGTTGCTATGGCGACCACGCCAGAAGAGCGCCGGGAGAACCTGCAGATTGCAGCTGAACTCTACGACCAGGCCGGAAACGATGACAAGGCGATTGATGCCTGGCGTCAATACGCCAATAGCCATCCAGAGCCTGCCGCCAATTATATGGAAGCCGCTAACCGGCTGGCGGAGCTTTACGAATCCCGTGGCGACCGTGAGCGTCGTGATTTCTGGCTTAACAGGCAGATGGAGAAGGTGGATCAGAACCCGGAAGCTGCAGATGAACGCATGCGCTATCTGGCTGCGTCTGCCTCTGCCACCCTTGCTCGCGAGGCGCTGGCTTACTACGACAGTATCCGCCTGACGTTGCCGCTGAATGAGAGCATGGTCGCTAAAACAAACGCACTTGAAGATGCTGTGCAGGCCTACCAGACAACGGCGGGATACGGGCTATCGTCGTTTTCCACAGAAGCAGGCTATCAGATTGCCCATATCTACAGCCGCCTTGGTGCCGACCTGATGGACTCCGAGCGTCCGGAGGGGCTCAGTCAACTGGAACTGTCCCAGTATGAGTTGCTGTTGGAAGAACAGGCTTATCCATTCGAAGACAGCGCCATTGATATCCACGAACAGAATATCCGTCGTGCCCGCGAAGGCATCTTCGATGAGTGGGTAAAGCGCAGTTATGAGTCGTTGCGACGTTTGCTACCCGGCCGCTACAACAAACCCGAAGTCACAGCCGGAGCGGTTCATGATCTGGGATAAAAAACTCAATGCAGTGGTTCTGGGACTTTTGCTTTTGTCCGGTTGCGCGCTGGGGCCTGAACGCGCGGCTGCACCCGATGAGACGGCTACAGCCACCGGGGAATCGGAAGTGCTTCTGCAGGAGGCCTTTGCCGAAGCGGTTGTGTTAATGGAAAACGGCGACACAGATGAGGCCAGGCGCCGCTTTGAACAGATGGCCTTGCAGCATCCGCAACGCACAGGCCCCTTGGTCAATCTGGGCGTACTGGCGTTTCAGACGGGTGAAACCGAGCTCGCCCAGGCCCGGTTCAAGGAGGTGCTTGCCCTGAACCCGGAGCATCCGGTTGCGCTTAACCATCTTGGTGTTATCGCTCGCAATGCTGGCGACTTTCCAACCGCTGAGCAGCGTTACCGTGAAGCCCTTGCTGCGAATCCGGAATACTTGCCGGCACTGCTCAATCTGGCGTTCCTGCTGGATATTTATCTGGGTGAGCCCGGGCAGGCTCTGCCATTGTACGAACAGTACAAGGCGCTTGCCACCGAGCCCGACCCGAAACTGGAAGACTGGATATTCGATGCGAAAAACAGAATCTGATATGAGGGGCTGGCTATGAGGCAGTTGGGCAAATTGGGGCTGCTAGTGGCTATTCCATTGGTTGGCCTTCAGGTCGTTCATGCCCAGGATTCGCGAGTGGATTCAGGAGTGGTAACTATTGAGGGCACACGCATTCAGGGTGATCAGGAGGTGCCTACGGTGATGTATCTGGTGCCCTGGCAGCCGCCGGAAGTAGATGAGCTTCGGGCGCCGGATGAGCAATTGATGGTTGAGCAGACGTTTGCGCCTCTGGAGCGCTACGAATTTCAAAGGCTTGTCCGCTATCATGATGCGTTCAGCAACGAACCGGCGACAGTGAAACCGGGTAATTAGTGGGACGTGTGTCACAGTATTGCTGTGCACGAGTGCAAACTACAACAAACCGCAACAAAGACTTCCGCTAACTTAACCCCTTTGGGGCAGAGCAACGCTTAGACTGATTCAAAACCCGGACCATGGAGTGCCCAGAAAATGATTGATACCGCCGTTCGCTTCTTTCAGGAAGGTGGCTTTTTTATGTTTCCGATAGCCATTGTGCTGATTGTCGGACTCATTGTAGCCATTGAGCGATACGTATACCTGTCTGCTCAGAAAATCATCAATCGCAGAGACTTCAACCGCCTGCACCCGATGATTGCGAAGCGTGATTTCAAAGGAGCGCTCAATTACGCTCAGGAATCTGGCAGTGCCATGTCCGAGATGATCGGTTTTGGCCTGCAGCGACTGGCTCGACGCCAGGGCCGTGAAGACATCGAATACGCCATGGAAGAAGGGCTGCTGGATGTCATGCCGCGCCTAGAAAAGCGCACTCAGTACCTCGCAACGCTTGCGAACATTGCAACACTGTTGGGCTTGCTGGGCACCATCATCGGCCTGATCGCAGCATTTACCGCTGTTGCTGCAGCCGATCCTGCGCAAAAAGCCAGCCTGCTTTCACAGAGTATTTCAGTGGCCATGAACACCACGGCGTTCGGCCTTATGTCGGCTATCCCCATCCTTTTGATTCATTCTGTTCTGCAAACCAAAACCAATGAAATTGTCGACAGTTTTGAAATGGCGGGCATTAAGGTGCTCAATCTGCTCAGCGATGGTTCCGGCTCCCGCTCCGGTGCTGCGCCCACAGGGCAAGCTGCATCATCTTCTGCGTCGGCGGCAGCGCCTGCCAGCACTCCCGCCCGCACCCCGGCCTGATAACAAGCTGAAGGATTTCAGGCTATGAGACGGAAACATCGTCGATTACAGAGCGAGCCGGATCTCGACATTACACCGTTCATGAATCTCATGATCGTGCTTGTGCCGGTGCTGCTTTTAAATATGGTGTTTGCCCACACCAGCGTTCTGGAACTCAACTTCCCGACCGGCGAAAGCCTTACCCCGGATCAGGTTGAAGAACTTCAGATACAGGTTGTTATCCATGCAGACCGTCTGGTGGTTGCGGATAACCAGGGCGGGGTTATCAAGGCCATTGCCCAGAGCGAGGGCGAGTACGATTTCGCTGTGCTTAAAGATGTCATGAAAGAGATCAAAAGCCGCGTTCCTGATAAGAAAGACGTGATTATCATGCCCTCCCGGGACACCTCCTATCAGGCGCTTGTAACGGTCATGGATACGGTCCGGTCCTATGATGCGGTGGTCGCTGGAAACCTTGTGGAGGCAGAACTCTTTCCTGAAATTTCTTTGGGTGACGCGCCGTTAGTGGATGCGGAAGAAGTGTTGAAAGAAGGGGGGCAATCATGAAAGAGTCTGCCAAAGCCCGCCGCCTGAAGCGTCATCACAGACGAAACAAGGGCCAGAGCAAGATGAACCTGGTGTCGCTGATGGACATCTTTACGATTCTTGTGTTCTTCCTGATGGTTAATTCTTCGTCTGATGTGCAGGTACTCAACCAGAGCAGCACCATCAAACTGCCGGATTCGTCAGCCGTGCAGCCACCCGGTGATGTGCTCGCGCTGACCGTAACCGAGAAGGATATCCTCGTAAACGGGCGCGTGGTGATCAAACGAGAGGTGCTGCAGGCTCTGGACGGACAGATAGAGCCGGGTTTGAAACAGGAGCTGGATTACCAGGCTAGCCGGTCCGGGCAGCCTGTACCAGAGGCAGGGCGGGCGATCACTATTCTGGCCGACCGGGAGCTGCCCTACGATTTGCTCAAAAAAATTATGTCTACCTGTGTGGATGCGGGATACGCCAGCATATCTCTGGCGGTTAACCAAAGCGCAAAAGAGGGAGCCGGAGCATGACCCGGGGCATGACAGAGTACCGGTACGGCTTACCCTGGAGTCAGGAGCGGGGTGAGCGCAGGCGTTTGCTGTCCGTGGCGCTGGTGATCGCGCCCCTGTTCGTGATTTTTGCCGGTTATGTAAGCTGGATTGAGTTACCGGAGCGTGATCGACAGGAACGTGAGGCGTTGCCGCCGCAGTTGGCTAAGCTGGTTATCGAAAAGAAAGAGCCGCCGAAGCAGGTTGTGCCGGAGCCGGAACCAGAACCAGAGAAGAAGCCAGAAGAGAAACCGGTTGAGCAGGCTAAACCCGAACCTAAACCAGAGCAGAAGCCAGAACCTAAACCGGAGCCGAAACCAGAACCTGAGCCACCAAAGCCCGAGGTGAAGGCAAAGCCCAAGCCCGAAGCAGTAGCCAAGGCCCGAGAAAAAGCCAAGAGCAGTGGCATTCTGGCGATGGGTAACGAGCTTTCAAAGCTCAGTGCGCTGGCCAGTTCTGTCAAGCTTGATGCACCGGTGACCCGCACAGCCAAACCGATTGCACGCAAAGCGGGAGACACACTGGCTGCCCGTGCCACGGCTAATGTTCGCAGTTCAGGTGTGAATGATGCAGCACTTGAGCGTGAAAGCCGTCAGGTTGCCCTGGCGGAGCGTGAAAGGGCTGAAGTGGCGGAAGTTGAGCGCGTTGCCGAAGTTAAAGAAGTTGTCCGGCGCGAAAAGCAGGAAACCGCTTCCCGGACACGCAGCAAGGAAGAATTGCGTCGTACGATGGATGCCAATAAATCGGCCATTTACAGCATCTACAACCGTGAACTTCGCCGAAAACCGTCGCTTCAGGGCAGTATTACGCCCGAATTGGTGATCGAGCCGAATGGCGCTGTGTCCCGATGCTCTGTAGTTGAGTCAACACTTGGCGAGCCTGGTCTGGAGAACAAGATCTGTAATCGCCTGCTGCTCGTGGACTTTGGCCCTCGGCCGGGAGTCGACCAGACGACAATTCGCTACCCGATTGAACTGCTGTCCGGCTGAAGCCCATTACACGGCTGATGGCTCTCGATACCGCTGGCGCCGGACAGCGCCTGTTTTCACCTGCAATTTATTTGGCGGCTTCTGCCGCCTTCACCCGAACATAACTGCCCGGAGCGTCCTCAAGTACGGCAAGCTTGCCGTCTCCGGGCAATCTTGCGGCAACCTGCTCACCGGCATATTGCTGAATCCACTCCAGCCAGTGTGGCCACCAGGAACCGGGATGCTCTTCTGCGCTTTCGAGCCATTCATCGGCATCGGGCTTCATGGGGTCATTCGTCCAGTAGCAATACTTTTCCTTGTAAGGAGGGTTTATGACGCCCGCAATGTGGCCAGAACCGGAAAGCACGAAATGAACATTGCCCCCATGGACCAACGCACCCTTGTAAGTGGCTTTCCATTTGGCGATGTGATCTTGCCGTGCTGAAAGAAAGAACGACGGCACCTCTATTTCACCCAGATTGATTGTCTCTCCGGCGACAGTAAGAGAGTCGGGCTCTACCAGGCGATTATTGAGATACATCTCCCGCAGGTAAAAGCTGTGCATTTTTGCGGGCAGGTTGGTGCCGTCGGTATTCCAGTACAGCAGATCAAACGCCGCTGGCTTCTGGCCTTTGAGGTAGCTGTTGGTCCAGAACGACCAGAACAGCTCGTTTTCTCTCAGTAGATTGAACGTAAATGCCATGGCGCGGCCGTCCAGATAGCCCTTTTTGTCCAGCATGCGTTCAATACCACGGATTGAGTGCTCATTGATGAACACACCAATGCCGCCGGGATCAGAGAAATCCAGCAGACTGGCAAGGTATGTAGCGCTGACAACAGGGTCTTTGCCTTTCTTCTTCATCCAGGCCAGGGCTGAGCCTAAAAGCGTTCCGCCGATGCAATAACCGATGAGATTCATCTGCTCTTCGCCGGTAGCCGCGGTTACAGCGTCCATGGCCGCTAATGGCCCTTCCAGCATGTAGTCGTCCCAGCTTTTGTCTCTCAACGCAGGCCCCGGGTTGCGCCAGGATATGATGAAAACCGTCTGGCCCTGGTTTACCAGCCACTGGATAAAGGAATTCTTGGTGCTCAGATCAAGAATGTAATACTTGTTGATCCAGGGCGGCACGATAAGCAGCGGCCGCTTGCAGACGGTCTCCGTGGAAGGCGTGTACTGAATGAGCTGCATTAACTCATTCTGAAACACTACTTTTCCGGGCGTTGTCGCCAGATTGCGGCCTACCTCGAATGCGGAGCGATCGGTCATGCCGACGTTGAATAACTTCGGGTTCTGGCGGAAATCATCAATAAACTGTCGCCCGCCATCGACCAGATTCATGCCTTTGCGTTCCCAGGTTATTTTCAGAGCCTCGGGGTTTGTCGCCAGGAAGTTGGAGGGGGCGAGTGCACTGGTGAGCTGCCGAGCGTAAAACAGCATTTGTTCACGGCCTCCAGGGGGCATGCCTTCCATGCTTTCTACCCAATCCAGAAAGGCGCGGGAGTTGATCAGATAGGCCTGATGCAATACATCAAACGGCAGATGCCGATGCCACTCTTCCGCCTTGAAACGCCGATCATCGCTATCCGCCTGCGCAACTGGCTCTTTGTCGATCCCGGTCAGCCGGAAAAGAGTGTAAGAACCCAGAGCCGCGTGTTTGCGGGCCAGGTCTAACTCCGCTTCCATAAAACGCCATGGGTGCAGTAGCAGATCTTTCGCCATGGTGCGGTAGGCATCTGACATTTCTGACACTGTGGAGATCTTGGCGTGGTCCATAACGCCAGTATCTCCAAGCAACTTTTCCAAGTGTTGCTGACCTTCGCGTACTTTCGTTTCAAATGTACTGACCAACCGATTAGCGGTTTTTCCAAACTTGTCCAGACCCAGCATATGCAGCTCCTTTGTTCAGATGGCGGGTAAAGGTACTATTCTCCCTCATGTACATTGACACAATTGTGACGAACATCAATTCGGCTTAGGGCTTAGGCGCTAATGTGGTCTATAGAGAACCCATAACCGGTGTGAAAAAACCAGGAGACGTTATATGAGCAATCGCAAAACTGAACTTGAAGCCCTGAGAGCCGATCTTACTGCGCGGCTGGAACGTTTTGAGGCACATCAGCAGCGTAAAGACGGCGCTCTGGACAAAGATTCTGAGGAACAGGCTCAACAGACTCAGAACGATGAAGTCGTTGATTCGCTGGAAGAAGAAACCCGGGTCGAGCTGGGCCAGATAAAGACAGCTCTCGATCGCATTGAGCACGGCGTGGGTGATGAATGTGAAGTCTGTGGCGAAGCAATTGATCCCAGGAGGCTTCAGGTGCTGCCATACACTACGGTTTGCGTTGACTGCGCCGAAGGCTAAACTGATTTGCCAGTATAAAAATCAAAAAAGGAGTCTGGTGCCGTGAGCCAGTTCGACACGCTGATTATCGGAGGCCGCTATTTCGACGGCACAGGCACCGCGTCCCGTATCGCACACGTCGCCGTTCATGAGGGCAGGGTCGCGCAGGTATTTGAGGAGATGCCGGACCTTGCTCTGGCAAGCAAGGTAATTGATGCCAGTGGCTGCTGGGTAACGCCGGGGTTTCTGGATACCCATACCCACTATGACGCCGAGTTACTGGTGTCCCCCGCGCTATCGGAATCTGTGCGGCACGGAGTAACAACGGTGCTGATTGGCAGTTGCTCTCTCAGCATGGTGTGTTCGGAGGCGGAAGATGCCTCTGATATCTTTACCCGGGTAGAAACGGTGCCACGGGAGAAGGTGCTGCCAATCCTGCAGGCTCACAAGAGTTGGAGCACTCCCAGGCAATGGGTCGATTTTATTCGGGATCATCCCCTGGGGCCCAATGTTATAAGCTTCCTCGGCCACAGCGATCTCCGGACGGCGGTGATGGGCCTGCACAGGGCAACCGACCGGAAGGTAAAACCCACGGCCCGGGAACAGCAGGAGATGGAAAACCTGCTCGAAGAAGCCCTGCAGGAAGGTTTTCTGGGTTTATCGACCATGTGTCTGAAGTGGGACAAGGTGGATGGTGACCGGGAGTGGTCCAAGAGCCTGCCCAGCACCTACGCACGCTGGCATGAAGTCAGCCGGCTCAATCGTCTGCTGCGCCGGTATGATCGAGTACACCAGGGTGCGCCGAATGCCGCTAATCCTCTGCAGGTGACCCAGTATCTTCGGGAAACCCTGGGTTGGTTGCGCAAACCGCTGAAAACAACCCTCATTGCCATGATTGACCTTAAGGGCAACCCTACGGTCAGGCCCATGGCCAGTCTGGTGAGCCGGATCGCAAACGGCTTCGGCGGAGATTTTCGTTGGCAGCTGCTGCCAACGCCTTTCACGGTATACGCCGATGGCATGGATATTGTGTTGTTTGAAGAGTTTGGTGCCGGCGAGATGGCGCTGGACCTTCGTGACCAGCTTGAGCGCAACGAACTGCTGAAAGATGAGGAATACCGCCGCAAATTCCGTCGGTTCTACCGGGAAAAACTTTCGCCTAGGGTCTGGCAGCGGGATTTTGGTGACGCCATCATTCTTGATTGTCCCGATAAGTCTGTTATTGGGCAGAACTTCGCTGAGCTGGCTTTAGAGCGCGGCATCCATGTAGTGGACTTCTTCCTCGATATGGTCGTAGCCCACGGCCGTGAACTGCGCTGGTACACCGTCGTGGGCAATCACCGCAAAGATCGGCTCAAAAAAATGGTTGCCCATCCTGATGCTCTGATAACGTTTTCGGATGCCGGAGCCCACATTCGCAATATGGCTTTCTACAACTTGCCCCTGCGTTTTCTCAAGTTGGTTCTCGAAAGTCACGAACAGGGCGAGCCGGTGATGTCCCTTGAAAGGGCGGTGCATCGTCTCACTGGCGAGCAGGCCGACTGGTTCGGTATAGAAGCGGGACATATCCGGGTGGGTGACCGGGCGGACATTACCGTTCTGGATCCGAAAGGCCTGAGCCAGAATCTGGAGAGCGTTGAATGGGCCGAAATGGAAAATTTTGGCCTTGAGAGAATGGTTAATCGGGTGCCTGGATGCGTAAAGCACGTACTTATTAATGGCCGCCCGGCAGTGACGGACGGTAATCTTGAGCCAGATCTGGGCAAACGCACCGGGTTTGGCTGTTTTTTGCCTGCAGGATATCGCTCTGGTAGCTGAGTTCAGGCATTATTCTGCCCCGAATGTTCCGAAGTGGAGGGGAGTGTTTGCATGTCTGAACAACGACAGGTTACGGAAAACGCGGGAGGGTATTCCAAAAGCCGGCTGATGGGTTTGTTTCTCGGCGCCGGGTTTCTTCTGATGACCGTGTTTTTGTCGCCGCCGGCGTCCATGTCGTTAGAGGCCTGGTCGGCACTGGGCCTTATGTTGCTCATGGCAACCTGGTGGTCAACCGAGGCCATTCCGATTCCCGCCACAGCTCTGTTGCCGGTTGTGCTGGTGCCTGGGCTTGGCCTTGGGAGCATTTCTCAGGCTTCCTCGCCTTACGCGCACCCGATCATCTTTCTTTTTTTAGGTGGTTTTACTCTGGGTCTGGCGATGCAGCGCTGGAACCTCCACCGGCGTATTGCCCTGATGACACTCAAGGCGGTTGGCAATGAGCCTAAACGGCAGATTGCAGGTTTTATGCTGGCGACAGCTTTTTTGAGTATGTGGGTCAGCAATACCGCAACGGCAATCATGATGCTGCCCATAGGCTTGTCGGTTATTGGAATGATGGGCAATGGTCAGTCGGAAAATGTTCAGCGTTATGCCACGGCACTTCTGCTAGCCATTGCATACTCTGCCAGTATTGGCGGCATTGCGACGCTGATAGGGACGCCGCCTAATGCGCTGCTGGCAGCCTATCTGAATGAGACCCAGGGGATTTCGGTCGGGTTTGCTCAGTGGATGCTCCTGGGTGTTCCGGTAGCATTGGTTATGCTGGGCCTGATCTGGTGGTGGCTAACGCGCAAGGATTTTGGGCTCATCGCACAAGAAGGCGCCGGCCAGGCCATACGTGACGAACTCTCGGCCCTGGGCCCAATGGGTCGTGGCGAAAAACTGGTAGCTTTGGTGTTCGTACTGACGGCCAGCGCCTGGGTGTTCCGGCCCCTGATTTTGGCGAGCATTGCGCCCTGGTTGACCGATACAGGTATTGCTATATCGGCGGCTATTGCCATGTTTATTATTCCCGTAGACACACGCCGGCAAATCTTTTTGCTTGACTGGGATACCGCGAAAGGGATTCCCTGGGGCGTTCTGTTGTTGTTTGGTGGTGGCCTTGCCATGGCCGGGGTTATCAGCAGTTCGGGATTGGCAGACTGGATTGCAGCGAGTATGGGTGTGGCGAGCGCACTGCCTGTTGTCGTTATGATCGTGCTGGTTGTCGCGGTGATTATTTTTCTCACGGAAGTGACCAGTAACACTGCAACTGCAGCGGCTTTTCTGCCACTCCTCGGGGCACTGGCACTTTCTCAGGGCGCGTCGCCGCTGCTCCTGACCGTTCCGGCTGCTATTGCCGCCAGTTGTGCATTCATGATGCCCGTTGCGACACCGCCCAACGCCATTGTGTTCTCCAGTGGGCACATGAAGATAGGCGACATGATCCGCGCCGGGTTCGCGCTGAATATTGCCGGTATTGTTGTGGTTACTCTGCTGTGTTACCTGTTTCTGGACCTGATTTTCACTATCTGATCACCGTGCGGGCGCATGATACCCTGCGCCCGCACTCGTGTATTAACAACGCTCGCGCTCCCCACTGCTGCATTACGGCGAAAGTGAACGCATCGTTTCGCGCCGGGCTTTTCCCATGCTCGATATGAAGCGCCTCGTTACTGCGTTGGGCTACCCATCGGGAGGCTTCCGCGCGACGATCGACGACCTGATTGATCTCGATCACCCCGCCATCGTTCCTATCCATCATGCGGGCTTCAAGCACTTTGTTATGCTCAGAACCATTCGTGATCGCCTTACCCCATGACGACGGGCCAGGCGAATGGGTTGTATGCTTGCGTTCCTGTGCCAGTAAAGGCGTTTTTGTACCTTCAGTCGTGTTTCTGGACAGCGAGCTCAGCCCCATTCGCCTGGTAACGGACCTGGTTTCGGCTTTTGAGCCGGAGAACTGGCATCGCCGTGGCTATCTGGAAGCCCGGATTCCGGTTTTCGCCGCTAAGGAAGAGCGCTGGATGCTGGTCTTTACTCGCGCCCAAGACCTCGAAGGCCAGACGGTTATTAAAACCCGTCGTGGCCCGCATAAGATACCTCATGTCAGCACAGGCGAGTTCGGGCTGATCATGATGGCGGCACAGTAACCGGTTTAGTCTTCCTTTTTGCTCAGGTCCAGCCACTGCTGCGAGAACCAGTAAAAGTTGCCATCACCGGCCGGGTGCGTGCAGTTGTAGCGGAACCGACGACTGTTGAAAGGTTTTGGTGCCTTGACGGAGGTTCCCGCCTCAGTGGCCTCAAGATCTATGCGACCCATGCCAGAGGCGAAACAGGTCAACCTTGCGGGATCAATCGCTTCCGAAGGTGGAAAAGTAAGTGTTGGAGGGTTGTCCGTTATGATGCCATCGGGCAGCTGGTTGGTGTCTATGGGAAACGCCTTGCTGTTGAGCTTGTCTTCGAGGCCGTTAAGCCGCCCATAGGCATTGGCCATGGGGAATCTGGGCAAGCGGGTTTTTCCCGAAAGCGGACCTATAGCCCCGGATTGCTGTCCAAAGCCGAACCAGCCGCGCTCAGCTACCTCTGCCTCCAATGCGCCATCAAACTCCCCATACGGATAAGCGAACAGAGGAAGGCTGGCTCCAAGGCGCTTTTTAAGCGTAGCCTGCGCAGAATCCAGGCTACGTGTTACCCGCTGCTCCCAGTCCGTCTCTGTCTCATCAGGTTTTTTCGCGAGGTGCTCATGCCCGGCTGTGTGGTTGGCTATGGTGACGCCATCGCGCTCAGACAGTTCCCGTAACTGTTGCCAGGTCATATAGCCGTCGCTGCCGACAGCCGCAGTATCCACGAAAATGGTATAGGGCAGGGAGTGCTCACGGAGAATGCCTGCTGCTTCACTGTAAACCGATTCATAGGCATCATCGAAGGTGATGGCGATGCGCTGGCCGGCTGATGGATCGCCGGAAAACACATTTTTCGTTGCGTCGGGCAGTTCAACAACATCCATGCCCAGCTTCCTGATCATGTCGAGCTGGGCCCGGAACAGGGATACAGAGGTACTGGTGGAAGGTGGCGTGGCATCGCTGATGTGATGGTACTGAAGAACTACGAGGTCGGCTCTTGCAGAGAAGCTTACCAGAAAGATTGAAAACAAGGCCGCTGATATACAGAGTTTTTGTGCTCTCATGTCTGCTCCATCATCTGACTGAAATGCGCTTTTAGTACGTCAAAAGCCTCGTTGAGTGCCTGGATTTGCTCCGTATTACCACCCCGATCCGGGTGAGCTTGCATCACGGCGCGACGAAATGCCTGTTTTGCTGTGAGGAAACTTTCTGGAATCGCATCGAACCCGAGCATGTTTGCAGCTGCGAGAGCTTCAGGCCTGGTGGGCCCTGAGTTTTGGTGGCCTGCCCAGAACCTGTCCATCATCTGCTGAATGGCATCCTCCGGAAGTTCGTACTGGGACAGGTCCAGATAGAAACTGCGAAGACTGTCCACGGCACCAGGAAAGCCGTTTCCGGCGATCGTGTTCTGGCGCTCAATACCAATGCGCAAGGGCGAGATAAACAGGTTTTCACCGGCCTCAGCCAGTGCATCTCTCAGACGATACAGTGTATGAAAAAGCAGAAAGTGCACAGGGTAGAGCTTTTGCGGGTCGTGAAACTCAAGATCTCCAATCAGCTTCCAGGGCGGTCTTTGCAGTCTCTTGATCAGGTTGAGCTCGTCCAAGCCGTCCGGCGAATTGCGAAGTTCGTGCTCTACAGCCACGAACAGGTGCTGGACTTGCTGTTCCAGTATCGTATCAGGCTCAATTGATCGTGCTGGCCGTGAGTGATCCGGGGAGATAGGGTTGCTCTTCCCATTACAGATTTTGGTCACAGTACTAAAATTAGACATAGCTTTAATGTTAAGGCAGTGGTCGCCGACAGGGAAGAGCTGCGAGCCGGGAAAGTCCGCCAATAAACTGAGCCGTTGAAAAGCAGGTCGCCATTTCAACTTCAGTTTGCCGATGATCTTTTTTTTGAACTCAACATATCCATGTCGGTGTCCTGTTCCTGAAATGATGGGATGCGTATAATCCTATGACCATTTTCCCAATGAACACAGTTGATATGTCCGAAGCGATAACAGGCAGCGAAAAAAAAACCTCTAGTGCCGAATACGCACGTTCCCAGAAAGTCGAGCAGAATAAATTGCAGAAGCGTCTGCGCCGGGAAACCGGCCAGGCAATTGCAGATTTCTCGATGATTGAAGCAGGCGACAAGGTAATGTGTTGTTTGTCCGGTGGAAAGGACTCTTATGCCATGCTGGACATTCTGCTCAATCTGCAGAAAAGCGCACCTGTTTCGTTTGAGCTGATTGCTGTCAATCTGGATCAGAAACAGCCGGGTTTCCCGGAAGAGATTCTGCCGCGCTATCTGGCTGATCTTGGCATCGAATATCATATCATCGAGAAAGATACCTACAGCATCGTCATGGACAAGGTGCCGGAGGGCAAAACCACCTGTGGGCTATGCTCGCGGCTGCGTCGCGGTATTCTCTACAACTTTGCCGAAGAGCACGGCGTTACCAAAATTGCACTGGGGCACCATCGTGACGATCTGCTGGAAACCCTGTTTCTGAATATGTTTTACGGCGGCAAGCTTAAAACCATGCCGCCAGTGCTGCACAGTGATGATGGTCGTAATACGGTTATTCGCCCGCTGGCATACAGCCGGGAGAAAGATATCGCGCGTTACGCCGCGCTGAGGCAGTTCCCTATCATTCCGTGTAATCTATGTGGCTCTCAGGAAAACCTGCAACGTCAGGTTATCAAAGAGATGTTCCAGCAGTGGGACAAGCAGCACCCTGGGCGGCTTGAAAGCATGTTCAAGGCCTTGTGCAATGTTGAACCATCCCATCTTGCTGACACCAATCTCTATGATTTTCGCGAGGGCAAGCGCATGGGTGGTAAGCGCCAGGCGGTTCAGACCTCCATGCCGGCGCAAGAGCCAGAGGAGAACTTTGGCCGCTTGGATGTTCTGAATATCTGAGAGTTTGGCTGAGAGTCCGGCTATGAATCAGAGCTGGCTCAATGGCCGACCACCGCCATAAGCGGCAGCGTCCACAGCCCGAAAAGAATCAGCAGGGCGCCAGTGAATTTCCGGAACATCTGATTGCTTTTTAATCCGCTGATCCAGCTGGCTGCGTAACCGGTCGCAAGCATGGATGGCAGGGTGCCAAGACCAAAAAACATCATGGTGAGTGCAGCTGAGCCAACAGTCGGTTGCAAAGCCGCCCAGCCCAGCGTGCTGTAGACGAGCCCGCACGGCAACCATCCCCAGAGGGCTCCAAGTGCAAGCGCCTGGCCTGCGTGATTGACTGGAAGGAGCCGGCGCGTAAAGGGCGACAGCCGTTTCCAGAGCGGCGCACCGATACGCTCCACATAGCGGATGCCCTGCCACCATTGCCCCATAGATAAACCCATGAAAATCAGAAGTATACCCGCGATCGAGCGTAGAATAATGCCCAGTTCAGCCCATTGATTCGCAGCCGATGTGCTTAATATCGCAACCAGCGTTGCTATTAATGCATAACTTCCGATTCGCCCGGAATTGAAGGCAATCAGCAGCAGTGACTGGCGTAGACGAAATCCCTTTCCAACCGGCAGCGCCATGGAAAGAGACGCGCTTATCCCTCCGCACATGCTAAGGCAATGGGTGCTGCCGAGAAGGCCAATAAGGAACGCACTGGGATAGCTTAGATACAGTTCGGGATTCATGGGCGGTCAGGTTCGTCCTCAGGACTATCGTCCTGATCATCGGCCGTTCCACCGGACGGATCCTCGGTCTTTTGCGGTTTGTCCGTGCGTGCCTCGTCCGGGATCATATCTTTGTCATCGTCATACAGAATGCGGTGTGCCGGCCCTTCCAGGTCGTCATACTGGCCATTTTTAACGGCCCAGGAAAATAGCAAAAGGCCCATCACCACCAGGATTAGCATGACCGGCACCAGGAACATTACGATTTGCACGGAATAAACCTCATAGTTAAAGCCTAGTGTTTACGGTATCAGCGCGTGGCTTGCGCGCCAAATTCCGGTACTTTCCCCGGCACTTAGCCACGATCTACGGGGCGGGTTTCGGTGCCAAGGCGCAAGGCGTTGAGTACAACAATCAGCGAGCTTAGTGACATACCGATTGCTGCAAGCCAAGGTGGAACCAGACCGGCGGCTGCAAGGGGCAGGGCGCAGACATTGTAGACAAGAGCCCATGCCATGTTCTGGCGAATGACTTTACGCGTACGGCGGCTGGTGTCCAGCGCTTCTACCAGTTGCATCAACTGCCCATTGAGCAATACCGCATCTGCCTTGAGCTGAGTGAGATCGGCCGCACTGCCCATCGCCACCGATATGCCGGCGCCTGCCATAGACGGGAGGTCGTTGAGACCGTCTCCGACCATCATTACCTGGCGTCCTTCCGACTTCAGCTTATTCAGAACGTCCAGTTTCTCCTCCGGTGAGGCTTGGCCAATCGCTTCGTCGATGCCCAGCATATCAGCAATCTGGCGGACGTGGCCGGAACGGTCGCCGCTCAGCAACAGTGTACGGATACCCGCATCCTGTAGAGCTTTGACCGCTTGTGCGGCATCTTCCCGGGGCTGATCATCAAGCCGGAAGCAGGCCAGCCACTCATTTTCTGACGCCAGCCAGATTTCCATGCCCGAGTGCAGTTCTGACTCAGGTTCTGATGCGCTAATGTGTTGCGCAACAAAGGCTTTGTGGCCAATAAAAAAGGCCTGATCACCGAATTGCCCAGAAAGTCCTCCGCCCAGATGGTTGTTCACATGGTCAACGGTTGCTGCGGGGCGATTATGGAAGACCCGGGCGATCGGGTGCTCCGAATATCGCTCCAGGCCAGCCGCAAGCCGCAGGCACGTGTCTTCGTCTTTACTGCCGACAACATGGGTATTGATCAGGCTCAGTTCGCCCCGGGTCAGGGTGCCGGTTTTATCGAAGACTACCGTATCGATGGAGTTCATGGACTCTAGCGCATGGCCCCGGGTGGGAAGAAAGCCGTGGCGCCGCAGTTTGACGGTGGCCGAGGTAATAGCGGTAGGTGTCGCAAGCGACAGGGCGCAAGGGCAAGTTACTACAAGAACCGAAAGCGTAATATCGAAGGCATTGTCTGCGCCTGCCAGCCACCACCCTACCCAGACTACGGGTGCGAGAATGAGAACTCGCCCGACAAACTTGCCGGCAATGCGATCTGCCATGCGAGCCACCGGTGGCTTTTCTGACTGAACGCGATCCAGTATCCGCAGAATACCGGAAAGGCGCGTTTGGGCGCCGGATTTCTCCACCTGAACATCCAACGGGTTTTCGCCGTTGATACTTCCGGCATGGACGGTATCTCCAGGCACCCGGGTTTCCGGCAGGTACTCGCCGGTAAGTGCAGATTCGTTGAGAGTGGACTGACCCCGCAGAATCACGCCGTCAATGGGCAGGGTTTCACCGGGCCTGATCCGAACTACATCACCGGATTTCACCTCGTGAGCCGGTATGATTTCCGTTAGCTCTCCGCGTACTCGGGTTGCGACTGTTGGATGAAAGCCTGCCAGAGCGTTGCCTGTAAGCCCTGCACGGTATCTGGCCTGAACTTCAATGTAGCGGCCAAGCAACAGGAAAAACGTGAACATGCAAACGGATTCAAAATACACCTCTTCACCACCCATGACGGTGACCCAGGCGCTGGCCAGATAAGCAAGCCCGATCGCAATGGCAACGGGTACATCCATGGTCAGATGGCGGGTTCTGATGTCGCGCTGTGCGTTGCGGAAAAATGGCCCTGCGCTGTATAGCACAACCGGAGTGGCTACCAGCAGGCTGAACCAGCGGAAAAACGACACAAACTCCGGCGAAAGGCCACTGACGAACTCAAAATAGAGCGGAAAAGCCAGCATCATGCTCTGGAAGCTGCCAATGCCGGCGACGGCCAGACGAATCAGCATGGAGCGGTGTTCCGCTTTCAGTTGATCCTCAACGGCGTCTGACTGATAGGGGCGGGCGGTGTATCCGAGTTCATGAATAGCGATCAGTAAATCACTCAGGGCAGCTTTGTCCTGAGCCCAGACGAGCCGCGCCCTTTGGGTTGTGTGGTTAACGGAGAAGGAGAGCACGCCCGGTTGCTTTTTCATGTGGTTTTCCAGCAACCAGATACACGCAGCGCAGGTAATACCACCAATCAAAAGCTGAGCTTCCTGGCCGCCCTTAACAGGAGAAACGAAAGCTTGCTGTACAAGAGGATGATCCAGCTCTCTGAGCCGGTCGAGCTCGGAGTCTGTCAGCTGCCGGGGTGTGATGGCCGTTTCTGTGCGGAGCTGATAAAAGCCGGTAAGACCTTCGCTGTGAATCGTTTCACAGACGGCCTTGCAACCCTGGCAGCAGAAAAATCGGGTTTGCCCATCGAGCTGAAGTGTAATCGGCGGCTCACCGTCAGCCGGTTCGCCGCAGTGGAAGCAATCCAGGGGGGTCACCCTTGCGCGGAGCCGTCCGGACCCATATGAAGCTTGCCTTTTGCGGGCAACAAGGCTTCACCCTTAAGGCGCCATTGATTATCCGGTCCACGGAGGTCGTAATACCAGCGCCCGTCGATATCGTGCATCATGGTTCCAGTATAATGGCCGTTGCCGTCACTCCGGAACTGAATGGTTCGATCCCTCTGGGCCAGCGTCGGGTGAAACAGGTTAAGCACCAGATAGGGGAAATCTGCCGGACCCTGCTGAGTGTTAACATTCAGCATAATGCTGCGGTCCTCGAACGCCATGTCAGCGCTCAGGCCCATCTCTTTGGCAGCCTGGTCTCGGGCTATCTCAAGGTTGATGCCACGGCCTTCTTTCGAATAATCGTCGGTAACCATCGTATCTTTCATGTTCGAGGCTACGACCAGCATGACCATGCAGAAGGTAATTGCAGACAGCGGCGCTATGGTCAGAAACCAGAACCAGGGCTGTCGATACCAGGGTGCTACGGGTACTTCTTGATTCATAATGCTCAGTCTCGTCTTTTACAGGTTACCAACAGTGACCCCGAAGGATCACTGCGTTGGACCGACAAATCGGCTTTCGGTTTCCAGCTTCAGTGAAGCATCCGTTTCAGACTGTGCATGGAAGATTATTTCATTGTTCGATTGTGGAATGGACTCAGGCGGTACATCTACAACGGTTGGCAGCGAACGGTTTTCGCCGCTGTCTACGCTTACCTGAGTCTGAGTCAGAATACGGATGCCATCCAGACCTTTTACGGAAAGGGTGAAGGTCTGTGGGATTTCTGACATGTTGGCTATTTTCAGGGTGTAGGAGTTTTCAATGCGCCCCTCACCATTGAAGCTGAACAGCGTACCACGATCTCTCAGCACGTCCATTTGGGCCGGCACACGGGTTGCGATCACGAAAATAATCGCGCCGACCATGGCTGTCAGAACCGCACCATAACCAAAGGTACGAGGCCGCAGCAATTTCGACGGTTTGCCTTCAAGCTCATTTTCAGTGGTGTAACGAATCAGCCCGCGAGGGTAGTCCATCTTGTCCATGATGTCGTCACAAGCGTCGATGCACAGTGCACAACCGATGCACTCATACTGAAGGCCATCACGAATATCAATGCCAGTAGGGCACACGTGCACGCACTGCCCGCAATCAATACAGTCGCCAAGGCCGGCTTCTTCCGGCTTCACATCTTTTCTGCGGCCACCGCGAGGCTCGCCACGGTTGGGGTCGTAGGAAACTATACGTGTATTCGGGTCAAACATGACCGACTGGAAGCGGGCGTACGGGCACATGTACAAGCACACTTGCTCGCGCATCCAGCCAGCATTCAGATACGTGGCTACGGTGAAAAACGCAACCCAGAAGTAAGCCCAGCCGTTGGCCTGGAAAGTGAAGATGTCGGCAATCAGTTCGCGAATAGGGTAAAAATATCCGACAAACGTAAGCCCGGTCATAAAGGCAATAAACAACCAGATAGCATGCTTGGCTGATTTCTTGATCATTTTTTCTTTGGAATTGGGCGTTTTGTCCAGTTTCATGCGTTTGTTGCGGCTGCCTTCAATACGCTCTTCAACCCACATGAAGATGAACGTCCATACTGTCTGAGGGCAGGTGTAACCACACCAGACACGACCAAACAGTGTGGTGATGAAGAACAGGCCGAAGGCGCAGATAATCAGCATGCCCGAGAGCAGGAAAAAATCCTTGGGAAAGAAAGTGGCGCCATAAAGGTGGAATTCCCGGGCAGGCAGATCGAAGTGTATCAGCGGATCCCCATCCAGTGTCAGCCAGACAAACAGGAAGTACATGCTCATGAGCAGCAGCAGGCTGACCGTCCGGATACGCTGGAACAGGCCTTTCACTTCCTTGACGTAAATTTTCTTGCGGCTGGCGTATAACTCTACGGATTCGTCTTTCTTCTTTTTGCCCGAGGGCTCCGAGGAGGGGTCGACCTGTTTGACCGGAATCTCATTACTCATGGGTACCTCCAGGTGGAGTCTTAAAGCGGGTGCGGGCGCCGTTGCAGGCTGGTGGTGCTGATCTTCTCAAGCCTGTGCCCGCACGCAGACACAGGGTTGAGCAGACCATGCCGGGCTTGAAGCCCGGCCGGAAAGTCAGTTAGACAGGCTGTAAACGTATGCAGCCAGGATCTGGATCTGATCGCCGGATAGGCGACCACCCTGAGCGGGCATCTGGTTCTGGCGACCGTGCAGAACCGTCTGTTTGATCCACTCGTAGTTGGAGCCATACAGCCAGATGTTGTCTGTCAGGTTGGGAGCGCCAAGTGCTTGCATGCCCTTGCCTTCGGGGCCGTGGCAGGCTACGCAGGCCTGGGCGAATACGGCTTGGCCGGCTTCGGCCGCAGCAGCGTCTTTTTCTCGACCACTGAAACTCAGAACGTAGTTGACCACTTGGTCGACCTGTTCGTTGGTCATGTTCGGCATTACACCTTTCGCTGGCATATTGCCCATTCGACCGTTGTGCAGGGTTTCCAGGATAGCCTCGGGTTTGCCACCCCACAGCCAGTCGTCATCGGTCAGATTGGGGAAACCAACCTGGCCGCGAGCAGCAGAGCCGTGACAAACAGAGCAGTTGTTGGCGAACAGACGTTGGCCAATCTTGAGCGCATCTCCGTTCTTTGACAGCTCTATTACCGGTGTCTGACCGTATTGCGCAAAGATTGGACCGTACTTCTCGTCAGCTGCGGCAATTTCTGCCTCCCACTGATTGGTCGATGTCCAGCCAAGCAACCCCTTGTAGTTGCCCAGGCCCGGGTAGAGTGCCAGGTAGCCGAGGGCAAAGATGCAGGTAGCTGCAAACAGATAAAACCACCACTTAGGCAATGGATTATCATACTCTTCGATGCCATCGAAGGAATGACCCATAGTGCGGTCGGTTTCTGAATCGGTGGTCTGGCTTTTACGAGTGGCAAACAGCAGCCACCAGCAGCCGAAGACGGTACCGAGCACGATCACACTGATCCAGATGCTCCAGAAGGTACTCATTGTTTTTTCTCCGTTTTTTCCTGTGCAAGAGTACGCTTATCCACCTCGTCATCGTCGAACGGAAGGTGGGCAGCTTCTTCGTTTGCCTTTTTACGATGAGCGCTGAAAGCCCACCAGATGATGCCGATAAAAACCGCCATCACTAAAAGGGTATGAATGCCGCGTAACTCGTTAATATCCATCAAATCACCGTTTGTCTGAAAGTACGGTACCCAGCTGCTGCAGATAGGCGAGCAGGGCCTCGATTTCAAACTTGCCTTCCAGTTGATCAGCTGCACCGGCGATCTGCTCGTCAGTGTAGGGCACACCCAGCGTCTGCATGGCGGACAGCTTGGCTGCGGTACCGTTATGATCTACCACATCTTCGAACAGCCATGGGAAAGCAGGCATGTTGGACTCAGGAACCACGCTGCGCGGGTTATACAGGTGCTGGCGTTGCCAGGCATCTGAATAGCGGCCGCCAACACGGGCCAAGTCCGGCCCCGTGCGCTTGGAACCCCACAGGAACGGGCGATCGTATACGAATTCGCCCGCGACGGAATAGTGGCCGTAGCGCTCGGTTTCTGCGCGGAACGGACGGATCTGCTGGGTGTGGCAGACATGACAGCCTTCGCGAATGTAGATGTCACGGCCTTCCAGTTCCAGCGCTGACAGAGGCTCAAGACCGTCAATGGGTTCGTTGACGCTCTTCAGGAAGAACAGTGGAACCACTTCGGCCAGAAAACCACCACTGATGGTCAGGATGATCAGCACGATCATCAGACCAATGTTCTTTTCAACTATTTCGTGTTTCATCTGGTCTCTCCGTTAAGCTGCCTGAACTGCTGCGTGGTCTTGGGCAGCCGCTTCTTTCTGGCGCACGGTCATATAGAAGTTATAGGCCATAATCAGCATGCCGGTGAGGAAGATAACGCCGCCGAGGAAGCGCACAAAATAGCCCGGGTAGGATGCCTCAAGAGCTTCCACAAAGCTGTAGGTAAGGGTGCCGTCTTCGTTAATGGCTCGCCACATCAGGCCCTGCATGATGCCGTTGACCCACATTGCAACGATGTACAGTACGGTACCGACTGTCGCCAGCCAGAAGTGCACGTTGATCAGGCTGGTGCTGTACATGTCCTTGAGACCCCAGAGTTTGGGAATCAGGTGGTAAATCGCACCGATACTGATCATCGCAACCCAGCCCAGAGCGCCGGAGTGCACGTGCCCTATGGTCCAGTCTGTGTTGTGGGACAGAGCGTTCACTGTCTTGATAGACATCATCGGGCCTTCAAAGGTAGACATGCCGTAGAACGACAGGGAAACCACCAGAAAGCGGAGGATGGGGTCGGTGCGCAGTTTGTGCCATGCGCCGGACAGGGTCATCATACCGTTGATCATGCCACCCCAGGACGGAGCAAGAAGGATCAGAGACATGACCATACTGGCAGTCTGGGCCCAGTCTGGCAGAGCCGAGTAGTGCAGGTGGTGGCCACCGGCCCATACGTAGGTAGCGATCAGTGCCCAGAAGTGCACGATGGACAGACGATAGGAATAAACCGGGCGCTCGGCTTGTTTGGGAACGAAGTAGTACATCATGCCAAGGAAGCCGGCAGTGAGGAAGAAGCCTACGGCGTTATGGCCGTACCACCACTGCATCATCGCGTCAGTAACGCCGGCATAAGCCGAGTAGGACTTGAAAGCACTGACCGGCAGTGCCAGGTTATTCCCGATATGCAGTACGGCGATGGTAAGAATGAAGGCGCCGTAGAACCAGTTGGCAACGTAGATGTGTGGAGTGCTGCGCTTGGTAATGGTGCCAAAGAACACCAGAGCGTAAGTAACCCAGACTACAGCAATGGCGATATCAATTGGCCACTCCAGTTCTGCGTATTCCTTGGTGCTGGTCAAACCCATCGGCAGGGTAATTGCTGCTGAAACAATAATCGCTGTCCAGCCCCAAAAGGTAAAAGCCGCAAGTTTGTCAGAAATCAGGCGTGTCTGGCAGGTTCGCTGAACCACATAATATGATGTCGCAAACAGGGCACTACCACCAAAACCGAATATAACGGCGTTGGTATGCAATGGTCGGAGGCGACCAAAATGGGTGAACGGCAGATCGAGGTTGAGGGATGGCCAAACCAGTTGTGCTGCAATCAACACGCCCAGTGCCATGCCAACAATACCCCATACCACTGTCATGATGGCGAACTGTCTCACCACCTTGTAGTTATATGTCAGGTTCGGATTTTGTGTGCTCATAGCCTTACCAATGGGTTCAGAGTGGGGAATTATGCGGGCGCAAGTATGGACAAACCATTAGCGGTTTGCAATGACACGGATCAATTCCTGATATCCATCAAATGCGCCCGAATCAGCAGCATGGCGTCCTTTCGAAGCGCTTTGCAAGCTGAGTTTCTATGATAGCCCCAGAGTTGTTCAAGTTGAACTTGGCAAAATTAATCCAGAACAAAAAAAACGCGGCGTTGAGTCGAAAGTAATTGCACTATGTTCCGGCAATAACGGTTTGATTGCGCCCTCGGGCCTTTGCTTCGTAGAGCGCGCTGTCTGCACGCTCGAAAAGCTCCTGTTGATCTTCGCCGGGCAGCAGCGAGGCAATGCCCGCGCTCAAGGTAATGCCCGCCCTCGCGCCGTCCGGGGCGGTCACAGCCGTGGTGTGCAAGTCCTTTAACAGAGCTTTGCATACTTTTTGCGCGCCGGCAGTGTCTGTGCCGGGAAGCAGCAAAGCAAACTCTTCACCGCCAAAACGTATCGTGATATCCCTTGGGCGTTTCACATGACGAGTCAGAATGTCTGCAATCAGTTGCAGGCAGGTATCGCCAAAACTGTGCCCCCAGGTGTCATTGATAATCTTGAAGTGATCGGCGTCTACCAAGGCAATTGTGAGGGGCTGGCCGGTTCTGCGAGCTTCTGCGCAAAGCTCGGGCAGAACGTTATCCATATGGCGCCGGTTGTACAGTCCGGTAAGCTGATCGTTAAGGCTTAGGGTCGCAAGCTTGCGATTGGCGTTCTCCAGCTCCCGCATGGTGGAGCGTAACTGAGCGGTACGTTCGTGCACCCGGTACTCCAGTTCGCTTCGGGCGGCTTGCTCTGCTTCAAGCAGTTTGTTGTTCAGGAGTCGCCAACGTTGAACCATTGCGTAGTTGAGCAGGATGACCTGGCCGCCGACCACCACTTGCATGAGCGATTCCCGGGCCAGGAAGTCACTCAAATACCCGAACGCCGCTGAAGCATAAATCAGCGCTCCGGCAGCCATGACCATCCAGGCCAGAACATACCATTTTGCCGGTTGGTAGCCTTGACGCCACCGGCTTATGGCGATGATCGAAAGGATGAATATTGTGGTTAGCCCAAGCGCTGTATTGAAAAGGATCGCCTGACTGTATGGAAGTATCAGAGTCAAGCCGGTAACGCCGGCGCAGAGCCAGATCATGACTCTCAGAGTTTTGTCCGCAAGGGTGTGCTTCGTTACCTCAAGAAATGAACGCCCGAACAGGATCATTGCGAGAGTGCACAGCAATAGCGAAAACGGAATGGCGGTGTTTGCAAGTTCGGGGCTGGAGGGCCATAAATACTGGTTTGCAAAGCCGCCCATGGCAAACAGGAAAATCCCCAAGGCCCCCATATAAAAGGCGTTGTGCAGGTAATAGGCTGTTCTGGAGCTGAAGAACAAAAAGAGGTTAAAAATGGCAAGCACCAGTACTGTGCCGTAGAACAGGCCGTGTGTAAGGGTCAGGTGATTGCTCCCGGCAATCAGCTCCGAGGGTGTTTCCAGTCGCAGTGGAATATTCAGGGCGCCGCTACTGCGTATGCGTATTGTGACCGAAAGGGTTTCGCCACTGGCGAGTGCCAGCGGTAGCAGGAAATACCGGTAGTCTACCGCCCTCGAACTAAATGGTTGTTTGTCACCAGTTACAAGCGTGTCGCCGGGGTCGTCGCCCTGCCAGAATGTGACTTCATCGAGGAGGGGGTAATTGAGGCTCAGATACCAGAGCCTGCGCTCACGTTCATTGTTGCTGAGGTTCAGGCGGATCCAGTAAACCGAGCGGGTTTGGCTGAAGGCCAGTTCGTGCCCGAGGGATGGCGTCCATTTGAAGTCTTCCGGCAGTTCACCAGGGTAGGCTGCGTCGTGGCCCGGGTAGCCTGGTGATGCCTGGTGGAAACACACATAGTGCATGATTGACTTGCGCGCCAAGGCGTCGGTCGCGTCGAGCACCGGGCATTCCGTGCCAGGCACTGCTGCGTTCACGAATGTTGGTGCGGCAACAAAGTAGCAGGCCAGGAGAAAAAAAAGCCGTGCGAAAAATGACATCAGACGCTTCCACAGACATTAAAGTCTGGGAGTGTAGCGAAGGTATACAAACTGTGCTGTTAAACAGTTTGAAATTATGCGAGTCGTCACAGGTTGAACGTGTTGCGGTCAAACACCGCTCTGTTCAAGTACTGTTATGGTTTCATCCTTGTCCATCATCGGAACCAGTTCGGCCATCAGGCTGCGACGGTCGTCGGACTGGTGCCAACGGTTCCAGTCGGCTTCGGAGCGCCAATTGGCAAGGGTAATCCGGTGATTGGGGTCGTGACTGTCTACCAGCGTTTCCCCGGAAATAAATCCCGGAGCTGCCACTGCCCGTTGCAGAACCCTGCGAGAGCGTTCCTCATAAGCAGTTTCAAGTGTTTCGGCTATATGGCGTTCAATCAGAACCCGGATCATGCAAACCTCCAGATGTTTTAATGGTATAAACAGTAATTTAGCACGTATTTCTGAAAAATCAGATCGAATAGAAGGAGACGCTTTATGACCGCTGTCGAATACGATGCCGAGCTGGATGCATGCGGACTGTTCTGTCCGGAGCCTGTCATGTTGCTTCACAACCGCATCAAGGATGTAGACCCGGGAAAAGTCCTCAGGGTTACTGCAACAGATCCCTCAACAACTCGCGATGTGCCCAGGTTCTGCCAGTTTCTGGGGCATGAGCTGGTCAGCCATACAGAGCAGGGCGACCGTTACATTTACCTCATACGCCGCGGCGTCTGAACCGGTCTTCCCCTGGGTTTAATGCTTTGCAGGTGTTCAGATAGCAGGGCTCAGACCGTTGATGTGGTTCATGAACTGGTCCCGGTCCATCTCGCCCAGAACCCGCTGGCTTACCATCTCTTCACCGTTGGTGTCATAGAACAGAATGGCGGGTGGTCCGAACAATCCCAGGCTGTCCAACATCGCCTGTTGGGCCGGCGTGTTGTCTGTCAGATCGAGCTGCAGCAGCGTGAAGGGACTGAGTGCACGAACCACTCCGGCATCACTGAATACGTTGCGCTCCATGACTTTGCAGGAAATGCACCAGTCTGCGTAGAAATCCAGCACAATCGGTCGGCCCTGTTGCCTGGCCTGCAGCAACATGGACTCAATTTCGGACGGATTCTCCACCCGCGTGAAATCTGCATGGCGTGTGTCAGAGGCGGCGACGTTGCCTGATGACCCGGCAGGGATGGATTTGGCGACGAACGGGTCCAGTGGGGCGAGCGGGTCGTTGGCGCCGGCAACTGCTCCTGCGAGCAGTGCCAGGCCGTAGGCGAAAAAGATCAGCCCCAGGCCTTTCCGGGTGCGCTCCCAACCAGCTTTGGCTGTATCAAACGCCCCCAATTGCACGCCGGTTATGGCAATCAGAATGCCCCAGAGCGTCAGGCCAAGCCAACCTGGAACCAGGCGCTCAATCAGCCAGATGGCGACCGCTATCAGCATAACGCCATAAAAGTGTTTGACGGTGGTCATCCAGTGCCCGGTCGTTGGCAGAAGCGTTCGCCCACCAACGGCCACAAGAATAAGCGGGATGCCCATGCCCAACCCAAGAGCGAAAAGGGCAATTCCGCCGATCACCGCGTCCTGTGTAGTGGATATATAAAGCAGGCTGCCCGCAAGCGGGGCAGATACACAGGGCGATACAATCAGAGCGGAGAGGGCGCCGATGCCAAAAATGCTGACAACCCGTCCACCGGTGAGCCGCTGGCTTGCGTCATTCAGCGGCTCGCTGACGAAGCGGGGGAGCTGAATTTCGAACAGGTCAAACATGGAAAGAGCAAACACGACAAACATCAGTGCGAAAACGCCGAGCACCCACGGTGACTGAAGCTGTGCCTGCAGGTTGAAACTTGCCCCGAGAAGCCCCGTAAGAACGCCTGCTCCCGCATACGTAAGTGCCATTCCCAATACATAGCTGCCTGAAAGCAGCAGGGCGTGCCCGGTTGTGCGTGTGTTCTGCCCGGACACCAGGGAAGAAATGATTGGAATCATCGGCAGCACGCAAGGTGTAAAGGTCAGGCCCAGACCGAGCAGGAGAAAAACACCGGCAATCACCAGAGTTGACTGTTCTGAGAGGAAGCCGGCAAGCCCGGTTGCAGAGCTGGTATCCGCCCGGGGGGGGTTGCCGCTTTGGCCGGCTTCGCCCTGACTGCTTTTCTGTGAACCAGAGCCAGAATCCTGGCTCTGGTAAAAGAGCACCTCGCGGGTCTGGGGCGGGTAGCAAAGACCGGCTTTTGCGCAGCCCTGATACGTTACTTCAAACCGGGCTTCGCGAATATTGTCGGGCAGAGTTACCGGGATTCTGGCCTCTACAGGATCGAAGAAAACCGTGGTCTTGCCAAAATAATCATCCTCGGTTTCGGTCCCTGAACTTGAGAACTCAGGGGCGCCAGCGCTTACGCCCTCATCCAGAGCTTTTACGCTGATACGGTCCCGATACAGGTAATGCCCGGGTGTTATGTCCCAGAAGAGCACAACCGCATTGCCCTCAGTGCTATGGCTGAACGGAAGTGCTTCATCCACCGGTAGAAACTGACTGCCTTGGCCCCCGAAAAGGGAGTTGCTACTGCCGAGCGCCCAGGATGCATTTGCTACTGCCAGCAGCAATGTCAACACGAAAAAAAGGCTGAATGGCCTCGTGAGGCGGCGGGTGCTGCCGGATGTAGTGGATAGAGCTCTCATGGAATGCGTAGTTTCCCGGTTTATGTCATGTTAAAGAGGACAGGCGGCGATGTCGGACGAGCAGCCTGTCCGGTAATGTTCAGGGAACCAGTGGACACAGTGGCCCAGCGAAAGTTCCCTCTGGCATTGGGCGCCTTAAAGTCGCACAATAGCTTCCCAATGAATCACAGTACAAACGATCTTATCATGCTGTTTAATGACCTTTTCCGGGAAGCTTTCCGGACGACTCTGGTCAGAGGCAGCGAAGAACCTGAATACCTGCCTGCAGGCAGCACCAGAGAACTGGCGCAGATTGTTTTTGCCCATGGCTATTATGCCAGTGCTTTGCACGAAATAAGTCACTGGTGCGTTGCAGGTGAGCACAGGCGCACACTTCACGATTATGGTTACTGGTACTGCCCGGACGGCCGGACACCTGCTCAACAGCGAGCGTTTGAGCAGGTTGAAGTAAAGCCACAGGCTATCGAATGGCTGTTTTCAGTAGCCGCCGGCTCGCGCTTTCACGTAAGCGTGGATAACCTGTCCGGAGAAGGCGCGTCTGACGACGGTAGCTTCCGGTGCAGGATGCTGGATCAGGCAGAAGACTACCTGGCCAGAGGTCTACCGCAGCGGGCACAGTCCTTTTTTGATACGCTGAAATCGTTTTATGGAACCGGAGATACCTTCAGAGCAGCCTGGCAAGATGATGTCGGGCGTGTGGTTCCGCTATATTCCGCAAAAGAACATTATGAGGCAAACTGAGACTCCATGACATCTGACCCAAAGCACACCGGCGATCTGAGATTCAGTGATCTGAATCTGGACAAGCGCCTTTTGGACGCCATTGCTGCCATTGGTTTTGAATACTGCACCCCGATACAGGCAGAAACTCTGCCCTGGACACTGGCGTGTGAAGACCTGATTGGCCAGGCCCAGACCGGAACTGGTAAAACGGCGGCGTTTCTTATTACAGCCATCCAGAGCCTGCTGGAAACACCCATACCGGAAGGCGACCGCTTTGCTTCTGAGCCCCGCGTTCTTGCGCTGGCGCCAACCCGCGAACTTGCCATGCAGATTGCCAAGGATGCCGAGGAGCTTTGCAAGCACACTGGCCACAAGGTCGTGACCGTGGTGGGTGGCATGCACTACGACAAACAGCGTGAACAGTTGCACAATGGCATTGTCGATATTCTGGTGGCCACCCCCGGCCGTCTTATCGACTTCCTGGGCTCACAGGATGTGTTCCTTGACCAAATCGATATTCTCATCCTGGATGAAGCTGATCGAATGCTCGATATGGGCTTCATCCCGGATGTGAAACGCATTATCCGTAAATGTACCCCCAAGGATGAGCGCCAGACGTTGCTGTTCAGTGCGACGTTCAATCAGGACGTTCTCAACCTTGCGTCTATGTGGACGAATAACGCCGAATTTGTGGAAATAGAGCCGGAGCAGAAAACCGCTGAGCGGGTTGAACAAACGGTCTATCTGGTAGGCGACGATGAAAAACTGCCAGTGCTGGTGAATTATCTGAAGCGTCCGGAAGTAGACAAGGCGCTGGTATTTGCCAATCGACGTGACCAGTGCCGGGATCTTGAAGAGGATCTTCGCAATCAGGGCGTTAAGGTTGCTCTGATGTCGGGTGAAATTGCCCAGAACAAGCGGTTGAAAACCCTGGAGCAGTTCAAGGAGGGCAGCATACAGGTGTTGGTTGCAACCGACGTCGCCGGGCGAGGTATCCATGTAAATGGTGTAACCCACGTGTTCAATTACAACTTGCCGGACAACGCTGAAGACTACGTTCACCGTATCGGTCGTACAGGCCGCGCGGGAAAAACCGGTGTTTCTGTCAGTTTTGCGGGCGAAGATGATTCATTTGGCCTTCCCGCTATTGAGTCCTATATCAACCAGAAGCTCAAAACGGCAGTGCCGGAAGAGGCATTGATGGTCGAAATGGATAACCCGCCCATTACCCGTAAGCGCGGCCGTCGCCCATCGCAGGGGCAGGGCGGACGCGGTCCGGGTGGTCGTAGCCCACGGCCACGCAGGAACTGATACGGCGGGAGATTATTATGTTGATCGTCGCAGATGAGAACATTCCGCTGGTAGAGGCGTTTTTTGGGGATGTCGGTGAGATCCGGCGTGTCTCCGGCCGTACCATGAGTGCCGGAGATGTCCGTGACGCCGATGTGCTATTGGTTCGGTCGGTCACCCGGGTAAATCGAGCGCTACTGGAAGGTAGCCGTGTGCGCTTCGTAGGAACCACAACGATTGGAACCGATCACGTCGATCTGGGCTGGCTTGAGGAAAGCGGGATCCGTTTTTCGGCAGCACCCGGTTGCAACGCCAACAGTGTTGTTGAGTACGTGCTGTCGGTTTTGTCCCTCTATGCAGAACGTTGCGCTCTGAATGATTGGTCGCGGCTCACGGTAGGTATTGTGGGGGTTGGGAATGTGGGTGGTGAGCTCGCAGAAAAACTCGTTCGCATAGGCTTCAGCGTCAAACTTTGTGATCCGCCCAGGGCAGAACATGAGCCAGAAGGTGCCAACACCTTTGTTGATCTGGATGAAGCCCTTGCGTGTGACGTAGTTTCGCTACATACACCGTTGACCCGCGATTCTGCACATCCCACATTTCACATGATCGGGACGCAAGAACTTGCGGGGCTGAATGCTGAACAGCTTCTGATCAATGCCGGGCGAGGCGAAGTGATAGACAGCGCAGCGTTGTGCGACAGGCTGGGGCATGCCAATGCGCCGCTGGTCGCTCTTGATGTCTGGGAGCAGGAACCCCGAATCAACCCGGAACTGGTGGACAGGGTCTGGCTGGCCACACCTCATATCGCAGGCTATAGCCTTGAGGGCAAAGTCCAGGGAACAGAGATGATTTACCAGGCGATAAGCAAGTTTCTTGGGCTGCCTGCACGCAAGCAGGCGGGGCAATTTCTGCCCGAGCCTGCCCTCAGCAAAGTCTCATTTACCAGCTCAGCGGATGAGCGTGCGGCTATCCGGGTAGCGTTACGAGCCTGCTATGATCCGAGACAGGATGATGGGCGCCTGCGCCACGCTATGAGGGCCCCGACAGACGACGAGCGCGGTGCAGCTTTTGACCGCCTGCGGCGGGATTATCCAGTACGGAGGGAATGCTCCAGCCTGAAAGTACAGCTGAAAGGCACGAGTAAGTCCCTGCAGGACAGTTTTCGTGCCATTGGGTTCAAGCTAAAAATCTGAGCGCGCTAGTGTGGCCGATTTAATGGCCCTACCTGCTCGTAAAGAGTGTGGCGTGAACCGCACGGCCGATACGCACGGAATGACGGCTTTTCAGTGCAGTGCGAACCAGATGGATGTGACTTGATAGGTCTTCCTGCAAAGAGGGTGGCAAGAGTGTGCCTGCCGGCTCCTCTGACCCTCTAAGCTCCTGCACGAGAACGTCAGGTGCTGGCGAGCTCAGGCGGATAAATGCTTCCTGTGTAAGAATTGCCTGATCCAGAGCCTCTTGGCGAATGGTGTCCACATAGCGCAGAAAACCTTCTTCGGCCAGCCAGATCAGGGCACCAAAACAGGCCATATGACGTTTACTGTGCAAACCGAATTCATCTGGTTCGTCCGGGCCGGCAATATCCTCTACAAACAGGTCTACACGCCTTGGAAAAGCACTATAAAGCTGCACCAAGGCGACGGCTGCGTCTTTGTAGAACTCTTCAACGTGAATGTCAGCCATGAGCGAATTCCTTTTTGCTTGTGCCTTTACTGACTGTATTTGGTCAGGAAATTCCCCAGTCGGCCCATCGCATCTTCCAGCGCGTCTTTGCGGGGCAGGAATACAACCCGGAGGTGCTGCTTGTCATCAATGTTGAATGCAGAGCCCTGAACAAGAAGAATTTTTTCCTGTAGCAGAAGATCGAGGATCAGTTTCTCATCATTAAAGACCGGGAATTTTTTGGGGTCGAGCTTGGGGAAAAGATACAAGGCGCCCTGGGGCTTCACACAGCTTACACCGGGGATGTCGTTCAACATTCGCCAAGCGGTTTCCCGTTGCTCGTAAAGCCGCCCGCCCGGCGCAACCAGGTCATCGATTGACTGGTAGCCGCCCAGAGCTGTCTGTATGGCCAGCTGCGCTGGGACGTTGGCACACAGGCGCATGTTGGAAAGCATGTCGATGCCTTCAATCAGGTCTTTGGCCCGGTGCTTGGCGCCGCTGATGATCATCCAGCCTGAACGGTAACCTGCGGCACGGTAATTTTTGGAGAGCCCGTTATAAGTGAAAAATAGCACGTCATCCGCCAGAGACGCCGTGGACACGTGCAGGGTGCCGTCATAAAGGATCTTGTCGTAGATCTCGTCGGAGAGCACGATCAGATTGTGCTTGCGCGCCAACTCAATGACCTGTTCAAGCAGTTCCTGGCTGTAAACCGCACCCGTGGGGTTGTTTGGGTTGATCAGCACAATGGCGCGGGTACGACGGGTTATCTTTTTACGGATATCATCGATGTCCGGAAACCAGTTCTGTTCCTCATCGCAGTGGTAGTGCACGGGCTTGCCGCTCGAGAGGGTCACGGCTGCCGTCCAGAGAGGGTAGTCCGGCGCCGGAATAAGTACTTCATCACCGGTGTTGAGCATGGCCTGCATGGACATGACGATCAGTTCGCTGACACCATTGCCCAGGAAAATATCGTCAATATCGACTTTGTCGATGCCCCTTTGCTGGCAGTAGTGCATCACCGCCTTGCGGGCCGAAAACAGGCCTTTTGATTCTACATAGCCCTGAGCCTGGTGCATGTTGTAAATCACGTCCTGCTGGATCTCTTCGGGAACATCCAGCTCAAAAGCGGCAGGGTTGCCGATATTTAGCTTCAGCACCCGGTGGCCTTCCTCTTCCAGGCGGCGAGCCTCCCGCATCACTACGCCACGTATTTCATAACACACGTTATCCAGCTTGGCGGATTTGTAGTAGTTGTGCATAAGACCCGGGCTTCCTCAGTCAGTAAACGTAAAACAGGCACCTGCGGTTCAGGCAAGCACTATTCTAGCGGAGCAGCAGGCCACGGCAACAGGGGAATTGTGATGAATTATGGTGCGTTAGCGTTATATTCCGGTATTCCATGGCCAATAAACCGATTGCGTGCGTCCGCTTTCCTGTATAGTCTTTAATTAAATTGTGCACAATATAACGGTGCAAAATTCTAATTCTGCCTGTCGTGTGCAGGTAATCATGGCTCTGCTAAGGAGAAACCTGTGGCCAGTAATTCGGTTTATGACTTCACTGTTCGGGACATCAAAGGTAATGAAAAGAAGATGGCCGATTATCAGGGCCAGGTGTTGCTGGTTGTCAACACTGCCAGCAAGTGTGGCTTCACTCCGCAGTTTGAGGGATTGCAGTCTTTGCACAAAGAACTCGGGGAGCGGGGGTTGGAGGTTCTCGGGTTTCCCTGCAACCAGTTCATGAACCAGGATCCTGCTGATGACGATGCCATCAGCCAGTTCTGCACCCTGAATTACGGTGTGGACTTTGCCATGTTTTCGAAGGTTGATGTTAACGGAGAGCATGCCCACCCTTTGTTCCAGTTCCTGAAGGCGGAGGCAAAAGGGCTTCTGGGTTCCGAGAAGGTAAAGTGGAACTTTACCAAATTCCTGATAGGTCGCGATGGAACCGTGGTGCGCCGTTATCCGCCAACGACAAAGCCTGAAGACATCAAGGCAGACATTGAAAAGCTTCTGTCGAGCTGACCTGTGGACGACGCACTCGCACTGGATAGCCAGATCTGTTTCAGCCTGTACGCGGCCAACCGGGCGATCACTGCCCGATATCGTCCGCTGCTTGCGGAGCTGGAACTGACATACCCGCAGTACCTTGTAATGCTCGTGCTATGGGAACGTGCCCGGAACGGCCAGGCAACCCGGGTTTCTGATCTTGGAGCGCGTTTGCGGCTTGATTCGGGCACGCTTACCCCGCTGCTGAAGCGCCTGGCCCTAAGGGGGCTTATCCGCAGGGAACGCAGTTTGGATGACGAACGCGTGGTTACCATATCATTAACCGCGCAGGGCGCCGACCTGAAGGAGCTGGCTGCACAGGTGCCACAGAAGCTTCTGTGCGGGCTGGACGTTGCCCAGGAGCGGCTGTTGGCGCTGCGGAATGAACTCAATGCAGTGCTAAGAGCTATTGAGGCGCAGGAAAAGGTGCCCAGCGCATAATCGCGGCGCTCAGCTGACTGCGGTTGTATGGCTTCGTGATGTAGTCATTCATGCCGCAGGCAAAGCAGTCATCCCTGTCGCCCTGCATCACATTGGCCGTAACAGCTATCACGGGCAGCTCACGCCACGCCGGGTTTTTGCGGATCCTTCGCGTCGTTTCAAAGCCGTCCATCACCGGCATCTGGCAGTCCATGAGCACCAGATCGTAATGCCGCTGCTCAAGTGCCTTAATCGCCAGCTCACCGTTTTCTGTTACATCTGCATAGTGCCCCATTTTTTTCAGTAACGTGCTCGCCAATATCTGGTTTACTTCGTTGTCTTCGACCAACAGTATCCGAAGCGCCCGTTGTTGTGGAGCACCCGGGGTCTCGTTGGTAGAGACCGGTAGGTGTCCCGTGTCTGCGGTGATCTCTGCACGCAGCGACGAAACGATGCTTTCGGGCAATTCAGCGCGCCGAGAAATCTCTTGTGAGCTCTCTTGAGAATTCTCTTGAAAGCCGTAGCTATTCAGGTTGCTGTATACGGGCAAGGGCACAGTGATGGTAAACCGGGTTCCCTGTTGCTCCTTCGAGTCGACCTTTATTTCGCCGTGCATACGCTCAACAAGCTGGCGGCACAGCGTAAGACCCAACCCTGTGCCGCCATACAGGCGTGTGGTTTGTGTGTCGGCCTGGGAGAACGGGGAGAATATCCGGCGCAGGCCTTCTTTGCTCATACCGATACCGGTATCGCTCACATCGATGGTCAGAATGCCGGCGGAATAGTGAGCGGTTATACAGACGCTGCCGGAGTCGGTAAATTTGATGGCATTACTTAGCAGGTTGTTGAGGATCTGGCGAATACGGGTCGGGTCGCCCAGAAAACGGCTGGGGAAACCCAAGTCGGTTTCTGCAATCAGATCGATGCCTTTCTTGCGGGCCTGCTGAGTATGCAACGTTGCGCATTCTTCGATCAGCCTATGCATATCAAACGGAATATGTTCCAGGTTGAGCTTTCCGGCTTCAACCTTGGAAATGTCCAGAATGTCATTGAGTATACTGAGCAGGCTTTCGCCGGCCGACAGCGCGATCTGAAGGCGATGACGCTTCGCGGAGTCTTGCTCCCCCTCCAGTGCGAGCCCCAGCATGCCGAGCACGCCGTTCAGTGGCGTACGTATTTCGTGGCTCATGCTCGCCAGAAAGTTGGCCCTGGCCCTGGCCCTGCGCATGGCATCTTCCTTGGCTTTTACCAGTGCCCGGTTGCCCCTTTGCAGCGCCTGGTTTTTATCCGATATTTCCCGGGTCCGGCTTTCGACTTCCTGCTCCAGCTCGCTGGAATAGTTCTTCATGGTGCTTTCTGCCATGCGGAGCTGGGCCAGAGTGAGGTCAATGGTTTCCAAGTGCTGATTGATGATCCCCACCATCGTGCCGATTTCATCGTGCTGATGGCCCGGGGGGGTGGGCAAACGGATTTTTTCTGGTGAGCTGGCCTTGACCTCGCTCAGTGCGCCGATAACGCTGAGCATTGGCCGCGTCAGAATCAGATAGAAAATACCAAGCAGTGACGCAGAGAGAATCAGGCTTTTCAAAAGCCCGCTGATCAGCGTGTAACTCGCGCGCTCCAGAAACTGTAAGCCATAGTGGTAAGTATCAATCGTCAATACAAGCTGGCCGAGAGGGAGATTGTTGAGCTGTGAAACACGCAGTTCCCGGCTGAAGACCCGGCTGGCACCAAACAGTTCGTCACTGATCCAGCGATATGGCGAAACAGGGCTGCTCTTGCTGGCAGCAGCCATGGTGCTGTTTTCGCTATCGACAATTCTGGCGTCAATGGTCGCGGGGTGCCTGAGAAGGCCATCGAGCAGCTCTTCTGCCAGTCGCACATCAATGTTGTAGGCAATCTGGGAGGCAGGATTATGGCTGACTTCAATCAGTGCCTGAATGTCCTCCTCCATGGAATGACGGGCGCCGAAGTAGTCCAGGGTGATCTGTACAACGTTAAGGACAAGCCCCAACACCATGGCGATCAGCACCGTATCGCGGGTGAGCCGGTAGGAAAGCCGGTGTTTGAAGCCTTTGGTCACGGATGTCACTGTCCCTGTTTGCGGGCAGTTACATTGCCCGGCTCACGCATTCAGTCGTCGTAGTCGGCTTTTTTCTTCCATTCTTCATCATGAAGAAAGCTGTCCCACTGTTTATCCATTTTGGACTGGGATTCCACAGAGTCACTGCCATCGCCACCCGCGCTCATAGCTTCCAGTTCCTTTATCCGGATGCGGAAGCTCTTGACGGCTTTCATGGCAAGCGGGTTGTCCCGGGACTTGCCCATTTCTGTGCTGGCCAGGTGATAGGAGTGGATTGCTTTTCGTATCTCGTTCTGTCGGATATGGTCGCGGGCCTGGAAAACGTGAAGATCCGCGTGGGTTTTGTGGACCAGAAAAAGGACAAACTTCAGGTTCTTCTTGGCGGTTGCGCCATCTATGCGGCCACTTTTGTGCATGGCTTCGATCATCTTGAACAGATTTTGCAGAAGATCTTTAACGTATGCGGATTTTTCGGGCGAATCGATCTTTACGGGCCGCACGTCATCCCGGTTTTCCCGAATCTGGGTTTTCCGCTGTAATGTGGCCTCACGCCATTGCTCTACCGGCAGACTGGATTTAAGCCCTGCAAGGTCATTACAGACATCTTCCATGCGTTTAAGCAGTAACAGCTTCAGGTCCGGTGTCAGATATTGCCCGGGAAGCTCCGAGAGCAGGCGGTTGCACCTTTTGTAGCTGTCCTCCAGTGCAGTAATTTTGCGAACACGCTCAATCCGTGCCTTCTCGCGCATCTGACTAATCACAATAACGACGATCGAAATCACAACGATGGCCGCTAAGGCAAGGACAATGGTAATGGTATTCATGTTTGCGCAATGGCTCCGGCTTTTGGGCAAGTCACGCCTGGTACAGGATTCTGACCTCATATGCCGATACATCAGGCAACTGAAAGAAAGATTATCAGAAATTCGGCATTGAATCTGAAATCAAATGTGAAAGATCGGCTTCCGTATAGTTTTTGTGAATTATTTTTATCCTGTATATTGTTTTAATGAATGGTCGCTTGGGTTGCGCCAGGCTGAAGGTCTCTTTCCTGCCCCGGAGTTGTTCATGGATATTTCCCGCATCGATCTCAATCTTCTTGTTTATCTGGATGTATTGCTCAGGGAGCGCAATGTCACCAAGGCAGCAAACCATCTTGGCATTACCCAGCCGGCTATGAGTAACAGTTTGCGCCGTTTGCGTGATCTGTTCAGTGATCCCTTGTTGGTGCGGACGAGCGAGGGCATGACCGCCACAGAACGGGCGCGGGAACTGCAGCCATTGGTCAGAAGTATCCTTTCAGATATTGAGCAGGCGGTACAGGAAAAGACGCCGTTTGCGGCCCTGGAGAGCCAGAGAGTATTTCGCATCATGGCCAGTGATTATGCCGAATCCTGTCTTATGCCCCGGGTTTTACGGCGGATCCGCCAAGAGGCGCCACACGTAACGCTCGATGTGCTCACCCCGAGTGATGTGAGCTTTCTGGACGTGGAGCAGGGCCGCCTTGATATGGCGATCAACCGGTTCGACAAGATTCCTCAGTCGTTTCACCAGAAGACCCTCTGGATCGAATACTTTGCCTGCCTGATGAACGCTCGCAACCCGATACTGAAAGAGCCTTTCACACTGGATACTTACCTGGATGCCAGCCATATCTGGGTCAGTAAAACCGGATTTGGCGTGGGTGTCGGGGTAAACCCGAAAGACGTCCAGCGCCTTGGATGGGTTGATGAGGCTTTGTCGAG
The DNA here is from genome assembly GCF_900142385.1 of Marinobacter antarcticus. NCBI lineage: Bacteria > Pseudomonadati > Pseudomonadota > Gammaproteobacteria > Pseudomonadales > Marinobacteraceae > Marinobacter > Marinobacter antarcticus. The sequence continues at coordinate 2,128,150 of NZ_FRAQ01000001.1, forward strand.
AATGGGGAGCAAACGACAGATCTCAGTGTTTACCCGCCATTATCAGTCGGCCATGCTGCTGGCGGAACAGCACGATCTTATTGCCACGCTTCCATCCCGGGCGGCCTGGCTGCAAAAAGACAACGCTAACCTGGTGGTGAAGATCCCGCCCTTCGATATCCCGCCTTTTGAGCTAAAAATGGCATGGAGCCCGCTGTTGCAGCACAACTCTGATCACCAGTGGCTTCGTAGGCTGATTTCAGACGTTGCGGAAGAAGTCGATGAGGAATTCGCACCTTTTGGCGCCCGCTTTGAATCTGTGGACGCGCCTCTGGCGCATCAGTCAGAGCGGTAGCTCACGCAGTTCAAGCGATCGGCGCCCGGCGTCCCACATGCGCTGGAAGTTTTCCGACAGTAACCTTACACGACCACTGTCTGCGAACCCGGCAAACCCTGAAGGCCGGGTGAAGTCGTGCCGGTACACCACGCCTTCCCGATCTGCGATAATAAATGGCTGATCTTCATGGGGGTAGTCACTGTTGACCAGTCTCAGTTCAATACGGCTGGGTAGCCGTCGCATCAGTTCAACCAGCTGGTGGCGGCGCTTTACCAGAGGCTGGTCGTCATGGATGAGCAGGCGTATTTCGCTAAGCCTGTGGCGACGTGCAAGGCTTGATACCAGCTCCCTGAACCTGTAGCGATCATAACGATCGTGATCCAGTATTCGGTCATACAGCCACAGCCGCTGACCTGCCTGGCCAACCATGGAATCCATCAGATCGAGCATGCTGCTTTCGTTATCGAAGAGCCAGGGTTGCGTGTCCGCACCGAGCAGCATGGGGCGGAATCTCTTGGAGTCGACCTGCTCTTGAATCAGCGCCGGAGCAAGGCAGCGCATGTCGAGATGGGGGATACCAGCATCATCGTAAGGTTCTGAGCAAACATGGAAGCCGGCCCGCTGATAGAAGGCTATAGCGTGTTGCTGGGCAGAGAGCTTCAGCTCCTGATACTGCCCGGCAGATTCGGTGATCAGATGCCGGAGCAGGGCTTCACCAATACCACGACCCCGGAATTCCGGCAGGATGGCCATGCGACCGATGTGGCCAGTTTCGCCCAGGGTTGAGAACAGCCGGGCTACGCCAGCCGGTGTGTTGTCCGGCAGAACCGCGAGAAAATGATCGGCAATTTCGTCTGTATCGTCCCATTCCAGCTCAGGTGGAACGCTTTGTTCTTCCACAAATACTTTCTGGCGGATGCTCCGGATATGTCCCGGGGCAAGCTGCCAGCTGTATTTTCGAATCCGGACGGTCATGGCATTACTCGAAATACACAGAGCCCTGATTATAAAGATTCGTCAGCAGGCCGAGCAGGGCAGGATCTCCGGCAAACTGAGCCAGGGCGCTCATATCAATGCGCGCTCCCGAACATAATAAGGGTGCCAACGGGCGGGCATCGCCTTTGAGCAGAAACTGTTCGCCGTCTGCAAACAGGGCGGTTTCGTCGCTTTCCTCATGAAAAGCAAAGCGGGAACCTTCGTTCCAGCGCAGCTGCTCGCCGGCCCGAATGGCTTCGGCGAAGTCTTCATCCGAGGCAGGCTCTTCCGCCGGCACCACAACATCCATGCTCTTCGGTGCCGTCGCGTACTGACCAAACCACAGAGCCAGCTGGCGCTTGTCCTCGAGTTTTTCTGTCAGAACGGCTTGCAGCCGGTCGATAACGCCTGATGCTATCGTACCCGGATTATCCTGAACTTGAAGATCCGGATCATTCATGTGATCGGCGGCATCCGACTTGTTGCACAGAAAGTCGGTAAACCCGGTAAGCAGATCCTCGATAGTCGGCGCCCGGAAGCCAACTGAGAGGGTAATGCAATCGTCTTCGGCTACACCGTGATGGCCAATGCCCGGCGGAAGGTACAGCATGTCGCCGGGCTCGAGGGTAACCGTTTCTTCGCCTTCCCAGCTGCTGAGTATACGCAGTGGCGTGCCTTCCATCCGGGGTGAGGTGTTATCGCATCGGCCGCCGAACGTCCAGCGCCTGTGCCCCTGTGCCTGCAGCAGAAACACATCATATTGGTCGTAATGAGGGCCTACGCTGCCGCCCCTGGGTGCATAGCTTGCCATGATGTCATCAAGGCGCCAGTTGGGGACAAAGCGGAAGTGCTCAAGCAGGTCAGCGACCTCCGGAACCCAGTGATCGAGGCCCTGTACAAGCAAAGTCCAGTCCTGCTCGGGTAACTGGCTGAAGCGTTCTTCCGAGAACGGGCCGTTGTGCAGCTGCCAGGGCTTGCCATCGTCGTTCTCGATGACGATGCGTGATTCCACGCCTTCTTCACAGGCAAGACCAGCCAGCTCGTCCGCATCGACAGGGCACTGAAAGCCGGGGAATGCCTGGCGGATGACCAGCGGTTTTTTTTGCCAGTAGTCCCTCAGAAATTCAGAAGGCGAGAGTCCGCCAAGCATATCCATCGTTGTACTTCCTCAATAATTCAGATGTTGCGGGCCTGATCAACGGCGTCGCCGATGTAGTTGCCCGGTGTCAGGGCCATCAGCTCCGCTTTTGCACTATCAGGAATCTCGAGGCTTTCGACAAAGCTCCTGATAACCTCTGGCGTCATGGCTTTGCCACGGGTCAGGGCTTTAAGCTTTTCGTAGGGCTTCTCAATGTTGTATCTGCGCATCACGGTCTGGATCGGTTCCGCAAGCACTTCCCACGCCTTGTTGAGGTCTTCATCGAGACGCGCCGGGTTTAACTCCAGTTTGCCTAACCCCTTGAGAGTGGCCTCGTAGGCGATCAGGCTGTGAGAAAAACCAACGCCAAGGTTGCGCAGCACGGTGGAGTCGGTCAGATCGCGCTGCCAGCGTGAAATCGGCAGCTTGGCAGACAGGTGGTTAAGCAGTGCGTTGGCAATGCCCAGGTTACCTTCGGAGTTTTCAAAATCGATCGGATTGACCTTGTGAGGCATGGTGGAAGAACCCACTTCACCTTCAACGGTCTTCTGTTTGAAATAGCCCAGTGAAATGTAGCCCCAGACATCCCGATCAAGATCAGTCACGATGGTATTGAAGCGGGCGACGGCATCGAAGAGCTCGGCGATGTAGTCGTGGGGCTCAATCTGAGTGGTGTAAGGATTGAAGTCGATGCCGAGGCTTTCAATAAACGCCTTGGCGTTGGCGGCCCAGTCCACTGCCGGATAGGCGGAGATGTGGGCGTTGTAGTTGCCAACGGCACCATTGATCTTACCCAGAATCTCAATGCCACGAATTTGCTTGATTTGCCGGTGCAGCCGGTACACCACGTTAGCGAACTCTTTGCCAACGGTGGTGGGTGAGGCCGTCTGGCCGTGGGTGCGTGACAGCATTGGCTGTTCAGCGTGCTCTTGGGCAAGCTCACTCAGTTTGTTGGCAACCCGGCTCATTGCAGGCAACAGGCCATTGTCCAAGCCTTCGCGAAGCATCAGGGCGTGGGAGAGGTTGTTGATGTCTTCAGAGGTGCAGGCAAAGTGAACAAACTCGGTTACGGCATGAAGCTCCGGAATGCCGGCAATTTTTTCCTTGATAAAGTACTCAACCGCTTTCACATCGTGGTTTGTGGTGCGCTCGATTTCCTTTATACGCTCCGCGTCTTGGAGGCTGAACCCACTGATCATCTGATCAAGGAATGCATTTGCCTCTGAGCTGAATGTTGGAACTTCGGTGATTTCGGGGTGCCCGGCCAACTGCTGCAGCCATCGGATTTCGACCGTCACGCGGTTCCTGATCAGGCCATATTCACTGAAAATATCACGGAAAACGCTGACTTTACTGCCATAGCGTCCATCGACCGGGGAAATGGCGGTCAGGGCGTTGAGTTCCATCGAAAACCTCGCATATGATCAAAGAATCGGTTCAGAAAAAGGAGATGCACCATAATACACCAGCACCGCCGGTGAATCAGTGGTACCGGATCACTTATCAAGTGAGCGGTTCGCTTGTTCCGCGAGTTCCCGCGCATGCTGAATCACCTTGCGGCGCGACAAGACCAGTTGCCAGCGGCGCCCGCCAGTCTGCCTCCAAAGCACCGCCGAACGAATACCTGCAAGCAGGAGCGCCCTGACTTTGGCGGCATTCTCGTCCCGTTGCAGCAGTGAGGGATTGCCGCTCACCTGAATGCGCTGGCGGAAGGTGCTGATAGTATCTGTGTAGATAGAGGCCAGGTTACTGATCAGGTTTGTATGGATATAGCCGAAGTGGCTGGCGGTGTGCCGGGCCTGGTCGATACGGCTGCCAATCACGTCGAGCATGTCGCTGTGCCGGTTGAGTTTTGATTCCAGATGAATCAGGTTCAGTACGTAACGCAGCACCTCGATATCCTGCTGTTTACTCTGTTCGCTCATAACCGTTGAGAGCGTGACCAGCCCTTCACGCACATCGGTCAGTTCACCGCCATAGACGTCGAGAGTAGTTGCCGGATTTGTTGCAAACAGCGAGCGCAGGCACGCCTCCAGGCTGGTATCGTTACAGTGCCCGTTGTTGGCGATTTGCTGAACCAGGTTGGCGGCCTGGAAGACGCCCGCCAACGCCAGTGTCTGATCGTGAAGCGATCGGCTCATTGGCTTGTTTCCTGATTATGGGAAGAGAGCGAGAGGCGGTCAGGGAGAGTTTCGTCATCACGCCAGGTTTCTGTAATCACTCCGCCTCCCAGGCAGATCTCGCCGTCATAAAAAACCACAGACTGGCCAGGCGTAACGGCCCTCTGGGACTCATCAAAAACGACTTTGACTCCACCCTCAATAACCGTGACTTCGCAATCCTGGTCAGGCTGGCGGTAGCGGGTTTTTGCCTTGCAACGGAATGATTGCGCCGGCGGCTCCCCTGCGATCCAGTCAACCGGGCCTGATAGCAGCCCCCGCGACAACAGCAGCGGGTGGTGCTTGCCCTGAACGGCGGTCAACACGTTACGCTCCAGGTCTTTTCCGGCCACGTACCACGGATCATCTCCAAAGTCGCTGAGCCCGCCAATTCCCAGGCCTTGGCGCTGGCCAATGGTGTGGTACATCAGCCCTTGGTGGCGGCCGATCTTTTTGCCTTCTGGAGTTTCGATATCACCCGGCTGTGCCGGCAGGTACTGTTTCAGGAAATCGGTGAATTTGCGCTCACCGATAAAGCAGATACCGGTGGAGTCTTTTTTGTCGTGGGTGACGAGCCCCTGCTGTTCGGCAATCCGGCGTACTTCCGGTTTTTCCAGCTCACCGACCGGGAACAAAGTGCGTGCGATCCGGCCACCGGACACTGCATGAAGGAAGTAGCTCTGATCCTTGTTTGCATCGAGGCCTTTTAATAAAAGCGCTTTGCCTGATCCATCTGCAAGCGGGCGCTGGCGGGTGTAGTGCCCCGTGGCGATATAGTCCGCTCCGAGTGTTATTGCATAGTCGAGAAAGGCCCGGAACTTGACCTCTTTGTTGCACAGAATGTCCGGGTTAGGGGTGCGACCCGCCTGGTACTCAGAAAGGAAGTGCTCGAAAACGCGATCCCAGTATTCGGCTGCGAAGCTTGCGGTATGGAGCTTGATGCCGATAGCATCCGAGACCGCCTGAGCGTCTGCCAGGTCGGTCATGGCCGTACAGTATTCGGTACCGTCATCTTCGTCCCAGTTCTTCATGAACAGGCCTTCGACCTGATAGCCCTGATCTTTTAGTAGCCAGGCCGCGACCGAGGAATCAACACCGCCGGACATGCCGACGATGACGCGTGTGTTCTCCGGGGAGCGGGCTTCGGATGATGGATTTGTCATGACAGTTCTGGGCACCGGTGAAAAACGCGGGAGTTTACCATTTTGTGCCGGTTACGTCTGCGAGTCTGCAATTACGTCCAACGGATAGCAGCGACCTTTTCGGTAATCCTCTATACTTTTGACAACCAGCGGGCTGCGGAGTTTGTTGCCCAGCTGACGGATGTCTTCCAGCGATAACCAGTGGGCTGCGATTATGCCAGTGTCCAGCTCTTCGGTTACCCGTTGGCGAGCTTTTCCTATGAAGCAAAAACGATAATAGGTTACGCCGTTTGCCGGTGCCTTGTAGGTATAAAGCCCTAGAAAGTGCTCTGGTTCGACTTCCCAGCCGGTTTCCTCAAGAGCTTCCCGTCGCACGGCGTCGAGAATGGCTTCGTCTTCTTCAACGTGCCCGGCAGGCTGATTGAATACAATCCGCCCGTTACTGTGTTCTTCAACCATCAGGAAGCGGCCCTGTGAATCTTCAACAACCACGGCTACCGTGGCATGGGGTGTCCAGGTCATGATCTTCGGGTCCTCCGTGGCGTTTTGACAGATCGGGCTCGCGTCGCTTGCTTTCCGGGTTGCGGGGCTGCTGGCAGATTGACAGAGATTTTTCGGTAGGTGCCCGGCTCAAGCCCGTCGAGCGACCAGTCACCAATACGATAGCGGATCAACCGTAATGTTGGAAAGCCGACGGCAGCGGTCATCCGCCGCACCTGCCTGTTGCGCCCTTCGGTTATGATCAGTTCCAGCCAACTGGTAGGTATCGTATCGCGCCTGCGCACCGGTGGAACTCTGGGCCACAGTTCCGGCTCCTTCATTCTGCGAGCTTTTGCCGGCCGGGTGCGGCCGTCTTTAAGCGTAACGCCGGCCGAAAGTGCTTCTACGGCGCTTGCGGAAATATTGCCTTCAACCTGCACCCAGTAGGTTTTTGGCGTCTTCTGGGCCGGCGCCGCAATACGATGCTGTAAGGGGCCGTCGCTGGTCAGCAGAAGAAGGCCTTCGGAATCGAAATCCAGTCGCCCGGCAGGGTAGATGTCAGGGATGCGGATCCAGTCAGCCAGGGTCGCGCGGGGGTTCTGCCCGGCGGCTGTGCACTCATCCGTAAACTGGCAGAGTACCTGGAACGGTTTGTTAAAAAGGATGAGTTCAGCCATGGAGGAAGCTCCCGGGCAGGTTAAAATAAAATCAGAGGGGAAGGGTACGTAGAAAAAGCGGCGTTTGAAAGCGCAAGACAAGCACTATATCTCGCCCACAGTATTACAGGGCAAACCCCGCCGGCTTTATCCGGCAGGAGTGCTCAGCAACTTTAAGGCTGGCCTGGTATGCGTTTCAGGCGTTCGCCGCGCGGGGAGGATAGTCCCCGCTTTCTTCATCAGCTGTTCCGGACGTCTGTTTCAGGGACTCTGACGTGTCTGCCTGGGCCTGCGATCCGGTCGATTCCTCGGGTATGATGTTAATAGCATGCACACCCTTGTCACTGGGTTTCTTGTCGAAATTGACTGCCTGACCTGCTTTTAACGTCTTGTAACCGTCCATCTGGACTGACGAAAAGTGGGCAAACAGGTCGTCACTGCAGCCATCCTCTATGATGAAACCGTACCCTTTGGCATTGTTGAACCACTTTACTTTGCCTTTTGGCATGATGAACTCCCCTGTTCTTTTGCTGTCACTTGTTATTGTTCAATCGGTTGTTTCATGTGCTGGACCGGCCTTGGAATCGCACATCTGACGGTTTCTGTTACATGAATCTCTCATGTGTTTACATTATTTAACACTGCAGGTTAACTGTCGGCCAAACCCGGAGTCGAGTCAATAGCTTCTATTACTGTAATGTGTGGTTGAACGCAGTCCGGAAGCGGTATCATGATCGTATCAGTAATTATCTCATCCTCGGGCCGGGATCTGACTTGAAAACCCGGGGCCAGACAACCACATTAATGAAAGGCACCGATAAGCGGTAAAGAATGATGCGGACTATCGAAAATTCTCTACTAGTATTAAACCAGGGGGAGGATGAACAGCCGGGGCGTCACGATGACCTCAGCGTTGCTCCCGAAAAGCCTGCGCTGAAGCGTCCATCTCAGTACAAGGTGATGCTTCTGAACGACGATTACACACCCATGGATTTTGTTGTGGATGTGCTGACAACATTCTTCGGGATGAATGAAGAAAAGGCGACACAGGTGATGCTGCTCGTCCATACGCAGGGAAAGGCTGTATGCGGGGTGTATACCCGGGACATCGCGGAAACAAAGGCGGCACAGGTGAACCAGTATTCTTCGGAATGCGACCATCCGCTCCTTTGCGAGATTGAATGTGCGGACTGATAGACGGCGGGGTGGCCCATGCTGAGCAAAGATCTTGAAATTACGCTGAATACGGCCTTCAAAAGTGCCCGCGACAAGCGTCATGAGTTCATGACGGTGGAGCATTTGATGCTGGCCTTGCTGGATAACGAATCGGCAGTGGGTGTTCTCAAAGCCTGTGGCGCAGACCTCAAACAGCTCCACGATGAGCTGGTTGAGTTTGTGGACTCCACAACGCCACTGATTCCGAGCAGCGACGATGAGCGCGAGACTCAGCCAACGCTTGGTTTTCAACGAGTGTTGCAGCGCGCTGTATTTCATGTGCAATCCTCCGGGAAGAAAGAGGTTACCGGTGCCAATGTGCTGGTCGCTATTTTCAGTGAGCAGGAAAGCCAGGCCGTGTACGTGCTCAAGAAACAGAGCGTTGCACGCATTGATGTCGTTAACTTTGTGTCCCACGGGATTTCCCGGGTTCAGGGGGCGGAAGACCAGGACGGCCACGAGCCGATCTCTCACGACGAAGCTGGTGAAGAGGGCGGCCAGTCCAAACCACTGGAAAATTATGCAACCAACCTGAACGAGCAGGCCCGCCAAGGTCGCATTGATCCTCTGATTGGTCGCGAGCATGAGGTTGAGCGAGTGGTGCAGATACTCGTGCGCCGGCGCAAGAATAATCCTTTGCTGGTCGGTGAAGCCGGTGTGGGTAAAACGGCTATTGCAGAAGGGCTCGCCAAGCGCATTGTTGATGGCCAGGTGCCAGATATCATTGCTGATGGCGTGGTGTACTCTCTGGATCTCGGCGCACTGCTTGCCGGAACCAAGTATCGTGGCGATTTTGAGAAACGCCTGAAGGGGCTACTTGCCGATCTGAAAAAAGAAAAGCATGCAATTCTGTTCATTGACGAGATCCATACCATTATCGGTGCAGGATCTGCGTCCGGTGGGGTGATGGATGCCTCGAACCTGCTCAAGCCTATGCTGAGTTCAGGCGAAATCCGTTGCATCGGCTCCACCACGTATCAGGAATTCCGGGGCATTTTCGAGAAAGACAGTGCGCTGGCGCGACGTTTCCAGAAGATTGATGTGAACGAGCCGAGTGTTGAAGACACCTATCAGATTCTCAAAGGGCTGAAGCCGAACTTTGAGAAACACCATGATCTGACATACACAGACAGGGCGTTGCGCGTGGCTGCAGAGTTGGCCGATCGTTACATCACAGATCGCCACCTGCCGGACAAAGCCATCGACGTGATCGATGAAGCGGGCGCACACCAGCGTCTGATGCCCGAGGATAAGCGTCTGAAAACGGTGGATGTTCCGGAAATCGAGGATGTGGTTGCCAAGATCGCCCGTATTCCGCCGAAGAATGTGTCCACCAGCGACAAGGATCTGCTGCGCAATCTGGAGCGGGATCTCAAGATGGTGGTATTCGGGCAGGATCCGGCCATTGAATCTCTGTCAATGGCAATCAAGCTGGCGCGTGCCGGCCTGAAAGCGCCGGAGAAGCCGGAAGGTTCTTTCTTGTTTGCCGGGCCCACAGGCGTTGGTAAAACAGAGGTGACCAAGCAGTTGGCCAAGGCGCTCGGGGTTGAGCTGATTCGGTTCGACATGTCCGAGTACATGGAACGCCATACGGTCTCCCGACTCATTGGCGCGCCCCCGGGGTATGTAGGTTACGATCAGGGTGGTTTGTTAACAGAGTCCGTTAACAAACATCCGCACTGTGTGCTGTTGCTGGACGAAATTGAGAAGGCGCACCCCGAGGTCTTCAATCTGCTTCTGCAGGTAATGGATCACGGCACCCTGACCGATAATAACGGACGTAAAGCTGACTTCCGCCACGTTATTCTCGTGATGACCACCAACGCCGGAGCTGAAAGCATGGCTCGCCGCTCGATGGGCTTTAGCGAGCAGGATCACAGCAGTGATGGTATGGAAATTATCAGCAAGACCTTCACTCCTGAGTTCCGCAATCGCCTGGACAGCATCATTCAGTTTGGCGACTTGCAAAGGGGCACCATTGCTCATGTTGTAGACAAGTTCCTGACAGAGTTGCAGGCCCAGCTGGACGACAAGCACGTGGTGTTGCATGTGGATGAAGCCGCGAAGCTGTGGCTGGCGGACAAGGGCTATGATGTCACGATGGGTGCCCGCCCGATGTCGCGTCTGATTCAGGATAAGATCAAACGTCCGCTTGCCGAGCAGATTCTGTTTGGCAGGTTATCCGAGAAGGGTGGCGATGTTTTCATCCATCTCAAGGATGACGAGTTGGTCTTCGAGTATGAGGATGAGCCTGCAGAAGCCGTTTAAAGCGGCTGGCAGGCTGGAAATAGTCACCAACAAAAAAACCGCTACAGTGATGCAGCGGTTTTTTTATGCTTCTTCGATGTCGCCGTTGCTTTAGCGGGCGCGGTACACAATCCGGCCTTTGCTCAGATCGTAAGGCGTCAACTCAACCTTGACCTTGTCACCTGTCAGGATGCGGATATAGTTTTTACGCATCTTGCCGGAGATGTGAGCAGTAACAACGTGGCCGTTGCTCAGCTCAACCCGGAACATGGTGTTTGGAAGGGTATCAAGAATAACGCCTTCCATTTCAATAGCATCTGTCTTCGCCATTCAGTAAAAACCTCTATTGGGAATGCTTTCCGTAATTTTAAATTGCGCAATTCTGCCTGATTTTTCGGCGTTTGGCAAAGTGAGTTAGTCGGCCGCTCAGGAAAAAGGCGTTCAATCACTGTTTGTCAGGCCATTGTCAACCATAAGCTGGCGTTATGCGAGATTTATAGAACGCCAGTGGCCATCCTGCAGCGCTTCTATCGGCTTAAAGCGGGTTTTATAATTCATTTTTCGACACTGTTTTATCCAGTAGCCCAGATAAAGGTGGGGCAGGTTGCGCCGCCGGGCCTCTTCTATTTGCCAGAGAACGGCAAATGTTCCCAGGCTTCGATATTCAAGGTCCGGATCGAATACGGTGTATATGGCTGAGAGCCCGTCATCCAGTGCATCCACGGCGGCCAGAGCCACCAGTTCTCCGGCTATGCGCATCTCCAGAAACCAGGAGTCCGTAGTACCATCCACGAGAAACGAGGTGAACTGTTCCCTCGAAGGTGGGTACATGTCACCGTCTTTGTGCCTCAGTTCTACATAATTGGCATACAGTCGGTAATAGCTTTCGCTGAACGCTGCGGGTACCAGAGTGCATTCCAGGTCTTTGTTCTTTTTCATGACCCGGCGCTGGCTGCGGTCTGCTCGAAAGTCATTTACGTTAAGTCTCACCGGGATACAGGCGTTGCATTGTTCGCAGTGGGGCCGGTAATAATGGGATCCGCTACGCCGGAAACCCAGTGATGTCAGTTGGCTGTAGAGCTTTTTGTCGATATGGGCTCGCGGGTCGACGAACATGGTGGTTGCTTCGCGATCAGGGAGATAGCTGCAGTCGTGGGCAGGCGTTGCAAAGAATACCAAGGTTCTCAGGCTACTCATTCATGCCTCCGGTCCGCGCCATTGCCAGTGGAGTGTCCAGTCGAGCTGATCCGGTTTTCGGTCTGCGTATGTACCGATTATAGATAAAAATTCGCTTCTGGATATGGTGCGTGCGCCCATGGTGAGAAGGTGATCGCTCTCTACCTGGCAATCCATCATTCGATAGCCCCAGTCTTGCAGTTGATGGGCAAGATGAACCATCAGCACCTTGGATGCGTTCGTTTCGAGAGAAAACATGGATTCGCCGAAGAAGCACTGCCCTATGGCAAGCCCATACATGCCGCCGGCCAGTTCGCCATTCAGGTTCCACACTTCTATGGAGTGAGCAACGCCCTGGCGGTGCAGTTCGGAGTAACCGGCGATCATTTCGTCGGTTATCCAGGTGCCTTCGCTGCGGGTGGAGGCACAAAGGCGGATGATGCGGCCGAAGGCCTGGTCGGCGGTTACCCGGAAGCGTCGCTGGTTGAGTGTTCTGCGCAGGCTGCGGGAAATATGAATGTCTTCCGGGAACAGAACACAGCGGGGGTCCGGAGACCACCAGAGTATGGGTTGGTCATCGCTGTACCAGGGGAAGATGCCGCTGCGGTATGCAAGGATCAGGCGTTCTGTGGAGAGGTCTCCGCCCAGCGCAAGAAGGCCATCGGGATCGTCGAGGGCTTCTTCGGCTGGGGGGAACCACAGTTGGTCAGGGTCTAGCCAGGGTAGTGAAGTCATCCTGTCTTCTGCCTGCTTGCCTTAATCCTGCTGATCCAGAAACTTTTCGGCATCCAGGGCAGCCATGCATCCGAAGCCGGCTGAGGTAACGGCCTGGCGGTAAACATGGTCGGCTACGTCGCCGGCGGCGAATACGCCCGGGATGCTGCTCTGGGTGGCCATGCCTTCCAGGCCGGAGCGGATCTGGATGTAGCCGTTTTCCATGTTCAGCTGGCCTTCGAAGAGGCCGGTGTTGGGCTTGTGTCCGATGGCAATGAAAACGCCTGCAAGGTCAAGATCCTGTGTGGAGCCGTCTTTCATGCTTTTGATGCGCATGCCGGTTACGCCGGTGCCGTCACCCAATACTTCGTCGAGGGTGTGGTCCCAGACAATCTTGACGTTGCCGTTTTCGGCTTTTTCGAAGAGCTTGTCCTGAAGGATTTTTTCGGCGCGCAGGCTGTCACGGCGGTGAACCAAAGTAACTTCTGCCGCAATATTGGAGAGGTACAGGGCTTCTTCAACGGCGGTGTTTCCGCCACCGATGACGGCGACTTTCTGCTTTTTGTAGAAGAAGCCATCGCAGGTTGCACAGGCGGATACGCCCTGGCCTTTGAAGCGTTCTTCGGATTCCAGGCCCAAGTACATGGCGGATGCACCGGTGGCGATGATGAGGGCGTCGCAGGTGTATTCGCCGCCGTCGCCTTTGAGGCGGAAGGGGCGGCTCTGCAGGTCGGCTTCGTTGATGGTGTCGTAAACGATGCTCGTTTCGAAACGCTCGGCGTGCTTGAGCATGCGCTGCATCAGTTCCGGGCCCTGAACGCCGTCATTGTCGCCGGGCCAGTTGTCTACGTCGGTTGTGGTGGTGAGCTGGCCGCCGACTTCAATGCCGGTTATCAGCGTGGGGTTCAGGTTAGCCCTGGCTGCGTAGACGGCAGCGGTGTATCCGGCAGGGCCTGAGCCGAGGATGATCAGCCGGGAATGTGTGGTTTCGCTCATGGATGTATCTCACTAAATCGGTGCGTGTCAGGCTCATTCAGAGCCAGTAATACGAGGAAGATGAAAAGGCTATCACGAAAGCAGTGGGCTGCCATTTGTTTTGGCCAATTCCGCTGATAAAGCTTCGCTATTCACTCCAGCACGGAAACGGTGGTCAGCAGTTGCCGCACGCGTTCTGCGCTTTTTCCGGATTCGCCCTGTTCAAGGCGGTGTTCTGCAACGGCCGGAAATACAGCCTGAATATCGTCGGGCAGGGCATGTTGCCGGCCCTCCATCAGGGCCCAGGCTTTCGTGGCTCTCAGTAATCCGAGCCCCGCTCTTGGTGACAAACCATAGAGCAATCCCGGCATACGGCGGCTCTGTTCCAGCAGTCGCTGAATATAGTCCAGCAGTGCCGGGCTTGCAGTCACCCGGCTCACTTCATCCTGAAGCTTTGCCAGGTTTGCTTCTGAAAGCAGAGTGCCGAGTCGGTCAGTCATTACCCGGCGATCTTCGCCTTCCAGCAGTTCCCGCTCGGCTCTGGGGTCGGGATAACCGAGCCGTATCCGCATCAGAAATCGGTCGAGCTGTGATTCCGGTAACGGGTAGGTGCCGCCTTGTTCAGTCGGGTTCTGCGTTGCGATCACAAAGAACGGGTGCGGTAGCGGGCGGGTTTCGCCTTCAATGGAAACCTGGCGCTCTTCCATGGCTTCAAGCAGTGCGCTCTGTGTTCGCGGCGAGGCCCGGTTGATTTCATCCGCGAGTACAACCTGAGCAAAAATAGGCCCCGGGTGGAACACCAGACTTCCGGCTTGCTTGTCGTACATGGAATAGCCCAGTACGTCGGCAGGCAGCAGGTCGTTAGTGAACTGAATGCGCTGGTAACTGAGGCCCATGATTTTGGCCAGGGCGTGGGACAGAGTGGTTTTGCCCATACCCGGGATGTCTTCGATTAGCAGATGGCCCTTGGCAAGCAAGCCGCAAAGGGCCAGACGAACCTGGTGCTCCTTGCCAAGCAGGATCTGGTTCAGTTCGGTTACAACGGTATCTACCAGGTTTTTCATGCCAGGTTCAGTCCCTCACTCTTTTGAGAATATCGCCATAGGCGTCAATGCGACGGTCTCTGAAATACGGCCAGATGCGGCGAATCGATTCACTGCGGTGGCGATCGAGGGTTATGCTCAGGATGCATTCGGTGCTGTCGTCTGCCCGAGCCAGAAATTCGCCCTGAGGGCCACAGATAAAGCTGTTACCCCAGAAGCGGATGCCGTCGGAGTGCCCGGTCGGATCCGGCTCAGTGCCGACCCGGTTGGGTGCAACCACCGGCAGATTGTTGGCCACAGCATGGCCACGCTGAACGGTCACCCAGGCCTCCAGTTGGCGGGCCTGCTCGTCCGGTTCGTCGGTGATGTCCCAGCCGATGGCGGTGGGGTAAACCAGTATCTCGGCACCTGCAAGAGCCATCAGGCGGGCCGCTTCCGGGTACCACTGGTCCCAGCATACGAGAACGCCGAGTTTGCCTACCGAAGTGTCGATAGGTGAGAACCCATTCCTGCCGTCGTTGAACTGCGCATCTCCGGGTGTGAAATAGAACTTCTCATAGAAGCCCGGGTCGTCCGGAATGTGCATTTTGCGATACAGGCCGGCAATCGATCCGTCGGTTTCGATGACCACGGCGGTGTTGTGATAAACACCGTTCATGCGCCGCTCAAAAACGGAACCAACGATAACCACTTTGAGTTCCCGGGCCAGGCCTGAAAGCCGTTCGCTGGTGGGGCCGGGGATGGGCTCGGCCAGGTCGAATATGCGGGTGTCCTCAGTCTGGCAAAAGTACTGGGTCGCATGAAGCTCTTGCAGAATGATCAGCTGAGCTCCACCTGCGGCCGCTTCGCGAACCATCATTTCGGTTGTTGCCAGACTGGCGGCCTTGTCCTCGCTGCAAGCCTGCTGAATCGCGGCGATTGCAAGCTGGCCGGAAAGCTGTGGTTTGCCGGTGTTCTGGCTCATAAGACGACGACTCCTTCCGGAATTTGCATGGTGACGCAGTGCAAGCTGCCATGCTGTTTCACCAGCGCTTGGCAATTGATGGGAATGATCTCCCGGTCGGAAAAAATCCGGCTGATAATGTCGATGGCTTCTTCATCCTGTGGTACATCATAAACCGGCAGCAGGACGGCGCCATTGATGATCAGGAAGTTGGCGTAGGTAGCCGGGAGGCGCTCGCCTTCATCACCGAATACCGGGTCGGGCCACGGCAGTGCGGTCAGCTTGTATGGTGTGCCGTCGCGCTGGCGGAACTCCCTGAGGTCTTCTTCCATGGCGGCCAGTGCGCTGTAGTGTTCATCGGCCACATCCGGGCAGGCTACGTAGCAGAGGTGATCCGGGCTGCAAAAGCGCGCCAGTGTATCAATGTGGCTGTCGGTGTCATCCCCAGCCAGGTAGCCGTGGTTAAGCCAGAGAATCCGTTCTGTTCCCAGCATCTCGGACAGCAACTGCTCGATGGCGCCACGATCCATAGACGCGTTGCGCGAAGGAGTCAGAAGACATTCACTGGTGGCCAGCAAAGTGCCTTCGCCATCCGATTCAATGGAGCCGCCCTCCAGTACAAAATCCACCGACTGCATCGGGGTGGCGCCGAAGACTCCGTAATTGACGAGATGACGGTTGAGCGCATCGTCTTTTTCCCAGGGAAATTTGCCGCCCCAGGCGTTAAAGTGAAAATCCAGCAAGGTAGGCTGCTCATCCGCTAATACGGTAATCGGGCCGTGATCGCGGGCCCAGGTATCATTTGCGGGTGCGGGTACGGCCCACATGCGTCCTGGTAGTCCATGCTGTTGGGCCCAGGCGTTCAGCTCACGCTCCAGGTCCTGCAGTCGGGTGACGTGTTCGCAGCTGATAACCAGGTGTTCAAAGCGCAGAACCGAGCGGGCAATTTCAAGAAACACCGGTTCAACTTCATCAAGAATTCCTGCCCAGTCGGTACCCGGGTGGGGCCAGGTAAGCACAACGGCGCTTTGGGGCGCCCACTCAGCGGGCAACACGCGTAGGGATGTCACTTTACAGTCACCTTAAAATTGCAAAAGCCGCCATTCTAAACAAAGGGCGGCATATCGTCAGGATGTGTGCCCCGAGGTTGCGGGCGGAAGAAACGCCATGCTTGATAATGTCAGCGCTGGGGTTTCAGTACCGAGTGTATGACGCGGTCATTTTCGAAATAGACCACAAATCTGCCGTAGTGCCACTGGCTGATCGGGGGTTGTCCAACAGGGCCTTCAACGTTAGCCGGCTGGCCCCATGAGGCTCGGACCGAAGCCTGTGTCATTCCGGTCCGGGGCATGCTTTGCTGGCTTCTGTCTGCCTGGCTGCCAACGGGTACGCTAAGCTCTTCGGCAAACGCGCCGGAAACCGGGGCCAGCGTGAGTAGTATTGCCGTTGCCAGTGCGCCTGTCAGGGTTTGCTTTATTTTCATTGATGGTTCTCCACTAATACTGGAGTCTCCGGTAAGCGTTCCGGGGACATGGATAAAACGTAATATCCGAGAAATTGGGGCAAAAGTCACATGTTTTCGCCAGTCTACTCTTTTTGCCGCTGGCGAATCTGCCATCGCATCACATGTCGGGCTATTTGCTGACGGTCGCTATCCTGAATCCGGATAAAATCGGTATGAACCCTTGTCCTGCCTGTTTCATCAGCCTGTACATCCAGAACCTCAGCAACAGCCCGAGGCTGGTAAAGTTCTGGCGGTAACGTCATGCGAACGGTAAGCCTGTCGCCAGTCTGCCACGCTTGCGGGCTCGCGCAAAACGCCAGGCCTCCCTCGCTCAGGGTTACGTCCTGCCAGTCCCCGGGTTGCAACGGATTTTGCTGAAAGGCCATAATGCGCGCAAGCGCGTCCAGCTTGCCATTCAGGGACTTTATCAACCCTGTAAGCACGCGATCCTGATCTGCAAGGCTGGCAAGCTGGGATTTGATATCCTGATCCAGTCGCCTGAACTCGGCCTCCAGATTTTCGAGATGATCACCGCTAAAGACATTCTCGTCGAGCTCGGCTGAAGGCTCCAGTTTATGGACTTCCAGGCCAATCCGGTCTTCGATGCGGAAAAATTCCCGACGTTCAGGTACATAACCTGTTGGTTCAGACGGTGGGTTTCGGGTGTGCATTCAGGGCTCCGGAAATAAGAATTTTAGCCAGTAGTAAAAGTTTAGCAGTTTCCCACCGAGCTGAAAGGCCGTTGGGAATTCCAGACCACGACCGACCCGAAGGTAGCGACAGGCACCTCTTCATGTTCAGACCCTTATCGTTTTATATCGGCTTGCGCTATACCGCAGCCAAACGGCGTAACCACTTTATCTCGTTTATCTCGCTCACATCCATGATCGGGCTGATGCTTGGCGTTGCAGTGCTGATTATCGTGTTGTCCGTGATGAACGGGTTCGACCGCGAACTCAAGCAGCGGATTCTCGGCATGGTTCCCCATGCCATTATCCAGGGCAGCGGGCCACTGGAGGATTGGAAAGCGGTGGATGCCCAGGTGCAGCAGCATCCGAGAGTGCTTGCTGCAGCTCCATTTATTCAGGGCCAGGGCATGGTTACCGGTGGCGGTGAAGTGCGCGGAGTCATGCTCAATGGCGTGCTTCCGGAAGAGGAACGCACGGTTTCAATCATTGAAGATCACATGATTGAAGGTAAATTGGACGATCTGGTCTCCGGTGAGTTCGGGATCATTGTAGGTCGCACCATGGCCGCCAGTCTGCGCTTGCAGGTTGGGGATAAAGTGACAGTGGTGCTACCGGAAG
Organism: Marinobacter antarcticus; assembly: GCF_900142385.1. Lineage (NCBI taxonomy): Bacteria > Pseudomonadati > Pseudomonadota > Gammaproteobacteria > Pseudomonadales > Marinobacteraceae > Marinobacter > Marinobacter antarcticus. The sequence goes on from NZ_FRAQ01000001.1 coordinate 2,146,140, forward strand.
CCTCCGTAACGCCCGCCGGGGTTTTGCCACGACTCAAACGCTTCACAGTGAAGGGTGTTTTCAGTGTTGGCGCAGAACTGGACGGTAATTACACGCTTATTCACATGGATGATGCCGCCAAACTAATGCGAACGGGCGGTAAAGCTCAGGGTGTGCGGCTGCTGGTGGATGACCTGTTTGCTGCGCCCAAAGTTGCAGAAGAGGCGGCCCGGGGGCTTTCTGGTCGTTACTATATTTCGGACTGGACCCGTACCCACGGCAACCTGTTTCAGGCAATCCGAATGGAGAAAACCATGATTGGCCTGTTGCTGATGTTCATTGTGGCGGTCGCAGCGTTCAATATTGTGTCCACGTTGGTCATGGTGGTGACCGACAAGACAGGGGATATAGCGATTCTGCGCACTATGGGAGCAACCCCGGGGCGCATTATGAGAATATTTATTGTTCAGGGCGCGGTTATCGGGGTATTCGGAACGCTTATAGGCACAACGCTTGGTGTTCTCGGTGCTCTCAATATCAGCGGATTTATTTCGTGGCTGGAAGGCGTACTCGGTCACAAGTTCCTGAGTGCTGACGTTTACTTCATCAGCTATTTGCCTTCCCAGTTACAATGGCAGGACGTGGTAATTATCAGTGGCGCGGGCCTTGCCATGAGCTTGCTGGCGACTATATACCCGGCGTGGAGAGCGTCACGGGTGGATCCCGCGGAGGCTCTGCGTTATGAATAAGGAAAACGGTGCAATGAAGGATGTTCCCCTGGTGATCGACTGTCGTCAGGTTACCCGGACCTACACTCAGGGGCCGGAAAAGCTGACCATATTTTCCGATATCTCGCTGGAGGTCACGGCGGGGGAAACCGTAGCCATTGTGGGTAGTAGCGGCGCGGGTAAAACAACCCTGCTGAACCTCCTTGGCGGTCTGGACAAGCCTTCGTCCGGAGATATATCAATATGTGGCAAGGACATTCATCGTTTGTCCGAGGCAGGGCGTGCGCGCTTTCGCAATCGTCACTTGGGCTTTGTTTACCAGTTTCACCACCTGCTGCCAGAATTCACGGCCCTTGAGAATGTCATGATGCCCTGCGCGCTTGGTGGCATGGCGGTTGCGGATGCCCGATCGCGGGCGCAGTCAATGTTGCAGAGGGTTGGGCTTGCTGAGCGTCTGGCTCATAAGCCCAGTGAGCTCTCTGGCGGTGAACGTCAGCGTGTTGCCATTGCCCGCGCGCTGGTTAATGAGCCTGATTGTGTGTTGATGGATGAGCCCACAGGCAACCTTGACGAGCACACCGGCGAAGGTGTGCGGGATCTCATAGAGTCCCTGCGTGATCAGTTCGGGATTGCTTTTGTTATGGTCACACACGATATGAAAATGGCGCGGAGTCTCGGGCGGGTTCTGAGGCTGGAACAGGGCAGGCTGGTTCAGGAGTCCTGATCGCGTGATGAGCGACGGAGTTCTCTTCGGGCGCGGCGGCGCAGTTGCCAGTCCGTGCGGATTTTCCGGCGCCAGATAAGTTGTATTACCAGATAAGCCAAGCAAGCTGAAACGGTGGCTACGATCAGCGAGCCCAGATACAGCGGAATGCCGATATCCAGCAAGCGTTCACTGATCCAGTGCCATGAGAGCTGGAAGTCGAAGCTTAAAACTGGCCGGTTGAGCACCCAGGCGCCTACCTTGTAATTGAAATAAAATATGGGAGGCATGGTAATCGGGTTGCTGATCCATACCAGTATCACAGACAAAGGCAGGTTCGCGTTAAACCAGATGGCAAAGAATGCCGCAGCAAGCATCTGGAACGGCATGGGGATAAAACAGAAAAAGACACCGATCAGAAATGCCCGAGCAACACTGTGACGGTTGATGTGCCATAGATTGGGCTCATTCAGGATATCGCCAAGAAAACCAAGCGATTGCATCGCTTGCACCTTCTCAGGTGATGGCAGATAGCGTTTGATGAACTTCTTTGGCATTGGGAAGCTCTACCTTCAAGCAGAATGAAACTCCGGCGCCAAGGATGTCGCCGACGGATAAAATCACTGGGAGGACAAGGATTGTCCGGAAGCTCTTTCAATGGCCCAGGCCGGTCTGGTTGGCAGGGTTCTGCGTTACTCTCTGCAGTACTGGGCGTCTTCGCTTTTTCCTGCGGCGTCATCTTACTTTATAGATTGACGGTGTTACCACCTCCAGTGTGGCTGTTCGGGTGCACACTTCCAACTTTATCGTGGTTTTTGCCGATGCGCCGGCGACTCCCCCGGCTCTTCCGGGTTTTTTCGTTCGGCCTTGCGTTAGGCGTTGCCTGGGCTGGCCTGTGGGCCCAGGAACGCCTGGAGCAACGGCTTCCTGCGAGCCTTGAGGGTGAAAAGACAGGGGTTTCCGGTTACGTTTGTGACCTCCCTGTGGCGGGCAGCTTTAACAGCATTCGTTTCAGCTTCTGTGTAACCCGATGGTACGGGCTTTCACTGACTCCTGAGTCTTACAACGCTTTGCCGAAAAGGTTGCGTCTGGCTTGGTATGGCCAGCCCGCAGGTGCTCTTCCGGATCACCGTTTGCGTCTGGAGGTGGTGCTTAAAAGGCCTCATGGCAGTCTGAACCCCGCGGGCTTCCGCTATGAAGACTGGCTGTTTCGCAAAGGTTATCGAGCAACGGGAAGCGTGCGCAGTGCTGTCCCGGATCCATCCGTATTCTGTTCAATGAGGTGCCAGTACCATCGTCTTCACACCGGACTGGCGCACTGGGTCGACGAGCAGTTCGCCGACGCCCGGCATCACCCCTTGATTGCTTCTCTACTGATTGGCAATCGTGGACATCTTTCTTCCGCGCATTGGGATGTGTTCAAAGCAACAGGGACCATTCACCTGGTGGCTATCTCGGGTCTGCACCTCGGACTGGTCGCGCTGGGCGCCGGTTTTGTGGCTCGCCGGTTGCTGTTGGCAATATCCAACTATCGCATGAGTGAGCGCTCCGTGCGTCTTGCGGTATTCCTTATGGTTATGTTGTGTTGCCTGCTGTATGCGCTGGCCGCAGGCTTTACTGTGCCTACCCGACGGGCCCTTGTTATGGTCGCGATTGGTGGCTGGCTTCTGTTGATGGCCAGGCAGGTGCCTGCCTGGCATTCCATCATTGTGGCTCTTGGGCTGGTTCTGTTGTTTGACCCCTTTGCTCCGCTGGACCAGGGCTTCTGGCTGTCTTTCGGGGCGGTTTCTATTTTGATTTGTGTCTTTGCCGGCCGTTTGGGCGGTACCAGCTGGCTCGCGGGCCTGGTTCTTGCGCAAGGGGCGGTGTTTGCGGGGCTTTGGCCGCTCCTTGAATTGATAGGGCAGGGGCAGCCGGTTGCGGGATTGTTTGCCAATGTTCTTTCTATTCCCTGGGTATCGCTGGTGGTGATGCCGGCGCTTATTACGGGAGGCCTGATGGTTGCTCTTTTCCCCGGCTTATCGAGCCTGATTGTTCCGATAATTGATGCGGTACTTGGTGTGATGTGGAGCTTTCTCGAGTGGGTTGCAGCTATGAGCTGGCCTGATCTCGAAGGAACCGCCCCGGAAATTGTCGGCTTCGGTGTCTTGGTAATGCTGATTATCACTGTTCCGGTCAGGATGTTTCGCATTGCCGGGGCTGTTGTCGTGCTGGCATGGGTTGCTATGGCGAGTTTCCCACCGGAAACGGGTAACCCATGGATCGCCAAGCCGGAAGTGCGGGTCTGGGATGTAGGCCAAGGTCTCTCAGTGATGCTGCGAGCCGGGGATAAGGTATTGCTATACGACACCGGGCCGGAAGTGAAAGGTGTATTTTCGGCGGCAGAATCGGTACTTCTGCCAAACCTCAGAGCGCTGGGTATCGGGCGAATTGACACCCTCGTTGTAAGCCACGCCGATAGCGATCACGCGGGCGGTATTGGTCTGCTTTTGGATGAATTTAACGTAGGCCGGATCCTGACAGGTGAGCCCGAGGCTATTGGCAAAAAGCTGAGCCAGTACAGGCAGGGCAGAGAGCATAGGCAGGTCGAAATACAGAGCTGTTCTGGTGAAGACAAACTGGCAAACGAGTTATCGCTTTCCTTCTGGCAGGCAAAAGGTGAGTTTACAGGCAATGATGCGTCCTGCGTTCTGGCCGCCCGGCATGAGGAAGCCGGAATCGAGTGGATTTTCCCGGGCGATATAAGCGCTGCTGTTGAGTCCCGCTACCTGCAAGCGATCGCGAACAAATTTGCAGCGAGTCCACCCCGTGAGCTTGTCGTGATTGCACCTCACCACGGCAGCAAAACGTCATCTTCCGATGCCTGGGTCAATACACTCAGCCCGGATCGGGTGATCTACACGGCGGGATATCGGCATCGATATGGCCATCCTCACCAGGACATAACTGCTCGTTATCGCCGGGCTGGCGTTGAGGCATTCAACACGGCGTGTTCGGGCGCTCTTGTTATGACAGTAGCAGAGGGTGTCATGGGATTGCAGGAGGCCCGACATCAGAGCCCCTTCTGGATCGGCGGTCCGGGCCTGGCCAGAGATCAGTGTAAAATACCGTGACATTCCGGGTGTGGCCTCGGCCGGCAGCTATGCTAAAGTAGCGCGGCTTGTAAACAATCAGGGAGATCAAGCGTGTTCGAGCTGTTGAAAGCTGGTGGCATTCTGATGGTGCCAATTGTTATCTGTTCCATTTTGGCGCTTGCGATCATTCTGGAGCGTTTCTGGACACTGAGAGCGTCCCGGGTGGCACCACCTCAGACTATTAATGAGCTGTGGCGCTGGATCAAGAAAAAAGAACTTAACGGTCGTAAGCTGAAGGCGCTGCAAAGCTCTTCGCCGTTGGGTCGTGTTCTCGCAGGCGGCCTCATGAATGCCAAACATGGCCGTGAGATCATGAAGGAAAGCATTGAACATGAAGCCAGTCAGGTCATTCATGATCTGGAGCGATTCCTGAACCCGCTGGGTACCGTTGCGACAATCACTCCTCTGCTCGGCCTTCTGGGCACGGTGATTGGCATGATCAAGGTGTTTGCAGAGATCCAGCTTGCGGGTGTGGGTAATGCCGGGAACCTTGCCGGTGGCATTTCCGAGGCTTTGATTACCACGGCTGCCGGTCTGAGTGTCGCCATCCCTGCACTGATCTGTCACCGCTATTTTATCCGACGGGTGGACGAGCTTGTGGTTGGCATGGAGCAGGAGGCTATCAAGCTGGTTGAAGTTGTTCATGGTGATCGTGAAATCGACGTGGAAGGGGCCTGAACGCTGTGAAGTTCACACGCCAGAGAAGTCAGGAAGTCGGAGTAGATCTGACGCCGCTGATCGATGTGGTTTTCCTGTTGCTGATTTTCTTTATGGTCTCAACGACCTTTACGCGGGAAAGTCATTTGCAGGTGGAATTGCCTGAAGCCAGTGGCGAGCCTGCTTCGCCAGCGGAAACGAAGCAAATCGACGTTGTGATCAACGCCGAAGGACAATACGTCCTTAACGACAAGGTTTTGGTAAATAACCGACGTGAGACGCTTGAGCGTGGCGTGAGTGAGTTGGCCGGGGGTGACACCGCTCTGCCTTTTATCATCACCGCGGATGCCCGTACCCCCCATGAGTATGTGGTCAGAGCAATGGACGTGGCAGGTCGTCTGGGCTTCTCCAGGCTGAGCATTACCACTGAGCGTGAGGGAGAAAGCCAGTGAGTCTTGCCGAACCTCTGCCTGGCCCCGAAAGCATCAAAGCCGCTGAGACCTGGCCCACCTACAAACGCCTGCTGACATATGTAAAACCCTTCTGGCTGGCATTTTCACTGGCGGTGGTTGGTAACGTTATCTATGCGGGGGCCTCCACCGGCATGGCCGCGGCTATGGAATATGTGGTCGCTGCCATCGAAAACCCGACCGATCAGAACCGACTGCTCTTGACGTTTTTGATTGTTGGCGTGTTTTCGCTCCGTGGCGTCGGTACATTCATGAGCCAGTACTTTATCAGTTACGTTGGGCGGCAGGTTATTAGCTCGCTCCGCAGCGACGTGTTCAACCATTTGATGATACTGCCATCCCGTTACTTTGACGAAAATGCCGCCGGAAGGTTGGTGTCCAAGCTGACCTTTAATGTAGAGCAGGTTGCGGAAGCTGCGACCAATGCTGTGACCATCACGCTACGGGAAGGCCTGACAATTGTAGGTTTGCTCGGGTACATGCTTTACACAAACTGGAAACTGACGCTGATTTTTCTTGCGGTTGGCCCCTTGATCGCAGCGGTTGTCAGCTATGCGAGCAAGCGCTTTCGCAAGATCAGCCAGCGTATTCAAGGCTCCATGGGTGACATCACTCATGTGGCTTCCGAGTCTATAACCGGGTACCGGGTTGTTCGGGCTTTCGGTGGTGATGAGTATGAAAAGCAGCGTTTTCAAAATGTTAATGATCGCAACTTAAAGCAAAGTCTAAAGATGGCGTCCACCCAGGCAATCAGCGTTCCGGTGATTCAGATTCTGGTGGCTGTTGCTATTGCGGCACTTGTTTGGACCATGCTGGCACCCGAGATACGAGGCGAGATGACAACCGGCCAGTTGATAGCTTTTATTACCGCCGCTACAACCATGGCAAAGCCTATCCGCCAAGTGACGTCCGTTCACGCTAAGATCCAGAAAGGCGTAGCAGCTGCATACGATGTGTTCGAAACTATTGACGAAGTTCCCGAACAGGATCCGGGTTCTTATGCGCCTGAGCGCGTTGAGGGCACTGTTGAGTTCGACGACGTATCGTTCCGTTACCGGGACCAGCTCGACGATGTATTGAAAGGTATATCTGTTGAAATTCCGGCAGGGCAGAGCGTAGCGCTGGTTGGGCGCTCCGGCAGTGGAAAGTCAACGATGGTGAGCCTCCTTCCAAGATTTTATGAATACACCGGTGGTGATATCCGCATTGACGGGCATTCGCTGAAGGACTTTTCCCTGAAAGCACTGCGATCCCAGATCGCACTGGTTACCCAGAGCGTTGTGCTGTTTAACGACTCGATTGCCGCCAATATAGCCTACGGTGCACTCCGGGACTGCAGTCGGGATGAAATCCGTGAGGCTGCCGCAAAAGCTCACGCCCTGGAGTTCATCGATCGCATGCCGGAAGGCCTGGATACCATGATCGGAGATAACGGGGTGATGCTTTCGGGCGGGCAGCGACAGCGCCTGGCAATTGCCAGGGCGTTGCTTAAAGATGCCCCTATCCTGATCCTCGACGAGGCTACCTCGGCACTGGATACCGAATCAGAACGCCATATTCAGGAGGCGCTGGAAACCGTTATTAAGGGCCGGACGACGCTGGTGATCGCCCACAGGCTATCGACCATCGAGAAAGCTGACCGGATTCTGGTTATGGAGAACGGGCGCATTATCGAATCGGGTCCCCACAGTGAACTTCTTGCCAGTAACGGTGCCTATGCCCAGTTACACCAGATGCAGTTCAGTGAGCACTCATGACCTCCCTCGTAGAACGCCTCTGGTATGGTAAGGGCCGGCCCCTTCTTATCTTGGCGCCGTTCTCATGGCTGTACCGGATCGTCGCCGAAGCGCGACGTCGTAAAGCCTTGGATGCGCATGCCCAGAAGCTTCCTGTGCCCGTTGTGGTTGTGGGCAACATAACAGCCGGTGGTACCGGAAAATCCCCGTTAACGGCTTGGCTTGTAGATGAAATCCGGGCTGCTGGCTGGCGGCCGGTTATTCTTAGTCGTGGCTATGGTGGCAAATCGTCCGGGTATCCGCTCCTGGTGACAGAGGAAACTCTGCCATCACTTGCAGGCGATGAACCCGTTATGCTGGCTCAGGCAACCGGTATGCCGGTTGTGGTCGATCCAGACCGGTGCCGGGGTGCGGCATTTGCGTTGGATAATGCTTTGGGCGACGTTCTCATCAGTGACGACGGGCTTCAGCACTACCGTTTGCCTCGGGATATCGAGCTGGCCGTGTTTGATGGCGCCCGCGGTATCGGCAACGGTGCCTTGATTCCGGCAGGGCCCCTGCGTGAACCGGTCAGCCGTCTGGATAGTGTAGATTTTGTGGTTGTGAACGGTGCGGCCTTGACCGACGATGAGGGTCGAGTGCCGCCAGAGGCGCTATCTGGCATTAACCATCCTCAGATGTATGCCATGGATCTTCAACCAACACGCCTGGTTAACCTCAAAACCGGTGAAACCCGATCGCCCGAAAGCCTCCAGGGCCAGAAGATTCGCTCGATAGCTGGTATAGGTAACCCAACCCGTTTTTTCGATACCCTTAAAGGGCTGGGTGCAAAACAGATCGCGGTGCCTTTTCCTGACCATCATCGGTTTCGCCCTGAAGATCTAGGTGCCGAATCTGGCCACATGCTGGTTATGACGGCCAAAGACGGGGTTAAATGTCGTAGTTTTGCGCCGGCTAATGCTTGGGTGCTGTACGTGGAAGCAAAGCTGCCAAAGGCGTTTTCAGAGGCAGTCCTTGCAAAGCTGCGAGCCTGCTCCGGGCCGTCAACCTTTTAACTGTCAGTGAGACTGAATCATGGATAAAAAACTCTTGGCCCTGCTGGCTTGCCCGGTCTGTAAAGGTGATCTGAAGCTCAACCAAGCCAGAACTGAACTGGTCTGCTATCAGGATGCCATGGCATTTCCCATTCGCGAGGGTATCCCGGTCATGCTGGCCACAGAGGCCCGCACACTCTCCACCGACGAACGCCTTCACAAAAACTGAGAAAGCTCTCTGCAGGATCGAAGCCCCATGTCTTTTACGGTTGTGATTCCGGCCCGCTATGCCTCCACCCGGTTACCTGGTAAACCGCTACTGGATATCGTCGGTAAGCCTATGATTCAGCACGTTTGTGAACGCGCATTGGAAAGCCGGGCAAACCGCGTTGTCGTAGCAACGGACGATTCGCGTATCCAGGCGGTCTGTGAGGCATTCGGTGCCGAAGTTGTAATGACGTCGCCCAATCATGTCAGCGGTACCGATCGTCTGGAAGAGGTTGTGCGCAAACTCGGGCTTGATGCGGATCACCGCGTTGTTAATGTTCAGGGCGATGAGCCCTTGATTCCTCCGCGGTTGATTGATCAGATTGCAGACAATCTGGAGCGGTATCCGGACGCTGCCATTGCGACACTCTGCGAGCGCCTCCATGACATGGAGCAGGTTTTCAATCCCAATGTTGTAAAAGTTGTTTTTGACAGGGAAGGAATGGCTCATTATTTCAGTCGGGCGCCCATTCCCTGGGCCCGGAATCATTGGGGCGATATGCGCAAAGATAACCTCTCGACGCAAAACTCAGGGGCCGCACTGAAGGATGGCGCCGGGTATTTCCGGCATATCGGCATCTATGGATACCGGGCCAGCGTGCTCAGCCGCTTTGTCAGCTGGCCGCCGGCACCTGCAGAGCAGGCAGAATCACTGGAACAGCTCCGGGCCCTGTATAACGGCGCCCGGATTCACGTTGAGGTGGCAGCCGGTACGCCACCGGCGGGGGTTGATACTGAAGCAGATTTGCAGCGAGTCAGGGCCTGGATGGAAAAATCCACTGAAAGGGGAGGATACGGTGCATGAGTAGACGTGCAAGTGTGCTTTTTGTGTGTCTGGGCAATATCTGTCGTTCGCCAACCGCAGAGGGCGTATTTCGCAAGCTGGTAGAGCAAGCCGGGTTGCAGGAGCACATTCATATAGATTCCTGTGGAACCAGCAACTGGCACATCGGCAAGGGGCCTGATCCACGGTCACTGGAAGCTGCCGGGAAGCGGGATGTAGATATCAGCATGCTCAAGGCGCGCCAGTTCACGGAAGGGGATCTGGACACCTTCGACTACGTGGTCGTGATGGATCGCCAGAATCTGGCTGACGTGAAAGACATCTGGCACCAGAATGGCGGCACAAAGCCCACATTGTTTCTTGAGTATGGCCGCTCTGACCTCGCTGAGGTACCTGACCCCTATTTCGGCGGCGAGAACGGGTTTGAGCAGGTGCTTGATCTGATCGAAGATGCAGGCGAGGGCCTGCTCCGCAATATTCAGGAGCGTATGGCGTGAGCCAGCAGGCGGAGCCACCGGCGAAGCTAAAGGTGAGTGTCGGGCTTTCAAAGCTCAATACTCTCCGCGTATCCGCAACGGCAAAATTTTACATAGATGTTGCTAGCCTGGATGATCTGCGCGGCGCACTGGCCTGGGCAGAAGAGAGCGGGCATAAAACACTGGTGCTTGGTGGCGGCAGCAATCTGGTTTTTGCCGGAGACTTTGACGGCCTTGTGATCCGCATGCAGATGGCTGCGCGTCACTGGGAGCAGGTTGACGACACGGGTGCGACACTGGTTTTAGGCGCCGGCGAAAACTGGCATGAAGCAGTGCTGTATGCCGCCCGGGCAGGGTACCGGGGCATCGAGAACCTGGCGCTTATACCCGGTACAGCCGGCGCGGCGCCGGTTCAGAATATAGGCGCCTATGGTGTTGAGTTGTGCGATACCCTGGTTTCCGTCACAGCGCTGGACCGTGAATCCAACCAGCTTGTATGCCTTGATAACATGGAATGTGGTTTTGCTTACCGCGACAGCCTGTTCAAGCGCTCGCCAGGCAGCTACATCATTACCGGGATTCGGCTGCGGCTGTCACGCGAAAAGCCTTTGCAATTCGGCTACAGGGATCTTGAAGACTACCTGGGAGAAGGGGTTTCTCAGGAACTGGATGCTTTGACGGTGGCCGAGGCTGTGATGGCCATCCGTCGTCGTAAGCTACCGGATCCGGAGATCATTCCCAACGCCGGTAGTTTTTTCAAAAACCCTGTGGTGTCCATTGAGCAATTCAGTGAACTGAAGGCTGCGCATCCGGACGTCGTCGGTTACCCACAGAGCGGCACCGTAAAGCTTGCCGCAGCTTGGTTGATTGACCAGAGCGGATGGAAGGGTTACCGGAATGCCCGCGTAGGCGTTCACAATCGTCAGGCACTGGTGCTGATCAATCATTCGGGTGGAACAGGGCAAGATGTGCTGGAACTGGCTTCGGATATTCGCCGGTCGGTGCAGGAGCGTTTTGGGGTGAATCTGGAGATGGAGCCAGGAATCGTAGGCGGCTGACTGCTCACAATTGAACATCCAGCCGCCTGTCTTACGATCAAAGACCTGTCTTAAGGGCTCCTTTACAAGCCTTTACGAGGCGATGCCTTGATAAGAAACGTCAGAGCTTCTTCGATAGCAATGTCTTGCTTGTCAGCGTCCCTGCGCCCTTTGTACTCAAGAGTGCCGGCGGCAAGCCCGCGATCAGAAATGACGAAGCGGTGCGGGATCCCGATCAGCTCCATATCTGCAAATTTTACGCCCGGGCGTTCTTTTCGGTCGTCCAGCAGCACATCATAGCCAGCCTGCTTTAATTGTTCGTAGAGCTTCTCACCGGCTTCGGCCACGATGGGCGTTTTGTGAGCATTCAAGGTCACGATAGCCACCTGGAAGGGCGCAATGGCATCGGGCCAGATAATGCCTTTCTCATCGTGGTTCTGCTCAATTGAAGCGGCCACGATGCGGGATACGCCGATTCCGTAGCAACCCATATCCATGATTACGGTTTTACCGTTCTCATCAAGTACTGTTGCGTTCATGGCCGTGCTGTACTTGTTGCCCAGTTTGAAAATATGGCCAACTTCAATGCCACGGCGTATCTCCAGCGTGCCCTTGCCATCGGGGCTGGCATCGCCCTCAACAACGTTGCGAATGTCTTCAACCTGGCCCAGTTGCAGATCCCTTTCCCAGTTCACGCCGGTCAGGTGGTAGCCTTCCCGGTTTGCACCACAAACAAAGTCTGCAAGGTGAGCTGCGCTGCGGTCTACGATAACAGGTACTTTCAGGTCTACCGGGCCAATAGAGCCGGCTTTGCAGCCAATGATGGCCTCGATTTCCTCATCGGTTGCCATGGTCAGAGGCTCTGCAACCCCTGCCAGACTTTCTGCCTTGATCTCGTTCAGCGTGTGGTCACCACGCAGGATCAGTGCGACCAGGCCCGCATTGCTCTCCTCACCCGCTTCATCCACTTCGGCTTTGACCAGCAGGGTTTTAACCGTGCGGGTAGCGTCGATGCTCAGAAACTGCGAGATAGCCTCGATGGTACGCTGATCCGGAGTTGCAGCTTCTTTCAGCTCTTCAGCCGGAGCCGCGCGCTCGCCAGATGGCGCAACCGCTTCGGCCTTTTCGATGTTGGCGGCGTAATCGCTTTCAGTGCTGAACACGATGTCGTCTTCGCCGGAGGAGGCCAGCACATGGAATTCATGGGAGTCACTGCCACCTATTGCGCCTGAGTCTGCCTGTACCGGGCGGTAATCCAACCCCAGGCGATCAAAAATGGCGCAGTAAGTTCGGTGCATAATCTGGTAGGTTTCATCCAGAGACTCGGCGTTCACATGAAAGGAGTAGGCATCTTTCATGATGAACTCCCGGGCGCGCATCACCCCGAAGCGGGGGCGGCGTTCGTCGCGGAACTTGGTCTGGACCTGATAAAAGTTGGCCGGCAGTTCCTTATAGCTTTTCAGCTCATTGCGGACCAGGTCGGTAATCACTTCTTCGTGGGTCGGGCCAAAGCAGAACTCACGGCCGTGGCGGTCGTTCATTCGCAGCAGTTCACCGCCGTATTGCGTCCAGCGACCGGATTCCTGCCACAGTTCCGCAGGCTGAACGGCCGGCATGAGAACTTCCAGGGCGCCACTCTTGTCCATTTCTTCACGAACAATCCGCTCAACCTTGCGCAGGGCTCTCAGGCCCGTGGGCAGCCACGTGTAAAGGCCGGCCGCCAGTTTCCGGATCAAGCCGGCGCGCAGCATCAACTGGTGGCTGATAACCTCCGCGTCAGAAGGCGTCTCTTTCTGGGTTGCAATCAGGTAACGGCTTGCTCGCATGGTGGTTTCCGTTCAGTGGTGTTGCGTGAAATGGTGTTTCGTAAAGTGGTGGTTATTGTACGGAGCCTGCAGCACAAGGTACAGATGGCGAATGCGGATATCCGGTAAGCGGTTGCGGCATCAGGATAAATACCCCAGAGGCAGGGCGGTGCTGTCGATGACACGCCTCAGCACGAAGCTTGAATGAACGCCGCTGACCCCCTGAATCCGCGTAATCTGGTTGAGCAAAAAGTGGTGATAGTGATCCATATCCGGCACGACCACTTTCAACATGTAATCTGCGTCGTGGCCGGTAACCAGATAGCACTCCAGAACTTCAGGATAGCCGCTCACCTGTTCTTCAAACGTTGCGAAACGTTCAGGAGTGTGTCGGTCCATTCCGATCAGAATAATGGCAGTCAGGGCAAGGCCCAGTTTCTTGTGATCAAGAACCGTCACGGTGCGCACAATGATGCCAGCATCCTCAAGCGCCCGCACCCGTCTCAGGCATGGAGATGGGGATAGCCCTACTTTTTCCGCGAGCTGCTGGTTGGTCAGGGAAGCGTCTTTCTGTACCTGGGCCAGAATACGTCGGTCGGTTTTATCAACTTGTATGAGTATTTCGGTTTTTATGGGCATAAAATTGCCTTTTAAGTTATTTAAGTGAAATATTTGACTAATAAAGTACGATTTTCCCTCTGAATTAGCAATCGCATGCTTCAAAGAACACGTTAAGCTAGACGGTATCGATACAACCCCGAGAAGCGCAACGGAGAATCACAGACATGGCTTTCGATCATCGCAAATATGCGGCCTTCCGGCCGGTAGCTAAAACAGACCGTCGCTGGCCGGACAAGGTCATCGAAAAAGCACCGACCTGGTGTGCAGTGGATCTTCGCGATGGTAACCAGGCTTTGGTAAAGCCCATGAATGTTGCCCAGAAACAGCGCATGTTCGATTTGCTTGTAAAGCTGGGGTTCAAGGAGATCGAAATCGGTTTCCCGGCAGCCAGTCAGCCGGATTTCGATTTCTGTCGCAAGCTGATTGAAGAAAACCGGATTCCGGATGATGTGAAAATCCAGGTGCTGACCCAGGCCCGGCCCGAGTTGATTGAGCGCACCTACGAAGCGCTTAAAGGTGCCCGTCGCGCCATTGTTCACGTCTATAATTCTACATCGACGGTACAGCGGGAACAGGTCTTCGGGATGGACCGGGCTGGAATCCGCGATATCGCGGTTAACGGTGCTCAGGTGGTGAAGGATCTTGCCGCAGGCAACCCGTGCACCGAGTGGACGTTCCAGTACTCCCCGGAGAGCTTCACCGGCACCGAGCTGGATTATGCGGTCGAGGTCATCGATGCAGTAACCGATGTATGGCGCCCGGACGAGGGGCAGCCGGTTATCATCAACCTGCCCGCCACAGTGGAAATGGCAACTCCCAATGTGTTTGCGGATCAAATTGAATGGGTTTGCGACAACATCCGCCGGCGGGAACACATCAGCATCAGTGTGCACACGCACAATGACCGGGGTTGTGGTGTGGCCGCGGCCGAGCTGGCCGTTATGGCCGGAGCAGATCGTGTTGAAGGTACGCTGATGGGTAACGGCGAACGCACGGGCAATATGGATCTGGTGACTATGGCCATGAACCTGTATTCCCAGGGTATTGATCCGACGCTGAATCTCTCCGGCATGGCCGAAATTACAGAGGTTGTTGAAGCCTGTACTGAAATTTCAACTCATCCGCGCCATCCCTATGCCGGCGAACTGGTGTTCACCGCGTTCTCAGGAAGCCACCAGGACGCCATTCGCAAGTGCCTGGCGCGCAGAAAAGACGGGGATGCATGGAATGTTGCCTATTTGCCTATAGACCCGTTTGATCTGGGTCGCCGATACGAAGAGGTTGTGCGCATAAACAGCCAGTCGGGTAAGGGCGGTGTTGCCTATGTCCTCGAGCGGGATTACAACATCAGTCTGCCGCGCTGGTTGCAGATCGAGTTCAGCAAGGTCGTTCAGAAGGTCGCAGAAACAAACGGCGGCGAAATTGATTCAATGGCTATTCACAGTTTGTTCGAGCAGCGTTACCTGAAAGTGCATGAAGACTGGGCTCTGCGTGCCTATGATCTGCACAGGGACGATCAGGGCGTGTTTGCTGAGGTAACTTTCGGCCGGGAGTCGGCTCCGATGAGCCTGGAAGGTCGCGGTCTTGGCGCGGTGGAGGCGGTCTCTGCCGCGTTGGAAGATCGCTTCGGGCTGGCAATAGCGGTGGAAGCCTATGAGGAATTCGCGCTGGGTGAGGGAACACGGGCCAACGCACTGGCTTGTATACGATTAACGGCTGGTGGAAGGCATTGCAGTGCTGCAGCTTTGGCGGAAGATACAACCTCTGCGACTCTGCAGGCGCTCTTTTCCGCAGTCGCCCAGGCTGCAGGTGAACCTGAAGATGAAACAAGTCGTCAGAAAAGCGCGATAACCGCCTGACCAGAATACAAAAAAGCCGGCACGGATGCCGGCTTTTTGTGTTTTCTCGTGCCCGTGAGAGCCAGAGAGCGAAAAATAACCTCAGATCGGGGTTACATTTTCCGCCTGCGGGCCTTTAGGGCCCTGTGTGACGGTGAACTGCACCTGCTGACCTTCTGTCAGCGTGCGGAAACCGCTCGAGGTAATGGCGCTATAGTGCACGAAAACGTCACTGCCACCCTCCTGAGCTATGAAGCCGAAGCCTTTGGATTCGTTAAACCACTTTACGGTGCCTGTTACTGTATCGGACATTGATCTTTCCTGTATTTCTGAGATTTCCCCCCCACGGGGCACTGAAGATTTTCCACAGCAATTTCAGTATAGACCGAGTTTGGAGGTCGTCAATGTTTTTTGGTGCTTTTAAATCGTTTAAAAACAGAGTGTTAATGTTTTTTCGATAAAGGGCGCCCGAACTGCTCACTGATTTCCTCGAGGATCGACGGATCGTCGATGGTGCTTGGAACGGCGTATTCCTCCCCATCGGCAATCTGTCGGATAACCCGCCGCAGGATCTTGCCTGAGCGGGTCTTGGGCAGACGATCTACCACCAAAGCTCTGCGGAAACAGGCGATTGCACCGATTCTATCCCGCACCATCTCGACAAGCTCTTCCTCCAACTCATCGTGGTCAATGGTGGCGCCGTTTTTGATGAGCACGAGACCGAGTGGGATCTGGCCTTTCATCTCATCGTGCGCACCTACCACGCAGCATTCGGCGACAGCCGGGTGAGAGGCAACCACTTCTTCCATTTCACCGGTAGAGAGCCGATGACCTGCCACGTTAATCACATCATCGGTACGGCCCATAACAAAGACATAGCCGTCCTCGTCAATAAATCCGCCGTCGCCCGAGCTGTAAAAGCCGGGAATGGGTTTGAGGTAGCTGTCCTGGAATCTCTGGTCATCGCCCCATACGGTCATCAGGCAGCCGGGGGGTAGTGGAAGTTTTACCGCAATCTGCCCCTGTTCTCCCGCCGGCATCTGGCTGCCACCAGGGCTCACAACCTGCACGTTGTAGCCAGGCGAGGGAACGGTTGCCGAGCCCGGCTTGGTGACCATGGTCTCGATCCCTACGGGGTTGCAGCAAATGGCCCAGCCGGTTTCGGTTTGCCACCAGTGATCCAGTACCGGGAGCTGTGTGTGTTCCCGGAGCCACTCATAGGTTGGGGGGTCGAGACGTTCACCGGCAAGGAAAATACGCCGCAATGAGCTGATGTCATAGCGTGCAAGCTGATCTGCCTCCGGGTCTTCCTTGCGCACAGCGCGGAATGCGGTAGGCGCAGTAAACAGAAGATTGACGCCGTGATCCTGAACCACTCGCCAGAATGCCCCGGCATCGGGTGTTCTGACCGGTTTGCCTTCGTAAAGCACGGTTGTGCAGCCGGCAAACAAGGGGGCATACACAATATAGCTGTGGCCCACCACCCAACCTACATCGGAGGCGGCCCAGAATATGTCACCCGGGTTGGCGTCATACACGAGCTTCATGCTGTATTTGAGGGCGACCGCATGCCCGCCATTGTCTCTTACAACGCCTTTGGGCTTGCCGGTGGTGCCAGAGGTGTAAAGTATGTAAAGCGGGTCTGTCGACTTAACCGGCACGGGATCAGCCGGCTCAGCGCTGGCCATCAAATCGCTCCAGTCATGATCACGGCCATCGTGCATCTGGGCCCTGGCCTGTGGGCGCTGGTAAACAACGCAGAAATCAGGCTTGTGTGAGGCCTGTTCAATGGCTTTGTCCACCAGAGGCTTGTACTCGATCACCTTTGTGACCTCTATGCCGCAGGAGGCCGTAATCACTGCTTTGGGTTGAGCGTCTTCGATTCGCACGGCGAGTTCGTGGGCCGCAAAGCCGCCAAAGACCACCGAGTGCACAGCACCAATGCGGGCGCAGCCCAACATAGCAATGACAGCTTCCGGAATCATCGGCATATAGATGATTACCCGGTCACCCTTGTTGATTCCCTGTGCTTTCAGGGCTCCCGCAAAACGGGCGACTTCGTCGGTCAGCTCGCTGTAGGTATAGCTGCGCTTTGCACCGGTAACCGGTGAATCGTATATGAGGGCTTTTTGGTCGCCCAGGCCTGCGCGGACATTGGCGTCCAGGGCTATGTCGGATGTATTGAGTGTGCCGTCAGGAAACCAGTGACCATGGCCGTTGTCGGTAGCTTGCCAGATGGTCTCAGGTTGCTGGATCCAGTCAATCTTGCCTGCTTGCTCACGCCAAAACGCTTCCGGCTTATCAATCGATCTCCGGAATTCTGAGTGGTAGTCCATATATTCTACCTCTTTGTGCCCGTTGTTATTCTGTTGTTAGTGGTCCCAACTTTAGGCGCTTTGAGATAGTGATCCAGTAGACCATAGGATTAGTCCCCGGAGTTTTGGGGCCAGCTGTTCTCCGGGTTGACGGATTTTACCTCGGCAGTGACGGTGCCGTTTGCCAGGTGCGCGAAAATCCGGTCGCCGGCAGTGACATCCGGCGCGTTGCGGATGATGTTGCCATGCTCATCCCGAACGATGGCGTACCCACGCCCCAGAGTAGCCAGAGGGCTTACAACGTTGAGGCTTCCTGCGGTGTGCTCCAGCCGATCCTGAAGTTTTACCAGAATTCGCTGCACCGCTTTGTTCAGTTGCGAGGAAGATCGCTCAAGCGCTTCACGACTGTTTGTAAGCTGTTTGCGGGGGGATTGCATGGCAAGTCGCTGCGCCAGATGGGTGCTGCGCACCTGCGAACGATCCAGGCGCTGCTCCATGGCCTTGCCTAATCGCAGTTCCAGCTCGTCCAGGCGCTGGGCTTTTTCCAGCAGTTCTCGCCGCGGATCGCGCAAGCGCGCTGCGAGGTGTTCCAGCTTTGTGTTCAGCCGCTGGAGTGCTCTTCTGGCGGCGTTTGCCAGACGAAACTCACGATCGTTGATTTGCCGGAGCATGTCCCGCTGATCGGGCGAAACTTTTTCAGCCGCCGCGGAGGGTGTGGGTGCCCGCAGATCTGCCACAAAGTCGGCGATGGTAACGTCAGTCTCATGGCCTACGGCGCTGACTGTTGGGATAGGGCAGGCCGCGATTGCCCGGGCAACCGCTTCCTCGTTAAAGCACCAGAGGTCCTCCAGCGAACCACCGCCACGGCCGATAATCAGTACATCGGCCACGCCGTGCGCTTGCGCCAGCTCAATAGCCTTGACTATTTCTGCCGTCGCAGGCTGGCCCTGAACCGTTGTGGGGTAAAGCGTGACCGGTATGGCGGGGCAGCGTCTCGCCAGAACCGTGAGAATGTCGTGTATGGCTGCACCGGTTGGGGAGGTGACTACGCCAATGTGTGCGGGCATAGTGGGAACCGGTTTTTTGCGCCCCACCTCAAACAGACCTTCTGTTTGCAGCTTGCGTTTTAACTCCTCGAAGGCCTGCTGCAGTGCACCAAGGCCGGCAGGTTCAATGTGCTCAGCAATAATCTGGAAATCGCCCCGGTTTTCGTACAGGGTCACCTTGCCGCGAATGCGAATCTGGTCGCCTTCCTTTGGTATGGTGCGAATGCGCTGGTTCAGCCCCCGGAACATGGCGCAACGAATCTGACACTTGTGATCCTTCAGGGAGAAATACCAGTGGCCGGAGGAGGGCCGGGAAAAACCGGATAACTCGCCTTCAACCCACACCTGCATGAAGCTGGATTCCAGCAAGTGCCTGGCCTGGTGATTCAGTTCGCTGACGCTCAGCGCTCTGGGCCGGGTATCCTGAAACACGTCATTCACCAAAAGATCCTCGCTGGCCTATACGCAATAGCCGAAAAAATATGAGTGTAAAATGCTGGAATTTCAAATGCATGCGGATTGTGACAGGAAACTGCGCAGTTTACTGACCCGCGACACCTCTTTATAATAGCTCGATTACGCATTTTACTTTGCGGCTGCACCATCGGTGCCGCACGGAAGGTTTAAATTTAGCACGTTCAAAAGGCCTGTCCCAATGCTGCGAATTGCCGAAGAAGCTCTCACATTTGATGATGTTCTGTTGGTGCCCGGTTATTCCGAGGTGCTGCCTCACCAAGTGGATCTGCGCACTAAACTGACCCGGACTATCACGCTGAATACGCCTCTGATATCAGCCGCCATGGATACGGTGACCGAGGCCGAGCTGGCAATCGCCATGGCGCAGGAAGGCGGCATCGGCATCATGCACAAGAGCATGAGCGTTGAGCAGCAGGCAGCTACCGTGCGCAAGGTCAAGAAGTTTGAAAGCGGGGTGGTGAAGGATCCTATTACGGTTCGGCCGGAAAACACCGTGCGCGAGCTTGTGGAAATCACTATGGCCAACAACATTTCCGGCTTGCCGGTTGTTGATGGCAACGAGCTGGTTGGCATTGTCACCGGGCGGGACATCCGCTTTGAAAGCAGTATGGACACACCGGTGCACCAGATCATGACACCGAAGGAAAAGCTGGTAACGGTAAAAGAAGGCGCCAGCCTGGACGAGGTCAAGGAATTACTGCATCGCCACCGTATTGAAAAAGTTCTGGTCGTCAATGATGAATTCCAGCTGTGTGGCCTGGTGACAGTGAAAGACATCCAGAAATCCAAAGACTATCCGCTGGCCTGCAAAGACAGTCAGGGTCGTTTGCGCGTTGGTGCAGCGGTGGGCACAGGTAGTGATGCTGAAGCCCGTATTATTGCGTTGGCCGATGCGGGCGTGGATGTGATCGTTGTGGATACTGCCCATGGCCATTCACGCGGTGTCATTGAGCGGGTGCGATGGATCAAGGAACATTATCCGGAACTGCAGGTAATCGGCGGTAATATTGCCACCGGCGAAGCAGCAATAGCGCTGGCCGATGCGGGCGTGGATGCGGTAAAGGTTGGTATCGGCCCCGGATCCATCTGTACAACCCGGATTGTCGCCGGTGTGGGTGTGCCGCAGATTTCGGCAGTATCCAGCGTCGCGGAAGCGCTGAAAGATCGAGATATTCCAGTGATTGCGGATGGTGGTGTACGTTTTTCCGGTGATATTGCAAAAGCCATTGTAGCCGGTGCCCACTGCGTGATGATCGGCAGCTTGCTGGCAGGCACCGACGAAGCGCCAGGAGAAATTGAGCTTTACCAGGGGCGCAGCTACAAGGCCTATCGCGGAATGGGTTCACTGGGTGCCATGGGGCAGGGTTCGAGCGACCGCTACTTCCAGGATGCCAGCAAAGGTATCGAGAAGCTGGTGCCCGAAGGCATCGAGGGTCGGGTTGCCTGCAAGGGCCCAATGCGCAATATCATTCATCAGCTGATGGGTGGCCTGCGTGCAGCCATGGGTTATACCGGTAGTGCAACCATTCCAGAGATGCGCACCAAGCCCCGGTTTGTTCGCATCACCGGTGCCGGTATGCGTGAAAGCCATGTACACGACGTAACCATCACCAAAGAATCGCCAAACTACCGCGTCAGCTGATTGTAGACAGTTTCCATGCGGCCCCATTCACGGGGCCGCATTGTTTATTTTTTCGAGGATTCCATGGCCCACAATATTCACGATCACCGCATCCTGATTCTTGATTTCGGTTCCCAGTACACTCAGCTGATTGCCCGCCGCGTGCGTGAGATTGGTGTGTACTGCGAGGTTCGCGCTTTCAACATCACAGATGAAGAACTGCAGGCGTTTAATCCTAAAGGCATTCTGTTGGCCGGTGGCCCGGAGTCTGTTACCGAGCTGGGCGGACCGCGTGCGCCTGAAGGGTTGTTTGATCTCGGTATTCCGGTACTGGGCATCTGCTACGGCATGCAAACCATGGCTGAACAATTGGGCGGGCGGGTTGCCAGCTCAGAGAAGCGTGAATTCGGTTACGCCCAAGTAAAAGTGCGCGCCAAAGGTCCGCTGCTGCGGGATATTACTGACCACCTGACGGCCACGGGTGAATCCCTGCTGGACGTGTGGATGAGCCACGGCGACAAGGTTGTAGCCATGCCGGAAGGCTTCGAGCTGCTGGCTTCAACAGAAAGTGCGCCGGTAGCGGCCATGCAGGATTTGTCGCGCAATCTTTACGGTCTGCAGTTCCATCCGGAAGTGACCCATACTCTGCAAGGCAAGCGCATTCTGGAACACTTCGTGATGTCCATCTGTGGCTGCGATGCGCTGTGGACACCGGCCAAGATTGTAGACGACGCTGTGCGCCAGATCCGCGAGCAGGTGGGTTCCGACAAAGTGCTGCTAGGGTTGTCTGGCGGCGTGGATTCGTCGGTAACTGCGGCACTGCTGCACAAGGCCATTGGCGATCAGCTTACCTGTGTTTTCGTGGACAACGGCCTGTTGCGCCTGAACGAAGGCGATCAGGTGATGGATATGTTTGGCAGCAGCATGGGCGTGAAGGTGATTCGCGCAGATGCGGAAGAGCGTTTTCTGACCAACCTCAAGGGCGTCAGCGATCCGGAGCAAAAGCGTAAGGTTATTGGCAACACATTCATCGATGTGTTCGACGAAGAAGCTACGCGCATCCAGAATGTAAACTGGCTGGCCCAGGGTACTATCTATCCGGACGTGATCGAGTCGGCTGCTTCCAAGACTGGCAAGTCTCACGTGATTAAATCGCATCACAATGTGGGTGGCCTGCCAGAAACCATGAAGCTGAAGCTGGTCGAGCCGCTGCGCGAACTGTTCAAAGACGAAGTGCGCCGCATTGGCCTGGAGTTGGGCCTGCCTTACGATATGGTTTACCGCCATCCGTTCCCGGGGCCGGGCCTGGGTGTGCGTATTCTGGGCGAAGTAAAAAAGGAATACGCCGATATTCTGCGCCGCGCCGACGCTATCTTTCTGGAAGAGCTTCACCGCGCTGATTTTTACCACAAAACCAGCCAGGCCTTTGCGGTTTTCCTGCCGGTGAAATCTGTGGGAGTGGTAGGCGACGCCCGCCGCTACGAATGGGTTATTGCGCTGCGCGCTGTGGAAACCATCGACTTTATGACCGCGCGCTGGGCACACCTGCCGTACGATCTTCTGGAAACCGTGTCTAACCGCATTATTAACGAAATTACCGGCGTGTCTCGGGTGACTTACGACGTGTCTTCCAAGCCGCCTGCGACCATTGAGTGGGAATGATTCCGCATCTGGCGCCTCAGAAAGTACGCGGGGCGCGACCTTCGGAGATTTCAATCTGCTGAGCGGCATAGCAATGTTGCTCGCCAGTGCGTGAAGTCCCGTTGACAGCCCCAGCTCCCGGAAGGCAAGCCGATTCACAGCTGGCTGATTCAGAGTCCCTGAACCTGCCCAGCACCAAATGCACCTGGTCTAGCAGCTCACGCGCGGGATGAAGGAAATGACCTTCATCGGTTTTCCTATAGCTGAATGACTCTATACGCCGAATGGGAAGGTCTCCGCAGCCCCTTCGGTGGCCTTCCTGACTAACGGTTCAACCGCCCGGGTTTCATCAAACCAGATATACTCGTCAAACTGTCGCGGCAGGGAGGCGTAGAAATAGTGGCTCTGCAATTCAGTCTCAGGCCGGTAGATCACGCCGATGGCGCGCTCCAATCGTTCCTGGAGGAGTTTTTGCCGAGTAATTTCCTGTACCGGGTAGCGCAATGGCAACAGGAAATTGTCGGTTTTAACGTCGTGACAGATACGTTCATAGCTGTCGATGTGCGATGCCTGTACTTGTTTGATTTCCATGGGGCCGCCCCACTCAGAGGCGGCTGCCACTGTACCGTGATCTGTCCCAAAACCGATGATATATGCGGCATCACCATACGCCTGGCGCACCAGTTGACCGACATTGAACTCGCCGCGCGCACTCATTTCTGTTGCCCGGGCATCCCCGACATGTGAATTGTGTTCCCAGATGACAGCTTTTGATTGCGGGCCCCGAAATTTCAGAACGGATTGCAAGGTCTCGAACATATGCTTGTCACGCTGGTTCCAGGAATTGTTTTCAGCGTAGTACATGGTGCGATAATAGCGCTCGGCATTGCTTACCAGCCGAGCGTTCTGCTCGGCATCGAAGAATCGCTCGCCATCCGCCATTGAATAGTCAAGGCGATTCTCCAGCAGCTGCTTCAGGTTGGCTAATACTTCGGCTTCACACGCTTGGTACTGTTTGGTCATGGTGACGTGGGCATATAGCGTTGGGTCACTCGCCCACGGTGTCAGGCAGCCATAGCGTACTCTGGCCACTTCCGCTGTTTCGGGATCTACCGTGTCCAGATAGCTTAGTACGGCTTCTATAGACGTGCTCAGGCTATACAGATCCAAGCCGTAGAATCCTACCTTGTTTTCGGACGCATGGATTTTCTCATTGTGAGCTCTGAGCCAGTCGATGAATTCGAGCACCGAAGTATTTGCCCACATCCAGGTGGGAAATCGGGAAAACGGTGTGCTCAGGTGCATCAAATCCGGGGCCGTGCCGTGAACATAGTGATCCAAATGCGCGGCGTCGGGCCAGTCGGCCTCTACTGCGATGGCGGTAAAACCTTTCTTTTCGATTAACTCCCGGGTGATCCGCGCCCTCATCTCATAAAACTCAGCCGTACCGTGTGAAGCCTCACCCAGTAATACGAGGCGACTGTCGCCGATGCGCGCTAACAGATTGTCCAGATTGACGTGATCAATTGAGGCAAAGTGCTCGCTGGATTCAAAAATCAGCTCAGACAGGGATGCTCCACTTTTTTCCGGTGCAACAGCGGTAGCGGTTTCATACTCCCAGCCAGCTGCGCCGATCAAGGGCACGAAACGGACGCTTCCCAAGTCCTCTTCCGCGTATTCTTGCTCGCTGATACGCCGTACGCGGAGCAGTTTCTGCGTTTGCAGGCTGGTGCCAACCGGGATTACTAGGCGGCCGCCAATGGCCAGTTGTTGTTTAAGCGTATCAGGAACTTCGGGACCTCCCGCAGCGACCACAATCGCGTCAAAAGGAGCGTGCTCTGGCCAGCCCAACGTGCCGTCGCCATAGAGTACGTGAATATTTTTGTAGCCAAGATCGTCGAGTTTGTTGCGAGCTGAATCTACAAGAATTTTGTGCCGTTCCACTGTGTAAACATCGGCTGCAATTTCCGCCAGGATGGCAGCCGCATAGCCTGATCCGGTGCCGACTTCCAACACACGATCTGCAGCCTGTAGTTCAAGTGCGGCAGTCATAAGCGCCACAATATAGGGCTGGGAGATAGTCTGGCTGGCGGCGATGGGCAGGGGAGAGTCACTATAGGCAAACTCTACCAATTCTGTCGGTACAAATTCCTCGCGCGGTACAGCACTGACTGCATTCAAAACCGTTTGATCGTGCAGGCCGCGTGCGGACAACTGCACATCGATCATCTGCCTCCTAAGGAGTTCAAACTGGCTCATAGAGGATCCTCGTGGTTATCCAAGACAATGACACAAGCCGGTGGAATTGAAGCTGACACTTACACTCCAAACTCTTACTCGTCCTAGGTGCTTGTATAGTTATAGGCGCACGGCAAGTATTTTGCCTCGGCTATCAGGGTTATCCCTTACCGTCTGTTGCGCGAGGCCGGAATGGAGCAGCACCGCAGACGGGCGGTGACGCGTTTTGTCGTTCCGTCTGTCGGGATGGCAATGCAATCGTCGTCCACGGGCTGCCCGTCCACCGCGAGCTCGACGCGTCCGGTGCCTACTCGTTCGGGATCCTTGATCGTGACGATCAGAACGCCGTCGGGGCCGTTGATCCGGACCCTGGCACCACCCCAGCTCGTCGGGATTCGAGGAGCTATCCGGACTGCGCCGCGCTGGAGGCTCAGGCCGAGAATACCTTCGACGGCCAACTGCCAGCTCCAGCCGGCCGCCCCCGTGTACCAAGTCCAGCCAGCTTGGCCGGTGCCGGGTCCTGCGCCGCGCACGTCGGCGGCCAGGACGTAGGGCTCGCCGCGATAGAGTTCTGCTCCGCCGAGGTCGTCGGTGCGGCGGATGGGGTTGATCAGGTCGAAGATCTCGTAGGCCAGGTCACCATTGCCTAGTCGCGCGTGGGCCAGGCCCAGCCAAGCCGCAGCATGAGTGTACTGGCCGCCATTTTCCCGAACACCCGGTGGGTAGGCGCGAATGTAGCCCGGATCGCGCAGTGTCCGATCGAACGGAGGTGTCAGCAGACGCACCAGCCGTGCATCGTGATCGACCAGGCGGTCGGTCGCGGCGTTGATGGCTGCGGCGGTTCGCTCGGACGAGGGCCCGTCGGCCAACGCCGCCCAGGATTGGGAGATGCTGTCGATCTGGCACTCTTCGGAATCCTTTGAGCCCCAGGGCAGGCCATCATCCGCGAAGGCGCGCATGTACCATGCGCCATCCCAGCCTGATGCATCGGCCACTCGACGCAGATCATCTGCGCGCGCTCTCCAGAGGTTATCGAGATCGTTGCGCCCGACGTCTTTGGCGAGGTTGGCAAAGGCCTCGGCGCATGTCGCGGCGAACCAGGCGAGCCATACACTTTCGCCGTGTCCCTCTATGCCGACGCGGTTCATGCCGTCGTTCCAGTCTCCCGCGCCGATGAGTGGCAGCCCATGCACTCCCGCAGTGACGCCACGGTCCAGCGCACGCCGGCAATGCTCAAACAACGTCCCGCGCTCTTTGCCCGCGTTGAACGGGGCGTAGCGATCTTCCTCATCGGCTTCCAGTGGCGGAGCAGACAGGAACGGGATTTCCTCGGCGAGGATCGACGTATCGCCGGTAGCCTCTACATAACGGCCGGTGGCGTAGACCAGCCACAGCAAATCGTCCGAGCAGCGAGTTCGCACACCTCGTCCCTGAGGCGGGTGCCACCAGTGCAGCACGTCACCCTCCTCGAACTGATGCGAGGCGCTATCCAGGATATGCGCACGCACGCGCTGCGGCTCGATGAACATGAGTGACATCATGTCCTGAAGCTGGTCACGGAAACCGAAGGCGCCCCCGGCTTGTTGGAACGCGGCCCGCGCCAGCACGCGCGAGGCGAAGGTCTGGTTGATGAGCCAGCGATTGACCATGAGATCGAAAGCCGGGTCCGGCGTGGTGACCTGAACGGCACCGAGCCGCTGCTTCCAGGCGGCATCGTTGTCGGCGAGCCCCTGCTTGGCCGTCTCGACGTTCGCCCAATGCGACGCGAGTCGTGCCGCCTCGGCGGGATCGCTGCCTTCGCCGAGCACGAACACGACCTCTTCGGTCGCGCCAGCCGCCAGATCGATGTGGACCTGGAACGCGGCACACGGGTCGGCCACGTTATCGAGTGCACCATCGAGGCTCCAGGCCACGAGGCCGGCCGGTCGGGCCGGATCGCCGTGGCGGCCGAGAAACGCCGCGCGGTCACAGGTGAGGCTATGCGGCTGGCGGCTGGCGGCGAGAAACGCCGTGCGCTCGCCGAATTCGGGATTCCAGCCATTGCGTGCGATCAGTGCCTGGTTTTCGGCATCGAAACCGCAGACCAGATGCGGTCGCGCGGCGCTGGTCATGGAGCCAAGCAGCCACTCGGCATAGTAGGTGGCCGTGAACCGACGCCCGCGATCACCCGGATTGGCCAGGGTAAGCAGCGCCAGCTTCACAGTGGCATCGGGGGGGACGAAGACGGTGAGACGCTGTTCCAGCCCTTCCGCGTTGCGCCGCCAGGTTGTGGCGCCAGCACGGTGGTGGATCTGGCAGGATTCATGGCCGCCGGCAGGCAGTGGGGTGGGCGTCCAGATGTCGGCGGTCTCTTCGTCGCGGAGGTAGAGCGCCTCGGTCTGCGGATCGACCACCGGGTCATTCGACCATGGGGTTAGGCGATGCTCGCCGCTGTTGATACACCAAGTGAAGCCCAGCCCCGCTTCCGAGACGATCGAGCCGAAACTCTCGTTCGCCAGCACGTTGCACCAAGGCGACGGCGTCACGCGCCCGCCGTCGAGATGAATCGCATAGTCGCCTGCTGCTGGAGTGAAGCCTCCAAGTGAGTTGTCGAAAACGAGGTTGTCGGGGCGCAGCAGTGGTGTCACGTTTAGCGGTTCCGACGTAGGCAGTTCGAGCGGCTGGAACCGGGGCAGCGGGGTGCGCCCAAGCTGCGGCGGAGCCACCGCCGTGGCCAGTGATTCCGCCGCGGCGAAGAGCGTCATGCGGGCCGTGGCCTCGAGTGCGCGCCGCTCAACCGCACCAACCCGCTCGGTTGCCAGGAGATGAATGCCGCCCCGTCCGCCCAGCCCCTCGGGCAGGTTCGCAACACTAAGTGCGGCAAACAGCAGGTCGCGAATCGGCTCCTCATAGCCTGAGAGACCATCCTGCAGGAACACCAGATCCGCGCGAAGGCCGCGTCTCTGCCACCATCGATGGGCGCGGATGATGGTCGGCAGCAGCGTCGCATGGGCCTCGTCGACGACTCGCACCAGCACGATTGGCAGATCGCCGGACAGACCCATGCTCCAGAGATGCGGCTGCGCAGGAAGCGCCGTGCCCGCCGCTGCTAACAGGATCGGCGGCGTACGTGGGAAAACCAAGTCGCGGCACAGGGTCTGCGCCTCGGCCAACATGCGTGAGTCTAGCCCGAGGCGTTGCGCTTCGAGCGCGACTGATCGCCGCGCGTCTTCCGTCGCCCAATCGAGAGCCGGCCCGGTCGCGAAGTGCTCGGCGATCCCGAGAGCGGTCTTGCGTGAACCGGCAGCGACTGTCACGAAATCGATCCGTGCCTGAGCCCCGGGCTCCAGGATAACATGGGCCCGTAAGGCCATGATCGGGTCGAGCGTCCAGCCAACCGCGCCATCCAGCGCGGCAGTCGCGCCTGGCGGTCGTTCCGGGTCACCGTGCCGGCCGAGAAACCGTCTGCGGTCAGTCTCAAAGCCGGCCGGCGTGACCGCTGCATCAGTCGAGAGCAGGCGATGAAGCAGGACCGGTGGTTGATCATCGAGTCGTCTTGGGCGGCGCTCGAACACAAGCGCGTTTTGGTCATCGAGACGCTCGCTGTGGATGAAGAGCTTGCTAAAGGCGGGGTGGCGTTCGTGGCTGGCCGCAGGCGCCAGCACGATCTCCGCATAGCTCGTCACATCCATCTCGCGCACCCGGTCGCTGTCGTTGGAGAGCGTGACGCGGCGGATCTCTACATCGTCGCTGGCTGCAATCACGATTTCGAGGTTCGTCGACAGGCCTTCCCTGCGCTCATGAAACTCGATCTTGTGGGCGTAGTAACACGTGTCCGACACCCGGTTCGAGCCGTGTCCGCCGAGCGTCCAGATTGCCCCGCCGTCGGGCTCGCTGACATGGATCCGCGCCTCGCCGCCACGGCGAACGGGATCTCCCGCCCAGTGCGTCAGGGCCTGTCCGCGCCACCAGAGTGCACCGTCCCCGGTATCGCTGATCCAGGCGGCCAGGCTGCCGTTGCCCAGTACATGGAGTTGAGGCCCGGACTGGTGTGGTGTCGACCAGCTATGCAGCGTCGGTGTCGGTATGCGGGTCAGATCCGGTGTCGTGGTGACGGTCTCGGTCGGCCGCTCGGGTGGAAGTTCCCACGGAACGCGCTCCTGCAACAGCAGCTCGGTGGCGCGCAGGCGCGGATCGCGGCGGAAACGCCTGATCAGGATGTCGTCGTTCAGCGCGTTGCCGATCGCAGCACAGATCATGCCCTGGTGATGGGCCATGTAGGCGCGTACCGGCGAGAAGTCGCCTTCTGCCGGCAGCCGGTCCGGCGTGAAGTCGGCGGCCTCGAAGAATCCGTACCGGTCACGCAGGCCGAGCCCGTCCAGACGGCGCAGGTTGGAGGTGGCTGCGGCTGGCGCGACGCTCAACGCCAGGGCGCTTGCATAGGGCGCGACGACATAGTCCTTGGCCAGGTCGCGCTTCAGACCGAGCCCGGGAACGCCAAATGCCTGATACTGGTAGTGGTGCGAGTCGTCACGAACTGCAAAGCCGGATTCCGACACACCCCAGGGCAGTCCGAGCGTCTCGCCATAGCGCCGCTGCACGGCGACCGCGGCTCGCTCGCTCTGGCCGAGAAGCCGCCCAGCCTCGCTCGGCAACAGCAGCGTCGGCATCAGGTACTCGAACATCGACCCATTCCACGACAGCATTGTCAGCGCACCGGCCGCTCTGGTGATCGGGCGCCCCAGATGGAACCAATGCTTGATGGGCACGTCCCGCTTGGCGATCGCGAAATAGCTGGTCAGCCGTGCCTCGCTCGCCAGCAGATCGTAGTGGTGCGGGTCGAGGTGGTCGGAGTCGAGATTGTGGCCGATGAAGAAGGTGCTGGTCTCCTCGTCATAGAGCGAGTGGAAATCCATGGCGAAGGCGCGTGCCTCCGCCCGTGCAGCGCATTGGTGGAGACTGTCGCGGAGATCATGGCAAGCCGTCTCGCCCTGATCGAGCGCCGCTGTCATCTCGGCGACCCAGCGTCGACTTTCCGGGTCGACCGGAACCAGTTGTGAAAGGACGCGGCGCGTCCGGTTGATCCGGTCGGTTATCCCGGCGAAGGGGGCATCGGGTGGGGGCAACGCCTCGATCAGCTCCGACACGCCTTCCAGCCCGGCCGGTGATGTCTCGGTCAGGGCGAGCCATGGCGCCAGCGCGCCGAGATCCCGCCGCATGGTCATCAAGTGGTGATTGGCACGCTTGAGCCACAGATGGATTTCATGTGAGTTGGCCTCGATGCCGGTCTCGAGCACCCGGGCAATGCGCATTTGAACCTGCGGCCAGTCGTCCGTGGCGAGCTGCATCAGGGCCGATCGCCAGTCCTTCGGCGAACGGCGGATCGCGGGCAACTGGTTGACGATGGCATCGAGGTGATCGGCAATTGCACCTCGATCCGTCTCAGGCAGTGCGGAGGCAGCCTCGCGCAGCAGAAGGAGGGTATCGCCAAGGCCGTCCCACTGTACCGGAGACATTGCCGGCCCGGCCGCGGCCTCCCGGCAGCCTGCGCACAACGTCAGCAGGCTTACCGCCAGATTACCACTGTCGACTGTCGAGACGTAGCGCGGCTCGAGCGGCTCGAGCGTTCTGGTGTTGAACCAGTTGAGTGTATGGCCGGCATGACTCTCCAGTCGATCAAGAGCGGCCAGCGCTGCGCTCATGCGCGCGGCAAGATCACGCCGGCCAATATGGCCCAGATCCCACGCTGTCAGTGCCGACAGGAAAAGCATCCCGACATTGGTCGGTGAGGAACGGTGCGCGATCTCCTCGTGCGGAGCAGCCTGGTAGTTGTCGGGCGGCAGCCAGTTGTCGTCGGGGCCGGCGAATGTCTCGAAGTACAGCCAGGTGCGTCGCGCGACCAGACGCAGATAGAGTCGGTCTTCCGCCCCCAGGATTTCCGACACCCGTTGCCGCTTGCGGCTGATCAGCCAAGCGATCTGGGGGGAGGCGAGCCACAGCAGCAGCAGCGGTGCGGCTCCCGGCAGGGCGACGGGGTTCAGCCACACGAGGGTCAGTGTGATCACAACCGCGAGGGCGGGTGCGGCGGCCATTTCGCGCCAGGTACCGAGCCAGGTTTGTGAAACCTCCGTAGCCGAATGGGCCGCCGAGGTCCATTCCAGCAGACGGCGGTGCGATACACGCACGCGCCAAAGGGTGCGTGCGATCGCTTCGCTGGCGACCGCGGCCTCGTGGGCCAGGAAGATAACCGCAAGCAGCCAGCGCCCGGCATGGTCGGCCAGCGCGTGCAGCATGCTTCGCGTCGTGCCTCGCTTGCGGCCACGTGCCAGGCGGGGGATGATGTCGGTGAACAGGTGAGCACCCGGCGCACCCACGGTCAGCATCGTCCAGATCAGGGCCTGTCCCGGCAGCATCAGCCATCCGGCCGTCGCCAAGGCAACGAGCATTGGGGCGATCAGGCTGCGGCGCAGGTTGTCCAACATTTTCCAGCGGTCGAGCGCTGAAAGCCGGGTGGCGACACGCCTGTCGCCGCGGCTTGGCACGATGCCGCCCAGCCAGGGGGTGAGCTGCCAGTCACCCCGGATCCAGCGCAGGGCGCGCCGGCTGTAGGCGAGATAGTTCGCGGGAAAATCCTCGTAGAAGACGATGTCGCTGGCGAGCGCGGCGCGGCCGTGAAGCCCCTCGAACAGATCGTGGCTAAGGATCGCGTTTTCCGGTACGCGTCCGTGCAGGCATTCGTGGAATGCGGCAACGTCGAACGCGCCCTTGCCGGTGAATATCCCTTCGCCGAACAGATCCTGATAGACATCCGAGGCCGCGCGACTGTATATATCGATCGCGGTATCGCCGGTGTAGAGACGGGTGAACAGCGACTGGTCTCCGGCATCGGGTGAAATCTCGACCCTGGGCTGGATGAAGGTATAACCGCGTGTCGGCCTTCCGGTGGCCGAATCTAACTCGACGCGGTTCAGCGGATGAGCCAGCGTTCCCACCAGCCGGTTGATGGCATTCGGCTGCGCTTTGGTGTCTGCATCGAGCGTGACAACGAAGCGCGCCTGGCAAAGTGTGTCGATATCGCCTTCACGCAAGACAAACGCATCCGGCAGGTGGCTCAGGATGAGGCCTACAAGCTCCTCGAGCTTGCCGCGCTTGCGCTCCCAGCCCATCCAGCGGCCGTCGGCGGCATTCCAGCGGCGCTTGCGGTGGAGCAGCGCGAACGGTGCCTGCTCAGCGTAGCGCGCATTGAGGCGGCGCACACCGGCGACGAGAGCGGCTTCGATCGGCGCATCTACCGGCGTGTGTTCCGAATCGGCGTCCGCGAGATCGCTCAGCAGCGCCATGCGTATGAGCGGGTCCGGATTCGACAACCAGTGCATTTCCAGCCGCTCGATCAGCGGCGCGACCTCGGCCTCGTGGCGCAGAATCACCGGCACTACCAATACCGTCTCGCAGCCGGCGTCCAGGCCGTTCTCGATGGCGAGTTTTGGCAGCACCCGGGGCGGGACGAACCGGCTGACGAGCCAGTGCGTGAACGTGACGCTGATGATCATGGCCGGCGTGAGCGCCAGCGCAAGTCCCGCCACCCACGCTGCCGCGCTGGCGTCGAACATGGCGAGCAGCTGTGCCGGAAAAAACAGTGCCGCCACGGTGAAACCTGTCAGTGCCCCGGCATAGCTTCTGCCAGGATGAGCCATGACCCAGCGGCGCCAGCTCGTGCGCCATCCGGCGCGAAAGCCCACTTGCCGCTCGAGCTCTGCCCGGCCTTCCGCGATCAGCCAGCAGCCGACGTGCCCTGAGCGCCTTGCTCCAGCATGAGCGCGCGCCAGTTCCAGTGCGGCGTCGGCGACTTCCCACTCGGAGACCGGCGCACCGTCGGCGATGTCCTCAACAGCTTTGCGATATTGGTCGCGCGTGTCGAAATCCATGGCCGAATAGACGTCGGCGGGATCATCCTGCAGGATCGCCTCGACACGGCTCACCTGTTCGAAGAACTTCTTCCAGGGGATGTTCGAGATCGCCACGAGGGCCGAGATCGCGCGTGAGACGCCTTCGGCCGGGTCGAGCGGCTGGTGCAGCGTCGACCGCGGCGTGGGTTTGAATGGCGAAGCGAGCTGGGGCAAAAGCTCGGAAAACGACTGAACGAGCTCCTCCAGGCAGACCAGGCGCAACATCGCCGGAAACGCCCAGAGTTCGGCGATCGTCAGCGGTCCGTCGCGCTGATAGGTATTGGTGTAATCAGCTGCCTCTGCGAGGCCGACCTGTATCTGCGCCACGTCGAGCATGCCTCGCGCCAGTGCCAGGACTCGCGGGATGCCGCAGTAATCGGTCGCGGCGAGTCGCGGCAAGCGCCGATAGAACGAGGCGGGGAGATCCTCGCGCACCTGTCGGACGGCGCGGCGCAGGTGAAACTCGTTGTCGAACAGCCACTCCGAGGCCTTGGCCACATTGGGTGGTGGCTCAATGCAATGGTCACGAACGCGATCCAGCCAGGGGAGGAAGGCGGAGAGCTGCCGCCAGGCGGAGGCCGCCTCGGGCGGACCCGCGACGATGTCGTGGTGAGCCCGGAGTGCGGCCGCGCCCCGTGCATACACGCTAGCCGGTGCGGTGGTGTCTTCCAATGGCGGAGCGGCCGGTGTCACATCATCCCCTGGCTCGGTAGCCTCGTGTCCATGGCGTGGTCTGGTGTCGGCGGATTTCTCCTGTTTTGCCGCACGAGCAGCACCGGGATGTTCATGCGGTTGATTAGATAGTCGGCGACGCTGCCCAAGGTCATGTCCGCATGTCCGCTCTTGCCGGCGGAGGAAAGCACCATCAGATCGGCGTGTTCTTCCGCGGCCGTGAGTGCAAGCGCACGGCGCGCATCGCCGCTTGGCAACAACCGGATCCGGGTTGTCGGCGTGGCGGGCAATCGGGATCGAATCCAGTCCAGATAGCGTCGGGCGGCGAGTTCATTGCGGCGGTACAACTGATCGCGCAAGGCGACGGCCTCCGCATCGAGCAGGTCCGACTCAATGAGATCGGCCTTTGGGGCGGCATGGACGAGCACCGTTTCGGCGCCGTGGGCAGCTGCAATCTCCAAACCGAGTGGCAAGACGCATTCCGATCGTGATGAGCCGTCGAGCGGGATGAGCACCTTGCGATACCGTATCGGCTTGTCGCCGACCTGCATCGATGGCACGAGCAACACCGATGCGTTGGCGACCTGGGCGACCCGACGCGCCGTGTCGCCCAGTCGGACGAAGGCCCCATCGCTTTCGCCGCCTCGACCCAGCACAATCAGGTCTGCCGCGTTATCATGAGCCCATGCGTTGATGCGCTCGGCGGGCGGCCCGGCCACGATCACCTCATCGGCGTGAAGATCGCTGAAGCGCGACATGTGATCGTGCAGATACGCCGTCGCGTCGCGGTGACGCAACGCCCACTCCACCGGATCCATCGGCTCCTGAGCCGTTGGCGATTCAAGCACGTGCATGACGGTCATGCGTGCACCGACGGCCTCGGCCACTGCGGCCGCATGCGCCAACACGGCTTCCGTAAAGGGAGCTGCATCGAGCGCCAATGGAGGCGAATCAACACAGGCCAGGACTTGGCGAAGGATGGGTTGCTCGGCGAACTGGCGGCCCGACTGCGGAGCCTCCGTCGGGAGTTCAGATTCAGACATGTCGTACTCCTTACGACGAACCGTCATCAGGCAGAAATCGACTACTCAGCTACCGGGTCGGGCCATGCGGTTGGTTGATGGTTTCATCAAAGGCCCTGTCACAATAGTGATAACTTACTATCTTTTGGAAAGCAAGTTTGCCACCGGTAGCACTCCGAGAGGTGGTTTGTTATGTTTGGATCAGGGGTGTATTCAGGAAAGCGTATGAAAAGTCATCACGAACTCTCTCGTTATCTGCAGCAACGCGCAGTGCTCAGATCACCACTGCTTATCGAGAGCTTTAACAGTATTGACCGTAAAGATTTTGTGAGCCCAGGTTTGCAGGATGAGCCCTATGGAGATCATCCTCTTGCCATCGGTGCAGGACAAACGATCTCCCAACCCTACACCGTCGCTTTTATGTTGGAGCTTTTGCAGCTTGAAGAAAGCGACCGTATTCTGGACATAGGCTGTGGTTCGGGTTGGAGCACAGCGCTTCTGGCTCAAACGGCCAAATCGGGTTTTGTGACGGGGGTTGAGCGCGTTCCCGAGCTTCTGGAGCTGGCTCGAAGTAATCTTAAAAAATACCAGTTTGATAACATCGAGCTGCAGATAGCCGGCAAGGCTCTTGGCGTTCCAGGGCAGATGTTCGACAAAATTCTGGTCTCGGCCGCCGCAGAAGAACTCCCTCAAGAACTGATCCAGCAGCTAAACCCCGGCGGCATCATGGTGATCCCAGTCCAGAACGACATGGTTGTGATTTTTAAGCGCGAGGACGGCAGCATTGAACAGAGTAATTTCCCTGGCTTTCGTTTTGTGCCCCTTATTTACTGACTGATGCCGGTTCAAGATTCGATCAATTCCTGCCTGATTGCACCAATTTCCTATTGGAGAACAGCAGCGTGAGTTGCTGAGCGAAGTGACAGAGCAAGCCTTCGAGATTCTCGCTCGTAACCGGGATATTCTGAAGCGGGCGGCCAACCGCTTGCTGGAAGTTGAAACTTTAAGATCACGTTTATGGGAATCTGATGAATAAACCTTTGACTCAGCTGCGGACTGACGACGAACACTGGATGCGACGTGCTTTGGCGCTGGCGGAGCAGGCGGCAGCGCTGGGTGAGGTGCCGGTCGGTGCGGTGGTTGTGGTGAATGGCCAGGAAGCCGGTGCGGGGTTCAACAGACCTATCAGCAGCTGCGACCCAACCGCCCATGCAGAAATCTGCGCCTTGCGTCAGGCTGGGGCACACTTGGGCAATTATCGGTTAAGCGGAGCTACGCTTTACGTTACACTGGAGCCTTGCACCATGTGTGTGGGTGCCATTGTGCACAGCCGCATCAGTCGCGTGGTTTACGGTGCCACCGAGCCCAAGTCCGGAGCGGTAGAGTCAGCCCGGCGTACTTTTGATGAACCTCATCTGAATTGGAGTGTTGAAACCTGTGGCGGTTTGCTGGCAGAGCCATGTAGCCGTCTCATCAGTGGCTTTTTCAATCGCCGGCGCGAAACCAAGCGTCAGCAACGGAGTAAATAAACATGAAAGTTCTCGTTACCGGCGGTGCCGGCTATATCGGTAGCCACGTCGTGCGCCAACTCGCTGCTGCCGGCCACGACATTGTGGTGTTCGACAACTTGTCTACCGGCTACGCCTGGGCCGTCACCGCTGGCGAGCTGGTGGTGGGCGATCTGGCCGATACCGCCACTATTGACGCGGTATTCAGTAAACATCAGTTTGAAGCCGTATTGCACTTTGCTGCCAATATTGTGGTTCCGGAGTCTGTTGAAAACCCGCTGAAGTACTACAGCAATAACACCTGCAACACACTGAATCTGCTCAAGGCCGTCGACAAGCATAAAGTGCCGTACATGGTGTTTTCCTCAACTGCTGCGGTTTATGGCATGCCGGAGCAGACGGTTCTTACAGAAGACCTCCCTCTTGCCCCGATCAACCCCTATGGCGCATCCAAGATGATGAGCGAGCGGATGATCATGGATCTTGCGGCGGCTTCCAGTCTTAATTACGTTGTGTTGCGCTACTTCAACGTGGCGGGTGCCAATCCGGACGGCTTGCTGGGCCAGGCAACACCGGAAGCGACTCACCTTATCAAGGTGGCCTGTGAGTGCGTAACCGGGCAGCGCGAAGGGATGAGTATATTTGGTACGGATTACGATACCAGCGACGGCACCTGTGTCCGTGATTATATTCACGTGGAAGATCTCGCCAGTGCGCACGTAATGGCTCTGGATTACATGGCTGGCGGCGGCGAGTCGAAAGTTATGAACTGCGGCTATGGCCGCGGCTTTACGGTGCGGGAAGTGATTGATGTGGTGCGCAGGCAGTCCGGTGTCGATTTCCCGGTGGCTGAAACCGGCCGTCGAGCCGGTGATCCAGCCGCGCTGATGGCAGACAATGCACTGATTAAGAACACCCTGGGCTGGCAGCCTGCCTATGATGATCTGGAAACGATCGTGGGTACCGCTCTGGCCTGGGAAGCAATCTGGCAGAAGAAAAAAGCTGCTGCTAGCCAGTAAAAACTTTATTGAAATATTAAAAATATCGGGATTTAAAGGATGAAGATAACGATTTTTGGTACCGGTTATGTCGGGCTTGTTACCGGAGCTTGTCTGGCCGATGTTGGCCATGACGTAATGTGCATGGACGTTGATCAGGCCAAGATCGACAAGCTGAAGAATGGTCAGATTCCCATCTACGAGCCCGGGCTTGACGACATCGTCAAGCACACTGTCGAAGCCGGGCGTCTGGCGTTCACCACGGATGCACAGGAAGCCGTGCAGCACGGAACCCTCCAGTTCATTGCAGTGGGCACGCCCCCGGATGAAGACGGTTCCGCCGATCTGCAGTACGTAACGGCGGTTGCCAGGTCTATCGGGCAGTACATGGATGACTACAAAGTCATTGTGGACAAATCCACGGTGCCGGTCGGTACCGGCGATAAGGTCAAGGCAGCCGTACGAGCACAGCTCGATCATCGCGGCCTGGAGCTTGAGTTTGATGTGGTCTCTAACCCGGAGTTCCTGAAAGAAGGCGCGGCGATCACCGATTTCATGAAGCCGGACCGCATCATTATCGGGACCGACAGCGATAGAGCGGCCGATGTGCTTCGGGAAGTGTATTACCCGTTCAACCGCAACCATGACCGCATGATCTTCATGGATATCCGGTCTGCGGAGCTGACCAAGTACGCGGCCAACTCGATGTTGGCCACCAAGATCAGCTTCATGAATGAGATTGCCAATCTGGCTGAGCGCCTGGGCGCTGATATCGAAGCGGTGCGTCGTGGTATAGGCTCAGATCCGCGTATCGGCTATCACTTTATTTATCCGGGCTGCGGTTACGGTGGTTCCTGCTTCCCCAAGGATGTGCAGGCTCTGGCACGCACGGCGAGCGACTGCGGCTATGATGCGCATTTGCTCAATGCCGTAGAGACAGTCAACTACGCTCAGAAGCACGTGCTTTTCGACAAGATCAGCCACTATTTCCGCGGTGACCTGAAGGGCAAAGTGGTTGCGATTTGGGGGCTGGCGTTCAAGCCAAATACTGACGATATGCGCGAAGCCTCGGCCCGCACGCTGATGGACGATCTCTGGAATGCCGGGGCTACAGTTCAGGCGTTTGACCCGGAAGCCATGGAAGAAACCCAGCGCATTTACGGCGACCATGAAGGCTTGTCTCTGTGTGGCACCAAAGAGCAGGCGCTTCGGGGAGCAGATGTGCTTGCGATCTGCACCGAATGGAAAGAGTTCCGCTCACCGGACTTCGCAGCTATCGCATCAACATTGCGTTCGCCCGTTGTGTTTGATGGCCGTAACCTTTACGAGCCGGAGATGCTGGAACGTCACGGCCTGATTTACTACGCCATCGGCCGGGGCCGTAACCAGTTCCATTCTTGATGGGCTAGCACAGGATGCGATGATGAATCAGGGTTCGGAATACCGTCTTCACGATCGGTTGGCGGCGGATACCATCAGCCTCGGTTGGAGTGGATTATGCGAAATTCGGTTGATGAACGATCGAACCTGGCCCTGGGTGATTTTGGTGCCGGCGTTTGCCGGCATCCGTGAAATCTACGAGTTAAGCACGGAGCAGCAGCAAGCGCTGATTCAGGAATCCTCGGCGCTCAGTCGCGGCATGATGGAGGCATTCGGCGGTGACAAAATGAACGTGGCGGCATTGGGAAACATGGTTCCCCAGTTGCATCTGCATCATATTGTTCGCTTTGAGGGTGATCCTGCCTGGCCAGGCCCGGTGTGGGGGAAGCAGCCGCCGGTTCCTTATGATGAAGAACAGCTGGCAGAGGTTAAGCAGTCTCTGGCGCCTGTGTTGTCTCAGCTTGACGCCGTCTGAGCGTCGTAGTCTGTTACTGCGGATTAGCGGGTTGCTGCATGCTTGGCAAGCCTCTGGGAGCCGATCAGAATCATCCGGAGTTCAGTTTTAAGCTTGGTTTTCAGCTCATTCAGCTCCTTTGGCGTTGCATCCAGCGCGTCCGCGCCCTGGTTGAAAACTAAAGTGACCATCGCCTCGGCGACCAGCCGCGCATCAGACAAAGGCTTGTGCTGTTCTTCCGCAAAACGTCGCAAATCGTCGGCAAGTTCCGTTACGAAATGATCAATCTCAGCCTTGATGGCTGTCCGGAACGGTTTGGAGCCACCGGTACGTTCCCGGAGCATGAGCCGGAACAGGTTGGCGTTGTTGCCAAGATACTCCATAAAAGTCTCTACGGACGTAGAGATGGCACTGCCATTCCGGGCAATCCTCTTGCGCGCCTGGCGCATCAGCTGCCGCAGGGCCACACCGCCTTCATCCACCAGTACCAGGCCTAGCTCATCCAGATCTGCGAAATGGCGGTAAAACGATGTTGGCGCTATCCCAGCCTCCCGCGCCACTTCCCGCAGACTCAGGCTCCCGAAGCCTCGATCTGCGCTCAGCTGGCCGAGCGCAGCGTCCATAAGGGTGCGCCGGGTGAGAAGTTTTTGCTCGGCTCTGGTTGACAAAGTAATGGCTCCAGTGACTCATTGACGCTGCATTCTAGCGACCTGTCTACCGGGAGTCATCCGTACCCCTTTAATCCGGGGCAAACACGCCTGATTTCCGGCGCCAATATGTTTATAATGGTGCGCCTTTAAAGTATGGTTCCTGCTTATTTGGCGGGCCAGAATCAAATTGACGGCAAGCGGGCGTATGGCCTTCTGAAACCTTGCGGAGCCATGGATGGCGGAGCCGAGCGAACATGGACATATTTACAGCGTGTTTC
The DNA here is from genome assembly GCF_900142385.1 of Marinobacter antarcticus. Taxonomy (NCBI): domain Bacteria; kingdom Pseudomonadati; phylum Pseudomonadota; class Gammaproteobacteria; order Pseudomonadales; family Marinobacteraceae; genus Marinobacter; species Marinobacter antarcticus. Next base: position 2,185,634 of record NZ_FRAQ01000001.1, read on the forward strand.
AGAAGGCCATACGCCCGCTTGCTTGCCAGACTTATTCAGACAATTACGTAAAACTCAGACACTACGGGAACCGGTATGCGCAGTCATTATTGCGGTGGGATCAACGAATCTCACATCGATCAGGAAGTTACACTTTGCGGATGGGTACACCGCCGCCGTGACCATGGTGGGGTTATCTTCCTGGATCTGCGCGACCGGGATGGCATATCCCAGGTCGTGGTAGACCCGGATACCGCCGAAAGCTTTGCGCTTGCCGAAAAAGTGCGCAGTGAGTATGTGGTGAAGATCAAAGGCCTCGTCCGTCGCCGCCCGGCGGGCACCGAAAACAGCACCATGGCCACAGGCCAGGTTGAACTGCTCGGCAAAGAAGTGACCATCCTGAACGCCGCCGCCACGCCTCCATTCCCGTTGGACGAGCATGTGGATGTGGGCGAGGACGTGCGCCTGCGTTATCGCTTTATCGATCTGCGTCGCCCGGAAATGCTGAACCGTCTGCGCTTCCGTTCACGGGTAACCAGCTATATCCGTAACTACCTCGACAGCAACGGCTTCATGGATGTGGAGACACCCATCCTGACCCGTGCAACACCGGAAGGTGCCCGTGACTACCTGGTGCCGAGCCGCACCCACGAGGGTGCCTTTTTCGCGCTTCCGCAATCGCCTCAGCTGTTCAAGCAAATGCTGATGGTGTCGGGTGTGGATCGCTACTACCAGATTGCCAAGTGCTTCCGTGATGAAGACCTGCGGGCAGATCGCCAGCCTGAGTTTACCCAGGTGGATATCGAGGCGTCGTTCATCAATGAAGAAGATCTGATGAGCCTGAACGAGGACATGATTCGCAATCTGTTCAAAGACGTCATGGATGTTAAACTGCCGGCTTTCCCGCGCATGTCACACGCTGAAGCCATGGATCGTTTCGGCAGCGACAAGCCGGATCTGCGTATTCCTCTGGAGCTTCAGGATGTGGGTGACCTGGTTGCCGGCGTTGATTTCAAGGTCTTTGCCGGGCCAGCAAAGAATCCGAAAGGTCGCGTGGCGGCCCTGCGTGTGCCCAAGGGCGGTGTTCTGAGCCGTAAGCAGATTGATGAATACACGAAGTTTGTGGGCATCTACGGTGCCAAAGGTCTGGCGTACATCAAGGTGAATGACCTGGCCAAAGGCGTAGAAGGCCTGCAGTCGCCCATCGTCAAGTTCCTGGGTGACGAAGTTGCCATGGCAGTCATCGAGCGCACGGGTGCCGAAGACGGCGATATCGTGTTCTTTGGCGCCGACAAAACTTCAGTTGTTAATGAAGCCCTGGGCGCACTGCGTATCCGGGTTGGTCACGATCTGAAGATGCTGACCTGCGATTGGGCTCCGTTGTGGGTGGTCGACTTCCCCATGTTCGAAGAACTGCCAGATGGTAGCCTTACCGCCATTCACCACCCGTTTACGGCGCCAAGCTGCAGCCCTGAAGAGCTTGCTGCGAACCCGGCAACGGCTTTGTCCCGTGCCTACGATATGGTTCTTAACGGCACCGAACTGGGTGGCGGTTCGATTCGTATCCACAGCGATAAAATGCAGCAGGAAGTGTTCCGCATTCTGGGCATTGGTGAGGAAGAGTCTCGCGCCAAGTTCGGGTTCCTGCTCGACGCGCTCAAGTACGGGTGCCCGCCCCACGGTGGTCTTGCCTTCGGCCTGGATCGCCTTATCATGCTGATGACCGGTTCCAGCTCGATTCGGGATGTAATCGCTTTCCCGAAAACCCAGAGCGCAACCTGCCTGATGACCCAGGCGCCGGGTGAAGTTGATGAAAAGCAGTTGCGCGAGCTTCACATTCGCCTGCGTAAGCCGGTAAAAGCGGTTGAAGGCAATACGTCCGAAACGGGCGAAGAATAAATAGGGCACTGATGTGGCGATTATTCTGGGTGTGGACCCCGGCTCAAGGATCACCGGTTACGGTATTATCCGCGCCGAGGGCCGGCACATAGAATATATCGATAGCGGGTGCATCCGTGTGGGCGAAAAGCCTATGGCGGAGCGCCTGCGAATCATTTTCCAGAGCCTGGTGAGCCTGATTGGCGAATATCGGCCTCAGGAGTTTGCCATCGAGCAGGTTTTCATGGCGCGCAACCCCGATTCAGCCCTCAAGCTCGGGCAGGCTCGTGGTGCCGCTATTGTTGGCGCTGCGACCAGCGGGCTTGAGGTGCATGAATACTCTGCACGGCAGGTCAAGCAGGCTGTGGTCGGTAAGGGCGGTGCCGACAAATCTCAAGTGCAGCACATGGTTCAGGTGTTGCTGTCACTCTCCCGCAAGCCTCAGGCTGACGCAGCCGATGCTTTGGCAATCGCACTGTGTCACGCGCATATGAATCAAAGCATTCTGAGAGTAGCCGGCGGTGCGGGCAAGGCTCGCAGCGGGCGCGTGCGACAACAATAAACTGCTCTGAGGAGCGGCAGGAGGCATTCCTTGATAGGTCGTATCCGAGGTATTCTGGTCGAAAAGACACCCGGGCAGGCGCTGGTTGAATGCAGTGGCCTGGGTTACGAAGTTGACATCCCCTACACCACTTTTTTTCACCTGCCGGAAGTCGGGCAGGAAGTTACCCTTCATACACATTTCGTGGTTCGTGAAGATGCCCAGAGCCTTTATGGTTTTGTTTCACGTCTTGATCGTAATCTGTTCAGGTTGCTGATCAAGGTGAACGGTGTGGGCCCGAAGTTGGCTGCCGGCATTCTGTCTGGCCTGGATGCAAAGCAATTTATTCGCTGTGTGGAAGGGCGTGACATCACGTCTCTGGTAAAACTTCCGGGAGTTGGCAAGAAGACGGCAGAACGCCTGCTGATTGAGATGGCAGACCGCATAAGTCAACTGGAAGGGCAGTTTATACCTGCGTCGGCAGGCACAGCGGGCTCCGAAACCGATGCGCCTGAGCTGTCATTTACCGCGCACAACCCTGCAGACGAAGCCGAGGCTGCGCTCATAGCGCTTGGATATAAGCCCCAAGAGGCAGCGCGAGCAATCACTAAAGTGGCAGAAGAAGGTATGTCCAGTGAGGCCCTGATTCGCCTTGCTCTCAGAAATATGATCCCTGCTTGATGACGTTACTTTAATGTGTCGCTTATGTAGCGCCAAACCTGTAGAGAGCGTAACGTGACACGCAGATAGCTGTTTGTACAATTGGAATACTTATGGCTTTAAGTGGCAGTCTATTGATTCCCGATAAACGGACGAGTAAATGATTGAATCCGACCGACTGATCTCAGCCCGGGCCGGTGACAACGAAGAGGTTCAGGATCGCGCTATCCGGCCTGCGTTGCTCTCCGAGTATGTAGGGCAGCCTGCGGTGCGGGAGCAGATGGACATCTTCATTTCAGCTGCCCGGGGTCGCAGGGAAGCGCTGGATCATGTTCTTATTTTCGGGCCGCCGGGTCTTGGTAAAACCACGCTTGCCAACATTATTGCCAATGAAATGGGGGTCGCAATAAAGACCACCTCAGGGCCTGTTCTTGAAAAAGCAGGCGATCTGGCCGCGATGCTTACCAATCTTGAAGAGGGTGATGTTCTCTTTATTGATGAAATACATCGCCTCAGCGCTGTGGTGGAAGAAATACTGTATCCGGCGATGGAAGACTACCAGCTGGACATCATGATCGGCGAGGGGCCAGCTGCGCGCTCGATCAAGCTGGATCTGCCACCCTTTACACTCGTTGGTGCAACCACCCGTGCTGGTCTGCTGACGTCTCCTCTGCGGGATCGTTTCGGCATAGTGCAGCGGCTGGAGTTTTATAACACTGCGGATCTCACCCATATCATCGTGCGCTCCGCGCGGCTTTCAGGTGTCGATATTGATGAAGAGGGCGCCTATGAGATAGCGCGCCGCTCAAGAGGAACACCACGGATAGCCAATCGTCTGTTGCGTCGGGTAAGAGACTATGCGGAAGTGCGGGCAGACGGGCACATCAATGCCGGGATCGCGGACCAGGCTCTGAACATGCTGAAAGTAGACAGCGAGGGTTTCGATCATATGGACAGGCGCCTGCTGCTGGCGATGATTGAAAAGTTTGATGGCGGCCCGGTGGGCGTTGAAAGCCTGGCAGCAGCGATCAGTGAAGAGCGCGGCACCATTGAAGATGTGCTCGAGCCTTTTCTGATTCAACAGGGTTATATAATGCGTACGCCCCGTGGTCGCATGGTGACATCCCACGCTTATCAGCACTTCGGGATTGTAAGGGAGAGTTCAGGTTCAGAAGGAGGCCCTTTTGAGTGACTGCGAAACGGCTGCAAAGTTTGGTTGGCCAATCCGGGTTTATATTGAAGATACAGACGCCGGCGGCGTTGTCTTTCACGCCCGCTATCTTCATTTTATGGAACGTGCCCGTACAGAGTGGGTTCGCAGCTGCGGAATTGGTCTCCGGGCCGGGATGGCCGATAACATAAGTTACGTTGTACAGCGCCTTTCAATTCACTATGCCGCACCTGCCAGGCTTGATGATGAGCTCATCGTAACGGCAGAACCTTTGGCGTTTGGCCGGGTCTGGATGGAGTTCAGGCAACGGGTTGTGCGGGTGCAGGATCGGAAAAAGTTGTGCGAGGCAGATGTAAAAGTGGCGTGCATAGCCCTCGACAGTGGGCGGCCGATACGTTTACCGGAAAATATGCGGGGTTTGCTTGAGCAGAGCAGGCCGCACCCTGAAACAGAAAACGGAACAATCCAGGAGTAAGCGGTGGATTCGGAATTATCAGTCTGGAGTCTGATTTCAAATGCCGGTGTGTTGGTGCAGCTGGTCATGTTGTTGCTTGCAGCCGCATCGGTTATGTCCTGGGCGCTTATCTTTCAGCGCTCTCAGGTGTTTCGCAAGGCCCGGAAGGCGCAGCTTGCGTTTGAAGAGCGTTTCTGGTCCGGCATGGATCTGGGGCAGCTCTATCGCGAAGTGAACGCTGAGCCGACACCTTTCTCCGGGTTGGAGTCGTTATTTCGTGCTGGCTTCAAAGAGTTTTCCCGGCTGCGCCAGCAAAGCAGGGATGCAGATGCCGTTATGGAAGGTACCCAGCGAGCCATGCGGGTCGCATTTTCCCGCGAGCAGGAACGCATGGAAGCCCATCTGCCGTTTCTTGCCACAGTGGGCTCAACAAGTCCCTATGTCGGCCTGTTCGGCACAGTTTGGGGCATCATGAATTCGTTTCGCGGTCTGGCTCAGGTTCAGCAGGCTACGCTGGCCACTGTGGCCCCAGGTATTTCAGAAGCACTCATTGCCACCGCCATGGGCTTGTTTGCGGCTATTCCTGCGGTCATTGCCTACAACCGCTTCTCGACCAAGTCGGATGCGCTTCTGAAGAATTACGAAACGTTTGCCGAAGAGTTTTCCAGCATTCTGCATCGTCGGGTTCATAGTGCCAATAACAGCGCCGAGAAGGGCACAGCCTGATGACGTTTACTGTTAGCAGCCGGAGTACAGCGCTATGAAAGGTATCGGGATGATGCCCGAAAATCGGCGTAAGCCGATGGCGGAAATTAACGTCGTTCCATACATCGACGTTATGCTGGTGCTGTTGATTATTTTCATGGTCACGGCGCCCATGCTGACTCAGGGCGTGAAAGTTGATCTTCCGGAGACCGCGTCTGACCCGATTCAGGCAGACAAAAATGTGGAATCCATCATCGTGTCTGTGGATGCCAACGGTGCTTATTACGTTGAAGTCGGCGACAAGGGCAGCGATCCCATGCCGCTTTCGGAAGTGCGTGAGCAGGTGGCCAAAATCCTGTCTCAGAGGACATCCAGAGACATACTCGTGCGTGGCGACGAGAATGTAGATTACGGCACGGTAGTTCGTTTGATGGCAACTCTTCAGGGTGCGGGGGCAACCAGCATTGGTCTGATTACCGACACGCTCCCGGACGAAACGTGAGATCAGGGCAGGCGGAATTGTTGTGACAGGTCAGGAACGGGAATTTATCAGTACCGGAGCGCCGCCATGGAAGTCGCCAGTCGTGTTGTCGGTTACTTTGCACCTGCTTATCGTCGGCGTCGCCCTTGCAGGTTGGTCGTGGTCGTCTCCTATCCAAGAGCCTCCTCCCAGCAGTATTTCCGCTCGCCTTATTACCCAGCAGGAGCCGGAGCCGAGCCCGGTTGTTGAGCCGGTAGAACAGCCGGATCGAGAGCAGGAACAGAAAGAGCTCGAGAAACAGAAGCAGGCAGAAGCACAGAAGCTCCAGAAGCAAAAGGAAGAAGAAGCCCGCAAGGTCGCTGAGCAGAAAAAACGCGAAGAGACCAAGCGTAAAGCTGAAGAGCAGGCGAAAGCCGAAGAGCGTAAGGCCAAAGAAACCCGCGAAGCAGAAGCTGCGCGCCAGAAAGCGGAGGCTGAAGCGAAAGAACGTGAACGCCGTAAAGCCGAGGCTGAGGCTGAGGCAGAGAAACAGCGCCAGCAAGAGGCAAAGCGCAAGGCAGAAGAAGAAAAACAGCGCAAAGAAGAGCAGCGCAAACGAGAAGAAGCCGAGCGTAAGAAAAAAGAGGAGCAGGCGCGACAGGAAGCCGAGCGTAAGCGGCTTGAAGCTGAGCGACGTCTTCAGGAGCAGCAACTGGAGGCCCAGGCAGAGCAAGCCAGAAAAGCACGCGCGGATGAAGCGCGGCGTCAAGAACAGGCTGCCGCTGCCAGAGCCAGAGAAACGCAGATGCTGTCGGAGAGCCAGAAATATCAGGCACTGATCCGTGAGCGTCTCAGCCAGGCCTGGTATCCGCCTTCCTCGGCGACAGAAGACATGACGGCGCGTTTGCAGATTACACTGCTGCCAACCGGTGAACTGGCTGGCGTAAAACTTGTCACCAGCAGCGGGAATACAGCATTTGATAACTCTGCGCTGGGCGCAGTAAGGTCATTGACCCGGTATCCGGTGCCGAGTGAGCGGGACACGTTTGAAACCTATTTCCGCCAGTTCACGATCGAATTCAATCCTCGAAGATTGAGATAAGGAAGCGGGTAACACCATGATACAGAGAATTTCGTTCAGGCCATTAAAGGCGTTGTTTGCAGCGGCTGCCCTGATGCTTCTGGTGGCGACCAGTGTTCAGGCCGAATTATTGATCCGGGTTACCGAAGGTGCCGACTCAGCTATCCCGGTATCCGTGGTGCCGTTTGCAGAAAACGGCAGCATGCCTGCGGGAGATAAGGTAAGCAGCATTGTGCAGGCAGATCTGGCCATGAGCGGCGAGTTTCGCGCCTTGCCGCCTGAGAAAATGCTGAGCCTGCCGTCAAAACGCGCCGATGTGTATTTCCGTGATTGGCGCTTGCTGGGGCAGCGTTACGTGCTGGTAGGCGAGCTGACCCGTAACGGCGATCGTGTGGAGGCCCGTTACGAGCTGTTTGATGTGAACCGTGAAGAGCGGATACTCGGTGAGACAGCTGCAGCGCCGGCGTCGAATATGCGGTCATTGGCCCACCACATCAGCGATAAAGTGTATGAAGCTATCACGGGAGTCTCGGGAGCCTTCTCCACCAAACTGGCCTATGTAACTCTCGATATGGCTAACGGGGAGCGCCGCTACAGGCTGCAGGTCAGTGATATCGACGGAAAGCGTCCCAAAGTTCGTCTTGAGAGCAAGGAGCCGATTCTGTCACCCGCCTGGTCGCCGGATGGAGAGAAGCTGGCTTACGTTTCATTTGAAACCGATAAGCCGGTTATTTTTGTTCACGAACTCAGGTCTGGCAAGCGTTCAAAGGTAGCCGATTTCCCGGGCCTGAATTCGGCTCCGACCTGGTCAGCGGACGGGCAATCCATGCTGATGACTCTGTCGAAGGATGGTAACGCCGAAATCTATCAGATGAATCTTCAGTCCCGCAAAGTGACAAAGCTCACCAACCACTGGGCGATCGATACCGAAGCAGCCTGGGACAGTTCAGGTGATGGCATATTCTTCACTTCAGACCGCTCGGGCGGCCCCCAGATCTATTACATGGCAAAACCGGGCGCCGAGCCGCGCCGCATTACGTTCGGTAGCCGTTACAACGCACGGCCGCGCCCGGACAGCTCAGGTAATTATGTGTATTACGTGCACCAGCGTGACCGGGCATTCACCATCGCCCGTACCAATCTGAAAAACGATGAGGAGACGGTTCTCACTCGTACAGAATCCGATGAGTCCCCCAGCGTGTCGCCAAATGGCCGCATGCTGATCTATGCCACCAAACAAAGTGGTGAAAGCGTACTGACGGTCATCTCTGCTGATGGCGGCGCTGCGTACAGTCTTCCCGCCTCGGAAGGTGATGTTCGCGACCCGGCCTGGGGGCCTATTGTTCGGTAGTCGGTGAGTGCGAAGGTGCTCATCCGAAAGGCAGAAGTTGAAATCAATCAATGGAAAGGAAATAAACATGAAGGTGTCAGTTCAAGCCAAAGTACTCGCTCTTTTATTCTCTGCAGGCCTTTTTGCCGGCTGTAGCACTACCGGTGAAAACATGGAAGAAGGGGGCTACGACTCCGACGTTGCGGCCATCGATCAGGATGGTGGCTCCACCGTTTATGGCGGCGGCGATCAGGGCGGTATTTCTTCGTCTTCAATGACTGAAGAAGAGCGGATGGAAGTTCAGCAGCAAGCTGAACAACAAGCTCTGCGTGAGATCACCACGTTCTATTTTGATTTTGACACCTCCGAAATCAAGCCAGAAGCCCGTGACGTATTGGTGGCACATGCTCGCTACCTTTCCAGCAACCCCGGCCAGAATGTGCGGCTTGAAGGCCACGGTGATGAGCGCGGGTCGAAGGAATACAACCTGGCTCTGGGTGAGCGCCGTGCCAACGCCGTTCAGCGTTTCCTTATTGTGAATGGTGCTTCACGGGGCCAGATGCAAACCGTAAGCTATGGTGAAGAGAAGCCGGCGGTAATGGGTTCGTCCGAGAGTGCATGGGCACAGAACCGCCGTGTGGAACTCGTATTCGAGTAAACGCACACACAACATCAGGTTAAGCCCATGAGAAAACAGCTCATGGCGGCAGTGATCTTCCCGTTTGCCATTGGGCACGCGGGAATGACGCTGGCGCAATCATCTACGTCCGCATTTCAGAGCAATGCTTCTGAGGCCCAGCGTAAGGCTAATGCCAGCCAGGCGACGTCTGAGCTCTTCTACATGATCCAGCAGCTGCAGGGCGAAGTCCGGCGGCTTCAGGGTGAGACAGAAGAGCAGCGACATCTCATTAAGCGCCTGCAGGACCAGGGAAGGGATCGTTACATCGATCTGGATCAGCGCATACTCGATCTTTCCGAGAAGGTCTCAGCCCAGCCTCAGGCCGTTGAGAGTGCCGGCGGAGAAGCCGGTGCAAAGGCTAAGGGGGCGGCTGAGATGCGCGAGTACCGTCAGCCTGAGGCCGAGGAGCGAAAGGCATATCAAGCCATTCAGGATCTTATCCACAGCCAGAAAAAGTACGATGAAGCCATTAGCCGGATTTATGAGTTTATCGACAAGTATCCCGAAGGGGATCTCACGGTGAATGCCTATTACTGGCTGGGCGAGGTCTACCTGGTAAAACCGCAGCTTGAGCAGGCTCGTCAGGCATTTTCTATTGTAGCAACCCGTTATGCGGATCATCGCAAAGCGCCGGATGCTGTATACAAGTTAGGCATAACACTCGATCGGCTGGATAAAAAAACCGAGGCTCGTCGACAGATGGAGCAGGTTGTTAATGACTATCCCAAAAGCGAAGCTGCCCGACTTGCCAGGAAATTTCTCGGCTCTGATCAGGGCTGAGACCGGAAGGTTGAAAAAAATATTAAAGAACATGGCGTGAAAGGGTTGATCGTCGGGGAAAAATCATTACTATATGCGCCTCGCTTGGGTCGTTAGCTCAGTTGGTAGAGCAGTTGGCTTTTAACCAATTGGTCGATGGTTCGAATCCATCACGACCCACCATATTCGATATTCCGGGGCAGTTTCTGAGCCGCTTCGGAATCGATCAGGGTCCAGGCACTGGTCATTAGTTTTGGGTCGTTAGCTCAGTTGGTAGAGCAGTTGGCTTTTAACCAATTGGTCGATGGTTCGAATCCATCACGACCCACCATATTTTAGAGCTTTAAAAATTGAAGCTTAAAGGGCTGCAGAGATGCAGCCCTTTTTTTTGCTTGCTGGTTTACCCACAATCAAAACAGGTTTGCGGGACAAGGTTTAGTCCGTAAAGTGCTACCGTTACCTGAAATGATATACTCGTGCGTAGAAAGTAACTGGCGGAAAGTAACTGTGAGAAGCCTTACATGACTAAAGCTGAAGACCGAATCCTTGTTCAGGAACACTTGGCCCACGCAGCGGAGCCGAAGCTGCTCAGCGCTGATGAGAAGGCGCGGCTTGAAACCCGTATCAAGGCTGTCCTCAAGGAAAAAAACGCCGTGCTTGTAGCGCACTATTACGTGGATCCGGATATCCAGCGCCTTGCTGAGGAAAGCGGTGGTTGTGTCGCAGACTCACTGGAAATGGCCCGCTTCGGAAACCAGCATCCGGCCACGACTGTAGTGGTCGCTGGTGTGCGTTTCATGGGTGAAACGGCCAAGATTCTTAATCCTGAAAAGCGCGTGTTAATGCCCACCCTGGAAGCAACCTGCTCGCTCGATGTCGGGTGTCCGGCGGATGAGTTTGAAGCCTTCTGCGATGAGCACAGCGATCGTACCGTGGTGGTTTACGCCAATACGTCGGCCGCTGTCAAAGCCCGCGCGGATTGGGTTGTAACGTCCAGTTGTGCTCAGGCTATTGTGGAAGATCTCGACGCACGGGGAGAGAAAATTCTCTGGGCCCCTGACAAGCACCTCGGCCACTACGTGCAGAAAACCACCGGTGCTGACATGCTGCTGTGGGAAGGTTCCTGTATCGTGCATGAGGAGTTCAAGCATCGCGGCCTGGAAGACCTCAAAGCCCTGTACCCGGACGCGGTGGTTCTGGTCCACCCGGAATCTCCGGATGCTGTCGTGGAATTGGCGGATGTGGTTGGCTCAACCTCGCAGCTGATTCACGCGGTACAGACCTTGCCGAATCAGGAATTCATTGTCGCTACCGATAATGGCATTTTCTACAAGATGCAGCAGTTTGCACCCAATAAAACGCTTATTGAAGCACCTACGGCGGGCAACGGTGCTACATGCCGAAGCTGTGCCCAGTGCCCGTGGATGGCGATGAATGGCCTGGAAAATCTGCTGCATGTGATTGAGCACGGCGATCAGGAAGTGCTTGTGGATGCGGAAACCCGTGAGAACGCACTCAGGCCTCTGCGGCGCATGCTGGATTTCACCGCAGGGATGAATCTGAAGGCTGCCGGTAACGCCTAGCTGTTTCGGCGCGTTTGAAGGCGGCTGGTAATTTCTCCCAGCCGCTCACTCACAACCTGTCGCTGGGCTGAGCCCGTGGGCAACTTCTCCTGAGCCTGCCGGAGTTGCCTCTGGGCAGACTCCAGGTCACCCATAAGGGCATCGTATTCCGCTCGGGCACGGTGGACGCCCACGATGTTCCTGGCCATGCCCTCGGCTTCTGCGAGCCTCAGCCACAGGTAATCCTGTTGCGGCATTCTGCGGGTCAGTTGTTTCAGGTACTCGGTCGCCTGGGTACCGTTACCCGCTGCAATTTCCACATCCGCAAGGGTGGATGTAATCGGGTAGTTGCCTGGGTTTCTGCTCAGGGCGTCTTTTAGAAGCGATCGCGCCTCGTCAAGTCTATTCTGTTGAATCCGTATTTCTGCGAGCGTTACCTGCAAGGTTATCCTGCCCGGATTGCTGGCCAGTAACTCGTTAATAATATTGGCTGCCTTTTCAAACTGATTGTTATTCAGGTAAGCGACGGCCAGCCCATACCGGATCGCCTCATTGCTTTGGGCATTTGCTGTTTTCAGGTAGCTTTCGAAGGTTTCCACTGCAATTTCGGGAGAGGACGAATAGTGCACTTGCAGGCGGCTGCGCACCAAATGGTACTCCTGGCCGTCCCTGATGGTCTTTTCCGGATATTGCTCTGCACGGTTGCGGGTATCTGCCACCCGGTTCTGGGTCAGAGGGTGGGTTGAAAGATATTCCGGCACGTTGCTTCCCTGTAGCCGGTTCTGCCGCATCATGATCTCGAACATTTCAGGCATGCCGCGTGGATCCATTCCTGCGGTTGCCAGAATATCCAGCCCCACGCGGTCGGCTTCCTGTTCGTTCAGCCGGCTGTACGCCAGCATATTCTGTATGGCCAGGGCTTGAGTGCCGGCAATGGCTGCAATGCCTATATCAGATTGAGTGACCGCAGAGAGCACGATGCCGGCGATCATTCCGGCAATGGTGAGAGGCGCGCTGGTTTCCTGTTGCTCCAGCCGGCGGGAAAAGTGCCGCTGGCTGAGGTGAGCAAGCTCGTGAGCGAGCACCGATGCGAACTGCTGCTCCGTGGCCGCGTTGAGAAACAGACCTCCGTTTACGCCAACAATACCGCCGGGTACCGCGAAAGCATTCAGGGCGGGGCTGTCAATAAGCGCAAAGGTGAGATCTCGATTTTCCAGCGGTGCTGAGGGCACGAGTCGATAAACGATGGCGCTGAGATAATCGTAGACCAGAGGATCGGTTATGCGTGGTGCTGATCGCCGGATCGACACCATAACCTGCTGCCCGATGTCGCTTTCCTGTTGCCCGGAAATAAGGCCACCACCGTTGCCTCCAATGTTTGGCAGCCGGGTTTCCTGTGCGGTGGACGCAGAACTTGATACCAGCGCAAAAGCAAAAACCACAGCCGTTGATAGCTTTCGGTAACAGCGAAACTCTGTAAGAAGGATATTCATGTAATGCTGTGTGCTCCTGGTTTCAACTGCTCCTGTGACAGCAGATTACCGCTGAAATTCCGGTGGAAAGTCCGGATCTGCCGATTAACAGGTATTGTGATGCAATACAGCCTCACTGGAGGCATAATGCCGGCTTGCGAATTTCATGTCTTGTGATGGTGCACTTTCTACATGTCTGATCGTACACTGGATGCGTCAGGGCTTCGCTGCCCGATGCCCCTGCTGAAAACAAAGCTGGAACTCAATGGCATGTCTCCCGGCGAGAAGCTTGAGGTAATCGCCACCGATGCAGGCTCTGCCCGCGATATCCCGGCCTTTCTGGAGTTATCCCGCCACCGCCTGGTGAACTCCTCTGAAACGGATGGCCACTACCGGTTTGTGATAGAGTGCGGCGGTTAATTTCCCGGAGTCATTGATGTACAGAATTTTACGCGGTCTTGCGTACAAATACTTTTCAGATGAAGAAGCTGTCATTCTTTTCCTGATCCTGGTGACAGGCACAGTTTTTATCATCTGGTTTGGTGCCATGCTTGCACCGGTAATCGGATCCCTCATCGTCGCGTTTATTTTGCAGGGGCTTGTGACCAGGCTGAACACTATCGGCGTTCCCGAGGGTATAGCAATACTTAGCGTATTCCTGGTGTTTCTCGGCGTACTGGTGGGCTTTATGTTTGGCCTGCTGCCGCTTATATGGACCCAGCTCAGCACCCTGGCGGGCGAGGCGCCCCGAATCATCGGCGAGCTGCAGTCCTATCTTGAGCTGCTGCCTGAAGAATACCCGCATATTATCTCTGCCCAGGCGGTTAGCAGCCTTTACCAGCAGGTGAACACGGAAGTAGGGCACATGACCCAGTGGCTGGTGTCCTTCTCGTTATCGAGTATTCCCGATCTGGTAGCACTGCTTATTTACATAGTGCTGGTGCCCATCCTGGTATTTTTCTTCCTGAAAGACCGTGAATTGCTGCTTGGCGCCATTTCCCGACTGCTTCCGCCTCAGCGCCCTATGATGCTGAAAATCTGGCACGAAGTGAATCTTCAATGTGCCAATTATGTGCGAGGGAAGGCCCTGGAAATTCTGATAGTTGGCGGCTCAACCTACATCGCGTTCAAGCTCTTGGGTGTGCCTTATGCAGCTCTGCTTTCGCTTTTGGTAGGCCTGAGTGTTGTTATTCCGTATATCGGTGCGGCCGTTGTTACCATTCCGGTTGCGGTGATAGCGCTGTTCGCCTTCGGCTGGGGCACCCACTTCATCTGGGTAATGGTGATATACGGGATCATTCAGGCCCTGGACGGTAACGTGCTGGTGCCCGTGCTATTCTCGGAAGTGAATAACCTGCACCCGGTTGTCATCATCGTTTCGGTACTGTTTTTTGGTGGTATCTGGGGATTGTGGGGCGTTTTCTTTGCCATTCCGCTGGCAACCATGCTGAAAGCCGTGTTCTCTGCCTGGCCGGTGAAGGATTCTTTCCCCTCAACCGCGCCAGATCAGATGTAATTACGGCGTTTATCAGAGCGCTTCTACGGCCGCGAGCACTTCATCCACGTGTCCCGGTACTTTCACGCCGCGCCACTCTTTGCGCAGCACGCCATCCTGGTCAATCAGGAACGTGCTGCGTTCGATTCCCATGTGCTCTTTGCCGTATAATTTCTTCAGTTTTATAACGTCAAACAGCTGGCACAGCGCTTCGTCTTTATCGGAAATCAGGTGAAACGGAAATTCGAACTTTGTCCGGAAGTTCTCGTGTGCCTTGAGTCCGTCCCGTGAAACCCCGAAAATCTCTGTATCCAGTTCAGCAAACGCTTTCATTTGGTCCCGGAAGTCTTGCCCTTCCGTTGTGCAGCCTGGTGTATTGTCCTTCGGGTAAAAATAAATAACGACATTCTTGCCGCGCAAATCTGCCAGCCGAACGGTCTGGTCGCCCGTGGCTGCCGCTTCAAAGTCTGGTACCGGCTTGTTCAGTTCAACAGATGACATGACATCTCCTTTAATTCCCTTGTGTCAATTCGTGCCCAACATTACCATAACCGTTTTATTCGGACGGAGTTTTTATGATTACGGGTAGCCTTGTAGCACTGGTCACGCCCATGCATCCAAACGGTGACATTCACTGGGAGGATCTGGATAAACTGGTGGACTTTCATCTGGAGAACGGTACAGACGGTATCGTTGCTGTGGGGACCACCGGTGAATCCGCAACGCTCGATCAAAAAGAGCACTGCCGGGTAATTGGTCACATCATCAAACGTGTGAACGGGCGGATCCCTGTTATTGCGGGTACCGGTGGCAACAGTACCCGGGAAGCCATTGAGCTGACAACCGAGGCCTACAAGCTTGGTGCGGACGCCTGCCTGCTGGTTGTGCCCTATTACAACAAGCCGACCCAGGAAGGCCTTTACCAGCACTTCAAGACGATCGCAGAGGCGGTGCCCGGCATTAGCCAGATGCTCTATAACGTGCCGGGACGTACGGCCTGCGACATGCTCAACGAAACCGTTCTTCGCCTGGCCGACATTCCGAATATTGTTGCCATCAAAGACGCCACCGGCAATATTCCCCGGGGTGCGGAACTGATTGCCGCCCTTGACGGACGTCTGGCGGTCTACTCCGGTGACGATGCCACTGCGGCTGAACTGATTCTCGCGGGCGGCCAGGGTAATGTTTCCGTTACCGCCAATGTTGCGCCCAAAGCTATGTCCGAGTTATGCGCAGCGGCTATTGCGGGCAACCGGGAAGAGACGGAGCGCCTGAATGAGCTTCTGATGCCCTTGAATCGCAAGCTGTTTCTGGAGGCGAACCCTATCCCGGTCAAGTGGTCGCTTCAGCGTATGGGTATGATTGGCGAAGGTATCCGGCTCCCGCTGACACCGTTCAGCGAGAAATTTCACGCTGAACTTGAAGAAGCTATGAAAGCCTCGGGTGTACTCTGAGTTTGCAGATACCCGCCCTGAAACAGTCCAATACAGAGAGTAGGCCGATGCCGGTTCTTTCAGGAACCCGTAAGTTTGTTGCTTTTCGATCCATAGCTATTGCGTCCGGACTATTATTGACCATCGCTACGTCTGGTTGCAGCCTGGTTGAAGATCGTTCCGAACGTTATGTGAATGCAAAGGAAGGTGATGCGCTGGCTCTGCCTGAAACGGCAGACTCTTCCCATTTCACTCAGGTGATGCCCATTCGCGGGATAAATCCGGCGGATGCCAACAAAATGTATCCGTCCGATATCCCCCAGCCTCCGGATATGACCTCGGGAATTCTCGAAGAAAACTACGTGGTTGAAGAACTGGATGGCCGGGTATGGCTGCTGGTAAACGACGTACCCGGCCGCATCTGGCCGGCGGTAACCGCTTATATGAATGAAGAGGGCCTGGGTGTCGCCTACGACAACCCGCAACTCGGCCTGCTGCAAAGTGAGCTGGCCAATTTCAGTATGCGCGCCCGTGAGCTTCTGGAGCTTTCCAGTGCGCCCGCCGAAGCGGCCGGTGCGGAGCCTAAAGTACTGTTGCAGGCTCGCATAGCGCCTGGAGTGCGCCGAAAAACCACTGAAATCCAGGTGCGCAAGCTCACCTCCGAGAACGTTGTAGAAGACACTGCAGAAAAAGAAGCCTCTTGGCCAGTGGAGCTTATTTCCTGGCGTGGAATCGCTGACCCGACAATGGAAGAGCTGGCGCTGCAGAAGCGCCTGCTTGCGGATCTTGGCGAATTTTTGAAAGCTCGCGAAGAAAGCAAGTCTTTCTCCCGGGCAGCGTCCGGGATGGTTGCCAAGCCCCTGGTGAAACTTTTATCCGAGAATGACACCGCGAAAGCTATTCGCATGGATCTGGACTACGGCCGCTCCTGGGCTGAGGTTAACCGGGCGCTCACCGAGTCGGATATCGCCGTGGTTGACCTTAACCGAAGTGAAGGCTGGCTTTTTGTCGATTTCCGCACCGCAGACGAGCGCGACCCGGGCTGGTTCAGTTGGTTCAGTGATAAAGAAAAACCTCGCCACACCCACACGGTCACTCTTACCAAGAGCGATGGCCAGGTAGACGTTACGGCTGAAGCAGCTGAAGATTACAGCGGTGAACGGAGTGCTGAAGACCTGCTGACACAGCTGTTCGATTACCTATACTGATTCAGAAGGGGCGCTCGCGGTGCGGGCCTCCGTTTCGGAGACTTATAATGGAAAAACGCGAAGAACTCTACGCAGGCAAAGCCAAATCCGTGTTCCGTACCGACGATCCGGAGCGCTTTGTTCTTGTCTTCCGGGATGATACGTCGGCATTCGACGGTGAAAAGAAAGAGCAGCTTAATCGCAAAGGCATGGTGAACAATCGCTTTAACGCGTTCATCATGGAGAAGCTGGAAGCTGCCGGCGTACCAACACACTTTGAAGGCTTGCTGTCCGCTACCGAAACGCTGGTAAAAAAGCTGGATATGATCCCGGTAGAGTGCGTGGTGCGAAACGTTTCTGCGGGTAGTCTGTGTCGTCGCCTGGGTGTGGAAGAGGGGCTGGAGCTTAATCCGCCCACCTATGAGCTGTTTCTGAAAAACGACACCCTGCACGATCCAATGGTGAACGAATCTCTGGCTGTCAGCTTTAACTGGGCAAGTGAAGCCGAGCTCGCGCGGATGAAAGAGCTGACGTACAAGGTGAACGGCGTACTGATGAACCTGTTTGATGAAGCCGGAATGCTGCTGGTGGATTACAAGCTGGAGTTCGGTCGCAGCGGTGCTGAGATTGTACTGGGCGATGAATTCAGCCCGGACGGCTGCCGCATATGGGACAAGGAAACCCGTAAAAAGATGGACAAGGATCGCTTCCGCCAGGGGTTGGGCGACGTTATCGAAACCTATGAAGAAGTTGGCCGCCGTCTTGGTATCAACTTCGACTGATTTTAACGATAAATCCAAGCAGACAATAACGACACAGGTGCACCATGCGTAAATTGACACTTGCGGTAGGCAGTTCTCTTATTCTGGCCGCTCCTCTGGCGCACGCCGACGTGGTTGGCCTGGGCGCCAGCCTGAGCTACTGGGATTCTGATTCGTCCGGGAACGTAAATTCTGATAACGACTCGGTTGACGTGAATGATCAGTTGCGACTGGAGGATGACGGCAATGCAAACGCCAGCATCTACCTGGAGCACCCGGTACCTCTGCTACCGAATGTGCGTCTGGCTTATACGTTGGTTCAGCAAAGCGGAAGCGGTGCGCTAACCAGTCCTTACGATGGTGTGAGTGCGGGCCCGGTGCGCTCAGATCTGGATCTGGAACAACTGGATTTAACGCTGTACTACGAAGTCCTGGATAACTGGGCAAACCTTGATCTGGGCCTGACCGTGCGTGACTTCTCGGGTGACTTGCTGGTACAGAACGGTATCCAGTCAAGCCGCACTAAAGCCGACGGTGTGTTGCCCATGGGCTATATCGCCGCCCGCTTTGATCTGCCCCTGACCGGCGTAGCCGTTGGCGCTGAGGGTAACTTCATCAGTTTTGACGGTGATTCCATGCGCGACTTCAACGTGTATGGCCAGTACAGCATTTCACTGCTTCAGCTGCGCGCGGGCTACCGTCAGATCGCAGTCGATTACGAAGACGGCAGTGACGTTTTCGACGTAAAGGTCGACGGGCCGTTTATCAGCGCTGGCGTAACCTTCTAAACGAATTAATAGGAGCGAAAGACTTGAAGATTCTGGTAACGGGCACCGCCGGATTTATCGGGGCGCAACTGGCGCACCGGTTACTTGAGCGGGGAGACGAAGTCATCGGCGTTGACAACGTTAACGACTACTACGATGTCAGTCTTAAGGAAGCCCGGCTGGCTCGTCTTACCGGAAATGACCGCTTCACTGAAGTGCGCCAGGACATCGCAGATCGTTCTGTGATGGCGGAAATCTTCGCAAAGTATCGCCCCGAACGAGTCGTGCACCTTGCCGCCCAGGCAGGTGTGCGATACTCACTGGAAAACCCTAACGCCTATGTGGACGCCAACATTGTTGGTTTCATGAACATACTGGAAGGGTGCCGCCATAACGATGTGAAGCACCTGGTATATGCCTCCAGCAGCTCTGTATACGGAGCCAACGAGGCCATGCCCTTCTCGGTGCACGACAACGTCGATCACCCACTGAGCCTGTATGCGGCGTCTAAAAAAGCCAATGAGCTGATGGCTCACACATACAGCCATCTGTATGCCTTGCCCACCACAGGACTGCGGTTCTTTACGGTATATGGCCCCTGGGGCCGTCCGGATATGGCGCTGTTTATCTTCACCAAAAAGATTCTTGCCGGCGAGCCGATTGATGTTTTCAATCATGGCCTCCACAAACGCGACTTCACCTATATTGACGATATTGTGGAAGGTGTTGTGCGTACGCTTGACCAGGTCGCACAGCCTAACAATGACTGGAGCGGGCAGGCCCCTGATCCTGGTACCAGCAAAGCCCCGTACCGCATCTACAACATTGGCAGTAACAACCCGGTTGAGCTGTCTCGCTTCATCGAAATAATTGAAGAGCGAACGGGAAAAAAGGCTCAGAAGAACCTTCTACCGATGCAACCAGGTGATGTAATAGCCACCTACGCCGATGTCGATGACCTGATCAGCGACGTAGGGTACAAGCCCGCAACGGGCGTGGAAGAGGGTATTGGTAAGTTTGTTGAGTGGTATCGAGAGTTTTATCAGATTTAACCAAAAGACGCTGGTACCGCTTGGTTTCATTAGACTGACTTCTGATTATCATCTTTCCGCATTACTTGCATTTAGCTGCTCTTGGTCTTGGGCGCTACTACAGAGAAGCGTGTGCCCTGGTCACTTCGAACGTCGAAGTTTTTTACATGTCTTTCTTCAAGAAAAGCTCCCCCATAATTTTGGCGCACATAAGGTGATGAAATTGAAGTAATAAAGTTTTCCATACTTCAGGTGGCCTAATTCCTGCAAGTGTTGTATTGGAACCTTGGGTGAGCGTTGTGAATTGTTCATTTATACCCGTTGCCAAGGCGCTTCAGTGCATGGCCCTGTCTGATTTCGGAGTTGTCGGAGTCGCGCTGTCATCGTTTAAAGGACTAAATAGGAAAAAATCATGAAAACAATGAAATATGTAGTTGGGTCAGCCGTGGTTGCTGGCGCTATCGCTTTAGCACCTGTCTCTGCTAATGCTGTCCCTATTGAACTGGCTTTGGTGGTAGATGCTTCGGGAAGTATCAGTGGTAGCGATTGGGACCTGCAAATGCAGGGTTACGCCAATGCGCTGACCGCAGTTTTACCAACCGACAGTTCAGTTGCGATATCTGTGATTCGCTTTGCTCAGAGCGCGTCGATAGTTCAGTCTATGACGACGATTGCCAACGGCACTGACGTGACGAATATCAGCACCTTTTTCCTGGGCCTCAGTCAATCCGGCAATGGCAATGTGACCTGTATTTCTTGCGGTATTTTTCAGGCAGAATCCACTTTCACTGGTACCGCAGGGCGATCCATTATCGACGTGTCGACGGATGGCGGATGGAATGAAGGTACTAATCCTAATGGTGTGGCTTCCACGACCGGTACTGCTGCCTGGGCGGTGGAGAATGGCGACGCGACTGTTCTCAACGCTATTGGTATCGGAACTTCCGCAGTCTTGGATTTCGATTATGGACTGAACTCGTTCTCGCAGCTCGCAAATAACTTCAACGACTTCGAGGCCGTACTGACTGCAAAACTGAAGCGGGAAATCTTTAACGTTCCCGAGCCCGCAACGCTTGGGCTGCTGGGTCTTGGTTTGATGGGTATGTTCTTGCGTCGCCGGAAAATGGCTGCCTGAGACATTGATCGTGTAAGAAAACCGCTGCGGACTCCCGGTCCCAGCGGTTTTTTAATGAGAGGATTTCAAAAGAAACTGAGACTGCCAGCTTTAATGACAACTCTGCTGAGCCAACATACGGGATATCAGGCTGGCTTCCCAAAACGCTTTTCCAGCCATGCATTAATATCCGAGGATTCGTACAACCACTGCTCGCCGCCATCATCATTTTTAATCCGCAAGCAAGGCACTTTTACATTCCCGCCCCCCTGTTCCAGTTCGGCCCGGTGGGTCTCGTTATGCTGCGCATCCCGCTTTTCAATATTCAGGTTCAGTCGCGCTATCTGTTTGCGAACTTTTACGCAGAATGGGCAGGTTTTGAACTGATACAACGCCAGGTGCTCACAGGCTGCGTCTACTTTCTGTTGCTCTTCGGCACTGCGCTCCAACGGTTTTCCACCGCCAAGCTTTTCGCTCAAAAGTACGAACGGAGTCAGAATAAGGCGTAACGTCCGGAAAAAATAACGGATAACCACTCGCATTGAATAAACCTTTAATTTGATACATGAATTCCGGTGGGCAGTATAAAGCAAAACCGGTATCGTTCGGGTAATCTGTGCGTGTGCGAAACAGTTTTATAAGGAACTGCAAATGAAGTCGATTTCCCTGTGGGACCTACCCACACGGCTGTTTCACTGGTTGTTGGTGCTCGCGGTCACTGGCTCAATAGTAGCGGTCAAGCTTGGTGGCACCTGGATGCTGTGGCATGAACGCTTTGGTCTCACCATTGTCGGCCTGATCAGCTTTCGGTTGGCCTGGGGCTTTGTTGGCTCCACGTATGCGCGGTTTTGGCAGTTTATACCCGGGCCGGCAGCCATATCAGCATACCTCAAAGGTGAATGGCAAGGTTTGGGGCACAACCCTCTGGGTGCTTTGTCGGTGCTGGCCATGCTCGGATTGCTGGGCTTTCAGGCGGTTACCGGACTGTTTGCAACAGATACTATTGCGTTTAACGGGCCGCTCTACGGCGCGGTATCGTCTGGGTGGAATGACACGATCACTTCGTGGCACAAGCTGACGGAATGGTTTATCTACGGTTTGATTGGTTTACACATTGCCAGCGTGTTCTTTTACACACTGGTAAAAAAGGACAACCTGATCACCCCGATGATTAGCGGGCGCAAAATCGTAAATGAAAAGCCGGATAAAGACCGCCAAGGCGGTGGCCTGGTTGCTCTGATTATTGCGCTGGCGATAGCAGGGTTTGCGGTGTGGGTAGCGAACGGTGGGCTGCTGCCTCCCCCTCCGCCGCCAGCACCCGATCTGGGGTGGTAACAGGGAGAAGGGCAGGTTTTGCTTGCAGAGCTTACTCGGCGCGGAACTCGTCGTGGCAGGCCTTGCAGGACTTGCCTACTTCGCTGAACTGGGCTGCGATTGCGGCTTTATCACCGCCGTTTGCAGCGATTTCCTGAAGCTTGTTAGAAGCTTGGGCAAAGCCGATAGCCACTTCACGGGCTTTGTCCGGCTTGTCGAAAAACTCCGGCTTAAGGTCGGTGTTGTCGTTCTTGTCCATGGCTGTACCGGGCCCGAAGAGGGCGCCCAGGCCGGAGTTAGCTACGGCGGCAATGGCGTTGGCTGCAGCCAGTATCTGTTGCTCATTGTAGGCGACATCACCATCGATGGCCTGAGCCTTGATTTTGCCCATGTTCCATCCGGCAAACGTAAACGCGCTCTGGCGGGTTTCAATCTGGTCTTTCACGTCCATCTGAGCCACAACGGGTGTCGCTACGGCAGCGCTCAGCGCCAAGGCCACAAAAAATCCTGATTTACGCATAGTTCTTGTTCCTCTTTCATCTATGAAAAAAATCAAAGCGATACTGACAAGCTGATGATTTCACAAATGGTGCGGGTTTACACTGCAAAGTTTGGGTAAAGCCAGCGATGCGAATGGCGGTTGGTCAGGGAAGGTACCAGAAAGCAAAAAAGCCAGTTCTTACGGAGATCGTAAGCAACTGACTTTCCTTGCAGAATTGGTAGGACCACCCAGATTCGAACTGGGGACCTCTGCCATGTCAAGGCAGCGCTCTAACCAACTGAGCTATGGTCCTGTGTTCTGCAACGGGGCGAAATATACTGACTCCCGTGTTTTTGGTCAACCTCTTTTATCCGGTTTTTCTTTTTCTCAGCGAGGCTCTAAGCGCTTTGCTCAAGGCACTCCAGCGGTTAACGATCAATGCCGCGAAGATCAACGCACAGCCGGCCAGCTGCGTTGTGGTCATGATTTCACCAAACCATCCAGCCGCAAACAGAGATACCCAAACAGGTTCCAGCACCAGAATAACGGCGCCGTGACTGTGTGTGGACAGGCTTTGAGCATAGGTTTGCACAAGAAAGCGCCCGGCGGTGCCTATCGTCGCGCTGGCGAGAACCCACCAGATCAGCAGGGGTGGAGGATGGCTGAAGGTTGGCTGCCAGGGTTCCAGAAACAGTGATTCAGTCAGAGTCACCAGCCCGACTGTAACCAGCGCGATGGCCGTCAAAGGCAAGGCGGGAACCCGGTGCTTTTCGATTGTTTTACCCTGGCGGTTGATCACCGTGCGCTGATTCGCAGCCCGGGTGTTCAGGGTGAAAAACAGCGCAAAAATAGTTGCGGCCGCCACAAAGAACATCTGGCCAGGCTCGGGCTGAAAACCATTGCGCAGTGAGAGCAGGGCGAGCCCGGCTACGGCAACGGGAATGGCCAGCCAAGTACTTGCAGGTTGCAATTCCTTGAAAGCCAGACGGGCAATGACAGGAACAATAACCACGCCAAGGCTGGTAATAAAGGCCCCTTCACCCATGCTGGTGCCATGAAACAGGCCCATCACCCAGAAGCTCATGGCAACGCCAAAAACCAACCCAACGCCCATGCCGCGTTTGAGCTGATCCCCGCTCAAGCGGGCCAGCCGTCGCCAGGCGAACATAGCCAGAAGGCCGCCGGCAATCAGAAACCGCAACCCCATAAACAATAACGGCGGCATGAGCAGCACAGCTTCTTTGGAGAAGATCCAGCTTATGGCTGCAAGCAGGGTAACGGTGACGAGAAGCAGGTCGGATTTATGGGCGTCGGACATGGTGTAAGGGCGTCACCAGAGTTAGGGAAGTGGCGTAGCCCAACAATGTATAGTTTGCGAAGTAAAAAGGAAAGAAGGCTCGTCCGTGAGCCCGCTGGAATCCCTGATGCCAATGGCTGTTAATTGTTAAGTGTAGAGTACACCAGTGTAGACATATCGGTCTGGTCTGAGCCAGGCACTTCTATATACCGGTCTTTTGAACCCCAGAGCTTCCACCAGGGGCGCTTGCTGTAAGTCCTGCTGGCAAAGTCTACCTGCAGGCTGTTCAGCGTTGTGTTGTTCACTACCGGCACCGAGATGTTTCCGGTTTCCGATCCAAGAACACCGCCATGGGTAACACCTTCGTTCATCAATATCGGGTAATGGTTGTAGTAGAGGCCGGCAGGACCATTCTGGCTGGTTACCTTGCCAGCAAGGCTGAGGTTACCGGTGCACGAATCGATACCCTGAGCAGAGGTTGCGCCACAGGATGAATGCGCAGGTACAACGCCGTCGTCTTTACCGGCGATGAAGGGCTTGGTGATGCCCGCGTAGGGTGAACCACCCGCGACGAAGCGGAGCCTTGGAACAGAGTTGGGGCTCAGGGCAAGATTTCTCGCTGTATTGGTTTGCAGGTCATTTACCACGCCCAGTTTCCCTGGCTCAGGCTCTATGCCTGTGAACGCCTGCACGGCGGCACGAAGAGGCCAGTTATACCAGGTCGGGTTGTACGCAAGGCTCAGCGCAAGGTTAGCCAGGTCTGTGCCACCACCAGCGCCAGCGTAGTCTATGGATGCAAGGATTTTCAGTGGAGGTAAACCCTCGTTCTGCAACCAGCGCGCCTGATTTTCCAACAGATAGCGGGTAACAAGATCGCCAGTTGAGTGCGAGACAACTATGCAGAAGTCATTGCACAGTCCTTGCTGACTGATTTCGCGGATCTGCTCATACGCCCTTTGCGCAATGCTGCCTTCAATCCTGCCATCGCTTGGCCAGTCAACGCGGGCTTCTGAGCGGGATAGCCAGAATGTCTGCCAGTAATCCTCGCCGGCGTCTCTGATCGCCTGCAGGTTAGCGGGGGGCGTATCAAGGTCCTCCATCTGAAAGCCGTGAACCAGAATCACATTGTGCCCGGCTAGCTGCGCCTGGGCGGTTCCGGCCATCATACTGCTGGTCAGCACGGTGGCCAGCGCAATTTTACAGGCATATCGGGTCTTTTTTGTTGTCATGATTGCTCCGTTTTGCTTGATTGTTGTTGTGGTACCTCAGAACTTGTCAGCCAGCTGTTTCAGCAGAGCTGCACGCTGTTCTGATTCGGGATTTACCGCCGGAGTGTCATTAAGATCATCAAGATCCGGCGGCTCAAAGCTGTAACCGTCATCCGGGCCGAAGGCATAATGGGTGCGGTCACCGGGCTGAGCCGGCAGTTGCCGTATCTGCAAGTTACGCAGCTGGAACTGTCCGTCGAACGATTTGTTGGCAAGCACAGTGCCGTGAGCTTTCAGTGAGATGGTGCCAGAGGTACGGTCGAGCCGTTTCTCGGCCTGAAGCTGAGCGACAGGTTGCTGGCCATTATAGAGCTGGGCAGACAGTGCATAGAAACCGGAAGCCTGTGGCGAAAAGCTGACGGGAATCACCAGATTGTTGTTGCTGAGGTAGGTGTTTTCCAGGCCTTCAAAATCGCCGAGATAGGGCTCAATGGTGAGGCTGGAGGCATGTCTCACAGGCTTTCCGTCAACGGTTGCTTCCACAATAAGCCGGTATTCTCCCGGTTCTTCGTCGGTTGTCAGGCTGCCCTGGTAGTAGCCTGTCTGGCCATCCTGTTCCAGCGTTGTGCTCCCGACCGAATCCCTGGATTCAGGGTGCTCAAGGGTCGCCTGAAGCGAATAACCCATCACTTGAGGGCCTTGCAATGAGGCGACAACAAGGATGTCCTCACCTCGCGTAAAGCGGAACTTATCGAGGGTGACGGTGAACTGGCCGCCGTTTCCGAGAGGCAGTGCCACGGGTTCGTAGCGATTACCCTGGTAACCTTTCGCCTGAGCCTCGGTTAAAGGAACCGACCAGGGCGGATAACGAACGGACTGGGCATACTGGTCCGCCACTTTAGCGAGCATGAACCCAACGGGATTATCCGAAGGTGGATATTTCTCAAAGCCCGCAGCCGCCTGAGAAGGTCCTGGCGGGGAGCCCGGCCTGGCAGGTTTAAGCTGGTCTTCACCCCCCGCAGTTTTTGTGTCCCAACTAAAACCGAAGCGGTTATTTTCAGACAACAGGTATCCGGTGCCGACCACAATGGAGGCTGCAACTATAACGACTACGAGCGCCTTTCCGAGCATTCATCTCTCCTTCTCAATATTACTCAAAACCAGCCGGAATCCTTTACCGCTTCAAAGCCAAAACGGAGATTTACCTCATCCCCTACCAGAGCCGGATCGAGCCCGTAGGTCATGCCCCATTCGCTGCGCTTGAGGGTTGTTTCAGCGCTAATACCCAGCGTGTATTCTTCATGGCCAATAGGGTATTCGGCAGCCTTGTTCAGAGTCACGTCCAGTTCGACAGGCTTTGTTTGCCCGAGCATGTTCAAGTCCCCGGTGACTATTCCAGATGATTCCCCTGTCGTCTCAAAGCCGGTTACTGTAAATGTAATGTCCGGATATTTGCCGCTGTTAAGAAAATCTTTGCCAGTAAGGTGGTCGTCGCGCTTTTCGTGATTGGTGAACACGCTTTTGCTTTTGAAAACGAGCTTGCCCGAGATCAGTTCCCGGGTTTCTTCGTCGTAAACAAATTCGCCTTCAACCGTCCGGAACATCCCCATTACCGGGGCGTAGCCGATGTGCATGATTTCGAAGACCATCGAGAAATGCTCATCGTCCACCTCAAAGTTGGCGGGCGCCGCATTTGCTACGTTCACAATAGATGCCAGAGAGAAACAGGCAAGAAAAGCCGGTGTCAGAAAAAACTGTTTAGACTGTTTCATGATGAAATCTCCTTTGATAAAGCCAGTACACGTCGGTCAAAAACGACCAGGCGAGTAACAACAGTGCGGTTGCCAGCGTCAGGCTGGCGAAGGAAGGTGAAACGGGCGGCAGGATGGCGACCATCAGGGTAACGATCTGCCACACACAGATGGTTTTGCGTCGGAAACTTTCGGGCAGGGGGGCATTGAGCCAGTTCAGCGCATAAGATGCGGCCACAAACAGGTAGCGCATAATACCCAGTGCGAGAACCCATGCACCGGCTTTGCCGCTTACCATAACAGCCAGGCATAGCCCCAGAATCAGCAGTGCATCCATTTCCATATCGAAACGGGCGCCGAATTCACTCCCTGAGTTGGTCACCCGGGCAAGCTTGCCGTCGACGCCGTCGAGAATCAGGGCAAGCAGAGCGCCAATGGCATAGAGCCAGAGCGCATAGTCGGTGGAGTGCATGGAGATGAACGGCGCCGCGGCCACTAACGCAACAATAAGGCTGCTGCGAAAAAGAGTAGCTCGATTTGCCCAACCAAAATCTTTATCGGCAGGCCAGCTTGTAAACACGGCAACACAGATAACACCATATATCAGGGTTGCGATTACAAACATCGGCCAGGATGATGAAAACAGGATGTCTGCAAAAGCTATCCACAATGCAGTGAGCGCAGCGCCCCAGAGAAGATCGGCCCAAGCTGGTACTCTGCAAGCTGATACTTTGGTCGGTGTCGTGGCCGCCACCAAGGGCTGTTTCGGCTGCCTTTCAGAATCCATAATGGAGCTCCAGCGTATAGGTTTCAGGCGTAAGTCAGTGCCGGGCTAATGTTCATAATTATAGTTGCCGGAACAGGTTATTGCATACGACAGGGAGCCCGTTTCAGAGGCACCTGATTATTCGATTAACATTATTGACACAGGGAGTGCTGGATGAGTTCCGGTTTTAGTTGTTCAACAAAGCAATCCGTGTCCCGGGCCTTTTGGGTAACCGGGCCTGGCGAAGGTCGTATTCTGGAAGCACCGGTGGCATCCGGCCAGCCGGATAACAACGAACCCTGGGTCGTTGTTCAAACGCTATGGTCTGCTGTCAGCAGAGGTACGGAGTCATTGGTGTTCAACGGCCGGGTCCCGGAAAGCGAATTTGATCGCATGCGGGCACCTTTTCAGGAAGGGGCGTTTCCATGGCCGGTAAAATACGGATACGCCAACGTGGGGCGTGTGGTTGAAGGGCCGGACGAACTTGTCGGTAAAACGGTGTTTTGTCTTTTCCCCCATCAGGCATGTTATTCAGTCCCGGCCAGTGCGGTAACACCTGTTCCCGCTGGCGTTCCGCCGGAACGGGCCATTCTTGCAGCCAATATGGAAACCGCGATCAATGGTCTTTGGGACGCCATGCCTGCTGTGGGTGATCGCATTGCTGTGGTAGGTCTTGGTGTTGTCGGCCTTCTTGTCAGTTGGCTTGCCAGCCGCATTCCGGGAACACGGGTGACGGCGATTGATACCAATCCCGCCCGTGCGTCGGTCGCAGAGGCTCTGGGGCTGACCTTTGCATCGGAGTCTTCGGCAGATGATCACGATCTGGTTATTCACGCCAGTGGTCATGAATCCGGCCTGACAGCCGCGCTTGCTCTGGCAGGTCAGGATGCAACCGTGCTGGAAATGAGCTGGTACGGCGACAAGCCTGTTTCTGTCTCACTTGGGGGCGCATTTCACTCCCGCAGGCTTACGCTTCAATCCAGCCAGGTCGGCCAGATCCCGCCGGCTCGCCAGCCCCGGTGGACATACCGTAAACGCCTTGAGCTGGCGCTCGAGTTGCTGCAACACGATGTTCTGGACCAGCTGATTACCGGAGAAACGCCTTTCGAGCAGATGCCGGAAACCATGAGCCGGATTCTTTCGAACGGCAGTGATACGCTTTGCCACCGCATAAAATACTGAGGAGCCTCTTATGTTCAGTCTGACAGTTCGGGATCACATGATGATCGCGCACAGTTTTAATGGTGAGATTTTCGGCCCGGCGCAAAAAACCCACGGTGCCACCTACGTGGTTGATATGACATTCGAGCGCCACGAACTTGATAGCGATGATTTGATTATTGATATCGGCCTGGCGTCTGAGGTGCTCAAGCAAGTGTTGAGCGAATTCAACATGAAGAATCTCGATAATATTGAAGACTTCCGTGGCCGAAACACCACCACCGAGTTCATGGCAAAGAAAGTGTTTGACCGGATGGTTGCCGCCATTCACGCAGGGCGACTGGGCGAAACGGCAAAAGCCGTGCATGCGTTGAAGGTCACTCTGGCTGAGTCGCACATTGCCTGGGCCAGTTACCATGCCGAAGTCTGACACGGCGCTGCACTTCATAGTGCCAGGGGATCCGGATCAGAACACAGGCGGCTATCGCTATGTACGGAAACTGGTTGCAGCGCTGAACCAGGCAGGAACCAGCGCTCAGGTGACGGGGTTGCCCGGCAGGTTTCCCAGGCCAGATGCTGTTGCGACAGGCTCCATGGAGAGCCTGTTGTCACAACTTGCCGATGATTCCCGGGTAATACTGGACGGGCTCGCGATGAGTGCAATGCCCGACGTGCTCGAAAAACATGCTCAGCGTTTGCGTCTGGCGGCCCTTATTCATCACCCACTGGCAGACGAAACCGGGTTAAGCCAGAGCGAGCAGGATTGGTTTTTTGAACGTGAGAAACGGGCGTTGGAAATAGTTCGTGACGTTTTCACAACAAGTCCTTTCACGGCGTCACGGCTGGCCGATTATTGCGTTACCGCCGGGCGCATTCGAACCGCTGAGCCCGGAGCTGAAAGCCCGGTGGTTGATGCGTTGCCAAGCGACACCGAGCCCTCTGGACAGGGCGATAGACCCCGGATGCCACATGCTCCGAAAATTCTCTGCGTTGCGCACCTGTCGCCGCGCAAAGCCCAGCACCATCTGGTAGAGGCTCTTGCCGGCCTGGGTGATTTGCCTTGGCAGTGCACTCTGGCCGGCTCCTGCGAGCGGGATCTGCTCTACGCTGATGGCGTCCGGCAGCAGATTCATGGCGCGGGCCTCAGCGAGCGGATTGATCTGGTAGGGGAAGTTGATGAGCAGCAGTTGGCGAGCCTCTACAGGAAAGCGGACCTGTTTGTATTGCCATCCCTGTATGAAGGCTACGGCATGGTCATTGACGAAGCTTTAGCGGCAAGGTTACCCGTCATTTGTTCGGACGGGGGCGCCCTGAAGAATACCGGAGACCGGCCCGGAGTAGCCTTATACGAAGCGGGGAATACAGAGGCTCTGCGAGAGAGGCTGCGTGCCTGGCTTGGTGATCCAGAAGTCCTGGAGCAGGCTCGCAAACAGGCCGCGCACCAGTCTCACAGCATAAGAACCTGGGCGGACACGGCAAGCCTGTTTCTGAAGGGGCTTGGCTATTTTGACCAATGCCATCGCGACACTTATTTTCCTGAGGAGTGGCTGCAGGCCCGTGAGGCCGCAGATCATCGTGCGCGCTCCGTGGAACTTACGCAGCGGTTGGAACAGTGGGCCGGGGAGACCTTAAAACGAAACGGCCCCGGCCCAGTCAGAGTCGTTGATATAGGCACTGGTCGGGGCTCAAACGCCGCCTATCTTGCCCCGGCGTTATCCTTGCCACAGAGCTGGGTGTTGGTTGATCAGGATGAGGGCTTGCTGGCTGAGGCTTCCCGGCGCGCAAGCCAGCTGGATGTGCCTTTTGAGACTCTTCAGCGCCGTTTAATGCCGGAGGATTTCCAAGGTTTTCTCCCTCATGGCACGGGTGTTGTGACAGCCTCGGCGCTTATTGATCTGGTCTCTGAACCCTGGCTGGCAGCGCTGTTGGCCGAAGTGGTTTCAAAGCAGGCGGCCATCCTGGTCGTACTGAGCTATACCGGTCGCTTTGAGCTTTCACCGGCCCATGAAGACGACTCTCTGCTAAGGGAGCTGGTAAACCAGCATCAGCATGGTGACAAAGGAACAGGTGCGGCGCTTGGGCCGGATGCCGCTGCTGTGCTTGCGGACAAACTGATGAGCGGGGGCTATGAGGTGCAGGTTGCCGATACGCCCTGGCAACTCAACAGCAGGGACTCAGGGCTGGCTACGATGCTGATGGCAGGCTGGGTAAGCGCGGCCATACAACGAAGCCCGGGGTCGGCTGATCGGCTGAACGCCTGGTTTGTCGCCCGAAAGCAACAGCTGGCTGCGAGCAAACTGGAAATCACCGTGAGTCATCAGGACGTCCTCGGGCTGCCGCCGAGTCACTCTGCAGAAAATACACCCAAACGGTCAGCATGAATTTTCTTGGCAACACGGGTAGTCGCATCGCATTGAAATGGCTGGTGACAGCTCTGATCATCGGTGCGGTATTGTTTTTTGTGGATGGTAAAACACTGCTTCGCGAAGTTGCCAGTATCCCACCGGCTGCGATGGTCGCGGGGCTGGTTCTAGGGATTGGCCAGGTGTTTTTGTCGGCCTGGCGGTGGCGTTATACCGCCAACCTTCTGGGCCTCCCGATACCCTACATGCAGGCAGTGCGGGAATATTATCTGGCAACCTTTACCAACCAGGTTTTGCCAGGCGGCGTTTTGGGTGATGTGAACCGGGCGCTTCGCCATGGTGCTGATACCAACAACCGGCTGGCCGCAGCCCACGGTGTTGCTATCGAGCGTTTGTCCGGGCAGGTAGTGTTGGCGGCGGTGGTTGTAACCGGCCTGGCGTGGCTGGTTATCACGGGCAGGGTTGTGGGGGCTAGCCCTACCGGCGCTGGTTCTTTGAGCCATCTTCACTGGCTGCTTGCAGGTGTGTCTGCTGTGATTTTACTGACGTGGTTCCTCGCGAGGAAGAATAAACGGATATCCGTTTATGTTGGCACGTTGCGCGGAGATCTCACCCGGGCCTTGCTGTCATGGCCGGCCTTCCCGTTGCAGGTGCTGACATCTCTGCTGGTGGTGGCAAGCTATCTGGCCGTATTTCTTGTGTTGGCAAACGGCGCAGGTTATCTGGCTGATCTTCCTTCGGCAGGCGTGGTTGCAGCTCTATGCAGCCTTCTCCTGCTCAGTATGGTGATACCTGTCACCGTTTCTGGTTGGGGCGTCCGCGAAGGCGCAGCGGTTATTTTATGGCCAATGGTGGGCTTGCCTGCGGAGCAGGGTGTGGCTCTGAGTGTCGCGTATGGCGCCCTGATATTGGTCTCCAGCTTGCCGGGCGCCCTTTTCCTGTTCAGTTCGCCGGTAAGGCAACGCTGAAATCCAGGTCAAACAGCATGTCACTCCCCAGGTTCACAAACCGGGAAGCGGGCCTGAGTGCGTCATCCAGAAAGTCAATTTCCGGCAGAGAAAACGCCGGCCGGCCGCTGCCGATAATCATTGGCGCAACCATTACATGAAGTCGGTCCAGCAAGCCCGCCTGAAGAAATTTTGAAACGGTCAGGCCCCCGCCTTCTATAAAGATTTTTCTCAGATCAAAGTCTGCCAGAACCTTAAGAATCAGCTCTGGATCAGCCGGCTCTGATCCGCTGCCCAGGCAGGGAATTTCTGTCACAGTGTTCTGGCCATCGTAGTGAGCATTCCCGGGCGTATAATCGCCAGCGACAAGCCGCAGTGTCGGCGCTTCTCCATCTGTAAACAAATGGTGGCTGTCCGGCACCCTGCGGTTGCGGTCTATAATCACTCTTACCGGGTTTGATCCACGGGCACAGCGCACCGTCAGGCGGGGGTTGTCGGTTGCCGCCGTGCCGGCGCCAACAACAACCGCATCTGAAAGGGCTCTGATACGATGCAGGTGAACAATCCCGTCCTCGCCGTTAATAAAGCGCGAGTGCCCGGTAGCGGTCGCTATACGGCCATCCAGACTTTGTCCTAACTGGCCGATAACGTGCTGCGCTGCCCCGGCAGCCCGCGGCTGGCATAAGGGTAAAAACATCTCAAGTAAGGCTAAAGCCTCTTCTTTGGCGGGTTGCAGCAGGTGCCACTCACCGTTGCCGCTCACCTCAAGCGCAGGTTCGTCAGAACCGGGTAACGCAAGGGTTACCCCCGCTCGGTCCTCTGCCTGCAAAATCAGGTCCCAGGCGGCTTCAGTATCCAGAGTGTGAGAAGTCATAAGGTTCCTGTGTGATTGCGTTCAAACCAGTATAGACAGATTGTGCATAAAGCTATATGTACGTTACATTTCCCGATTGACTCTCTTTTCCGGGCAATTTTGCAGAGGCGAATACCATGCGTTACCTGCAGACATTCAACCGCCGGTTGCGGCAGATGCGCGAGGCAGGGCGCTTATCCTGTCAGGATGTCGCCGAGATCTGCGGTGTGGAAGAGGCGCAGGTTATAAGCTGGGAGGCATCGGATGCTAGGCAGCGCACTTATCCGGATGTATCGGCGTTGCTGGATTTCTGCATTAAAACCGAGACACCTCTCGAAGATCTGCTGGATCTGACCGGGCAAGGCGACAATGGGCAACTTGAATTGCCGGGGCTGGCCTTCAGCAAAAGCGACGACCTCTCAATAGCATTGAAAGAGCTGGAGCAGGAGATAAACCGGGTTCAGCTGTCCGAGGAAGAGGTCGAGCTGCTGCGCCGGTTCCGCAAGACAACGGCGGAGAACCGGAGCATGATTCTGCAGATTCTGGGCGCCTGAGCAGCCCGGCTCCGCGCGTTTACCCGTTATTTCTGCTTCTTGTAAATGTTCTCGTACACGTAGTTGGTCGCTTCTACAAAGCCGTCAATGCTGCCGCAGTCAAAGCGCCGGCCCTTGAACTGGTACGCCAGTACGCATCCACTCTTTGCCTGTTCCAGCAGCGCATCGGTAATCTGGATCTCACCGTTTTTACCCGCCGGCGTACGCTCCAGAATGTCGAAAATATCCGGTGTGAGAATATAACGGCCAATGATCGCCAGGTTGCTCGGTGCATCTTCCGGTGCAGGTTTTTCAACCATGTCGGTAATGCGGTACAGGCCGTCTTTCATGGACTCACCGGCAATCACGCCGTACTTGTGTGTTTCATCCGCCGGAACTTCTTCAATGGCAACAATGGAGCAGCGGAACTGGTTATACAGTTTGACCATCTGCGCCAGCACGCCGTCTTCGCCTTCACCCGGACCAACGCAAAAGTCATCGGCGAGTACCACAGCAAACGGGTTGTCGCCTATCAGATTTCGGCCGCTCAGAATGGCATGGCCGAGCCCTTTCATTTCAACCTGGCGGGTAAATGCAAAGGTATTATGGTCGATCAGGTCGCGGATGGAGTTCAGCAGACCTTCTTTGCCTGATCCCGCAATCTGGTGTTCGAGCTCATAACTGATGTCAAAATGATCTTCAATCGCCCGCTTGCCGCGCCCGGTCACAAAGCCAAACTCATGAATGCCGGCTTCGGATGCCTCTTCAACGCCGTATTGCACCAGCGGCTTGTTAACGATGGGCAAAATTTCCTTCGGCATCGCTTTCGTGGCTGGCAGGAAGCGGGTGCCGTAACCGGCAACGGGGAAGAGGCACTTTTTGATCATTTGATTCATCCTTTTGTCGGGATTCGTAGCGTTTCCGTAATTTGAGGCAAGTTTATCAAGTTATCCGCCTGAGGGGAGAGGGCACAAAGGATTCATTACGCTTTGTAATCGTCCGTTTAGCCTATGCTACTCGCGTGAGATACCCGCCAAGTCTCATGCAGTACATACAAATGTCGCTATAACCTACTGTTTTAAGGTTTTTAAATTTGTAATTTTTGGAAACGGCGACTGGATTTTGGCTCTGTGTTTTTTTAAGGTGTGGCTGGTGTTTTTAAAGTTCCGTAATTCCCGTTTTACACTCCGATGAGGCTTTTCCGTGGGACGTACACTGCTGGCTGCCGTTGTTTTTGGCATGTTTGCCGGCCAGATTTCAGCTAACACCGACAAATCCACCTCCGAGTCTCCTTTGTGGGATCTGTATCCTTCAGATCTTCTTCAGTCGGTTACCCGTTACGTCGCCTCCCATTTAGAGTTTTCCGGTGACTCCAGCCAGACCAGCGACAAAGCAGATGGTCGCCTTAACCTGACCAGCAATAACCTGATCTGGTCCCAACACGTGTTAGGTCTCGATTTCAGCGACTCCGTTGCCCGGGAGGGTAGCGCCGAATCCACATCGCTTGCGCTGAGGTACTCGTTCCCGCTGGCGGGCAGTGATTTCCGGATAGATCTCGAAAACCGGGATTATTCTGGCGCCGTGAGCGGTTCGGGGCAGCGTTACGAAGCCCGGGCAGAAAGCCGTAATTTTAAGGTAACGGGCAACCGGTCTCTCTGGTCCTGGCAGGGTGTTGAAGTCAACAGTGTGTTTTCCCATGTCAGTGGCAGCAGCAGCGCATTTGAAGATACCGAATGGGTAGAAGATGCGACTCATCGTCTCTCGAGCTTTGGGCTTGAGGGTTCGGCCTCTCGTGAGCTTTTCGGTGGGCTTTACGCATCCACCTCTCTGATTGCCGTTGGTGGGCTCGATGCCGAAGAAACCTTCAGCGCATCGGGCCATAGCAGCGATGCTGCGGGCTTTCACAGGCTGGCTGTGGCGGCGTCTCTCAGCAGGGAAATGCTGAATTGGAACGTTGGGCTTAACGGCCGCTATCAGTTTGCTCCGGAAGATTTGCCGCCCTCAGAGTACCTTGGTATTGCGGGCCCAGGCATGATGCGGGGGTTTAACGGCCAGTCGGTGCGGGTGGCCGAAGGTGGCTGGCTTCGCATGAATGCGCGCAGCCCGGGTTATCACTGGCCTTTTGCATCCGAACTCAATTCCTTCATTACGTTTTCCCTGCTGCAGGGCTGGGCACCCTATTCAGCGGCTCAGTCCGACCGTTTTGGCAGCACCAGCACCGGCGAAATCTCCCTTCAGCTCTATGCCAGAGATTTTCGGGCTGACATGAGCATTGGTCAGATGCTCAATGCTTCCAACGCGGCGCTCCTGATGCCCACCAGCCCTGATCTCTCGTTCTCAATTTCAGTCGGTATCTGAACACGGCCTTCCTGTCTTTCTGTGTCTTTTCAGTCTCCTTGTTACTAAGATGTCACTTGAGGCCTGCCATGCAGCGGGTGTTACATTTACAGGCATGCTTAAAAGGAATTGTTCTATGACTGGGTCTCGGCTGCCAGCGTTTTTCTCCAGCCTTATTATTCTGATAACACTCTCGGGCTACGCGCAGGCGTTCGGGTTCAAAGAGGTAACTGACAAAGCCAAAACCCTGGCCAATGAAAAGTATCAGAAACCAGCACGGGCGCCTGACTTCCTCAGAAACCTCAGTTACACGGATTACCAGTCGATCCGCTTCAACCCCGAACAGAGCCTCTGGCGTTCTGGCGGCTCACGGTTTCAAGTGATGATGATTCCACAGGGCAGTTTCTACTCCAACGCTGTCCAGCTCAATGTTATCGATAGTGAAGGTGTGCACCCGATCGGGTTTGATAAAACCCGGTTTGACTATCCCGACCCTGAACTGGCGAAACGGATTCCTGCCGACCTTGGTTATGCCGGGTTCAAGTTGACCTACCCCTTATCCGGCAAGGGTGAACAAAACCAGTTTCTGGTGTTTGGTGGTGCAAGTTACTTTCGTGGCGTGGGTGCAAATCAGAACTTCGGGCTTTCCGGCCGGGGAATAGCGGTAGATACTGGCCTGCCATCCGGTGAAGAGTTTCCGGCATTCACTGAGTTCTGGATGGAACACCCAAAGGCAGGTAGCGATGTCATGGTTGTTTATGGCTTGCTGGACGGCAAAAGCCTGACGGGGGCATACCGCTTTGAAATCCACCCCGGTAAAAACACGCAAATGGATGTAACTGCGCAGCTGTTTTTCCGGAATGATATCGAGCAGTTGGGCCAGGCACCGCTCACATCCATGTTTTTCTATGGCGACAACACACTGCGCCCGCGGGGAGAATGGCGCCCTCAGGTACACGATTCTGACGGACTGTTGATCAACGACGGCAAAACCGGTGAATGGCTTTGGCGTCCGCTTGTGAACCCGGCCGATCTGCAGTTGAGTTATCACCATGTACAGAGCTTGAATGGATTCGGCCTGATTCAGCGCGCCCGGAAGTTCGATGATTTCCAGGATAATGAAGCTCGCTACGACCGCCGTCCAAGTATGTGGATAAAGCCTCTTGGCAACACTGAAGAAGGCTGGGGAGAAGGGCAGGTCGTGCTGGTTGAAATACCGTCACGCTCAGAAACCAACGATAACATTGTGGCATTCTTCAAGCCGGGGCAGCCGGTAAAAGCCGGTGAAAACCGCAACCTGAAATACTCTGTGATGTTTGGCGAGCCTGAAATCACCGGTCATCCTGATGGCCGCGCCGTACGTACGTTTGTGGGGAGCGCAAATGCGAGAGAGGGTTCGAGCGAGGCCTTACGATTGATTGTTGACTTCAGGGGCGGTGAGCTCGCAGGGCTGCGTCCGGATGCGACGGTTGTCAGCCAGGTTAGTGGCGGTGATGGCGTTGAAGTGATTGAGCACTTTGTTGAGTACATCGAAGCCAGCGATGTGTGGCGTCTGTCGATTCTCGCAAAGCCCCCGGCAGGGCAGCCGCTCACCTTGCGAGGCTTCCTGAACAAGGACAACAAACCGGTCACGGAAACGTGGACTTACCTGCTCGGGCCTTCAACAGACCTTCGCGCAAATTCTCGGTAGCCGCAACGAGCGGGCAATAGCGGGCAGGGAGAAAACATGGAAGACATTTCCTTCCAGCATGTGTTCAGCCGTGTGTATAACTATCTGTGTGAGGCCGGCGTCGAAATGGCCAGTGAACAGTGCCGGCAGATGCTGCAGCTTATTGACGATGCCGTTGCCGAAGTTGGCGCGGACCAGGGCGGTCATCGCTTGTTGGAAAATGCGATGAACAAGCTACCGGATTACTTCACGGTTCCTGAAGTACAGATTCCCCCAGCCGCACCGCCCCTATGCCGGGGCAGCATCGGATATAGCCGCCGTGGATAACGCTGCAACGGAAACCCCCGTGAAACACCGATGGCGGATGGTTGCAAATGTGCGCCGAGCATTGTTGATGTTGTTCGTATTCGGTCAGACCGCCGTGGCATCTTATTACCTGCTTTGGGTGCTGCCGTACCACGGAGGCACTCTGCTGGAAATCGGCATGCTGGTGCTGTTCGCCATACTTTATATGTGGATTGCCGTTGGATTCTGGACAGCAGTATTCGGGTTCGTGATCAGGCTGACGGGCGGCGACCGCCACTCGATACTCAAACGCCACACGGAACCGGAGCTGATGGAAACGCCGCTGGCGAAAACAGCCGTGTTACTGCCCATCTACCACGAGCCGGTGCATTGGACCTTAAGCGGCCTGAAAGCTGTGTATCGGGATATCGAGCGCAGCGGCCAGATCGAACACTTCGAGTTTTACATACTCTCCGACAGCCGGGATCCAGACGTCTGGCTGGAAGAGCAGGTGGCATGGAACAACCTGGCTAAAGAGTTGGGCGCGGAGGGGCGGATTTTCTACCGCCGGCGCCCGGTGAATCTCAACTATAAAAGTGGCAACGTTGCGGATTTTCTCCGGCGCTGGGGTAAGCGCTCCAAGTATATGGTGGTGCTGGATGCCGATAGCCTTATGACCGGCAGTACCATTGTCCGCATGGTGCGGCTCATGGAGCGCGAGCCCGGTGTCGGTATTCTTCAAACCAATCCCAACATCATCAACGGCCAGTCGCTGTTTGCCCGGATCCAGCAGTTCGCCAATCGGTTTTACTCCACGTTGTTTGCGAATGGGCTGGCGGCCATCCAGATGGGGGACGCCGCATTCTGGGGCCACAACGCCATTCTCCGTATCGAACCTTTCATGAAACATTGTGGGCTGCGCAAGTTGCCGGGTATCGGGATCTTCGGTGGCCCTATTATGAGCCACGATTTTGTTGAGGCGGCATACATGGGGCGCGCCGGTTACGAAGTCTGGCTGGAGCCGGGGCTGGGTGGGAGTTATGAAGAATCGCCGCCAACACTGTCCGATGAGCTTGCCCGGGACAGCCGCTGGGCCAAAGGCAACCTTCAGCACCTGTGGATTATGTTGCGGGAGCCCAATCTCCGCTTCGCCCATCGTATGGCGTTTCTTAACGGCATCATGGCGTATGTGGCGTCACCGCTATGGCTGGGGTTCCTGATTCTTACCACGATTGCAGCCGCTGATATGACACTGTCGCCCATCGAATACTTTCCCGACGGCCATCAGGGGCTTTTCCCCCTCTGGCCTGAGTGGCGTCCCGAGTGGGCATTGGGTCTTGCTCTGAGTACGCTGGCCCTGCTGTTCCTGCCGAAATTCCTGGCTATTCTCGACGCCATGATCCACAGGTTCACCGGCGAGTTTGGTGGCCTGTTCCGCCTGTTCTGTAGCGTTATGCTGGAAATTATGATTTCAGTTTTGCTGGCGCCGCTGCGCATGTGGGCACACAGTCGTTATGTCGTCTCGGCACTGTTGAACGTGTCCCTTGAATGGGCAGGGCAGAACCGCACTGAGGAAACGACCTGGAAGGACGCCTTTATTACCCAGCTGCCGGGCATGCTGCTGGGTGGTGGCTGGTCCGCGTTCGCCTGGAGCCTCGACACCATGTTTTTCTTATGGTCGCTGCCCGTTGCTCTGCCGTTAATTCTGGCTGCGCCGACCGCGGTCTATCTCAGCCGGAATTCCCTCGGGCAGGCGCTAAGAAAGCGTCGGCTCCTGCTCATACCTGAGGAGAGCGTTGCCATGCCGCTGCTTGAAGACGCCGTGTTGTTCCGCTCCCGTGAAATTGTGAACTCAACCCTTACACCGCTTGAACAGGCGGTGTTGAGGCTTGACCACAACCGCCTGCACCAGGCGCTGGCCTGGGATCATCGGCTCGGTTCGCGCAAGGCAGAGCTGGAATCGTGCGTGGCACGATGTCTTCAAGACGGGCCGGATACGCTGTCACGTTCCGAAATGAGCCAGATTGCCAGAGACCGGCAATCACTGAAGGCGTTGCACGAAGGTGCCTGGCGTGCTTCCCCTGATAGCTTCTGGGGCCGATGTATCGGGCAGCTCAGTGCTCAATCCAAAGACACATAGGACCTCAGAACGAGGGGCAGAGCAGCATAGGATGAGAGATGCTATGGATCGACGAACGCTTATAAAAACCCTGATAGCCGGCCTTGGGGCGAGCGCGCTGCCGCTGGCGCCTTTGTTGTGGGCGCAGGAGTCTGAGGCTGGTAGTGGCGATAACGAGAAGCCCTTCAGCTATGCATGGCTGAAGGGACATGCGCGGGAATTGGCCGCTCAGCCTTATCTCTCTCATGAAGGTGAACTGCCGCAGAGCCTGAAACAATTATCCTGGGACGACTACCAGGCCATCCGGTTCCGGAAAGACCACGCGCTGTGGGCCGATAGCGAGTCTGCGTTTCAGGTACAACTTTTCCATTTGGGGCTATATTTTCAATCCCCTGTCATCATTCACGAAGTGATTGACGGCACAGCAACCACGCTTCGCTATAACCCCGATTTTTTTGATTACGAAGGCGAGCAGCCACTCGGCGATCTGCCGAGTAACCTGGGCTACGCGGGGTTCCGCCTCCACTATCAAACCAACTTCTCCCTGGATCTTGCGGCTTTCCTCGGTGCCAGCTACTTCCGTGCGGTGGGTTCAGAGATGCAGTACGGCATGTCTGCCCGGGGGCTCGCAATTGATACCGGTGTAAACGGCGAAGAGGAGTTCCCGAGGTTCAGTGCCTTCTGGCTGGAAAAGCCCCAACCCGGCAGCCAGGTAATGCGGGTGTGGGCGTTGCTCGATTCACCCAGCACAGCCGGTGCCTATGCTTTTGTTCTTGATCCTGGTCGCAACATGGTGATGGATGTAGACGTTGCACTTTATCCCCGTACGGAATTGAAACGTGCCGGCATTGCGCCTCTCACCAGCATGTACCAGGTAGGTGAAAACAACCGGCGCATGGATTACGACTGGCGATCCGAGATTCACGATTCCGATGGCCTGGCCATGCTGTCCGGCCGTGGCGAATGGATTTGGCGACCGCTTGAGAACCCGGCTCACCTGCGTTTTAACAGTTTCAGCGATAACAACCCCCAGGGCTTCGGGCTGCTGCAGCGTGATCGTAATTTTGACCACTATCAGGACGATGGCGTGTTCTACGAGCGCCGCCCCAGCGTATGGGTGCAGCCAAAAGGCGAGTGGGGTAAGGGCAGTATTGATCTGGTCGAGATTCCTACTGTGGATGAAACCTTCGATAACATCGTTGCGTTCTGGCACCCGGAGGCACCACTGAAGCCGGGGCAGGAGTATCTGTATGCCTACCGGTTGCACTGGGGCGAGCGTATGCCAGTCAGCCCGCAAGAACTTGCGACAGTGCAGGCAACCCGCACGGGGCTGGGCGGTGTTATTGGTCAAGATCGAGAGTACTTCTCCTGGCG
Source organism: Marinobacter antarcticus (assembly GCF_900142385.1). NCBI lineage: Bacteria > Pseudomonadati > Pseudomonadota > Gammaproteobacteria > Pseudomonadales > Marinobacteraceae > Marinobacter > Marinobacter antarcticus. The sequence continues at coordinate 2,226,611 of NZ_FRAQ01000001.1, forward strand.
GTTTGCCGTGGATTTTGCGGGAGGCGTACTCGATATGTTGGGCGATAATGCCGAAGTTGAGGCTGTCATCAGTGCGAGTCGCGGCGAGGTGGAAATAACCTCGGCGCGCCCATTGTCTGCAATCAATGGTTATAGAGGGATGTTTGACCTGGTTCCGGGCGACTCCGAAGAACCCGTTAACATCCGTATGTATCTTCGCCTGGGCGATGAGCCACTCACCGAAACATGGGTGTATCAGTACACGCCGCCACCTGTATCCGAGCGTAAGCTTTACTGATTCATCAACAATCAGTTAAACGGAACCGTTGGGATTGTTAACAATACTTGCTATGGATTGTTGACAATCCCCAATATCGGGCGTAAATTTTGACGAAATCACGCTCATATTGTCGACAAACTATGCCGGATATCATTTCTCAAACCTACACCCGTGCCGACGAGGCCTTTGATTGTCTGCAAACAGCGATCGTTAAAGGCGATCTTGCTCCGGGTGACAAAATCGGTGAGTTGGATCTGTGCTCGCGCTTCGAACTGACGCGCGGCCCGCTTCGAGAGGCTCTCGGCCGCCTCGAATCTCGCGGGCTTCTGGTTCGTCGGCCTCACGCTGGTGTGAAAGTCGTCTCTGTAAGCGCATCGGAACTGGTGGAGTTGTACCGCATACGGGAAGTCATGGAAGGCCTTGCAGCACGCCAGGCCGCGGAGCGCATGACCGACCAGGAAATTGCCGACCTTCAGGCTACTCTGGATACCCACGAAGCCATGATCGACGAAGCTCGCGGACAGGCCTATTATCAAGCCGAAGGGGACTACGATTTCCACCATCGTATTGCCACCGGCAGCCGGAATACAAAGCTTGCCCAGATGCTCCTTGGTGATCTGTACTACATGGTGCGAATGTACCGCTATCGGTTGAGCACCTCCGCCGGGCGCCCCCACCGTGCCCTTGGCGAACACCGTCGTATTGTTGAAGCCATTGCCCAGCGCGATGGTGAGCTTGCAGAATTTCTGATGAAAAGACACATCAACGCCGCTCGTGAAAACATCGAGAAAAAGATTCAGGAAGGCGTTTTATCTATCTGACGGTTTTAACCATCTGAAGAGAAGGAAAATAATATGTCCAGCAAACTCTCCCCGGGTGCGCGTTTCCGCAAAGCCCTGAAAGACAACAAGCCCCTGCAGATTGTGGGGACCATCAATGCCTACGCGGCCATGATGGCGGAAAAAGTCGGGCACCAGGCTATCTACCTTTCCGGCGGCGGCGTGGCGAACGCCTCCTATGGCCTGCCGGATCTGGGCATGACCAGCATGAACGATGTGGTAGAAGACGTGCGCCGCATTACCGCAGCAACCGACCTGCCGTTGCTCGTGGATATTGATACCGGCTGGGGCGGGGCGTTCAATATTGCCCGTACCATCCGGGAAATGGAACGCGCAGGCGCGGCGGCTGTTCACATTGAAGATCAGGTAGCCCAGAAGCGCTGTGGGCACCGCCCGAACAAGGAAATCGTTTCCAAAGAAGAAATGGTCGACCGCATCAAAGCAGCTGCCGATGCCCGGGTAGACAAAGACTTCTTTATCATGGCCCGTACCGATGCGTTCCAGAAGGACGGCCTGGAAGCGGCGATTGATCGCGCCAAGGCCTGTATTGAAGCCGGCGCCGACGGCATCTTCGCCGAAGCGGTTACCGAGCTGGAACACTACAAAGCCTTCTCTGAAGCCCTGGGTGACGTCCCGCTGCTGGCCAACATCACCGAGTTTGGTGCCACGCCTCTGTACAACCGTAAAGAGCTGGGCGAATCCGGTGCCAGCATGGTGTTGTACCCGCTCAGCGCCTTCCGCGCCATGAACAAAGCGGCCGTAACTGTGTACCAGAGCATTCTGGAGAAGGGCGACCAGAAAGACGTGGTTGATCTGATGCAGACCCGCATGGAACTCTACGATTACCTGAACTATCACGATTTCGAACAGAAGCTGGATCAGTTGTTCCAGCAGTCCAAATAATTAAGGGAGAGCAACCCATGGCAGAAGCAAAAAAATCAGGTGGCGCAGGCCTGCGCGGTCAGGTAGCGGGCGAAACCGCATTGTGCACCGTTGGTAAAACAGGCACGGGTCTGACTTATCGCGGTTACGACGTCAGCGATCTGGCAGACAACGCCCAGTTTGAAGAAGTCGCCTACCTGCTGCTGCGCGGCAAACTGCCGAACCAGCAGGAACTGGATGCCTACAAGAAAAAGCTTCAGACCCTGCGTGGGCTGCCCCACGCCCTGAAAACTGTTTTGGAAAACATCCCCAAAACCGCTCACCCGATGGACGTAATGCGCACCGGCTGCTCCATGCTGGGCAACCTGGAAACCGAGAAGGACTTTAGCGAGCAGGATGACAAGATCGACCGTATGCTGGCCTTGTTCCCGTCCATCATCACCTACTGGTACCGTTTCGCCCACGAAGGCGTGCGCATTGAAACCAGCAGTGATGTGGACTCCATTGGTGGCCATTTCCTCGAGCTGCTTCATGGTAAAAAGCCGAGTGAACTGCACGAGCGGGTGATGAACGTGTCGTTGATCCTCTACGCCGAGCACGAATTCAACGCCTCCACCTTCACCGCGCGCGTCTGCGCCTCCACGCTGTCTGACATTCACAGCTGTGTGACCGGTGCAATCGGCACCTTGCGTGGCCCACTGCACGGTGGCGCTAACGAAGCGGCCATGGAACTGATCCAGAAATTCCAGAGTGCTGATGAGGCCGAGAAAGGCGTGATGGGTATGCTCGAGCGGAAGGAAAAGATCATGGGCTTCGGCCACGCGGTCTACACCGAGTCCGATCCCCGCAACGTGATCATCAAGAAGTGGTCTGAAAAGCTGTCCAGGGAAGCGGGCGATACGGTTCTGTACCCGGTATCCGTGCGCTGCGAAGAAGTTATGTGGCGCGAGAAAAAGCTGTTCTGTAATGCTGACTTCTTCCATGCCTCGACTTATCACTTCATGGGCATCCCGACCGAGCTGTTCACGCCGATTTTCGTTATGTCCCGCGTGTCCGGCTGGACCGCCCACGTGAAAGAGCAGCGCGCCAACAACCGGATAATCCGCCCAAGCGCCGATTACACTGGCCCGGACCATGCTGAATGGCTGCCGATTGATAAGCGCGCATAATTCAAGGGATACGACTTTTCTCATGAACACAAACTATCGCAAACCCCTCCCAGGCACAGACCTGGACTATTTCGACACCCGCGAGGCTGTTGAAGATATCCAGGCTGGCGCCTATGACAAGCTTCCGTACACCTCCAGAATCCTGGCCGAACAGCTTGTTCGCCGCTGCGATCCGGATGCTCTGACGGATTCCCTGAAACAGCTCATCGAACGCAAACGCGATCTCGACTTTCCCTGGTACCCGGCCCGTGTGGTCTGCCACGACATCCTGGGCCAGACCGCTCTGGTAGATCTGGCTGGCCTGCGCGATGCCATTGCCGAGAAGGGCGGTGATCCCGCCAAAGTGAACCCGGTTGTTCCCACGCAGCTAATCGTGGATCACTCCCTGGCCGTCGAACACGCTGGCTTTGAGGCCGACGCATTCGAGAAAAACCGGGCTATCGAAGACCGCCGCAACGACGACCGTTTCCACTTCATCAACTGGACCAAAACCGCGTTCAAGAACGTGGATGTGATCCCGCCCGGCAACGGCATCATGCACCAGATCAATCTGGAGAAAATGTCTCCGGTGGTGCAGGCGCGCGTAGATGGGGAAGGCAAGCGGGTTGCCTTCCCGGATACCTGCGTCGGCACAGACAGCCACACGCCAATGGTGGACGCCCTGGGCGTTATCTCCGTGGGTGTGGGTGGTCTGGAAGCCGAGAGCGTAATGCTTGGCCGCGCCTCCATGATGCGCCTGCCGGATATCGTAGGTGTTGAGCTTGCGGGCAAACTGCAGCCGGGCATTACCAGCACAGACATGGTACTGGCCCTGACCGAGTTCCTGCGTAAAGAGCGTGTAGTAGGTGCCTACCTGGAATTCTACGGCGAAGGCGCAGACAGCCTGACCATTGGAGACCGCGCCACCATCTCCAACATGACGCCGGAATACGGTGCTACAGCCGCGATGTTCTACATTGATGGCCAGACCATCGACTACCTGAAGCTGACTGGCCGTGAAGACGAGCAGGTGGCTCTGGTAGAACAGTACGCCAGGCACACGGGTCTCTGGGCAGATGCCCTGAAAACCGCTGAGTACGAGCGCGTTCTGAAGTTTGATCTCTCCACCGTTGCCCGCACACTGGCCGGCCCGTCGAACCCACACGCGCACCTGCCGACCTCCGAGCTCACAGAGCGCGGGATTGCCGGGGAGTGGGTGAAAGAAGAGGGCAAAATGCCCGATGGCGCCGTTATCATCGCTGCTATCACCAGCTGTACGAACACCAGCAACCCGCGCAACATGGTGGCTGCCGGCCTTATTGCCCGTAACGCCAACAGGCTGGGCCTGACCCGCAAGCCCTGGGTGAAGTCCTCGCTGGCCCCGGGCTCCAAAACCGTCAAAATGTACCTGGAAGACGCCAAGCTCTTGTCCGAGCTGGAAAACCTCGGCTTTGGCGTAGTGGCCTTTGCCTGCACCACCTGTAACGGCATGAGCGGTGCGCTGGATCCGGTCATCCAGAAAGAAGTCGTTGATCGCGATTTGTACGCAACGGCGGTTCTATCCGGTAACCGCAACTTCGACGGCCGGATTCACCCCTATGCCAAGCAGGCGTTCCTTGCGTCACCGCCGTTGGTAGTGGCCTACGCGATTGCCGGCACTATCCGCTTCGACATCGAAAAAGACGTGCTGGGCTACGACAAAGACGGCAACCCCGTCACCCTGAAAGACATCTGGCCGGATGATGCAGAAATCGACGCCATCGTGAAACAGTCGGTGAAGCCGGAGCAGTTCCGCAGCACCTACATCCCGATGTTCGACATCACCCGTGATGCCCAGGCCAACACCAATCCGCTGTATGACTGGCGGCCAACGAGCACCTACATCCGCCGCCCGCCATACTGGGAAGGCGGTATGGTCGGCGAGAAGATGCTCAAAGGCATGCGCCCGCTGGCCGTGCTGCCAGACAACATCACCACGGATCACCTGTCGCCGTCCAACGCCATCATGATGGACAGCGCCGCCGGTGAATACCTGCACAAAATGGGCCTGCCGGAGGTCGACTTTAACTCCTACGCAACCCACCGTGGCGACCACCTGACGGCACAGCGTGCAACCTTTGCCAACCCGAAACTGTTCAACGAAATGGTGTTGGATGAAAACGGGAACGTGAAACAAGGTTCTTACGCGCGGATCGAGCCGGAAGGCAAGGTCACCCGCATGTGGGAAGCCATTGAAACCTACATGGAGCGCAAGCAGCCACTGATCATCATCGCCGGTGCGGACTACGGCCAGGGCTCGTCCCGTGACTGGGCCGCGAAAGGCGTGGCGCTGGCAGGTGTTGAAGCGATTGTCGCTGAAGGGTTCGAGCGTATTCACCGGACCAATCTGGTCGGTATGGGTGTTATGCCTCTGCAGTTTGAGGAAGGCACCACACGCAAAACCCTGGATATTGAAGGGACAGAAACCTTTGATGTGGAAGGCACGGCTGCACCTGGAGCGAAACTGACTCTGGTTATCCACCGCAAGAACAACAGCACCGAGCGAGTGCCGGTTATTTGCAGGCTGGATACGGCGGAGGAGCTGTCGATTTATTCTGCTGGTGGCGTGTTGCAGCGTTTTGCTGAGGACTTCCTGCAGTCGGAAGGGGCGGCTTAAAATGCCACACACTCCCCAAATCAAAATCCCCGCCACATACATGCGTGGCGGCACCAGCAAAGGCGTGTTCTTTCGCCTCGCCGACCTCCCGGAAAAAGCCCAAACACCAGGCCCAGCTCGGGATAACATGCTTCTGCGAGTCATCGGCAGCCCGGACCCCTACCAGAAGCAAACCGACGGCATGGGCGGCGCCACTTCCAGCACCAGCAAAACGGTCATCCTGAGTAAAAGCACCCAACCGGATCACGATGTGGATTATCTGTTCGGGCAGGTGAGCATTGATAAACCCTTTGTAGACTGGAGCGGCAACTGCGGCAACCTCACAGCAGCGGTGGGCGCGTTCGCCATCAACAGCGGCTTCGTGGCCAAAGACCGTATCCCGGAAAACGGCACCGCAGTTGTTCGAATCTGGCAGGCCAACATCCACAAAACCATCATTGCCAATGTACCCATCACCAACGGCGAAGTGCAGGAAACCGGCGATTTTGAGCTGGACGGAGTGACTTTTCCGGCGGCAGAAGTTCAGGTCGAATTCATGGACCCGGCCGATGGCGAAGGCTCCATGTTCCCGACTGGCAATCTGGTGGATGAACTGGAAGTACCGGGCGTTGGTACCCTGAAAGCCACCATGATCAATGCCGGCATTCCAACCGTATTCATCAATGCGGCTGAAGTTGGCTATAAAGGATCGGAGCTGCAGGACGATATCAACAGCGACCCCAAAGCTCTGACGATGTTCGAAACAATCCGTGCCTACGGTGCTTTGAAAATGGGGTTGATCCAGAACATTGAAGAAGCTGAATCCCGGCAGCACACCCCGAAAGTAGCCATCGTAGCGCCACCGGCCGACTACACTTCATCAAGCGGCAAGAAGATTGCTGCAGGTGACATTGATGTGCTGGTTCGCGCACTGTCCATGGGCAAGCTACATCACGCCATGATGGGTACAGCTGCAGTCTCAATCGCAACCGCAGCGGCTATTCCCGGAACGCTGGTAAACCTGGCGGCTGGTGGCGGTGATCGTACCTCGGTCACCTTCGGCCATCCTTCAGGCACGCTGCAGGTAGGCGCAGAAGCAAAAGAAGTGAACGGTCAGTGGACAGCCACCAAGGCCATCATGAGCCGCAGCGCCCGCATTCTGATGGAGGGCTGGGTACGCATACCAGGGGAGGCCTGAACCTTAAACCCTTCACCTCAAAACACGAGCCCCGAAAGGAGGAACCGATATGTCTGCAACCTTCGATCTCAACGAACGGCCCGATTACGATGACGTTCTGCAGCAGATTGCAGACTACGTTCTGACCTATCGGGTGAAAAGTAAAGAAGCCTGGAACACGGCACGCAATTGCCTGATGGACACCCTCGGCTGTGGTCTGCTGGCGTTGCGTTTCCCGGAGTGCACGAAGCACCTTGGGCCGTTGGTGGAAGGCACGGTTGTTCCCCACGGCGCCCGTGTTCCCGGTACATCATTCCGCCTTGATCCCATGAAGGCAGCTTGGGATATAGGCTGCATCGTGCGCTGGCTGGATTATAACGACACTTGGTTAGCCGCCGAGTGGGGGCACCCTTCGGATAACCTGGGCGGCATCCTGGCAGTGGCCGATCACCTGTCCCAGAAGCGAGTGGCCGAGGGTAAATCCCCCATCGCCATGAAAGCGGTTCTGGAGGCAATGATCATGGCCCACGAAATCCAGGGCGTGCTTGCTCTGGAAAATTCGTTCAACCGGGTAGGGCTGGATCACGTAGTGCTGGTTAAGGTCGCCTCCACGGCGGTCACTGCAAAGCTTATGGGTGCTAACCGAGAGCAGCTTCTATCGGCGCTTTCCCACGCCTGGGCAGACGGGCAGGCTTTGCGAACCTATCGCCACGCCCCCAATGCCGGTTCCCGTAAATCCTGGGCCGCCGGCGACGCCACCTCACGGGCCGTTCGCCTGGCGGATATCGCCATGCGCGGCGAGATGGGGATTCCCGGAGTACTGACAGCTCCCCAGTGGGGCTTCTACGATGTGTTGTTCAGCAAAACCAATAAAGACCAGGCACTCAAGCCGGACGACAAGCGCGGGTTTTCCTTGCCGCAGGAATTTGGCTCCTACGTAATGGAAAACATTCTGTTCAAGATTTCCTTTCCGGCGGAGTTCCACGCCCAGACGGCTGCCGAGGCAGCTGTAACGCTCCATCCGCAAATAAAAGACCGGCTCGACGAGATCGACCGAATCGTTATAACCACCCACGAATCCGCCATTCGTATTATTTCCAAGCAAGGCAAGCTGGCAAACGCGGCCGACCGTGACCATTGCCTGCAGTACATGACAGCAGTACCGCTGATTTTTGGCAATCTAACCGCGGATCATTACGAAGACAGCTTCCACAATGCGCACCCGGAAATCGATACGCTGCGGGAAAAGATGGAAATAATTGAAGACGAGCGCTACACCCGTGAATATCTGGAGGCAGATAAGCGCTCAATTGCGAATGCGGTTCAGGTCTTCTTCAAGGACGGTTCCAGCACAGACAACATTGCGGTGGAATATCCCGTTGGCCATCGTCGGCGGAGAAAAGAGAGTATTCCTCTGCTGGAAGACAAGTTCCGGGCCAATCTGGCGACCCGTTTCCCAGCGCAACGATGCGGCCGGATTTTTGACTTGTGCCGGGAGCAAAAGGATCTGGAGATCACACCCGTTCAAGAATTTGTGGATCTTTTCGTTATTTAACCGCACGCATTAGCTGAAAATTCTTGTAGCTAAGAGCTCTCGCCCGGTTCTATTTTCTACCGGGTGAGAGTGGTTTGACGTTATCTGGCTTGCCGATGTTGTCCCTGCGGGAAGATTGCTCGTCCGGGAAAATCGTGGCAAGGCGGCCATCAATTCTCTCCAGCGCTTCTGCCATGCGCAACAGAGCGCTGGTTACGCCAGCCATCTCGCCTGCCATATCACCCTTGGGTTGCCCACTGTGCTCCGGAACGTGATGTTCCCGCTTCCTGAGCTCGGCTGTTTTGGGGGTATTTGCCGGTAGTTCGTCTCCCAGCAAATCCCTGCGAATGGATTTGAGGTCGTGAGGGTCTATAAACGGCCGGTCTTCGGAGTAGGCACACATCATCATGCCGTCACACAGCTTGTTAATCAGCCGGGGGATGCCTTTGCTCAGCTTGTGTATCTCACGAACGGTATCGGTATCAAAAAGCTTGTTACCACCGTGGCCGGAAACCAGAAGCCGGTAATCAATGTACTCGGTGGTTTCTGCGAGTGTCAGGCCTTCCAGGTGGAAAAACAGTTTTACCCGCTGGGCAAGCTGGGGGATATCCAGAACGGCCTGTTTCAGCTCGGGCTGGCCAAGCAAGATAACCCGCATTGAAGGCCCGCCCATGCTTTCCATTCCGGCCAGCATGCGAACATCTTCAAGGTTTTCACGGGTCAGATTCTGCGCTTCGTCAATGGTCAGCACCACAGGCGTACCGGCGTTGGCCATTTTTTCCAGGTAGTCGGTAATCTGAAACAGCATGGCAACCTTGCTGTCGTCCTCCACCTTCATCCCGGCCTTGCGAAGAATCAGGCCAAACAGATCCTTCGATTCCAGGTTGGTGTAGGAAATATTGAGAAGCTTCAGGTTGCCTTCAAGGTTACGGATGGTCTTTTTCAGCAAGGTTGTCTTACCGGAGCCGATCTCACCGCTGATAACCACAAAGCCTTCAGAGCTCCAGATCGCCGAAGACATGTACACATAAGCCCGGGAGTGTTGCTGGCTCATGTAAATAAAATCGTCTTCCGGCGTAATGCGGAAGGGGTGTCTGTGGAGACCGAAAAATTCCAGATACATGTTCAGTTCCTGTCCCTGAGTCAGGCGAGGCGGATCAATTGATCGCTGCGCAGCAGGGTTTTGTCTGGTTCGTAGGCATTATAACTTTCGCTCACGGTTCCGAACCGGAAATCCCCGAGTAAGCGCTCGAGGCGATCATGGCACTGATCCAGATTAGTATAATGCCGGAAGCGTGAGAACCAGCTTGCGTTATTGTAACGTGGCTGCTCCGGATCTATTTCCCAGGGGTGCAGATAAAACATCTGGGGCCGGGCACCAAAGCCCGATGCGTTGCGGAACAGGTAGCGAAACACCGGGTAGGGGAACTGGCGAAAATAACCGCCCCCGGCCGCCGGTATGGAAAGCCCCATTATATGGGCTGTGGTCAGCGGAAACTCCCGGATAATGGCACCGCTGGCGGTTTCAATGGAATAGGGCGCAGACGGTGAATCGGGTATGCCGTAACGATCGTGTCGTATGGGGAAAATACTCGAATCCCAGGTAAAGCCTGCTTCACTCAGTATATCCAGTGCCCAGAGAGACTCCCGGGTAATGGAGTAACTTGCGGCGCGGTATCCTTCTATGGCTTTGCCGGTAATGTCTTCCAGCAGGGCTTTGGAACGCAGGGTTTCTTCCCGGAATACGTCCTGAGTCTGATTGTAAATGAGCTGATGACTGTAACCGTGGGAGGCTATCTCGTGCCCATGGTCGGACAACCTGCGGATGAGTGCCGGAAATCTCTCTGCAACCCACCCGAGCACAAAAAAGGTTGCTTTCACCTGATGCTTGTCAAACAGGGCTAGCAGGCGTTCTGTGTTCTGTTCGACTCTGGAAGGCAGAGTGTCCCACTGATCCGGCCTTATTACGCCGGAAAGTGCAGCAACGTGGAAGTAGTCTTCTACGTCTATGCTCATGGCATGTAAGGGTGAGGATGGTTCCGTTTCAGGCATGGGCTCTCCTTTTCAGTGGTACCGATAGCCAACAATACCGATGGATCAATTTTCCCCTACTGACCGTGTAAATACAATTCTTGATACAAGCAATTCCCTTCGCCAGGAAAAACAATGTAAAACTCTGTTACCAAAAGATACAATGAGTTGTGATTACATCTTGCTCAGCGCAAAATAGGGCCGCATGATAAAAAGGAGCCGGTGGTAAGGGGTCGCTCATTGTCAGACTGAGTGTTCACCGCCGGAGAATGTGATGTTGGTCTGTCGCACGGTGTATAAAGTGTTGTGCAGGCGACAAGGAAGTTCGGCGTGTCCTATATACGGTTTCGGAAACACTACCTTCATATTCCCTATCTGGTGCTTGGTGCGCTGGAGTTCGTCGTTCTATACGCAATTTTTACTTTTCTATCACCGCTGCTTTCGTTTGCGGGCGTCGGCTACCCTTCTGTTGATACAAATATCCTGTCAGCGAGTCTTTTCGCACTGATCCTGAGCTGTGGAACGCTTGCCATGGGAGGTTATCTCTCTATGGTTCATGAAAGCGTTTCAGCGCTGTTTTTCCGCACTTTGGTTGCCTACTGCTTTGTCGGCGGAATCGGGCTGAAATTACTCTATCTGGTGCTTCCTTCGGCAAACCCAGGCAGTACCAACCTGTTCTGGGCAGCCCTTCTGGCGTCACTGGTTGTTATCCTGCTGCGGCTGGCCTTCCTGAAAATTGTTGATTCAGAGCAGCTGGTTCGCCGCGTGGTGATTTTCGGCGCTGGCGATTTTGCGGCCAGCTTGCTGGATGAGTACGAGCGCAACATGCGTGCGCTCGGCGTCAGGATCATCGGTTGTATCGCTGATAACCCGAACGGTGCCGTGGATGCAGACAAACTGCTGCCAACACCCTATGACTTTTATCAGTTCTGCAAGCAGAACCGGGTTTCCGAAATTGTCATCGCCCAGCAGGAACGCCGGCGCAACGAAGGCGGTTGGCTGCCCGTGCCGGACCTGATGGAGTGCAAGCTGCGGGGCATTGCCATAACCAACGGCATCGATTTCTACGAGCGTGAACTCAAGAAAGCCAAGCTGGACATGGTGCATCCGTCCTGGATTGTGTTTTCCGAGGGGTTCAAAGCCTCAAAAACCCGTGCTTTCACCAAACGATCCCTGGATCTGTTGATCAGCCTCACGCTTTTGGCGGTGATGCTGCCGTTTGTTATTCTCACGGCTATTGCGGTGTTCCTGGAAACCGGACGGCCCATACTCTACAGCCAGACCCGGGTCGGAATGCTGGGTAAAGAGTTTCGCATCTACAAGTTTCGCAGCATGCGGCAGGATGCAGAAAAAGACGGCAAGGCGCGCTGGGCTTCGGCTAACGACAACCGCGTTACCCGGGTAGGAGCGTTCATACGCAACACCCGCCTGGATGAGCTGCCGCAGATCTATAATGTCATTAAAGGCGAAATGAGCATCGTCGGGCCGCGCCCGGAAAGGCCGGAGTTTGTCTCGGAACTGAAAGAAAAGATTCCGTTTTACGACACCCGGCATTATGTAAAGCCTGGCTTAATGGGCTGGGCACAACTTAAATATCCCTATGGTGCATCGGTTGAAGACGCCCGGGGCAAGCTGGAGTACGATCTTTACTACTCCAAGAATCACAGCCTTATGATGGATTTTCTGATCATGATCCAGACCGTGGAAGTCATCCTCCTGGGTAAAGGCGTTCGATAATAAACTGGCGAAGAAAAACAAGGATTTGGAGAGCGTTTATGACTGTTTATACGTTAATGCGGGCGAGCTTGATTGCGGTTTTGGGGCTGTTCATGTCGGCTTGCTCTGGCCTGCCGTCTTCTGCGGAAATGCCGCCGGCCTCTGAGCTGGAAGCCGAGCCTTACGAGATAGGGGTAGGCGATACTGTTTCTATCCACGTTTGGCGCAACCCTGAACTGGGCCAGTCCATCGTGGTTCGCCCGGATGGCTTTATCTCCATGCCTCTGATGGGTGATGTAAAAGCAGAAGGCAAAAGGCCGGAAGAACTGGCGGCTGAAATCAACGACACCCTCGGCGAGTATATCCGTACCCCGGAAGTGACCGTGATGGTTACCAACCCGAGCAGTAAAGAGTTTCGTAACCGGATCCGGGTTACCGGCCAGGTCGCTTCGCCGCAATCAGTTGCCTTCCTGCCAGGCATGACGGTGCTGGACGTTGTACTGATGGCCGGCGGTGTTACAGATTTTGCCGCCGACAGTCGCGCTGTTCTGCATCGTAAGATCGATGGTGAATACCAGAGTTTCGGCCTGGATCTCAGAGCCATTCTCACCGATGGCGACATGCGTACGAACCACAGTCTGCAGCCGGGTGACGTAATCAGCGTGCCCCGTAAGCAGCTGTTCCGGGGCGAGCTCTGATGGATATACAGTTCATAATTGACACCCTCCGTGCGGTAAAGCTCGAGCTTTACCGGCACAGGTTGGCAGCGGTCATCATTTTTATGACCGTGACAGCCGGGGTGTTGACGCTGGGCTATGTAACACCGAAGAGTTATACCTCTCAGGCAGTGCTGTACGCAGACCAGTCCAACATTCTCCAGCCATTGCTCCAGGGCAAGGCTGAGTTGACTCAGCTCGATCGCATCAACGAAGCCCGGGAAATGATGCAAAGCCGTTCGTTTCTGGAGCAGATTGCTCTGGACACCGGGCTGATCAGAGGCGGTGAAACGGATGCTGTCCAGAACGGAAAGATCAGTGATCTGCGCAAGCAGGTCGGTATTCGGGTATCAAACCGGAATTTTCTTGAACTGAGCTATACCAGTGGGAGCCCGGACGAGTCCTTCCAGGTTCTCAGCGCGGTACTGAACCGTTTTATTGAACGCACTGTGCGCAAAAAGCGTTCCGAGAGCCAGGGCGCATTCGAGTTTATCGATTCCCAGGTTAAAACCTACCAGCGCCAGCTTGAGGAGGCCGAGCAGCGGTTGAAGGAATTCAAATCCGCGAATCAGGATGGCACCGAGAGCAGTGTTCTCGCCCGAATTGAGAACCTGCGCCGGGATATCGAAAATCTCAAACTGGAGATTCAGCAAACCGAATCCGAAGTTCAGCTTACCCGCCGTCAGCTTGAAGATGAGCAGCCCGTAAGGCGCATAACGGTCGACCCGGGCAAATCATCTGCCGAGCGACGATTGGTCGCTATGCGTCAGGAATTGGATTCGTTGTTGTTGCGCTATCATGAACGTCACCCGGATGTGGTGAGTGTTCAGGCTCAGATTGCAGATCTGGAAAAACGCGTCTCCACACAAACCGACGATGATCGTGACGGTAGCGTTACCGAGGTCATGGAAAACCCGGTTTACGAAAACCTTAAAATTCAGCTGTCCGACAGCTCAACGCGCCTGGCCGTGCAAAAAAACCGCCTGGCGTCTTTGGAGCGGCTTCTTGAGGAAGCGTTCGTACGTTCTCAGCGGGTTGCAGAGAACCAGGCGCAGTTTTCCGAGCTTACGCGGGACTACGATGTGACTCGCGGTGTCTACGAAGACATGCTTCAGCGCCGGGAAAAAGCACGGTTGTCCATGACTCTGGATGTGCAGGGTGAGGGCGTAAGCTACAAAATTCAGGAACCGGCTTCCTACCCGACGCACTGGGATGGGTTGCAACTCTATCAGGTAGGCCTTGCCGGCCCCTTCCTTGGCAGCGCCATGGTGCTGGGCTTGCTGGTTATGCTGGTGATGTTTGATCAGCGCTTACGTTCACCCCGGGCACTGCAACTCGCCCTGCCGGAATCCATCCCGGTGCTGACCACAATTCCCCATTACCGCAGCACCTGGAAAGACCGTTTGCTGCGTAAGGATGTCCTCTCAATCCTGTTCATACTGGCGATTTTCATGACAGCGTATCTCGCCGTTCTGGTTTTCAGCGTTATGGGTATTACCCCGGAACAATTGATCAACAAAGCCGGCGAATTAACCGGGCTAGGGCTTGGGGGAGGAAGCAATTGATGGATGACAACAAACTCTACAATGCGCTTCTGAAAAGCCAGGACGAACGCCGTCGGCTCGAACACGACCGCGGAGAAGCAAAGGCTGAAGATAATTTTCGCAAAGAGCGACCCTACGCAGGCGCGGAGCGGGACAAGCCTGACTGGAATCGTGTGGAGACTGATGGCAGTGAACAGCCTCCCACGGTTTACGATTCGTCGGTATCCCTTGCGCTGATCGGTAACCCGAACCCCTGGAGCCGTGAACAGTTACGGGAGCGGAAAATAATCTATTCCGGCATGCCCGATAAAGCCGTGATGGACGCTTATCGCGAGCTACGTATACAGCTGCGTAACCGGGCAGGCGAGGGTAATTTCACGGTGATGTTCAGTAGCCTGGGCACTGGCCCCGGCGGGCTTCTGACAGCTTTTAACCTGGCGGCTGCCTTCGGGCTGGATTCCCATAGCTCAGCGTTGCTCGTGGATTGCGATCCCTACAACAAGGAACTGCCAGGCCTGGTTTCAACTCCGATGGATGCCGGCGTTACGGATTTCGTCGGCGATCGCTCGCTGACGATCAAATCCATTATTTACCCCAGTGGTGTTGAGCGCCTCTCGGTGATTCCTGCGGGTACTCAGGCGTCCTCGGCGGTTGAGTTGTTTTCTGCCGTGCGCATGCGCGAGCTGATTATCGAGTTGAAAACCCGTTATCCGGACCGTTGTATTGTGTTAAATGCGCCGCCTTTCCGGGAAAACACGGAAGCAAGGATTCTTGAACGCTTTGCAGATCAGATCGTCTTCGGTGTTCCTTTCGGAGAAGTCACCGGAGAAATCATTGCAGATTCGGTAGACGCACTTGGGTCTGATAAATTTTCCGGCCTGATTTTTCAGGAGTAGCCCCATGGAACGCAGAGCAGGGATTGCAAACAAATACAGCCTCACCACGTTCTTCCTTGGTGCCTGTTGCATAGCCTGGCCCTCTGGCGCAACCGCGCAGAGCCTCAGTGAGAGTGTCAAAACACTCTCCGGTTCGGCCTCGGTGTTTACCGGCGTTACGCACACCCGAACGGACCAGGGTACGTCAACCGACACTAATACCGAACCCAGCGTCGGGTTGTCCGGGCAAGTGGGCGGTACTCTGGAAAGAGGCGCCAACTCCCTTGCTTTGCAATATGGCGGAACTCTGGAAACCAGCCGGGACACAGCCGGCGGAGATCAAACGGACAACAGCTCCATCACCGGCGCCTCCCGGTATACGCACTTTGACCCCAGTAGCCGCTTCGATTTTAATCTCGGGCACACAGTCAGCTCCGTGCGTAACGACACAGGCTTTGTGGTCAATCCTTCCAGTTACGACACCCAAAATACCCTGAGCGCGGGCGCGGGGCTGCGTTTTTATCCAGGCGAGCTTTCAACACTGCGGTTTTCCGCCCAGGCAGGTCGTAGTTTCGGTAAGGACTCTCTCAACGACCAGGAGTCCTATACGGCCACCAGTGAATTTTCACGAAGGCTGAGTGAGCGTTCCACGGGCAGCCTGAACGTTAGCCGCAGCTGGTCTGACGAACGTGGTACTGATATCACCATTGATTCCGCGCAGCTGGTCTACAACCTGCAGATGGAAAGCGGGTACTTCAGCATAGGTGCCGGCGGCAGCAACGCGGACACGGAATACACCGGCGGAACCACGAGCCAATACGATGCGGTAACCGGTTTTGTGGAGCGCGGATGGGTAACATCTGACTGGCGTACGTCGATAAAATACGAGCGCAGCATGTCGGACAGCGCCACCGATCTTTCCCTGAACCTGCCACCTGTTTTCTCCTTTCTGCCGGACACTGTGAAGCTGCGAGATCTCTCCGTTGTTGATTCGCTGTTGATTACCCACAATACCCAACAGGTCTGTGATGTCTGCAACCTTGGAGTCTATGCAGAGGGTTCTATCCTCGAGTCGCAGTTATCCGGAGCTACTACTCACGAGTACCGTGTGGGTGTTGATCTGGGATTTCAGTTAACCGCGTTACAGCGGCTGAACTTCGGGTATAGCTGGCAAGGTGATGCGGATGAAGATGCCAGCGTCATTGTTGATCAGATCCACCGGTTTACCACCGCCTGGACACGACAGCTGGCTGAAAATACAAGCTTCGGCGTTGAGTTCAGGCAATCCTATCTGCGCTCAAAGTTAGCAGCCAGAAGCGATCAGGATCAGTTCGAGCTGCGCTTTGTACTGAGTCGCGGCTTCGCATTAAGCGGGCTACGTTGATCACAACTATGTTTGAACAAAAAAAGGAAATACGACTACCTCCGGAGACACCGCCACAACTGATTGTGGTGATCGACACCGAAGAGGAGTTTGACTGGAACGCGGAACCAGACGCCAACGCAAACCGGGTTTCTGCCATGGCGCACATCGATCGCGCCCAGAAAATCTTTAACGAATATGGCATTTGCCCCTGCTACGTTATTGATTATCCGGTGGCCAGCCAGTCCCAGGGCTATGAGTTGCTGAAGCAGTTTGCAGAAAAAGGACAGTGCGAAATCGGAGCGCACCTCCATCCCTGGGTGAATCCACCCCAGGAAGAAGAAGTGACGCGATCAAACATGTATCCCGGAAATCTGCCCGAAGCCCTGGAGCGGGAGAAACTCCGGATTCTTAGCGAAACCATCAAGCAGAACTTTGGCCAGGCACCTGTGGCCTACAAGGCTGGGCGATATGGTTTTGGGCCGAATACCACAGGCATTCTTCAGGAACTGGGGTTCGGTATTGATTTGTCCGTTTGTCCACCTCTGGATTCCCGGGCAGACGGCGGCCCGGACTATCGCAGATTCGATGCGCACCCGTTCTGGTTCGGCGGTTCGGATAAACCCATTCTGGAGGTTCCCTGTACCGGAGGCTTTATCGGCTGGGCGCATCCCGTGGCGATTCCGCTGTTCGAGGTTGCACAGCGTTTGCGTAAGTTCAAAGCGCCAGGGATTTTATCCCGGATCGGCGCGGTCGACAGGCTCATGCTGTCTCCGGAAGGTTTCACGCCAGCAGAACACATCAAACTCGCAAGGGCGCTCTACAAACAGGGCGTGCGCACATTTACCTGGAGCTTTCACAGCCCCAGCGTCGTGCCCGGCAATACCAGTTACGTTCAGAATGAGGCCCAGCTAAAGGCGTTTCTGGACAGTTTTCGACAGTTTTTCGATTTCTTTTTTAATGAATTAGGCGGGCAGGCGTCATCGCCGAATCGCATCCGCAAGTATATGGAGAGTAAGGCATGAAGGTGCTCGGGATATCCCCGCTAGACAAAGATTCAACCGTCTCAATTGTAGAGGACGGCAACATTCTCTTTGCCGCCGGCGAAGAACGTTTTTCCAGAGTTAAACAACAGTCAGGCTTTCCGCGCCTGGCTCTGGAAAAAGCGCTTTCATACACCGGTCTCTCCATGAGCGATTTTGATCAGGTGTGCTATCCGTTTCTCACCGCGGAAAACGAGCAAAAGCTGTTCACAAAAAACCTTGAGGATGAGAAAGCCTTTATAAAAACCTTTCAGCCCAAGGATCTGAGCCCACAAATCAAAGAGGCGCTGAGCCGGGTGCCTGATCGTAATGAGCCCATTCACGGCCTTGAGCACCCGAACGCCATTATGGAAAAGGGGTTTCTGCACAACTCCTATTACAACATGGCGGGCGTTCAGAAACTGGCCTCCAACAACGCGGCCCTGAAGTCCTCCCGGCAATGGGGCGAAGGTGCCACAGAGTCATTCCAGCAATGGGAAAAGGAGCTTACTCAAGGCCTGAGCGAAATGGGTTGGACAGGTTCCATCAAACGGATGGACCATCACCTGTCCCACGCGGCAAACAGCTTTTTTTGCAGTGGCTATGAGCGCGCGCTCTGTGTGACTCTGGATGGTTATGGTTCCGGGCTGGCCGGTTCTGTCAGTGAGGCCCGTGATGGCAAAATTCATCGCCTGCACGGCCTGCCGTTCCCGAATTCCCTCGGTACGCTGTACGAGCATGTTACCTCCAGCCTCGGGTTCAAACCCAGTCGCCACGAAGGCAAAATTGTCGGCCTGGCGTCTTACGGTGATCCGAGCATCCTGGGGGATATCCTGCTCTCCCGTATTGAACAGACGCCTGGAGATTTCCGGATTTACGAAGCCAATAACGTGTACTTCTCCCGTTATCTCGCGTCGAAGTTTCCGAAAATTGACGTGGCTGCCGCCTACCAGTATGTGCTCGAGAAAGTGGCGACCAACTATATCCGCTACTGGGTAGAGAAGACCGGGATCGACAACATCGTGCTCTCGGGCGGCGTAACCGCGAACGTAAAACTGAACCAGCGCATTTTTGAAATCGAAGGTGTGAACAACATCTTCGTTTACCCGAATATGGGCGATGGTGGCTGCGGCACGGGCGCTGCGCTCTACCATAGCTGGCCGGGCGGGGTAAAACCCTCTATCACCAACGCCTACATGGGGCCGGACTATTCCGAAGCCGAGATCGAAAAGGCGCTGAAGGCCGAGAAGCTTCAATATCGCCGGCCCGAGCATCTTGCCGCAGAGGTTGCAGCGCTGATTCACAGCGGCGAAGTAGTGGCACGATTTGACGGCCGTATGGAATACGGCCCCAGATCTTTGGGCAATCGCTCCATTCTTTATCATGCCCGTGAGCCAGAGGTGAACCAGTGGCTGAACAAGCGCCTGGGCCGCACCGAGTTCATGCCGTTTGCCCCGGTTACCCTCTACGAAGCCCGGGAAAAGTGCTATCACAACATCAAGGGTGCCGAGCACGCAGCCGAGTTCATGACGGTCACCTTTGACTGTACCGAATTCATGCGCGAAAACTGCCCGGCTGCTGTGCATGTGGATGGCACAGCCCGGCCCCAGCTTATCCAGCGTGAAGCCAATCCGGGTTACTACGACATCCTGAAAGAATATGAAAAGCTCAGTGGTATCCCCAGCCTGATTAACACCAGCTTCAACATGCATGAAGAGCCTATCGTCAACTCTCCGGAGGACGGTGTGAGAGCCTTCATTCAAGGCGCGCTGGATTATCTTGCGATAGGCCCATTCCTGGTAAAACACCCGAACCCGGGGCACTGATCTGGTAACGGATGTAACGCCATGACAGCAGGATTGCTGACAGTGACAACAGAGCCAGTCGACGCTTGCGCAACATTGCGTGACGACTGGCTGGATCTGGAACATCGTGCGGAACTCACGGTATTTCTTTCCTGGCAATGGCTGGGGCACTGGCTAAGTGTCTACAAGCCAGATGCCATCGTTCTTCGCGTTACGGAAGGAGAGAGGCTGGTTGGGCTCGGGCTAGTGGTAGAAACCGATGAGCGCCGCCACGGTGTTCTGAAATCCCGTTGCCTGCGACTGCATCAGACCGGCCACAAACTGCTGGACCAGATCTGGATCGAGTACAACGGATTCCTGGCGGAGCGGGGCAAAGAAGATGCCGTTGCCAAAGCCTGCCTGGAACACCTGTGCAGTGCCATGCCGGGGTGGGATGAGTTTATCCTTGGCGCCATTGATGCCGATGAAGCGGATCGATATGCCCGGATTACCGGCTTGTACAAGCATTTGCGCTGGGAAGCACCCTGCTTTGGTGTCGATCTCGATGGCCTGCGCCGAAGCGGTGGCCACTACCTGGATACGCTCTCACGCAATACCCGTCACCAGATCAACCGGGCTCACCGGCTTTATGGCGAACGCGGCGAAGTGAAACTGGTACGCCCGGATTCGGTAGAGGGCGCGCTGGCCGTGTTTGATGCCATAGGCCCCAGGCACCTGGAGCGTTGGGGGCATGGCCCTGATCAGAGCGGATTTGCCAACCCGGATTTCGTGCGGTTTCATCGTGAGTTAATCCGTGAACAGTGGCCTGAAGGGGGCGTTGATCTGATTTCTGTGATGGCTGGCGATGAGCAAATTGCCTGCTTTTATAATCTGCTACACAACCAGGTGGTGTACTTTTATCTCGGCGGCATGTCTGTAGAAACCGATAATCGCCTGAAGCCGGGGTTAGTGGGCCACAGCCTGTGTATTGAAGACTATCGCCATCACGGCTTTCATTATTACGATTTTATGGGTGGGGATGAGCGCTACAAATCCAATCTGGGCCATTTTCACCGCAATCTGGTTCAAATCGCCTTACAACGGCCTCGTTTCAAACTGAAGCTTGAAGACG
Organism: Marinobacter antarcticus; assembly: GCF_900142385.1. Lineage (NCBI taxonomy): Bacteria > Pseudomonadati > Pseudomonadota > Gammaproteobacteria > Pseudomonadales > Marinobacteraceae > Marinobacter > Marinobacter antarcticus. The sequence goes on from NZ_FRAQ01000001.1 coordinate 2,247,268, forward strand.
TTGCGCGGCGGGCAAGAAACCGTTGGCTCGGGGAGGCTAGTGCCGGCCATGAACGCTGAACTCCAGGCCCGGGCGTCAAGATTCAACGCTTTCCCGGTAAGCGAATACGACCAGTATGTGGCTGGCCACCCCCGGGCAACGCCTTATCACAGCAGTGCCTGGCTGCACGCAACGCAGAGCGCCTATGGCCATACCGGTTGGTTGATTAGTGTTCATCGCAACGGGAACTTGTGTGGTGTGCTGCCTTTGGTGGAGGTAAAACCGCCCCTCGGAGCCAGTAGCCTGGTTTCTCTGCCATTCTGCGACCTTGGCGGCGTACTTGCGGACAACGCTGATATTCGGGAACAGCTGATTGCAGAAGCCAGCACACTGGCAAAAACAAATCGCATCAAAACCCTGGAAATCCGCGCCGGCGGGGCGGCGCTGGAAACCGAGCAGGCCATCGAGGGGCTACCCGCACAGACGAAAGTGCGAATGCTGTGTGAACTACCTGAAAACAGCGAAGCTTTATTCAAAAGCTACAAGCCCAAGCTGCGCAGCCAGATCCGCAAAGCGGAGAAAAACGGGCTCGGGGCGGAGCTGTGCTCCGAAGCGGATGCCGTGAACCTGTTTTATGACGTGTTCAGCCAAAACATGCGCCGGTTAGGTTCACCCGTTCATAGCCTGCGATGGTTCAAAGATCTGAAGGCCGCTTATGACGATCAGATGCTGATCGCCGTTGTTTTCCAGGATGCTAAACCGGTAGGTGCGGGCATTGTGCTGCTCAGTGGCAAACAGGCCTGCATTCCCTGGGCGTCGACACTGGAAGAGTTCAACCGGTTGGCCCCCAATATGCTCCTGTACTGGACACTGCTCAGCCACGTGTGCGACCTGGGATACACCTGCTTCGATTTTGGCCGTTCCACTCTGGGTGAAGGCACGTATCGCTTCAAAAAGCAGTGGGGCGCTCAGCCCTACGAGCTTATATGGAGCGAATACCACAATGGCGTGCAAAAGAAAGCCAGTGTTGATCCAAACGGCACCGGCCCGTCAGGCCTGTCCCGGCTAAGGCCCCTTATTGAATACATCTGGCGGCGGTTGCCGCTGACAATGACTAACTGGCTCGGCCCAAAACTCAGGCGCTACATCACCTTATGACGTTTGTACTGCTGTTAACACTGCTTTGCCTTGCGGTTCCCGTGTACGTTTACTTCGGATACCCGGCATTACTGTGGCTGCTCACCCGGGGCCTGCCAGACATCACCCACCGTCGCGGCGAACAGAAGCCTTCGGTTGCTCTGGTTATCTCCTGCTACAACGAAGAGGGAGTCATCCGGGAAAAACTACAGAACGCCCTGGAACTGGATTACCCGCAAGGGCTACTTCAGATCATCGTGGTATCAGACGGCTCGGACGATGGCACAGACGAGGCGGTAAAAGAGTTTGAGGATGAACGTATAGTGCTCATCCGCCAGGAAGGCCGGCTGGGTAAAACCATGGGCATCAACCTGGCCATGGAGCAGATCAAGGCCGACATCACCGTATTCAGCGACGCCAACGCCCTGTACGCCACCGATGCGATCAGCAAACTGGTGCGTAACTTCGCAGATCTGGATGTGGGTTACGTGGTGGGTGCCGCCCTCTATACCGATGGCAATGAGGGCGCCAGCGCGCAAAATGAAAACCTCTACTGGCGCTACGAGCTGGCCATCAAAGCCATGGAATCCCGCCTGCATTCCGTCGTAGGCGGAGACGGCGCTATTTATGGCATTCGCACCAAACTCTGGGAGCCATTGCAGCAGCAGGACATCAACGATTTTGTGAACCCCCTGCAGATTATCGCCAAAGGTTACCGAGGGGTGTTCGATGCCGACGCCCGCTGTTTTGAAGAAACCGCCGGCGATTTCGACCGGGAAGTGGCCCGAAAGGAGCGGATTGTAAATCGCAGCATCCGCGGCCTGATGCGGGTAGGGCGGGTAATGAACCCGGTGAAAACCGGGGTGTTCGCCTTTGAAGTTATCTCTCACAAACTGCTGCGCTGGTTAATTCCACTTTTCCTGCTCGTCGGCGTTGTCGGTAGCGTTATTCTGGCTTTTGCGGGCTTTGGCCTGTTCAAGCTTGTTACTGCAGGTACAGTATTGATATTAGTGCTCACGCTTGCAGGGCATCTGTCCGTTAACCGCAACAAGCTACCCGCCTGGATTGCCACGCCTTACTATTTTGTGATGGTTAATGGCTATGCTGTTCGCGGTATTGTGAAAGCGCTTCAGGGCAGAACCCAGGTAACGTGGAACAGTGCCAGAAACACAGAAACAGGGGACGTTCAGAGTGACATGCAAGTGAGTAAGCTACGAGTACTTCAATTCATTACTCCAGCCGGCTTCTACGGAGCAGAGCGTTGGGTTCTGGCGCTCGCCAACAACATTAACCGTGATGATGTTATCTGCGACCTGGCGGTGACCCGCGAATCTCCTGACCAAGACCTGTCTGTGGCTGAATATTATCCCAGTAATGATGGCCAGCAAGTCCATTATCTTGATATGAAGGGGCGTTTTGATTTCCGAGTGGTCGCGAGATTGTGTGAAGTGATTCGTAACCGCCAGATTGACGTTATTCATACCCACGGATACAAATCCGACATCCTGGGGCTACTCGCTGCCAAGCGAGCGGGTATTGCCTGTGTGAGCACACCTCACGGTTTTGCTGGTAATGTTGGCTTTAAACTTGCGACCTTTATCCGCATCGGCACCCACATGCTTCGCTACTTCGACCAGGTAGTTCCTCTTTCCGAGGAGCTGATGGACGATATGAAGCGATTCAAAGTGCCCGAAACCAAAACCTCGTTTATCCGGAACGGGGTTGATCTCAAGGAAATTGATGCAGCCCTAGCCAGCCTTCCTCAAGACAAAAACACTGATAATGATTCAAGAATCATCGGTTTTATCGGCCAGTTGATCCCGAGAAAGGGCATACCTGATCTTATCGACGTATATGACCAGCTCTATCAACGGGAGCCAGACCTTCGGTTGCAGCTACTCGGTGATGGCAGCCAAAGACAAGAACTGGAACGTCAGGCTGCAGAACTGAGCAGCGGTAATGCTGTTCAGTTTTTGGGGTTTCGCAGCGACCGGCTGGAATTGCTCTCAAAGTTCAACCTGTTTGTTATGACTTCCTCACTGGAAGGCATACCCCGGTGCATGATGGAGGCCATGGCAGTGGGTGTTCCGGTGGTCGCCTATGACATCCCCGGTGTAGATCAGCTTGTGGAACATGGCGAAACCGGGCTGCTTGCACCGTTCGGTGACAAGGCCGTGCTGGCGGCGTGTTGCGAGCAAGTTCTCGGTGATCCCGAGTTGGCGGCTGCCCTCAGCCACAATGCCCGGGAAATGGTCAATGAACGTTACTCAGCTGCCCGCATGGCAAATGAGTATGAAGTTCTGTTCCGGAAGCTGACGGGCAAAGTCAAAGACATACCCTCGCCTCAAAGGGGCGTCAGCTAATGTGTGGACTGGCCGGCTTCCTGCGCACTGCCTCAACGCCTGATCGGGATGCCCATCAGCGCTGGCTTGAGAACATGGGGCAGGCAATCATTCATCGCGGGCCGGATGCTGGCTCAACGTGGCTGGACGAAGCAGTTGGGCTTGTACATCGCAGATTGAGCATTCTTGATCTCAGTAATGCGGGAACCCAGCCCATGGTATCTGCCTCCGAACGCTATGTGATTGCCTACAACGGTGAGATCTACAACTTTCAGGAACTGCGTGACGACCTTATCAGCCAGGGCCTCAGTTTCCGCACACGAACCGATACAGAGGTTCTGCTCGCACTCTACGAAATCCATGGCCCTGAATGCCTCCAACGGCTCAATGGCATGTTTGCTCTGGCCATCTGGGATCGCACTGCCCGCAAACTGTTTTTGGCAAGGGATCGTCTTGGTAAAAAGCCCTTGTACTTTTACGAAGCCAACGGCCAGTTTGCGTTTGCCTCTGAGCTAAAGGCGTTAACACCGGCGCCCTTCGTTAAAACCGAGTTGCGCCACGACGCAGTCAAAGACTTTTTCTTCTACCAGTATGTCCCGGATCCGAAAACCATCTACAAAAACGTCCACAAACTGGCCCCCGGCCATTGGCTAATGACAGATGGAACCCACACATACCAGGAGCAGTATTGGGATGTGTCTTTCGGCTCTCCTTCAAGTGCCAGCCTGGATGAACTGGAGGATGGCCTCTACAACCTGATTGACGATGCGGTTCGCCTGCGTATGGTCAGCGATGTACCTCTTGGGGCATTCCTGAGCGGCGGAATTGATTCCAGTGCGGTTGTCGGGTTAATGGCGGGCCACACCCGCAAGCCGGTGACAACCTGCGCTATAGGATTTGATTCAAAACGGTTTGATGAAGTGCACTGGGCCAAAAAAGTGGCCGAGCAATTCAACACAGATCATCACGAGTTCACCGTAAAAAACAATGTGGCGGACAGCCTTGGCAGCATTGCGCGCTTCTTTGATGAACCCTTTGCGGATCCTTCCTTCGTTCCCACGTATTTCGTATCACAGCTGGCACGCCAGGAAGTCACCGTGGCACTGGCTGGCGACGGTGGTGATGAGAACTTTGCCGGCTATAGCAAATATTACACAGACCAAGTCGAAAACCGATTACGGGGTATGTTTCCCCCGGCACTGCGCCATAACCTGTTCCCCGGGCTTGCTCGCCTGGCGGGACTGGTAAATACCGGCCCGACGCGGAAAGCCAAATCACTCCTGGGAACTCTGGCTCTGGAGCCGGATGAGGCGTTCTTTATCACGAACAGCTTCTTTCGCAGAGATGTGTGGAACGATCTTGTAAAGGGTGAACTGAAACGGGAGACCCACGATTACGACCCTGCGGATATTACCCGCGCCCATTACCAGAATGCCGACACGGACGATCACCTTTCCCGCATTCTCTATACGGACATCAAAACCTATCTGCCCGGGGATATTCTGGTAAAGGTAGACCGCATGAGCATGGCGAACTCGCTGGAAACCCGGGCCCCGCTTCTTGATTACCGGGTGGTGGAATATGCTGCGCAGATACCAGCGGCCCTAAAACTTCACGGCAAAGAAAAGAAGTACGTTCTGAAAAAAGCCTTTGAACGTATGCTGCCGCAAGACATTCTGTACCGAAAGAAAATGGGCTTCTCTGTGCCATTGGCACAGTGGCTTCGCCGTGAGCTGAAGCCTACTGTTGAGCAACTTTTGTTGTCTCCAAATAGCGGTGTCGCGAATTTTTTTGAATCTGCCGGTATTCGTAACCTATGGCAAAAACACCTGGCAGGGGATGACCAGTTCACACAGGAGCTTTGGTCGCTATTGGTCTTTGAACTCTGGTGGCAGCAGTATCAGGTGAACGCATGACGGTTGAACAGAGCAATGCAATTACAATGCCACCCCAAAAGCCGCTGCGGGTATTGCATATTACCTTCAATATGGGAATTGGTGGCACAGAGCAGGTTATCCGGCAGCTCGTTCAAGGAATGGTCAGTGAAGGCGTTGAGTCTGAAATCCTGTGTATCGATGGCCACATTGGGCCTATTGGCGAAACACTGCAGCAGTCTGGTGTCCCCGTTCATAAAGTTGTGCGCAAGCAGGGGTTTGATTGGCCGCTGATTAAGGCAATCCGAAAGCATCTGAGGGAAGGGCGATTTGATGTTGTGCACTGCCATCAGTACACGCCCTGGATGTATGGCTGGTTAGCGGCACTGCCTACACGTGCCAAAGTGGTGTTTACCGAGCACGGCCGCTTTTATCCGGACAGGTATCGCTATAAAGCTATGCTTATTAACCCGGTAATGGCGCTGTTCACTCCATCTATTTTGGCAATTTCCAAAGCGACCAAGGATGCACTCGTAAAGTATGAGTTCATACCGAGAAAGAAGATCCAGGTCATCTACAATGGTATTGCTCCACTGGAGCGGGATGAGGCAGAAGCGACCAGGATACGAGATAGCTTAGGGATCCCAAAAACTGCCTTTGTTGTTGGTACCGTTTCCAGGCTGGATCCTGTTAAAAACCAAGCCATGATGCTCAGAGCGTTTAAGCAGTTTTCCGAGAAACAGCCAGATAGCTATTTGTTGATGGTTGGTGATGGCCCAGACAAGGATAAATTGATATCGCTGGCAAGCGAGTTCGGGATCACTAAGAGAACGATATTCACTGGTTTCATTAACAACCCTGTTCACTACCTTGCCGCTATGGACGTCTTCCTCCTATCTTCCCACACAGAAGGCACGTCGATGACATTACTGGAAGCGATGAGTCTGGAGATACCTGCGATTGCTACTTGGGTGGGGGGGAACCCTGAAATAATAGAGGATGAAGTAACGGGCCTGTTAGTAGAACCAGATGATTCGGAATCTTTCGCATTATCTATTGAGCAACTCTACGAGAATCTCATTCTTAAACAGAGCATGGGCAAGGCTGCAAGGCTGAGTTTTGATAAGCGGTTTAGCGCAGGAGTGATGGTTTTTCATTACAGTAAAATCTATCGTAACGCTAATCCAACTCTATATTCTTTTCCCCGCAGTAGGGGTCGAATAAATAATGGGTAAGTTTGCGCTGCTTTTCCTTTTTTTGTTCTTTGCGGGGATCTTCGGTGCGCTGTTTTTCGCGCCTTTCTTATCGGTGCTTGTTTACCAGTTGGTCTATTTTATAAATCCAGATAACAGCTGGTGGTCCGCAAGCATACCCGGACTAAAATACTCGTTTATCAGTGCGATACTTATGTTGTTTTTGCTGGCAACAAAATACAAGGAGTTGTCGCTTAAAGCTTCCTGGAAAACACACCCTTGTTTTAAATGGATGTTAGTCATATTACTAATGTATTTTTTAATGTTCAATTTCGCGGTTTCCTTAGAGCTGCATAAGCGTTTTACTTATGATTTTGCAAAACTAATAATCATAATCTTTGTAGCCTATAAGTTAATAAATTCAGAGAAGGCGCTTGATGCTTGTCTATGGGTGTATATATTTGGAGTAACATATATCGGTTATCTTGCATACTCTGCTGGACGTAATGCTGACGGAAGGGTCGAAGGAATCGGTATGGTCGATACCGGCGGTGATGGAAATATGACTGCCGCAGCTATGGTGCCGGCTTTGGTTTTACTTATATTCATGGCTTGGATGGGCAATAAAAAAGTTAAGTTGCTGGCAGTCTTCTGTGGAATTTTTATAGTAAATGGAGTTGTTTTAATTAATAGTCGAGGTGCCTTTTTGGGCGCTGTGGTTGGAGGGATGGTTTTTATTTTTTATATGGTATTTTCTAAATATCAGATAAAAGGTCAGAGAATGACGGCAGCATTGATTATCATTATGGGTGTATTCGGTGTTTTATATTTAGCCGATGAGGCTTTTTGGTCGCGCATGGAAACCATACAAGAAGTGGACGATGGCGCGAAGAGCGGATCTCACCGAATTGAGTTCTGGATGGCCACATTTGATGTAATGGCCGATTATCCATTAGGTGTCGGTATTAATGGATTTATTGAGTTAAGCTCTAATTATCTACCAGAGCACTATTTCGAAAATCGATCTACTGGAAAAGCAGTGCACTCGAGTTGGTTTCAAGTTTTGAGTGAAATAGGCTGGCCTGGCCCTGTTTTGTTTTTGTTTCTTTTGAGTTCAACACTTAAGTTATCCCACAAAACAAAGCAGTTTTTGCTGAAAAAAGACCATTACAAAGCCTATTTTAAAGTGATCGCGTTAGAGGGGGCTCTAATTAGTTTCTTAGTAGCTGCTAGTTTTATTAATCGCGCGAGGTCAGAATTGCTTTTCTGGCTCATTTTGTTTGTTGCGGTTAGTTCGAACATTTACTACTTACAAGCTAATAATCAAAAATCAGTTCCGAAGAGATAAAAAAGGCAGAGGGCGAAGTAAATTAGCACCCTGGGCAATCTTAGTATCGCTTTGATTATAGCTTTAATTTTTAAGTCGTATTATTTCAAATTTTAACCAATTGGCATTGGTAATATGGCAAATGTGAGACTCTCGATTATTTATTCTTCCATTGGACGATACTTGCTAATGGGAATTGGACTCGTTAGCTCAATGGTGATTGCTCGCTTGCTCTCGCCTGAAGAGATAGGTACATTTGCCATCGCCAGCTCAGTTGTGATGATTATGGCCGAGTTTAGAGTTTTAGGAGCAAACTCGTATATAATTAGGGAGAAAGCTTTAACGAGTGAGAAAATTCGATCGTCATATGGGCTGACCATACTTATCTCTTGGTCTATGGGTTTTTTAATTATTTTTTCGTCGTACCCACTCTCGATATATTTCGACATAAAGGGGCTTTTCTTAGTGTTTTTGCTTTTGTCTGTCGGGTTCTTTATGGCACCTTACATTAGCATTCCTCATGCGCTACTTAGTAGAGAATTCAAGTTCGGAGTTATGGCAAAGGTTTATATATGTGCCGCTTTAACTCAATTTATAGTAACTGTAATTCTGATTTATTTGGGTTTCAGTTATTTTTCTTTAGCTTATGGCATGTTAGCGTCAGTAGCGATACGTGCCGTCATGTTTTTATATGCTAGTCGTGATATTAAAGTATACGCACCAAGCTTTAAAAATATGCGTCCTATAGCCAAAGTTGGCATATATACGTCACTAGGTAATGTGTTGCGACGAACACAGCAAACTGCACCTGACATGGTCATCGGTAAAATGGGGTCACCTACAGAAGTGGGGCTTTTTTCAAGAGGTTTGGGCTTTGTAGTTTTTCTCCAAGATTTGGTGATCTCAGGTATTAATCCAGTTGCTGCCCCGTATTTAGCGGATATAAATAACCGAGGCGAAAGTCTAGTGCAGGCTTATACTAATGCATCACAGCTGATTACTGGAGTTTTGTGGCCAGTTTTAATCGTTGCTAGTGTTGCCAGCCTCCCGGCTGTTCGTCTCATGTTTGGCGAACAATGGGATTTCTCGGCGCCATTAGCATCTGTCGTAGCACTATGGGCTATTTTTCGGTCGGCTCATGTTTTTTTACCCCAGACACTTATCACATTAGGCTTTGAAAGCGCTATGTTCAGTAAGGAACTTATTGTCTTTCCCGTTTTTTTGACCGCAATAATTGTTGGATACAATAGTTACGGTTTACAGGGCGTCAGTTACGGTTTTATTCTTGCAGGAACAATAGATTTCCTCGTTTCCTATGCATACCTTAAACGCTATCTAGGTCTTCCGATTCTTGAACACGTCATGGCGTTAATTCCGAGCGCATTAACGGCATCGGTATGTTGGTTGGCTATTCAAGGGATTTCATATATTTGGCCCTTTCAGATGACCTCTCCTTTTGTGTCTTTTTTGCAGATTCTCGGGATCCTGCCCCTAGTGTGGATGTTAGCACTCTACCTTTTTAAACATCCTTTAAGTGATGAACTTATCAAGCTCTTTGGCATATTTAAAGGTAAAATTTCCTAAAAGTTTAATAAGAATATCTAAGTTAATAAGTAAATTTAATGAGTACTAGGTTACCTAATTTATTTTAAAATGATCTACTTCAAGTAGAGGCAAGCTCCGATTAAATTTCTAAACCTCTTTTTATCGAAGGGCGCACGGAGCCAGAATTTTAGGCCGAAATGCGTGGCACGATACCATTGTCGCTGCTCTCTCCCGGAAAGACTTAGAAGATATAAGTAGCGATCAATGTTATGATTAATTTCCTTTTTATAGGTTGAAAAAAGTGGATCTTCTAGCAGGAGATCATACATTTTAATTACGTATGATGTCTTTCTGTTAATCCCACCCGATAAGCCATCATATCTGATTCGATACAGAACGTCTGGTTTTTTGATCAAACCGATTGTTTTTGTAAGCGCAATGCAACGCAGCCAAAGATGGTGATCTTCAGCCCTTTTTAGCCCCTCAAAAAAACCATTGAGTTCGATAAACAAACTTTTTCTAAGTGTTACAGCTCCGGTCCAGGCTACAACTCCCTCTAAAAAAACTTCGATTGGATTTGTAATTTCTACTAAACCATCAATATCTGGTTGGCTGAAGTAATGTTTCCAGTGGATGTTTGCTACTGACTGCGGGATCAATTTGCTATTACTAGTCCAGCGATAGAAATCAGAAGAAAAGAAATTTATACTACTTAACTCTATACATTTACGCCGATTCTCGAGGCAATATTCACGAAAAATATCATCACTATCTAAGAAGCATAACCATTCTCCTCTAGCGATATGTGCTCCGTGATTTCTGGCGCCCGATGCACCTCGAGTTCGTGTATTTTGAGTATAGATAACCCTGTCATCCTGGCCAGCAAAACGTTGGATGATTTTTCTGGAGTTGTCAGTGGAAAAATCATCAACGACAACTAATTCAAAATCTTCTTCCGTTTGCTGTAACACTGATTCAATGCTTTCTGAAATATAGCCCTCTGAGTTGAAGCATGGCATGATAACGCTAAAAAAAGGAGTATCCTTACGCCGATGACTACTGCTTTCTAAGTGGTTTTGACAGTTCATGGCTCCAACTCTCCACGTATCAATGCGATCAACAGCCGTATTCGATCTCTTATAATAAGGTTGTATGCCGGAATATCCTTTGCGATTTCAATAGCTTTTTTATTCTCAGATGCCCAATAATAGGAGCGGAATAATCGAACAGGATAATAATTCAACTGTTCTTCTAGGATGTTTGCCAGTGAGTCAGGAACAAGCCTATGCTCAACAAGATCACGTAGTACAAGGAGTTCGCCCTCAAGATTTCGAATATACTCTGCAGAAAAGTTCCCTTCATGTTTGTTTATCAGGACAGTCTGTTCTGTGCCGATAACCGCGTTTGAAACTGCGGCCATTCTCGCTGTCAGGTGCAGATCTTCCGAGGCCCAGCGGGATACGCGATCAGTGATTCCACCTGAAGCCTGATAGAGGTTACGACTAAATACTGTACAAGATGGAAAGCAGGCTTGAAATTCCAAGAGGGATTTCAAGAAGGGGGGGGTGCATTGATGGTAGCGTGACGTTTCGCTGCATGGTTCACCTGTCAGCCGTTTCATCCATCCATCTGGAGCTAACTCAAACTTTGTTTTATCCGGGTGATCAGATGTTACAAAGTTCGAAAAGTAAAAATTAGTTTCTGGGAACTTAACTAGGGCGTTGGAAAAGTTTTCGATATGATTGGGATACCAGAAATCGTCGCTGTCGCACAGCGCTATCCAATCACCGTGGCTGCTCTCAATAGCTGTCTTGCGAGCAATACCAGGGCCGCTGTTCTCAATTCGAATGACTTTGATTCTATTTTTATAGTGTTTAATCGCCTGCTCTAGGTTATCTGTGGACCCGTCATCACAAAGAACAACTTCATCTACAGGAATGCTCTGCGAAAAAATCTGGTCCAGTGTCTTGGTGATCCAGTCAGCTCGATTAAAGACAGGGATTGCGACTGAAATTGAGTCCTTCAAGGTTCGTCATCCTCTACAGCTTATTAAGCCAGTTGTTGTTTTAACTACAATAATTGAAAGCCTTACTGCAATAGCTCTATCGCCCTTGCCGCCAGTTTATCCCAACTAAAATTTCCTTCCATATGGAAACGCCCTGCGGTACCCATATTTTTAAGTCGCGACGTATCACTAAGCAAATCATTCACCGCATTTGCCAGTGGCTCAGGATCTGTGCAGTCAACAATCACACCTGTCTTTTCAGGCACAAGAGTTTCTCCAGTGCCGCCGGCATCTCCAGCCAAAACGGGCGTGCCGCAACTCTGCGCCTCGAGGAGAACCATTCCAAATCCCTCGTCATCGTTCTTCACTCTTCGATTAGGAAGTGCGAACAGGTCACACTGCTGGTAACACTCAAGCATCTCCAGGTCACTTAATTCTCCAGCAAACTCTACTAAATCACTGACATCCAGCTCGGCGGCTAGTTCTCGCAGTGCTTCCTCTTCTTGCCCGCCTCCAATAATGCAGTAATGCACGCACGGAAACTGGTCCCGTATTTTCGGTAGTGCACGAATCATCATGTCCTGACCTTTTCGTTTCTGGAGACGGCCGACCGTTAGAATTGTTCGTCTATCAGGCCAGCGATTTTGTGTTTGGGATAGTGCGGGTCTGAACCAATCTACATCCACTCCGGGCGTCATGGTGACCAGTTGGTCTTCTAAACCCCACCAAGAACGAAGTATCTGTGCCGTATTTTCACTATTGGCGATAACCTTCTCAGCGTGATTCATCACCCACCGGGTAAGCATAGAGATTTCCCGACTGGTTCGGGCAACTTCAACGTCTTCACCATGTACATAACAGGTATACGGAATGCCCCGGCGCAACTTGTTAAATAGCGCTGGCAAGCCCTCCGGTATAACGCGCCCACAATGAACCTGTTCGATAGAGTGCGCATGGGTGAGTTGGTCTACTTTTCGCCACAAGCGAATGTAAAACCCCAAACCTTTAAAGGACGCTATACCCCAGTAAGGCGATCGCAGCGTGCTTCGATCTACCCTATGTGGAAATTGATTATCCGGTGGTTCGCCATCTGAATGTTGATCAGTGAGCACCTGAACACTGCCGGAAGGAAATCGCTTGTAAATTTCCCAGAACCAGCGCCCGCTCCCACCGTGAGTGGGCGGAAAAATTTCCGAGAGTAACAAGATTTTCCTCATATTTTCCTTACCTTTATGCGATTTAATTTGGCTCATGGCTTTATGGAGTGTAGTGCCGGATTAGAACGCAGTTCACCCGAGATATTGATTCTCTGATCGAGGTGAATAAAAGCGTCCACCCTGAAGGATTGCTTCCAAGTATCCAATGGAAGTTTGCTTGTGATAAATAGGGAATGGTGGCACATCTCGTGCTGGTGCTACCATGAGCCAGAGTTATATTGGGCTTGAACCCGTTAGTGATTTGACTGACACCTTTCTGAATGCGAGCAGTCAGCTCTGCGAAGATCTGGGCAAACTTTAGCAAATTAAGATTGTAAACAGCCTCAATTGGATTGACGAAAAAGCTGATCCGGCATTTCGCGATGAGGATTAATGTCAAGTACAATGAGGTTAGACGTTGATGATCTAAGCATAAAAAAAGCTTTGTCGGCGGCTTCCGAGCGGCTACTAAAACGGCGATCGCTTTCATTACGATCCATCCATGGTCGGTCTATGTAAAGAAATATTAACAGAAGGAACGATTTAACTACACTGTAGAAATCAATTCCTTCAACTTCACACGAGTTAACAACACGTTTGGCGATGCCTTTGCTGCTAAGATAAGGTAACTCGTAGTTGGGCTGTGCAGTACAGTACTTTGACCCTGAAACCATTTTGGTTTTCAAGGACGAGAATAAACTTGGTAATTCGTTGGAAAACATTGGCTGCTAAAATGTAGCAAGGAACCTATTATGCGCTTGGTAAAAACGCAATTTTCCGCCCCCTTTTTATTGGCAGCCGGTATATTTCTGGCATCCCCGCTGGTTCATTCTGAAGTTATTTTTGAAGATAACTTTGACGATCAGCCCGACTGGACGAGCGGAATGTACACGACGGAACAAGTCCAGAGGGCTGTTGATGGTGACGTCATCCCAGAAGGGTATTTCTCAGCTCGCCAAGAGGCAAACTGGGCACCGTCCACAGGCTATCCAGATAAACATGAAGTAATCGAAATTCTAGCATCTAACGCTGACAAAGCCCGAGGCGGGACAGGTAAGAGCTTCGTCGGTTGGCGGAAGTCTTATGACGAGGGCTGGAAGAACTGGGCATCAGAGTCGATACTGATGAAGTATTTTCCTGAAGGGTATGATGAGCTGTATGTGGAGTTCTGGGTAAGTTTCTCTCCAGACTGGACGAGAACTTATACAGGCGGAGCTTCAAAGAATACTACAAAGCTTTTTCGGATTTCCAGTTGGAATGGCAAACCGTCTGAATATAATGGGTTTCCGGGCGGCAATCTCGGCCCCATAGCCTTATGGGATTACAGTCTAAACGACTACGGTGTCCGCCTAAAAAATTCACTTCGCGGCGGCCCGCACGGCGACAACTACAAATTTGCAGTAGAAGATATAAAGGATATTGGCGGCTATATATCATCGGGAAGCTCTGGAGATTTTAACCTAAACTTCAGTGGTCTTCTTGAAGGTATGGGGCCTAATAACACTCAGCCCATTATTGAAGACCGCTTAAACGGCGGTTTCATTACAACCAGCACTCCTGGTTCCATCACGCACGATCAAATTTATGGCCCAGGTAAATCGTGGACCAAGATGGGCTTCTACGTGAAGATGAATTCTGCTCCGAACGCTACTGACGGAATTTACCGTCAATGGATGAACGATAAGCAAATTTTCCGAAGCACAAAAATCCCATGGATTCGTTCGTCCGCAACAGAGAACGAGAACGCGAAGTGGAACCTCGTTGTTATTGGTGGCAATGACTTCTTCCGCCCCTATCCGAATGAAGATCGGTACGAAGAATGGTATGCGATTGATGATCTTATTATAAGAACTGATATTCCTGATTATTTGGACTCAACTACGATTGTTCCCCCTAGTCCCCCCGTCGGCTTTGAGGTGGAATAAATAACGCGAATGCTTTCCATGTACTTTTACCAAGGCCAAGAAGACGACCGCTGAGGTAAATGAAGTCCAAAAAATAAATAGCGGGTAGGTTGCGTAGATTTCGATCAATATTTCTGGACCTGCGCAGCCGTTTTATTGTGAAAATTAGAGGAGTGCCAGTGATTATTGTTGTTGATATTAGCATGGCAGTTATATTTTCAGAGATCGTGCCAGTAAGAAGGCTAATAAATCCGATTAAAAAAAGAATAAGAAAATAGAAAGTTGGATCTTTTACTGTTTCATGCCAATTCTGAAGATAATTTTCGGAGTGCCATATTTGTCTTAAAAAGAAATTTTTGAGTGTAGTAGGGTTGCCGAGATGGATGACATCCAGCTCCTCGGTCATTATCAAGCTATAGTTTTGATTTCTCAGGGACATTGATAGCTTCGTGTCCTCTCCAGATGTGATTTTTTCATCAAACGGCCCGGCTAAGAAAAAGTCATCTTTTCTAATAAAAATGCACCCCCCTAAGAGTTCTTTTGGAGGCGCTTTATTCTCTAGCAACCAAGCTTTCTCTATCCAGTAGGGGCTTGGCCTGAGTAGATAGCCTCCTCCACAGACAGTATCTTTATCAAGGAGCAAGCTAGCTCCTTTTGAAAGCCAGTCAGTAGGCGCTACACAGTCGCCATCTATAAACGCCAAGACTTCGCCTTTAGCAGCTTTTGCGCCCGCATTTCTTACTCTACCAACTGGGCCAGTTTTTTGTTCGATAATTTGCACATTAAATTGTAGGGCTATTTCTTGTGTCTTGTCTATTGAGTTATTGTCTACAACAATAATTTCGTAATTGTCTGTTGGGTAGTCCTGAGAAGCAAGTGACTCTAAGCATTGTGATATATATTCCTGTTCATTGTGGGCGGGAACAATAACACTAATAAACTTAAAGCCCATTTTTTTTTCCTTTAATGTGTGATTTTACTGCTTTGAATTTTCCGTTTTTACTTTTTTCAATATTATTTACGAATTCTATTTTAATGATCATGTCTTTTCCAAATTTTTTATGAAATTTATCCATTATTTGGTTTTCAGGTACGTATGCTGATTCCGAAAGCTTCACAATAAGAATTTCGCAATAGTCGATTCTATGTTGAATTATTTGAGCTTCTTTTATATTTTCAAAAAAACCAAAAATTTCTCCGGTCCTACCAATTCTTCTGCCATCTGGAGTATGTATTTGATCATCTACCCGGCCAGTAATGTTTTTTATAGCGAAATTATCACAGCCGCTTGCCATATCTCCTATTTCATAGCGAATTAAGGGCATTACAGTGTTTGTTAATGTTGTTCCTATTATTTGGCCAGAATCTGAACCTAAACCCTGGTCGTCAATAATTTCATGTACGCCTAGAATAGGATTAACGATGTATGAGAAACTTTTATCTTGACCTGCGAATAGAATATACTCAGCTGTGCCATAGTAGTCATATATTAAGCATCCAAAAACCTTCTCAATAACGCTTCGCTGCCAACTAAATAGTGTTTCAGAGTTTGTAATAATAATCTTTGGCTTGAAAGAGGGTGTTTTTTTGTTTTCAGAGTACAGCGTTGCGAGGTTATAAATTGCTGATGGGTAGCCAATCAACTCTTCCGGGTTTAACATTTCTAACTCACGGTCGTAATGGTCTAACGTTTTATTGCTTAAATGATATGTGGAAAAAATTGCTTGGTTCTCTGATTTGTTAAAGCGAAAGAATGGTGGATTGTTATCAGTGTAGTTTTTTATAAGCCTTCCAGCAAATGTTGCCCTTCTTGCACCAAAATCCACACCGTGCTGAATCTCGTGGTCGACTAGCAATGCCATTGCTAACTCATAAGTATTTCTATTCATGTGAATAGTAAATGGTGTTCCAGTTGTTCCGCTGGTTTTTTGGGTAATGTAATTCCGCGCTGAAGGGTCAATTAAGCTATCAATATTATCAATTATAGTTCTCTTAGATAATACAGGCATCTTTTGTAGATCAGCTTTAGATGAAATTTGAGTGTGGCTGATGCCATAATCAGAAAAAAGCCTCTGATAAAAAGGAATGTTGTTTCCGCAAAAACGAACAATGCTCTCTATTTTCTCATTCTGATAGTCTGTCTTTTCGCGTCCACTAAGCGTATTTATCTCGTTAATTTCTCTAAGTTTAGAGTCGAGATTTTCGTAACGCTTCGGAAACTGCATTCTGCCGGTAAGGCTGACAAGGAAGTTCTGAACCCGTGGTGAAGATGAGTAATAAATACGCTCTTTGATGTTCACTTTTTTACCTCAAGCTCTCTTTCTAACCAACTTTGCGGGATTTCCAGCAAAAATGCCCAAATTCTCAGTGTCATTCACTATCACGCTACCGGCTGCAATCACGGACTGATCACCAATGTTCGCCATAATGATCGAACCGTTTCCGATCCAACAATCTTCGCCAATGGTAACCTTGTAAAATGTTCCGGGTTGGCTCTGAATCGATTGTTCGAGATCATTAAAACCATGCTGATTTTTTCCGCTCAAAATGTGAACGCCGCTGCCAAGTAAAGTCTCTTTCTTTATGATGCATTTTCCAATATTACACTGCGGGCCAATATACACCCCTTTCTCAATCGTCGTATCTGCATGGGAAAATATCGTAAGAAAGCCTACAGAAATTTCATCAGAGGTATCTGTACAGGCAAGGCAGTAGAAGGCAGCACGGATATATATGCCAACCTTTCCGGGAACGAGGCTCAGCGCTTGGGAGAAAGACATAAACACCGCGTCGATGTTCCCTGCCAGGCAAAGCAACAGGTAAAGGGCATAAACAGGGAAAATCAAAACCAGAAAACCTGTCTTGATCGCCCGCTTCAGTGACTGCCGAAAATTTATCACCGGTTCAACCTCGCATTGAGCCAGTTTTTTTCGCGGGCTGGGCTAAAGTTGCAGATACCTTTGCCCAAGCGCAGCAGTATTTTACTCAACAAACCGCTCCAAGTTAGTCTTAGGCTATTGTCAGCGATAGCGGCGGTAATCTGAGGTATCGAGGCGTGTTTTGAGTGTGCGCTTATTAGATGGGGGCCGTAATTTTGCATAAGGATAATCAGAACCCTTGAGAACTCACGCTCCTCACTTGTTTTGAGTATTTGAGAGGTGTCAATGAGCCAACGCTTTCCAGTTTTCTGGAAGTGGTTTTCCTGATCTTTGGGGGCGAACTCTGCAGCCTGAAACATTAGCATGGCCTTACGGATATCTTGTGCGACCCAAGTGTGGTTAGGAAATTCCAGCTGCTCGGGGTTAGCCAAAAACGGTTTCTCATTATTATGCATCCATTCAGCGTAGGCCATAAAAGAGCTGGCGGCGTACTGATATGCGCTGTCCAATTGGCCAATCGCGCGTTTTTCATTGAGGTAACGAGCGATCGCCGAAAGCAGAATTAGGTAAGACCAGCTGATTTCTACGTCCAAGAGATTGCGCTTGGCAATATTGTCTTTTGGGTGGATGGTTGCACGTATGACAGTATCGGCCTTTGATAACCAGGCGTTGTCGGGTTCCAGGATTGATGCGTCGATCAATGCTGTCAGATAATTGCCTGTTCCACGAGTAAAGGGATATCGGTGCGTTGTTACGTGCTGTCCTTTCGCCAAGGCTTTCAGCTTAGGGATGTCCTGGTTCTTAACAGCTAGTAGGCTTTCCAGAAACCCGCCGGTTCCTTCGTGAGTTGCTACCATCCATCCCGCAAGTTTTAATACGGCTGTTTTTGATGTGGTCGAACCTGTTAGAAAATAATGATAGAGCAAGCCGGTGGTATAGCAGTGTTCTGCGGCCGGACCACCACCTGTCTGGCCAGGTGTTGAGCTTGTATCGTTATGTCGGGAAAAGGTTCGGTGAGTGGCTGTATATGTATCCAGGTAGTGGTCGGTGTGCCAGAATAGGCCGTTATTATATTCTGCCCGGTCTACTTCGGTATGGTATATATCGATGTCTGCAACATGGTGAGCCAGATTGTCCATCAGCTGGAACCATCGGGGGTCGCCGCTAAGAGCGAACTGACGAGCGAAGCCGTAGATAGCATCGTACTGATTGTTGTAATGGGAGATAAACGGTTCTTCGTCAGCCGCTTGATACAGTGTTTCGTGATCGGCAAAGATTTCGCCGAAATTCCGCCACCCGTATTCGTCTATTTTTTCTCTTTTCGCAAAGAAGTTATTACTTCCCTCCAGCCCACTGTTGATTAGCGCATTGAGAGTTGTGTCGTTACCCACTGCGCAAAACCATGGAAATGCGTCTGTATCCTGGTAATGCTGTGCTTGCAGCGTAGGGGTTAGTGGCTCGTGCGCCCAGGCCAAGGGCTCTGTTGCCACGCCGTAACTAATGAGGACTGTTTGAGTCTTTCGTTCGCCTCCCTGCAATTCATACTGCTGGTTTTTTCTCGCCGGAAACAGGTGAACAATCATCTCGTTCTCAGTTGCCTCCAGAGCGCTGGGGAAATTTTGCCAGAAAAGCGGGTAGGCTATCTGAATTGAGCGATTGCTAGCGGTGTTGGTGTCGGCACCTCCTGCGACGCGAAGGGTTGGGCTGGCCCTGTGGCCTTCTTCGATCGCTTTGTTCTGTTCGGTCACCTTAAAGCCCCGAAACTGGGTGGTGATTTCGCCATTTTTGTCGACGTGGTTGCGGCTGTTCCAGTTTTCACCGCCACTAGAGTCCTGATAGATCTTTAAGGGTAACTCATTGTACTTCAGCGCTGCTTTGCTTGGTGTAAGCGATAACTCCCCAATATCGAGGTCGGGGCAAGCAATACGAACAGTCAGAGAATTGAAGCTGATTGAACCGGGGTCGCCGAGATCCCAGAGCCCGCCGTGATGTTTGGCTCTTTTTGGGTTGTGAATGCACAGCTGAACACTGAGGGTGCTGTTGCCATGGTAAAAATTCAGCGTGCAAGTGAACCGCGCAAACTGCTGGCCTGATTCGGATTTCCAGTAGCCTTGGGTGCTTAAAACTGTGCTCACGGGGCCATCTTCGACACACTGCCATGGCTTGTCCAGAACAGAGGATAGTAATTCGTCAGAAACCGTAGCGTTGGCAACCCTCATCTCTACTTGTGTAGGATAGGTTTGGCTTGTGTATTCACTGACTCGCTGCCAGCCTAAGGTGTGGCCGAAGAGCTCAAATGTGTTGTTCCCAGAGGTTACTATGAGTTCATTCGCGTCCCAATGTGATGAAGCTGACTGGTTCAGTTCACCTGTTTGCAAAACCAGCGTGCTTGAAGTGTTTGCTGCTAAATCAACGGCAGTGGTAACAGTTGCCCACCGGTAACTGCCATCGGGCCAATAGCTTGTTGGAGTAAGCTGAAGCGGCAGTGGTTGCCCGCCGGCGGACTTCAAACCAATCACGGTTGTTTTGGAAACTGAACTTTTTTTAAATGGGATGCCAAGCCGTATTGGTTCCTGGCGGCGCTTAATGCCGGAGGTTTCTTTCAGGTTAATGTGCACTGGCTGCATAATTGCTTTGAATCCCTTTCCTTAAATGCGGCGAATGCCTTTAGATCTGTTGGTAAACCCACTTCATGCCAGCCCGGGTAATCTGGGACATCTCTCGGTTCGAGTTCCAGGACAGAAGGTCTCTCATGTAATTCTGACCTTCCAGATGGGTCAGGAAATTGTATACCAGATTACAGCGGAAGTAGGGCGTATCTGCTATCTCGGGCGATACACCATAGGCTTTCAGGAAACGCTGAGGTAGATCCCCAAGGAGCTTGCGCCGAGTGCCGTTCGTTTGCGCGATCGCCCATAAGCTGCTGTAAAAACGGGATACGTCTTCAAGGTTTCCGGAAATGCGCGTATCTCCAAAGTCGAGTACGTGCAGGTTTTTTTGGCTATCAATAAGGATGTTGTAGACAAGGAAGTCACCATGAATACGGCAAGGAAACGCACCGTTAGATGAAAGGAAATCCGGTTGTTTAAGTTTGATGAGCTCGGTACCAAACTTATATTCGATTCTCGCCAGTTTTGCTTCAGGGATTAGACGACTTTTCCGTATGTCTTCTATTTTTCTATGGAAAGCAGCCTCCATCCAACCTCCATCCGAGCCTTCTGGCAGACTGTTGGCGGAGCTTTCATGGTACTTACGCAACCATCTTCCGACTTCAGTGACGCGATCCAGAATCGTCTCCACACCAGATAACTTATGGCCTCTCAGGCGCCCAAAAAAATAGGTCGGATTCCATAAAGTAAGGAAAAGCTCATTCCCTGAAATTCTCTCGGTCGTGAGGCGATTTTCTTGTTCATTAAAATCGATAAGACGTACTGGAAAGACATGTTCGGTATGAATGCCTAACTTTTGACAACGAGCGAGCTCTTGAGCTTCAGGTTTCAAGCTTGAGTGCTTAGTATGCTTTTCATACGTTGTTGATGATATTATCCCAGTGCTACGGGGATTGACCCGAATCTTTGCTGTTTCTTGGCTACTACTACCTAAAGGACCTGTCATACCCTTATTGCTTAGCTCCGTTCTCTGTGTGCTGTATAGATTAATGTTAAAGCCTAGAGATATAAACCGGGGTTATCGTTTTACCATTACTCAGGGCGCGTTTCCGGTTAGGGATTACTCATCATTTCGTGAAATTTTTAAGCTGGGAAGAGAGCTCTAAGGCAATCGCTGTCCGAGCGGATGTACGTCAACGAGCAATCAAGAATATTGAAAATTGAATAGACGGTCAGGATAAAAATAACCGCCTCAATTGTGCCATATTGCGAAAAAAAGTGTCCAGCAATGAGGTCGAGAGCAGCACCGAACCAAAGTAATATTGTAAAGCCATTGTAGTATGTACTCGCTACCCGGATGCGTGAAATATAAGATCTAATCTTGGGTTTTAGTTTTCGGTCCTCGATACTATCTCCGTTTGTACTGGTTTTGGTTTTGAGTTCGCATCCCGAGCTTTACCCTTCAACAGATTGGCGCGCATCATTTCACGCCCTAGCACCGGATACCGCGATAACTCTTCCGATAATATGTTCACTGGAAGTTGAGCCAACAGAACTCAAAACCGGTTCCAGATATAAAGAACTCATATCTTGATCCATGGCCAGACTTAGCCATTTTCTAAGTATAACCCAGAGCAAGGAAAGGCCGCCGTTTCCACCAGGAAATGATTCCAGCGATCCAGAACGGCGCCTTGTATGCTAGCTCTGCCATGGTGCCTCGCAATTTGACCGTCTACGTAGTTGGGCAGGTGGTGTAGCAAAAGAAAAGATGCGCCGAAAAAAATGCCCCAGGGTCCCAAGATCATTAAGGCGGCTCCTATTAAGGCCTGTAATGAGCATTAAAGCTGAGGCGTGGTTTTCATTCAGCCCCAGCTTTAGGAACAGGTTTGTAATGCGCAGCGAAATAGGTAAGCCAAACCAACGAGTAAAATAGTCATCTCGTTGTGAGAAAAGAGACCATTCACGTGCTTTGAGAGTGCTGTATTCAGTATCGCTACCCAAAGTTGGAGGCCTTTCGTTTGTCTAACCCTTTTATCGGAGAATACCGGAAAAGTACAAAGCTATTCTAGCAGTTGGATAGAATTCAGTGCCTTCAGAACTTCCTTTTGAGATATTTTGCAACTCGCGATGTTGCACTCCTTCTGGAGGGTCACGAGGGCAAACTTTTTCTCACCCTTCAGCGTGGCCAGAACCTGAAGTAACTTCGCCTCTTTATAGCTCCATGCGCGATACGAGCCAACCTGGAACCATTGACCAACGATGACCTGTTTCCGGGTAAGAATATTCCGGACACGTTTCACTCCCGGACTGTATGTTTCCTGAGCTTGCCAGAGGGAGTGATCAAACGAGGGGCGTAGGTAGGGCACGAGTTTTTCATCGGCGGTGGCTTTCTGGCTTTGTGCGAGGGATATCCAGAGCCCGTCAGTACGCCATACCTGTTCTTCGAGTGTATCTGGCAGGTCGAGTGGTATGGGCAAGTTATTGTTGTTTGCGGGTATAGCGTTTGGTAAATCCAGCGTCCAGGCGGTAGCCGGCGTGCTTGACGTTTGGGTGATGGTTAATGCAATCGGGCCTAATACAGCTGCAATAATAATTGCCAAGATGCCGGTTTTGTTGAAACTGAACTTCTTGGCAGTACCTTGGGCGTTTTCGCTTCTCTTGCGGACCGGGGAGAAGTAAAGCGCGGGTAGAATGAATAAGCCAAAAACAAGCCAGCCCATGGTTTCGTGGTCGGTGAGCATGTCGCTTTGCATGTCCGTTTCGTAGGCAACGACCACCAGAATGGTTATGCGCACCCAGTTAGCAATAAGGCCAAGAGTCGCAGCTGCCAGCAAGGTGATCAGCCAGCCGCGCCAGCGATAGTCGTTCAGGATGGATGTCATCATTGCCAACAAAATGGCAATTGCAAAATAACGGATGCCCGAGCAGCCATCGGCAATGAGAAGGCGACCATAGGGCAGGGTGATGCTGTTGCCTTCGATGAGGGCTGTCATCCCAAACCAACTTACCCAGGTTCCCACAACTATACTCGCTAGCTCTACAAGGGCCGGAACCATGTCTGCCCAGATAGGCAGTGAGAGCGCTAGAAGAAGAATGTAGGGGATGAAGGACAGGGTTCGATTTAACCCCAGTAGCGCCCAGGCAGTTGTGGTGAGCCCGGCCGGGAGCAGCAGGAAAGCAAGCGTATCGATGCGAACCAGTTCCAGCACGCCCCAGATCAGCGTTGTGATTATTAACAGAGCGGCGCCGATCAAATGGTAGGGCTTGAGCTGTGTTTTGCGTTCGGCCTGGCTGGGCGGGTGGGTCAACAAGAGACCAAGAAAGATAACTGCGGTTGCCAAGCCGTGTGCCAGAACCTGCTCGAATTCGAGCCATGCTTCTGCAAGTCTTATCCAGGTGGGATAAAAGATCAGAACCGCGATCGCAGTAGCGACCAGGTAAGGTCTGGATAGAGGTAGGTTGTCTAATGTTTTCCGTAACATCGCTTGTCCGCCAGACTGCGTATCAATGGACAGGATACTGTGTATGCCGTTTACACAAAACTCAAATTCAAAACAAAAAAAAGCCAGCCGAAGCTGGCTTTTTTATTACTCAACCGAAATCAGGCTTTCTGACGACGGCGAGCTGCACCAAGGCCTGCGAGGCCCAGTCCAAGGAGGGCTAGGGTGCCGGGCTCTGGTACTTTGGCAAAAGCGTGGTTGTCAGTCTCAAAGGCGTTCGAGGTGCTGATTAATTTAACGCTATCAATAAGGTCGTTGCCGAAGAAAAATTCGACATATCTATTATCGTTAAGAGTTGATTGCTGCCCATCAACGTTAACAACGGGATTGGGGTTGTTGGCGTTGAGATCCAGTCCATTAATAATTGCGACCTGGCCACCGCTCAGGAAAAACTTGATGGTATTGTAATCATCGATTGAACCCCAAAACATTCCAAAATAGTTAGCGGTGGTGCCAAAGTTGAAGGTGGCTTCACCGGAATTGCTCGCATTGGGAACAGTCAGGAACTCGCCGCCATCTTCCTGATTAGGCATAGCGGGCGCAGCATATTGCCCAGTATCTGAACCGCTCACAATTGCAAAGTCACCAGTGCTACATGACGAATAACCGCCGCAAGCAGGCGCGCCAGTGAAGTCGAGAGTCGATGCGCCAGACACTGAGGTGTTGTAAACACCGGCGCCGTTTACAGTGATACTAAGCGCATTAGCGCTGGTGACTGAGCACAGGCCGATGGCGGCACCGATAAGTGTAGGTAAAAGTTTGCGCATATGAATTCTCCTTTGGTTTTGGCTCAATCCCTGCTTTTCAAACTTTATAGCCGGATTGATTTGATGCCTTTCGGTCTTTACAAATTATATTCTTGCAAAAGAGCGGCCAGGTTATTTAAGTTCATAAAATACAATAAGATAGGTTACACAATAAAGTAATTGAAAGTGCTTGGCTTGAGTAAGTGTATAGAATGTCGACGTTGTGTCCGTCTTGAGCCTGTCCCTTGTATGGAGCTCAGATTCCAGGCAAGAAAAAACCAGCCGAAGCTGGTTTTTTCACACTAACTTGTCGTAATCAGGCTTTCTGACGACGACGAGCTGCACCAAGTCCTGCAAGGCCAAGGCCGAGTAGGGCCAAGGTGCCTGGCTCTGGCACTGGCAGAACGTCTTCGACATAAACTACGAGGTCGTTGTAGTCAAAGTCGGTTCCGTCTTCAAAACCGATAATCCAGTCGTCGTATTCCCACACTGTGCAATTCTTAGTGGAAGGGTTTGCAACGCAATTAGGATCTGTTTGGTTGCCGAGGTTCAAAAATTGGTTGCTGCCGCCGACAGCAACAAAGCGCTCGGTTCCGTTGGCATTTTTGGAAGCATCTGAGTAAATGATGGGAGTGCCACTACTATCCCCCAGATAGAAACCAAAGTCATCACTGGCGAAGGTGCCAACCACTGTATTGTTTACTTCTACTGAGTAGCCTGTTCCAACTAACTCAAAACTTACTTTTGCTCGCTGGCCACTATCTACTACGGCGCTATTGAAGTCGTTGCTGTCTGAGTTTTCATAAACTCCGTCTGCAGTTCCGCCAAACAGCTGCACGTAGTCGTTGCCGTTGAAGATGCCAAAGCTATGTCCGTTCAGGCCAGACGTGATCTCAAGAAGCAATGTTGCTGCACTATCCCCTTCCGAGTGATACCAATACGGACTAGTGATTGCGTCACTGGTGGCGGTATCGCCCAGAACGTTCACGCCGGTGCCGGATACCATGAGGGTATCGTTAATAAATTCCTGAAGATTGACTTCGGTACCGTCATTCACAACGGCGGCATTAGCCGACATGGCTCCCGATGCCATAAGAATAGCTGAAAAAAGTAGTGAGTGCTTCATGGGTGTTCTCCGGTTGTTTAGCTCTAATTCCCTGTAGTTTGCTTTGCAACCAGGCTGTCTCTTATTATTTTAGAGATCCTTGGCTTTCCGTCCCACCCTCGCAAGTGGTTTGGCATACGACCGGGAATCCCGATCCTATGGTCAAGTTAATGCTATTAACGTGCCAACACTTCAAATCATTGATTCTAAAGGGTAAGCGATCTTTATGTTTTGCAGTTGTGTAAAGGTTTTCGACGGTGGTAAAAAACAAAGGCCTGAGACGTAATCGCATCAGGCCTTTTATGTATCGAACCCCGACAGGGCTGTCGGATTCCTTTACATCGCCTTTTTAACAGCTTCCAGATGCGCCCCAATTTCGGCATTACCTGGTGCAAGATCAAGAGCTTTTTCTATGGCTGTTTTTGCTTCTGCGTGCTTTCCGGCCAGGTGGAGAACCCAGCCATAGGTATCCAGGACGGCAGGGCTGTTGGGTGCCAGTTCGCTTGCCTGTTTGGCGAGCTTTAGTGCCCGGTCCGGGTTTTCTTCGCGAAGCGTCCAGGCCAGGTTGTTCAGGGCGGCGACGTTGTTGGGCTGCTGGGAAAGAACCTTCTCGTAATAACTGGCTGCTGCGGTTTCCTGGCCATCGGTCATTAGCCACTCTGCCCGCGTCAGGAGCGCAGGGAGGCTGTCTGGAGCTTCCTGTACCCAGCTGTCTGTCAGGCCATCAACGGCGCCTGGAGCCTGTTCTTTAGCCAACCCCAGAAGGGACGGCATGATCTGTTGGTCTTTGGTGGCTTGCCATTTATCAGCAAGGTAGTTGTATGCGGCTTCCGGGCCTTTCTGCTGCTGCAGCAGCCTTGCCCGTGAAAGGATGGTTGCAGGCACTTCGCCGTGAGTTTGCTCTACGGCATCCAGTGCCAGGAAGGCGTCATCCAGTTTGCCTTCCATTTGGGCGATGCCTGCGGGCAGCAGCGCAAACCCGATGTTTTCAGGTTCAAGGGCAATGGCTTCTGCGGCTTTAGCACGAGCCTCCGGCCATTCCTTGTTGTCGGCTGCTGCTTTCGCTTCGGCTAGCAGTAACTGGCCGAGGGCACGTTTCACGGTGGCCGAATCGGTGTCTTTCCATTTGGAGAGGGTTGTTCTGGCGTTTGCCAGTTCGCCCTGGGTTATTGCTATCAGTGCGGTGAGCGTGTCGGTATTCTGCTCCAGTTCGGGGTTCGTTTTAGCGACGCTTGCCAGCCAGGTTTTGGCTTCGTCTACGGTGTGGTCCTGCATGTAAATCTGGCCGGCTTGCTGGAGCGGTCGGATTGCTTCCGGGGTTATGGCTGCGGCGTCTACGAGCATGCTGACAGCCTTTTCCCGCTGGCCGGATTGAGCGTAGAGGTTGGCTAGCGCAACTTTCGGTTGCTGAAGTTTCGGGCTGTCCTTGGTCAGTTTTTCAAGTCTCGTGGTGGCGGCTTCCGGATTTCCAAGCTGCGCATCTGCAAGGCTTGCCAGCAAGACGGCCCGGGGCTGGTCGCCGTAGCCGTTGAGCAGGGAATCGCGGATTTCGCCGGCTTCCTGTTTTTCACCTTGTTGGATCAGTACGTTTAAATAGGTGCTGGTGGTGGCCCAGTCAGCCGGGTTGGCGGTGAAGGCCATTCGCAGTTGCCCGAGTGCCTGCTCGGGTTGCTCGTTCTGCAGGTAGTGCCTGGCCAGTGCAAGCCTCAGCCGCACGCGCTCGGGCTCGTTGCCGATGGCTTTGCTGAGGCTGGCGATGCCGTCGTTCTCGCGGCCGGGAAGGCTGAGTGCGAGGATGCCGTGCATGGCCAGGAGTTCGTTATCGTTGGGGCGCGCTTTTATGGCGCGATCAAGGGTGGTGAGGGCGGCTTCGCGATCACCGGTATCAATCTGGGCCATGGTGGCGGCACGGATGAACTGTACGGGGGTTGTTTCGGGGTCGAGGTTTTCTTTGAGCAGTTGGGCGCCTTCATCCAGTTCGCCGGTGCCGGCGGAAATGGCACCCAACATCAAGGCTACCTGTTCGTTTTCAGGGTTAAGCTTGAGGGTGTCCCGCAGGATGGCTTTGGCTTCTTCGAAGTTGCCTTCTTTTAGAGCTGCGACAGCGGCTTCGGCTTGTTCCCGTGCGCCGGAGTTCATGTTTTCTGCCAGTATCCGGTTATAAATCTGTGCTTCGGTAATCTGGCCTTGCTCGGTCAGTACCCGGGAGAGTGTGGTGAGCACGTTGCGGCGTATGGGCAGGAATATGTCGGATGTCGGGAGCACACCAACCGCATCTGTGAGTGTTGCGGATGCTTCTTTCAGTTGATTTTGCCGATATTGTGCCAGGCCTTTCCAGTACAGAACTTCCGGGGCTGTTTCGTTTTTGGCAAGCCATACATCGGCCGCTTCGATGGCCTGCGCGTTTTTGCCCAGGTTGATTTGCGCCTGAAGAGCTCCGGTTATTGCCTGGATATTGGAGCCGTTACTGGCTGAAAGGCTGTTGTAAAGCGCCAGCGCCTCGGCCGCTTCTCCGGACCGGCGTAAGGCTTCTGCGCGGATGAGTGCAGCTTCCAGTTGGTCTTCTGGTGAGCTTGGGGTTTGCAGTGCCAGGGTTTCTGTTGCTGAGAGGTGTTTGCCCTGTTCCACGTAAGCGCGGGCGAGGGTGAGGCCAACGGCGTCAGGCTGTTCTTTTACCCAGGGTGCGAGGAGATCGGAGGCTTCTTTCGCTGCGCTTACCTGCAGGTACAGGTCCGCCAGCCTCACGATGTGTTCGACGTTGTTCGGGTCTTTCTGGATGGCATTCTTGACTTCAAGCAGGGCTGAGCGGAACTGCCCCTGTTCGGAGTAGGTCTCGGCCCGGGTAATGTGGGACAGAGCTTCTGATGAATCTGGCCCGTTATTGCAACCGGAGAGCAGAGGGAACGCTAATAGCAGGCTGCCAGCAAGTACGAGCCGCGGCAGTGATTTTTGTAGTGTTTGTCTTTTCATCATGAATATCTGCTCCTAGACTTCCGACGCTTCTGCCGATGTGTCGATTTTATATTTGTCGGTGAGGTTGTAGAGAGTCGGGCGGGTTACACCCAGAAGCCGGGAAGCCTGTGTCATGTTGAAGCCGCTTGTCTGGAGCGCTTGCATGATGGCTTTGCGTTCGGCTTGTTCTCGAACCTGTCGAAGGTTCAGGTGAGATGCTCCTGGTTGTTCGCTGGCCGGTAGCTCCAGGTCTTCGCCGGTAATCCGTTTACCTTCGGCCATGATGGTAGCTCGTTTCACCTTGTTGATCATTTCCCGCACGTTGCCGGGCCAGGCATAGCTGCTAATGGCGTTTATTGCGTCTTCGGAGAAGGTGAGGTTCTGTCGGTCCATTTGCTTGCCGAGGGATTTGAGCAGTGACTGGGCTATAACCAGTGCGTCTCCGTCCCGTTCTCTCACGGCGGGAACGTCGAGCGTTATTTCGCTTACACGGTAGTAAAGATCCTCGCGAAAAGCACCGCTTTCGATCAGCTGGTTTACGTTGCGGTGCGTTGCGCACACCACGCGCACGTCCACCGCCACAGGCTTTACCGAGCCCACTCTGTCCACAACCCGTTCTTGCAGAAACCGCAATAGCTTCGCCTGCAAGGGCATCGGCATGTCGCCAATTTCATCGAGGAAGAGAGTGCCGCCGTTGGCGCTTTCAATTTTACCTTTTTTGGCCTGAGTAGCGCCGGTGAAGGAGCCCTTCTCGAAGCCAAAGAGCTCACTTTCCAGGAGGTTCTCGGGAATGGCGGCGCAGTTGATGGCTGCAAAAACATTGCCGGCACGGGGACTCAGATCGTGCAAGGCGCGGGCGAGGACTTCTTTACCTGTGCCGGTTTCACCAATGATGAGGGTTGTGACATCGGTGGGTGCGATCTTCTCCAGCGTGCGGCATATGGCCATCATTTGTGGGCTCGCGGTGATGATGCCTTTTATGCTGGTGCCATTGCCTTGCTGCGTCAGATCCTGGTTTTCTCTTTCCAGCTCCGCAAGCCGGAAGGCTCGGTTAACCACAAAACTCAGAATGTCGGCATCCAGAGGCTTCTGATAGAAGTCGGATGCGCCCATGCCGATCGCTTTGACGGCGTTTTCCTTGTCTTCGCGGCCGGTCACGACAATCACCTTGGTCAAAGGTGCAAGCCGAAGAATCTCTTCCAGTAACGCGAAGCCTTCTGTCGCGCCGCCCGGGTCCGGCGGGAGGCCCAGATCCAGTGTTACAACATCCGGCTCTTCGCGCCTGAGTGCAGCAAGAGCGGCTTCTCTGTCCGAGGCGACAGTCACTTCCAGATCCGCACTGAAACACCAGCGCATTTGGCTTTGCAGCCCTGGATCATCCTCTACGATTAGCAGTCGTCTAGTCACAACAGCAACAATTCCTTTGTTTGGAGTGTTCCACTAAGCCTGATTCTTAACCGAACATTGACACTTTGCAATGGCCGATTTAATTGTCAGCGGCACCTGCCATTTAATTGGCGAATTCTTTCGGGCCCTGAGCGTTGGGTATTGCCCCTTCGTCTGCATCCGCACTGCTGTAACCCGTGCCATTTACGAGCGGAATACGAATGGAGAAGCAGGAGCCTATGCCGGGCTCACTTGTTGCATCAACGGTACCGCCCAGTTTGTGGATGTATTCCCGGGCCTGATAAGCACCAATGCCCATACCGGTGAGGCCTTTTGTGCTTTCGAACGGTTTGAATAGCCGGTCATTGATAAAGTCTTCTGTCATGCCGCAGCCGGTGTCCTGAATGAACAGCACGACGTTCCCCCTGGCTATTTTAAGTGACAGGGTGACTTCTCCACCGGGTGGTGTCGCATCTTGTGCGTTCTGAATCAGATGGCCGAGAACGCTCCGCAATTGTTCGGGATCCGCTTTGATCATGATCCCGGGCGGATTGCCCTCAAGCCGGGGCAGCGGAAGATGCCGGTTGTAGTGTTCCAGCAGGCTGGTTATCAGGCGTGTGAGGTCCAGTGCCTTGGAATCATCATCGCCGCCTGCCGATGGTTTGCGAATGTGCTCCACAAGGTTGGTCATCTTGTTGACTGCATGGTCTGTGGTTTTGATCATGTCATCAATAAACGCAGGGTTGTTCCGATGCTTCTGGGCGTTGTTAACCAGCAGTGAAAGCTGCGCAATCACCGTTTTCAGGTCGTGGACCATAAAAGCCGATGCCTTGCTGACGGCTTCGAACTGCATCGCACGCGATAATCGGTTCTGTGCATCCGCCTGCGCCAACAGGTTACAGGTTTGGCGGGCCACCACTTTGATCAGATCAAAGTTCTCCCAGTTCAGGTCTACCCGGGCGTAGGGGTGGCCTATCATCGCAATACCGTATAACTCATTGCCCAGGTATAGCGGGATTACGAGCCAGGCATCTGGCGTTCTGGAGATGGCATCCGGGATCTCCAGCAAGTTGTAGCTTACTGGGTCTGCGCGGTATTCATCCAGATTCACAATCCATTCTTTATCAGAGAAAAAGCGCACCAGATCAGCGTCTTCATCAATGATGGTGTATCTGGGGGTGACGAGATTGGCGGATTCTTTGAGCGTGTACGAACCCTGTTCGCTCTTTAACCAGATGGCGCCGGCGTTGCTTTCCACAAGGCCCGCAAGCATCCGGATTGCACGCAGGGGAAGGGGAGGTTCATCGCTGAGATCCGACAGTTCTTTGGTCATCTTCAGCCATTCTTCGCGGTAATCGTACTTGTAGTCGAAAAAGTTCTGGCTGATCAGAACCATCAGTTTTGCACGTAGGCGCCGGGAGAGTAACAGCGTTACCAGGAAAGCCAGGGCGACAGCTGACAACAGTACCTGTAAGGCTTCCCCCCAGCTTCCTCCAAGAATACGAACGTAATAACCGCTGATAGAGAGAAGAAGCAGGTAAACCCCCGCAAGTACCAGCGTGCCGGCGTGAAATACCGCTGAGCGTGAAAGCTGAAAGTCGATGGGTTGTTTACGGGTGTTGACGACGTTTAAGGCAAACAGTGGCACCAGCGCTGCGTTTACAAAGCCCCGTGCGTTCCAGAAGGAGTCGGCAATCTCGCCAAACAGCAGCGCGTCGGCGTACATGAAAAAATCAAAGATGAAGATTGTGGCCGTGCCAATGCACAGATATTTCATACTGGAACGGCCGAAAGTAGACGCATTGCGCCAGATCTGCTCAACCAGAGACATGCCAAGAAGTGACAGGGCAATCTGCCCGATGAGTTTTGTTTTGCCGTCTACCAGTGACAGACCAAAAATAAATTCCAGGCTGCCAAGGGCGAGTAATGTGACGAGAAGAACCACCGCTGCGGTTCCGAGGAACTTTTTGATCTGCCCGCGCAGTCGCCCTTGCGGGACGGTGTCTCGCAGCATGGCGAACAGAAGTAGAATCCATGAGGTATCACGGAGCAATTCCAGCAGGTAACGAATAAAAAAGCCGGGCTGCCCCCAGATGCTTTGGGTAACGAGTGCAGAGGCCCATAGGGTGGTGACCAGAGCAGCCAGAAACAACGCCCGGTCTATATCACGCCGTAAATAGCGAGTGCCCACGAGCAACGCGAGGATTGCGTAGACTGCGGCGGCCGCGCCGTGGCTTATCACGCTGAGATCTGGAAGCATTTAGTCTGCCTGTTCCCTGGATAACTGTAGTGTGGTGTGGGTGGCGATTCTGTGCAACTCCCGGATGAGCGGTTAGAGCGGTGTTTTGTTGTCCCGATAAAACCGGAAAATTTCTTTCAGTGGCCGCTTCGGTTTGAATCCAAACTCTTTCGCAAAGGCTCTGCCATCAATCACCACCGGGTATTTGAAAAATTCCATAAGGTAGGCAGGAAAGCTTCGCAGACGAAGTGCGCGCAGTAAAAGCCGTGGCAGGATCGGCGGAACAGAAGGCACCGGGATTCGGGTGCAGCCGCAAAGTTCCAGCGCCTTCTGGTAAGCCACCCAATCTTCCGGGGCGACATTGAATATTCCCCGTGTCGCTTTGTTGTATGCCAGCACGATGGCATCCGCTATGTCGTCGATGTGAATGAACTGCATCATGGGCGAGAAGCCTGCAAGCACCGGAGCACGCGGGCTGGCCAGCAATGCACTCATGGTGTTACGCACGCCAGGGCCTACAATGTTGCAGGGGCGCAGGATGGTGATGTTCAGCTCCGGGAAGCGCCAAAGATAGATGTTTGCCAGGTTCTCCAGTTCCACGGAATCGATCAGATCTGCACTCAGGCCCGCGCTTTTCATGGGAGCCGACTCGTTGATGAGGGCGGGGTTGTAGGCCATGGCTCCATATACGTGGTAGGTGGATAGCACCACAATGCGCCGGATGCCGTACTTGTGGCTCAGGTCCAGCAGCTTTTGTGTGCCCAGAACGTTAGCGTTGTAGCGCCGCATCCGGGTGAGCTGGCTTGAATGGATGCGCCCGAGATGAATAACGCCGTCAAACTGGTAGCGGCGAAACAGATCCTCAAAGCTCCGGTGGTTGCAATCGATACAATAGCTGGGAATAGCATCGCCGAGTTGGACCTGTTCCCGTGCGTCCACGGCTACGAGGTCGCAGGTTTCCCGGAGCCGTTCAATCACCTGATGTGCCAGTGCGCCTGCGGCGCCTGTGACGAGAATATGAGGTTTTCGTTGTTCGCTCATCAGAACAGCCTTTTCCTATCTTTCAGTCCCTTGTCGATCAGTCGGTCTATTTCGGCTTTTACCTGTGCAACACGTTCGTCTACCTGTTCTTCCGGAATATCCTCGCCATCAAAATACATGGGTGGCCCGAAATTCAGGTGAACCTTGGCGGGTAATACCACAGGCATTGCAACTGGAACGTACGGGAGCCCCAGCGCTTTGGCCAGGGGTTTGATGTTGGCGATGGCGGGTATGGTTTCTTCACAGCCCACCACGCCCACGGGCACGATGGCGGCTTTGTATTTCATGGCCAGGTGCATGAACCCATTGCCAAACCGCTGAAGCTGGTAGCGATCGCGGTAGAGTTTGCCAGAGCCGCGTATGCCTTCGGGGAAAACAATGATGGCTTCGTTGTTGGCAAGCATTCTGGCGCAATTTACCGGGTCGCCCAGTGCGGCTCCCACTTCGTTCAAGAGGTTGCCGAGCCAGGGTACCGTAGGGAAAAAGCGTTCAATCATAGCTCGGGGAATGCGCGGATCTTTTTCACGGGAGGCCACTGCGTAACCAACGAGTACGCCATCAATCGGGAGTTGTCCGCTGTGATTTCCTACAATCAACACAGGCCCTTCAGCGGGGATATGATCAACGCCGTGGGCTTCTGTACGGAAGTACTTTTCGTAAATCGGCTTTGTCAGAGCAAAACCGGATTTGAAGGTCTCGTTATTGTAGCCCCAGGGGTCGTATCCGAGTGACCCTATGGGTTTGCGAATGCGATTGATTTGCTCGTCCAGCTTCGCTGGAACCAGTCGGGATTTCAGAAATGATGCCAAGCTCATGCGCACTCCCTGTTTAGCAACATTCAACCACGCCCGATCAACACACCGAGCGTGTGGCTCTGGCCCTCATTAAGCACGCGATAATCGCTTGCTGCATTGGCAGTTTCGACACAGAGCATTGTCTGCCAGGCAGAGCCTGGAAAGTCGCTCAGCTTTGCGGCTTTGTCGGGGCCGGGATTCCACACTACCGTCGAGTCACTGCCAACCGCGGTTAGCTTTCGGCTGGCACTGGGCGTTACGATGGTGAGCGGTTCGCCGCTTTCGTATATCCGGTCAGTTTCGCCCTCGAAATAGACGGGGCCATCCTGGGTGCAGTATTCCCAGTCTTTGAGCGTATCCATGTAGTGGCGGTAACCAAGACCCAATACTCTCGAACGTGTGATGTCGGTTGTTGGCAGGTAAGTGTGCAGCGCCTGGCTAAACGCCAGAGGGCCAATGCGGAGGTTGGTGGTGGTGAGCGCAAGCTGGCAGCCGCGTACTGAAAAACTGTACGTTAGCAGCGCCAAAGCGTGGCCGTTCCACACGTCGGCAAAGTCGTCGTTGGCATCGAGGGAGAGCGATATTTCGACCTCATGGGCGTTTTCTCTTACGTCCTCCAGTTTCCAGAGGGCCGTGCGGGCAAATCCGTGAGGGCTTGGTGTTTTTACCCGTTTACGCACCTCTGGCGCGTTGCGGGCCGGATCGCCGAACCAGGGCCAGCACACTGGAATTCCGCCCCGAATGGGCCGGCCAGGCTCAAAGCGCGCAGCGGGGCTAAGCCATAGCCAGTCTGGTTCGTTATTCGGGATAAATCGGGTGAGGTGCGCACCCTGCATGAACAGGGTGGCTTCAAACAGAGGGTGATGAACCTCTAGCGCTTCCAGTTGTCCGATCGTGTTCCAGCGGGTAAAAGACCACTGTCCCGGAGAAAGAGATAAAGGCGGTTTGTTACTGCTTTCGGACATAAGGCTCGATTCCGGGCTTAAATGCATCTGCTAACTGAAGAGTAAATCAAAACGGTGCGGCGGGCGACTACTGCCCCTGGAATAGTCGCACAAGTCTCGGGATTTCTGTTCTCTGCCCGGGCGTATGGTTTTTTATGAGGAGTGTAATTGGATAAAGCGCAATGGTTGGATGAGCTTGCTCAAGGCCTGAGTGACCACGGCTGGATGAGCTTTGATATTACGCCATGGCTTGGCATTGAGTTGTTGCGATCACTTCAGCACGAAATCATCGTTCTGGATCAGAATAATGCCCTCAAAAGTGCCGGTATCGGGCGGGGCAGTGCGCCCGTTCGGGATCGCTCCGTGCGCCGCGACAAGATTGCCTGGCTTCAGGGTGTAACGTCGCCCCAGTTGGCGCTGTTCGATTTTCTTGAAAGCCTGCGAGTGGGTTTGAATCAGCGGCTTTTTCTGGGCCTGAAGCACTTCGAAGCCCACTATGCGACTTACCATCGCGGTGATTTCTATAAGGCTCATGTGGACAGTTTTCAGGGCCGGGCCTCGCGCATTGTCAGCCTTGTGCTGTATCTGAACGATCACTGGCTACCCACGGATGGTGGTGCGCTTCAGGTCTATAGCCGGGAAAACCAAAGCGAAGCCGGCGGGCTGGTGTTGCCTGAGGCGGGCAGGGTGGCGTTGTTCATGAGCGAGGAAATCCGCCATGAGGTTCTCGAAGCCCATCGCACGCGCTACAGCCTGGCGTGCTGGCTTCGGCAGGATGAGATTGCGCTGCCGTTATCTGCGCTTTCTGCACTTAAATAGGCTCTATTGTGCGGGTTGGTGGATTTGCCGTTGTAGTCCGCAAACCCTTTTGTTAACATTCGCGCCGCTTTCGGGGATAAATTCCTGAAACGCCGTTATGGTGGCTCCATTGGTGCCTTCGCAACATGAAACCGCGAACCCGGTCAGGCCCGGAAGGGAGCAGCCGCAGCGGTGGAATTGAGTGCCGGAGTGTCGCTGATGGGGCCACCCCCAGATTTTCTTTTTACCCAGCTCTCCAGTTCATTCTGAAATCCCTCCCAAGCCCCTGTTTTCTGCTTCTTAATAGCTTCTATAACTTCTTATAAAAACGTCACCGTGCTAAGGTTGAAGGCGTTTTTCTCAGCATTTGGCGGATCATGAGCTACCAGGTACTTGCCCGTAAATGGCGCCCCCGCACCTTTGAAGATATGGTGGGCCAGGAACACGTTCTTCAGGCGTTAATTCACGCTCTGGAAAACCAGCGTCTGCACCACGCCTATCTGTTTACTGGCACCCGGGGTGTGGGTAAAACCACCATCGGGCGTCTTTTGGCGCGTTGTCTTAACTGTGAAACCGGCATCACTCCGCACCCCTGCGGTACCTGCTCCAGTTGCCGGGAGATTCAGGAAGGCCGGTTTGTCGATCTGATTGAGATTGATGCCGCATCCCGCACCGGTGTGGATGATATGCGGGAGCTCACTGACAATGTTCAGTACGCCCCCAGCCGTGGCCGTTACAAGGTGTACCTCATTGACGAGGTGCACATGCTCACCAATCAGTCTTTTAACGCGTTTCTCAAAACCCTTGAGGAGCCGCCGGAACATGTGAAGTTCCTGCTGGCGACGACCGATCCCCAGAAGCTACCCGTAACGGTTCTCTCCCGCTGTCTGCAATTCAACCTCAAGCGCATGACCCCGGAGCATATTGCCGGGCACCTGACAAAAGTTCTGACGGCCGAGCAGATTCCATTTGAAGAGCCTGCGCTCTGGCTGCTGGCCCGGGCTGCCGATGGCAGTATGCGGGATGCCCTGAGCCTGACGGATCAAGCCATTGCGTTTGGTAACCAGAAGCTTGCCGCCAGTGATGTCAGCAGCATGCTGGGGACGATTGATCAGCGGGATATCGAGCGGATCGTAAACGCTCTGGTAGGCAGTGATGGCCCTGGGTTGCTGGCGGAAATCAGCCGGATTTCGGATTTTGCGCCGGACTACAGCCTGATACTCGCGGATCTGCTGTCTTTGTTCCACCGCGTGACCATGGAGCAGGTGGTTCCTGGCAGTGCAGACAATACGCTCGGCGATGCGGTGCAGGTTCAGACGCTGGCACGCAAGCTGAGCGCGGAAGATGCCCAGCTGTTTTATCAGGCCGCTCTTTTAGGCCGTAAGGACTTGGCGATTACGCCCGATGCCCGGATGGGCTTCGAGATGACATTGCTCCGGATGCTGGCATTCCGCCCCGGCTCAGACCGGCGTGCACCACCTGCTGCAACCGCCATCGAGCCACCTGAGCCCGAGCCGGAGCCTGTTAAACCAGAGCCGGAACCAGTACCTGTTCAGGAACAGGAGCCGCAAGGTTACGCTGATGCACCAGCAGATGATGCCTGGCTTGCAAGCCTTGACGCCCAGGCCGAATCCGCCCCCGATTATCCAGAGCCAGAGCCAGAGCCAGAGCCAGAGCCAGAGCCAGAGCCAGAGCCAGAGCCAGAGCCAGAGCCAGAGCTTGAAGCTGCCCCGGTTCCTGTTGCAGAGGTTGCAGGCGGAGAGTTTGTCTGGGAGCAGGATTTCCGCAGTCTCGGTATTGTGGGTATGCCCGGCAACCTGGCCAGCCACGGCGCCATGTCCCGTGCTGGCGACACCATCACGTTACTGATCGACGCTGGTCACGCACGGCTGCTGAACACGCGGCATGAAGAAAAAATTCTGGCCGCCTTGAGAAATCACTTTGGCGACGCCATTCAGTTAAAGATAGAGCAAGGGGATCCAGGGCCCAATACGCCGGCGGCTTTCGATGAGCGGCTGCGTGTGGCGAGTCAGAGTGCGGCAGAAGAATCTATCCGCAACGATCCGCTGGTCAAATCCATTGTGGAACGGTTTGAGGCGAGGGTGGTCGAAGAGAGCATCCGGCCGACAGAGATAAGCAGGAGATAAAAACATGATGAACGATATGGGCGGCCTGATGAAAAAGGCCCAGAAAATGCAGGAAGAAATGCAGAAGGCTCAGGAAGAAGCGGCAAAAGCCGAAGTTACCGGCGAAGCCGGCGCGGGTCTGGTGAAAGTCACCATGAACGGACGTCACGATGTCCGCAAGGTGGATATCGACCCATCCCTGATGTCGGAAGAGAAGGATATTCTGGAAGACTTGCTGGCCGCGGCCGTTAACGATGCGGTGCGTCGTGTGGAGGCCAACCAGAAGGATAAAATGTCAGGCATGATGTCAGGTATGGGTTTGCCGCCTGGCTTCAAGATGCCGTTTTAAGGCGTTTCCCTGAACTGCAGTCTGAGGATGTTTCATGGCGTTCAGCCCACTGGTTGATGAACTTGTCGAATCTCTCCGGTGTTTGCCGGGTGTTGGTCAGAAAACCGCCCAGCGCATGGCCTTTCACTTGCTTGAGCGGGCGCGCTCCGGTGGAACCCGGCTTTCTGATGCTTTGAGCAATGCCATGGAGGGTGTTCGCCGTTGCGAAAGCTGCCAGAACTTTTCCGATACCGAAGTGTGCGGGATTTGTGAGAATCCGGCCCGAAGTAACGGCACGCTCTGCGTGGTGGAAAGCCCATCAGATCTGCTGGCAATTGAACAGGCGGGAGATTACAAGGGCAGCTATTTTGTTCTGATGGGGCATCTGTCACCCATTGACGGCGTAGGGCCCGAGGAAATCGGTATCGAGCGGCTCCTGCGCCGGGTGCGTTCAGATGCTGTTACTGAGCTTATTCTTGCGACCAATCCGACGGTCGAGGGCGAAGCCACCGCGCACTATATTTCCGACCGGCTCGACGGTTCAGAGATTCTCATCACCCGCCTTGCTCACGGCATACCGGTAGGTGGCGAGCTTGGCTACGTCGACGGTTTTACGCTCACCCATGCGTTTCGCGGCAGAAAACCTCTGCTGGACTGATTCCGCGTCAGCGACTTCACGGCGCTTTTAACTGGCTTTTTCTATGACCTTTTCTCTACCGGCTATTAACGTTCCCCCGGCCCCTGAAACCATTGATTGGATTACACGGCCCGAAGAGCTGGACACCTGGCTAGACAGTTCACCCGGGCTGCCTCTGGTTCTGGATACCGAATTTGAGCGGGTCAATACCTTCTATCCTATTCCCGGGCTGGTTCAGCTTGGTCTTGGCGATCGCTTTTGCCTGGTAGATCCCGAAGTTGCTGAAGAATCAGAGCGTTTTCGGGAAGTGATTGCTGACCCCGACGTTACCAAGCTGCTCTATGCCATGAGCGAAGATCTCGAGCTCTTTCGCGACTGGCTCGGGATACGTCCGAAGGGCGTTGTGGATCTGCAGATTGGGGCGGCTATGGCCGGTGCGGGTTTTTCTCTGGGTTACGCGCGGTTTGTTGAAACACTTTTTGGCGAAGCGTTGGATAAATCAGTTACCCGTTCTGACTGGATTTCCCGCCCTTTGAGTGAGGCGCAGCAGCGTTACGCGATTGAAGACATACGTTTTCTTGCGCCCATGCACCAGTGGATAACGGCGCATCTTCGTGAGCGCGGGCTTGAGGCGGCGCTTGTGGAAGAATCCACGCGCTTTGCCGATGAGCTCGCAGCGCAGGACGATCCCCACAATCATTACCTCCGCCTTCGTGGCGGCTGGACGTTAACGGCGCAGCAACAGCTTGTGCTCAAAAAACTGGTGGTTTGGCGAGAGCTGGAAAGCCGAGAGCGCGACCGCCCACGGGGCCGTGTGGTGGCGGATCCGCTTCTTATTGCCATTGCAGAGCGGTTGCCAAAGTCGCTCACTGAGATGTCCAATATTCAGGGTGTTCCGGCGGGTGTGGTTCGCCGGTACGGCGAGGCTTTGCTTGAGCTTGTCGAAGAGGGGCGTAACGCTGATAATTCCGGGATTGAGCGCATTGCGCCACCCTTGACCCGGGATCAGCAGATGTCTTTTAAACAGTTAAAGCGTTTTTTCAGGGAAGCATCGGAAGCTGCTGATATACCAATCGAATTGCTCGCACCGAGAAAGCGACTTGAAAAAGTTCTGCAGGACAAATCCTTGGCTGAAAGCCCGTTTTTCCATGGTTGGCGCGCTCAGATTCTCGAGCCGGCAATGAACGATATTGAGGGTTATCTGAAATCATGAAAGATCGGGAGTTCGTGTCTGTTTTCCGAAGCAGTAAAAAAAGTGATACCTATATTTACCTTCGTCGCGGGCATAAGTGGGATGAGTTACCCGACAGCCTGAGGGCTATTTTTGGCAACCCGGTACACTCAATGGATCTGATTATGACTCCGGGGCGCAAGCTCGCCAGAGCAACCGGTGAACAGATACTGAGCGCGATCGCTGAAAAAGATTTTTTTTTGCAGATGCCCGAAGAGCGGGATGCTTACGTTGTCGATTTTCGCACGAAGCCGGGAATGAGAGAGTCATGATTGCCCAAATCCCGTTCTGGCAGCGCAAGCGCCTGAGCGAGATGACGCCACAGGAATGGGAATCCCTGTGCGACGGTTGCGGCAAATGCTGCCTGAACAAGCTTGAAGATGAAGACACCGGCGAGGTGTACCACACCGATCTGGTGTGTCGTTATATGGATGACGACACCTGTCGGTGTACGGTTTATCCGGACCGCCTCAGTAAAGTGCCTGGCTGCACGGTGCTGACACCGGATACGGTGACCGATTACTATTGGCTGCCCTCTACCTGTGCCTATCGCACGCTTGCAGAGGGCAGGCCTCTGGCCGATTGGCACCCGCTGCGCAGCGGATGCCCGGATTCGGTTCACGAAGCAGGTGTTTCCATACGCCATAAAGTGATCCATGAGGATCGGGTGGCCGAGGAAGACTGGGAAGAACACATCATTCACTGGGTTCTGTAATGATCGATACTGACGCACAAATTGCTTACGGCATCTTCTGGGCCGCTTACGCCATCGCTTTCGTCGTGTTTTATTTCATGATGAAGAAGCTTTTCCGGTTTTTACCGCTATACGGCTTTCGAACGCTGTTGCTTGCTGCACTGGTCGCTTTTCTGCTGACGCCGGTAGAGTCCCCCGAGATTGCAGGCTGGTGGATACCCGCGTGGCTGTTCGGAGGTTATGAACTCATTCTGGGTGACGCAGATAACGCCGGGAGGGCATTGCTCAACCTGGGTATCGGTGGTGTTGTAATGCTGCTTGTCTGGATTCTGGATATGGTTCGTTACCGTTTATCCCAACGCTGAAATCCCCTAAACATTTTTCCGAGAGCAACAATGCTGAGACTCCTCACGCTGGTTTTTTTCACTGCTTTATTGCTGCCCGTAACGCTGTGGGCCGAGGAAGCCACAACGCTGACACTGCCGGAAAGCCCGGATGTCCGGATTATTGTGGACATTTCAGGCTCCATGAAGGAAACCGACCCCAATAATCTGCGGCAACCTGCCGTAAGGCTGTTGGCCCGGGTGTTACCAGAGGGCAGCACGGCTGGTGTATGGACCTTCGGCCAGTATGTGAACATGCTGGTGCCCCACGGGGAAGTCGGGGAGCCCTGGCGTGAAATCGCCATCGACCGCTCCAGTCAAATCAATTCTGTGGCTTTGCGCACCAATCTTGGCAGAGCCATTGAAGTCGCCAGCGACGATTATATAACCGGCGGCTCGCTTGAGAATACGCACTTCATTCTGCTGACAGATGGCAAGGTGGACATCTCGGACAGCCCGGATGTGAACCGGGCTGAAGAGCAGCGGATTCTGGGCAAGCTATTGAATGACCTGGTGGCCAGAGGCGCGACTTTCCATCCTGTTGCGCTTTCTGATCAGGCGGATGCCGGTTTTCTGAAGACGCTTGCGGAAAAATCAAAAGGCAGTTTCCGGATTGCCGACACGGCGGAATCCCTCAATCTGGCCTTTCTGGACGCCCTGAATACGGCAGCACCCCAAGAGCAGATTCCGATTGAAGGCAATGCGTTCACCGTTGATGGAGGTGTAAAGGA
The DNA here is from genome assembly GCF_900142385.1 of Marinobacter antarcticus. Lineage (NCBI taxonomy): Bacteria > Pseudomonadati > Pseudomonadota > Gammaproteobacteria > Pseudomonadales > Marinobacteraceae > Marinobacter > Marinobacter antarcticus. Next base: position 2,288,893 of record NZ_FRAQ01000001.1, read on the forward strand.
ATTTACCGCATTAATCTTCCGCGGCAAGGCTGACAACGATGAAGGGGAGGAACCTGCCAGCCTGGAACTGATCCGGCCTGATGGTGAAACGCTCCTTTATACCACTCGGCCTGACAACGTTCGCTGGGCCCGGGAAACGGCCTATGACCTAGTTACCATTACCGAGCCCCTGGTGGGCGAGTGGCGGGTAACAGGTGAGCTGGGTGAGGGCAGTCGCGTTACGGTCGTCAGTGATCTGAGGATGGTTGTAGGCCCTGTACCTGCGACGTTTACGCCGGAATCACCGATTGATGTCCGCGTTGCGTTTTTTGAAAAAACGGAAAAGGTGACCAATCCGGAATTTCTCAACGTACTGAGTGTGAAGCTGAGCCTGACATCGGAAGACGGGCGCAGCGGCAGCAAGGCACTTTCGGCTGATCAGCCTCCGGAAGACGGCGTGTACGCAGACACCATCAGTAAGCTGCCGGCAGAAGGTCTTTACAGAATAGACATTGTTGCGGACGGCAAAACCTTTGCACGAAAATTTACCGCAACAACCCGGTTTATCGTGCCTGCAGGTATGGTTGAGCCAACCATCAGGTCACCCATTGATATCAGTCTCGCTGAGCAGGCCGGGGAAGCGCCGGCTGCTTCTGAGCCTTTGAACCCGGAACCGGAGCAGGCAAGTGAGCCGGTGGCAGAACCTGAGTCCGCTGCAGAACCTCAGCCCCAGCCGGAGCCTGCTGAACCAACAGAGCCCGCGCCTGTGGCGGAAGAAGAGCCCGAAGCCGCATCATCACTGCCTATACCACTGTGGATGATCGGAGCCGGCGCAGGAGCGCTCGTGGTACTTGCGCTAATCATTATTTTGCTGATGCGCAAGCGCCGTGCCGCAGTGGCCGGAGATGATGCCGCTAGCGAAGAAACCGAGAACCTGGATGACCTTAAACAGGAAATGGCCGACATGGAGGCGGAGGCTCCGCTCGTGATGGCAGAGCCCGAACCAGAGCCAGAGCCAGAGCCAGAGCCGGAAGAAGAGCCTGCAGAGGAAGATATACCGGTTGCCAGCGCGGTTGTGGAGCCGGAGGAAGCTATCCCGGAACTGGTTGAACCGGTGGAAGAAGACGATGAAGAAGAATTTGGCCTGGATGATTTTGACTTGTCCGAATTTGACGATTTACCCGACTACGATGGGCCGGGCGACGAACCGGATGATGAACAGAAAAAGTAACCTAAAGTAACTGACAGGAACGATACAGATGAAGTTTACCGGTACCGACAAGTATGTAGCCACCGATGACCTGCAAATGGCCGTAAACGCGGCCATTACGCTGCAACGCCCACTGCTGATCAAAGGCGAGCCCGGCACCGGCAAAACCTTGCTGGCCGAGGAAATGGCAAGCGCTCTCGGTATGCGTCTGATTCCCTGGCACATTAAATCTACTACCAAGGCTCAGCAGGGCCTGTATGAGTACGATGCGGTTTCCCGTTTGCGGGATTCCCAGCTGGGTGATGCGAAGGTTAATGACATCAGCAACTACATCATCAAAGGTAAACTATGGGAGGCTTTTGAAGCCGAAGACCAGGTGGTGCTGTTGATTGACGAAATCGACAAGGCTGACATCGAATTCCCTAACGATCTGCTGCTGGAACTGGATCGAATGGAGTTCTACGTTTACGAAACCCGGAAGTTTGTAAAAGCTGTAAAGCGGCCGATCGTGGTGATCACCAGTAACAACGAAAAAGAGCTGCCAGACGCCTTTCTGCGCCGCTGTTTTTTCCATTACATCAGCTTCCCGGATCACGCCACCATGCAAAGCATCGTGGATGTTCACTTCCCGGGTATTCAGCAGCAGGTGGTAAAGGATGCGCTGGAAGTGTTTTTTGATGTGCGCAAGGTGTCGGGTCTCAAGAAAAAGCCCTCGACCTCAGAGCTGATTGACTGGCTGAAACTGCTGATGGCAGATGAGCTGACAGCGAAAATGCTTCAGGACAAAGACAGCAGCTCGGCACTGCCACCGTTATACGGTGCTCTGGTGAAAAACGAGCAGGATGTACACCTGTTGCAGAAGCTGGCGTTTATGGCCCGCCGTCGCGGCTGAAATTCGGCAAGAGTGCGGTTTTATGTTGATTGATTTTTTCCTCGAAGTGCGGCGGGCCAAGGTGCCTGCCAGCCTGCGTGAATTCCTCGATCTGTTGGAAGCGCTGCAACAGCGCCTCGCGTTTGCGGATATGGAAGAGTTCTATTACCTGGCTCGGCTATGCCTGGTGAAAGACGAGCGCCACTTCGACAAGTTTGACCTGGCCTTCAAGGCATACTTCGAGGGCATTGAACATCTGGATCAGATGCTGGAAGCGCTGATCCCTGATGAGTGGCTGCGCGGCGAGTTTGAGAAAAACCTGAGCGAGGAAGAGAAAGCCAAAATTGATTCTCTGGGTGGCCTGGAAGAGTTGATTGAAACCTTCAAAAAACGCATGGAAGAGCAGAAAGAGCGCCATGCCGGAGGCAACAAGTGGGTAGGCACAGGAGGCACGTCTCCTTTTGGGGCTGACGGGTACAATCCTGAAGGTTTTCGTATCGGTCAGAAAAAGGGCCGCCACGGGCGTGCCGTCAAGGTTTGGGAAAAACGCGAGTTCAAGGATCTGGACGACAGCGTTACCCTGGGTATCCGCAACATCAAGGTAGCGCTCCGCCGTTTGCGCAAGTTCGCGCGCCAGGGCGCTGCAGACACGCTGGACCTGGACGACACCATCCGGTCGACAGCCCGCAATGCGGGTTATCTGGACCTGAAAATGGTGCCCGAGCGCCATAACGCGGCTAAAGTGCTGATTTTTTTCGATGTGGGCGGTTCTATGGACCCCCATGTGCGGGTGTGTGAGGAGTTGTTTTCTGCCGCGCGCCTGGAGTTCAAGCACATGGAGTACTTCTACTTTCATAACTTTGTGTATGAGAGCATCTGGAAGAGCAACATCCGGCGCATGAACGAAACCACTGATACCTGGGATATCCTCCACAAGTACTCGCCCGACTACAAAGTGATCTTCGTAGGCGATGCTACCATGGCACCTTATGAGATTTCCCACGCGGGCGGTTCCATTGAGCATTGGAATCAGGAAGCCGGTGTGACCTGGTTTCAACGTATCAGTGATCATTTCCGCAAGGTGGTCTGGATCAACCCGCTACCTGAAAGCTACTGGGGAACGGGTGGGTCTCTGGGCATGACCCGACAGCTTGTGAACAATCACATGTACCCGCTTACGGTGGAAGGCCTGGAGTCGGCCATGAAGTATTTGAGCAAATAAAAAAAAGCCGATGCGGTTGAGACATCGGCAAAGCTCGGCATATCAAACGGGGGTGCGTCAACGCATCCCCGCCTATTTCCTTCAGCAAAAAAAAGGCCAGATCTGAATAGGCCCTGTAATACAGTTGGCTAGGGCCCATTGCCTCAGGCCTCAGTTGCATCTTCCCGTTTTAAATCCTCTTTGTGTCAAATAAATCGACACGCTTCCGCGTCTGCTTCTATGATTGAACTCAAAACTCGGGGCGAGGGCAGGCGCCAGAATTGTCAGTCGCGGCCTTCGATTGTGATCTTTGGCAGTGTCGGTTTATAAAAGGAAACCTTCTCAGTCGGAGCAATAACTCTGGCTTCTCCGGTAACAACCTTTTGGTTGTTTTGATTCGTTACGTCACACTTGAATACAACCCGGTTTTTGGGGCCTTTGCGCAGGACTGTTAGGCTTACGGTCAGCGTGTCGTCCAGCTTTACCGGGCGTTTGAAGGAGAGGCTTTGTTCCAGATAAACAGTGCCGGGGCCGGGCATAACCGAAGCCAGTGCGGCAGAGATCAGTGCGCCGCTCCACATGCCGTGGGCGACCCGTTCCTTGAATATGGAGCCGGCTGCAAATTCCGCGTCCAGATGCACGGGGTTCATGTCCCCCGAAACGGCGGCAAACAGCACCAGGTCATCTTCTGAGAGCGTTCGGATAAATGTGGCGGTGTCACCCTCGTTCAGCTCGTTGTAGGTGATATTTTCAAGAGTATCAAGGGTATCGCTCATCAGGGGCTCCGTGCGTAAGGTGTGTGGGAGATGGTCTTTCCGGTTCTGCGCTGAAACTACCTCATCGTTGACAAAACTGCTATTCTCTCCCGACTTTTTGAGGCTGATACTTATGTCGAGTTGATTTTTATACCGCGCGGCATCTGTAAATCATTATAAATAAAAGCGCCAGACAGGAGATGGTGATGGATTTTGAGAAGTTCTATCAAGATAAATACCCCGCCAGTGTTCCCCGTGAAGTCGATCTGAAAAAATACAGCAGCATGGTGGACGTGTTTGATCAGGCGGTTAAAAAATACGCTGACCGCCCCGCCTTCAGCGCTGTCGGTGCAACTCTCACCTATCGTGATCTGGACACCCAAACCCGTAACTTTGCGGCCTGGCTGCAAAACAAGACGGATCTTAAGCCCGGCGACCGTATTGCGGTGCAAATGCCTAACCTGGCTCAGTATCCGGTTGTCGTATTTGGCGCCATGCGTGCCGGCCTGATTGTGGTCAATACTAACCCGCTGTATACCGGCCGGGAGATGGAGCACCAGTTTAACGATTCCGGTGCCAAGGCACTGGTGGTACTGGCGAATATGGCGGAAAACGCCGAGAAAGTTCTGCCCCATACCAGCATTGAGCACGTCATCGTTACCGAAATTGCCGATATGCATTCGCCCATCAAGCGCACGCTGATGAATGCAGTGGTCAAGCACGTGAAGAAGATGGTACCGCCGTTCAGCATTCCGCAGGCCCATAAGTTGCCGGCCGTGCTCAGCGCAGGCGCCCGTGAAAAGTTTACACCGGTTGAGTGTAAACAGGATGATATTGCTGTGCTTCAGTACACAGGCGGAACAACCGGTGTCGCCAAGGGCGCGATGCTGACCCACGGCAACCTGGTGGCAAACCTGCTGCAGGTTCGCCCGATGATGGAAGACACGATCATTGAAGGGCAGGAAGTAGTGATTGCGCCACTGCCTCTCTACCACATTTATTCTTTCACTCTGAACTGCGGCATTATGCTTGAGGCCGGCGGCCACAACGTGCTGATTCCAAACCCGCGGGATATTCCGGGTTTCGTGAAAGAGCTGAAAAACCACAAGTTCACCGCCTTCCTTGGTCTGAATACGTTGTTTGTTGCGCTGTGCAATAACGAAGAGTTCCAGGACCTCGATTTCAGTCATCTCAAGCTCACGTCTTCAGGCGGCATGGCGCTGACCAGCGACACTGCGAAGATGTGGGAGCGGGTAACTGGCTGTGCAATATCGGAAGGCTACGGTATGACAGAAACCTCTCCGGTGGTTACCTTCAATCCCCGGAGTGCTATCCAGCTGGGCACCATTGGCTTGCCGGTCCCTTCGACCCAGGTCAAGACCCTTGACGACGATGGCAATGAGACAGCGTTGGGAGAGCCGGGGGAACTTTGTGTGAAAGGGCCGCAGGTTATGCGCGGTTATTGGCAGCGCCCTGAAGATACGCAGAAATCCTTCACTGAAGATGGCTACATCCAGACCGGCGATGTCGCGGTGATTCAGGAAGATGGCTATATCCGCATTGTTGATCGCAAGAAGGACATGATCATCGTGTCCGGATTTAACGTTTATCCCAATGAAATTGAAGATGTGGTCAGCAGCCACCCGAAAGTGGCTGAGTGCGCCGCTGTGGGTATTCCTGATGCCAAGAGTGGTGAGGCGGTAAAGGTTTACCTTGTTGCGACGGCCGAAGGCGTCACTGAAAATGAGCTGAAAGAGTTCTGTCGTGAGCGACTGACGGCCTACAAAGTTCCACGCTTTTTCGAGTTTCGCGATGATCTGCCGAAAACCAACGTGGGTAAGATTCTGCGCCGTGAGCTGCGCGACGAACCGGGTAACAAGTAATTACGGTGACCTTGCAACCTGATGACAACGCCTCAGTAAAGGCCGCAATAAAGGCGATGATGGAGCAGTTGGACGCCTGCAATCAGCAGGAAGCTGCCCGCATCGTCAAATTGGTGGCAAGAACCAAGGGAAAACCCGGCCAGAAAGATCTGGAGAAAATGGCGGGCTGGCTTGATCGTGGCCTTGGCAAGGTTCAGCGACGCCAGGCTCTGCATAAGCCAGCGAGCTTTCCTGCCGGGCTGCCGGTTTCTGATCGCGTGGATGATATCCGCGAAGCGATTGAAAACCACCAGGTTGTGATTATTGCCGGTGAAACCGGATCGGGTAAAACGACCCAGATACCCAAGATCTGCATGAATATGGGCCGGGGAATTCGCGGTCTGATCGGTCATACCCAGCCACGACGTATTGCGGCGCGCAGTGTTGCTGCCCGTATCGCCGAGGAACTGGGCGAGCAGACCGGGCAGCAGATTGGTTATCAGGTGCGGTTTACCGATAACACCTCTGAACAGACCCGGGTCAAGGTAATGACCGACGGGATCCTGTTGGCTGAAGTCCAGAACGATCGCTTTCTTGATCGTTACGACACGCTGATTATTGATGAGGCCCACGAACGCAGTCTGAACATCGATTTTCTGCTGGGTTATCTGAAACAACTTCTCCCCAAACGTCCTGATCTCAAAGTCATCATCACGTCGGCTACTATTGAAGTGGATCGCTTCAGCGAGTTCTTCAATAAGGCCCCGGTGCTGGAAGTCAGCGGCCGGACCTTCCCGGTTGATATCCGTTACCGGCCGTTGACCGGCGATGAAGATGATCGCGACCAGGGCTGGAACGATGGTGTTCTCGCGGCGCTTGATGAGATTGAGCAGCACGAGCGCAGTGACAAATTACCGCCGGGCGATGTGCTGATCTTTTTGCCGGGTGAGCGTGAGATCCGGAACCTGAGCAAAGTGCTGCGCCACGCTGAGCTCCGGCACACGGAAGTTCTGCCTTTATATTCCCGTCTGAGCAATCAGGAACAGAACCGGGTGTTTCAGAGCCATGGCGGCCGCAGGATTGTGCTTTCCACCAACGTTGCGGAGACGTCGCTTACGGTGCCGGGCATCCGCTACGTGATTGATGCCGGTGTGGCGCGAATCAGTCGCTACAGCGTTCGTTCCAAAATTCAGCGCCTTCCCGTTGAGCCAGTATCTCAAGCCAGTGCCAACCAGCGCTCAGGTCGCTGTGGCCGGGTTGCTCCGGGCATCTGTTTTCGTTTGTTCGATGAAGCAGATTTTCTTAACCGCCCGGAATACACCGATCCGGAAATACTGCGCACCAACCTGGCCTCCGTTATCCTGCAAATGGCGACCTCCGGCCTTGGCGAGATCCGGCATTTCCCGTTTCTTGAGGCGCCAGACAAACGCCTGATCAACGATGGCTACAAGCTTCTGGAAGAGCTGAGTGCGGTAGACGACCAGCGCCGGGTGACTAAGCTCGGGCAGACCATGGCCAAGTTGCCGCTGGATCCGCGCCTGGCCCGCATGCTGGTGACTTCAGCAGACCAGGGCAGCCTGGCAGAAACGCTGATCATTATGGCGGGGCTGAGTGTTCAGGACCCGAGAGAGCGCCCGCAGGACAAACAGCAGGCTGCGGACCAGGCCCACGCAGCGTTTAATGATAAAGACTCAGATTTTGTCACTCTGCTCAATATCTGGAATTTCTACGAAGATCAGCGCCAGGAGCTGACCCAGAACCAGCTCAAAAAGGTGTGCCAGAAGAGTTTCCTCAGCTGGATGCGTATGCGGGAGTGGCGCGACATTCATCGGCAACTTACGCTGATTTGCCGTGACCAGAAACTGTCATTTAACAAAGATGTCGCCACCTACGACGCCATACATAAAGCGATTCTGGCCGGTTTGCTGGGACAGGTGGCGACCAAGGTTGAGAAGAAGGAATACCTGGCCACCCGCAATCGCAAGGTTATGATTTTCCCTGGCTCCAAAGTGTCCAAAACCGGGCCTAAATGGATTGTGGCCACGGAAATTGTTGAAACCAGCCGGGTGTTTGCGCGCATGGTGGCCGCCATTCAGCCTGAGTGGATAGAGCCCTTGGCTGGGCACGTGGTGAAACATCACTATTTCGAGCCGCACTGGGAGCAGAAGAGAGCTCAGGTGATGGGGTATGAAAAGATTACCCTTTATGGTCTCGATGTGGTGCCCAAGCGGAGCATAGCGTTTAGCAAAATAGACCCTGTTGAGTGCCGTAATCTGTTTATTCGCCACGCGCTGGTGGAAGGTGATTATCGTTCTAAAGCACCTTTTATTGAACGCAACCGCGAGATGCTCGCAAGCGTGGAGGATCTTGAAAAGAAAACCCGCCGTCGGGATCTTCTGGTGGATGACGAAGTACTTGTGGGTTTTTACGATGAACGCGTGCCCGCTGAGATAGTGAGTGGTCGCCACTTTGAAAGCTGGTGGAAAGGCCTTACAGCTGAAGAGCTCCGCAACCTTGAGCTGACTGAAGACGATGTTCTGCAAAGGCCGGTTGATGCCATGGCGGGTGATTTATACCCGGATTTCCTGGAGTGGGAAGGGGTTCGTTACCCGCTCAGTTACGAGTTTGAGCCGACCAGTGAACGCGACGGCGTTACGCTGCAGGTGCCGTTGATGGCGCTCCGGCAGATTCCCTCCCGGCGCCTGGAATGGCTGGTGCCCGGCCTGCTTCGCGAGAAGTGTATTGCGCTGGTCAAAGGCCTGCCAAAATCCCTGCGTCGCAATTTTGTTCCGGTTCCGGACTTTGTGGACGCTGCGGTTGCCAATCTCCAGCCTTCCAACGAGCCACTGGCACTTCAGTTGGGAGAGCAGTTGCGACGGATGACCGGTGTGCGTATTGATCCTGAAGCCTGGCCCCGGGATGAATTGCCTCGCCATCTGAGAATGAACCTCAGAGTTCTCGGGGACGGCGGTAAGGTGATTGCTGAAAGCCGGGAGACTGGAGAGCTTCAGGATCAGCTTGAAGGGCGGGCCGAGGAGGCTCTTGCGTCTGCAACCAACGACAGCCGTGACCAGGAGCCTGCTGGCGAATTTACGGATTGGGAGTTCGGCGATCTGCCGAAACAGGTGCAGACTGAAAAGGGTGGCATGCAGATCACGGTTTATCCGGCTCTTGAGGATTTGGGCAAACGGGTGCGTGAGATTCGTTGTCTGGATCGCCTTACCGCAGAAGACACCAACCGCAAGGGTATTGCGCGCCTGATCCTTAACCGGTTTGGAAATACTCTGGACGATCTGGAGCGAAAGCTTCCCCGCTTCAAACAGTCCGCCCTTATGTTTGCAACCGTCGGGCAGGCAAAAGTTCTTCTGGACGATCTGCTTGTTTCCACGGCAATGGCGCATTTTTTACACGACCAGATGCCCGTTACCCGGGAGGCGTTTGATGCGCTGGTTGATCGCCATCGGGGCGATTTTATTCCCGCATTGGAGCAGGCCGACGAACGCCTTTACCAGGCAATGGCCGGTTATCAGAAAGTGGCAAAGCAACTGAAAGGTAAGATCAATCTGGCCCTCGCCAATAGCATGTCAGATTTGAAGTTTCAGATGCAGAACCTTGTTTATCCGGGCTTTCTGGTGGCAACGCCGCCACAATGGCTGGCAGAGTTTGGTAGGTATTTTGAAGCAGCGTTGGCCAGGTTGGAAAAAATGCCCCGTGAAATGGGGCGTGAGCGAGAGTTTCTACACACTATTGAGCCTCTCTGGGCCCGCTATGCAAGCAAACGGAATGAGCAGCAAAAGCAGGGTGTTCGCGATCCTGAGCTTGTGCTCTATCGATGGATGCTGGAAGAGTTCCGGGTATCGTTTTTTGCCCAGCAACTGGGTACGGCCATGACCGTATCCGCCAAGCGTCTCGATAAACAGTGGGAGCTCACCCGGGTCTGATCGCTTAGGCCCCGCCCGCTGTAGGGGCTTTTGCGGGGCGGGCAAAACCCCGGGACTGTGTTAGTATTTCCGAAGGTACGACATTCCTGTCTTTCTGTTTTCATATTCACGACGTGGGGTTAGCGTGATTAAAGCCGTCATTAGCGGAACCGGCCTGTATACACCGCCGGCAACCATTGATAACGATGAACTGGTCGAAGCTTTTAACCAGTTTGTCGAGATGTACAACTCTGAACACGCGGAAGCTATTGGGCGTGGTGAAATGGAGCCTCTTCAGGCGTCGTCCTCGGCGTTCATAGAGAAAGCCTCAGGCATCAAGCGCCGGCATGTTATCGACAAGTCGGGTATTGTTGATCCGAAGCGTATGGCCCCGTACATTCCCGAGCGCGGTAACGATGAGCCTTCCGTTCAGTGTGATATGGCCATTGTGGCGTGTAATGAAGCACTGGCACAGGCCGGCAAAAAAGCCAGCGATGTGGATGCAGTCATTGTCGCCTGTTCCAATTTGCAACGCGCCTATCCGGCGGTTTCGATCGAAGTTCAGGCTGCCTTGGGTATTGAAGGCTTTGCCTACGACATGAATGTGGCCTGCAGCTCTGCCACCTTTGGTCTGCAAGCGGCGGTTAATTCCGTGGAGAATGGCTCGGCGCGCGCTGTTCTGGTGGTCAGTCCGGAAATCTGTTCCGGACACCTGAACTTCCGCGATCGCGACAGTCACTTTATTTTTGGTGATGCCTGCACCGCTATTCTGGTGGAACGGGAGGAAGACACTCAACCCGGGCAGGGGTTCGAAATTCTTGGTACCCGTCTGAAAACCGCCTTCTCGAACAACATACGGAATAATTTCGGCTTCCTGAACCGGGCGGACGAAGCCGGTATTGGCAAACCGGATAAACTGTTTATCCAGCAGGGCCGTAAAGTATTCAAGGAAGTTTCACCTCTGGTTGCTGAAACCATCCAGAATCATCTTCAAAGCCTGTCGCTTGCGCCGGAAAATTTGCGCAGAATGTGGCTGCATCAGGCTAACCTGAACATGAACCAGCTTATCGCCCGCAGGGTGCTTGGCCGGGACGCGAGCGAAGATGAAGCGCCTGTGATTCTTGATGAGTACGCAAATACCAGCTCCGCTGGTTCTATCATTGCGTTCCACAAACATAAAGACGACCTGAAAACCGGCGACATAGGTGTGATCTGCTCCTTCGGTGCCGGTTATTCTATTGGCAGTGTTGTAGTGCGCCGACGCTGAAAGCCACAACAACCCAAGAGTTGACCATGACAAAATTTTTACCCCGAGGCTGGTTGTTTGCCACGCCGTTGGTGGCTGTGTTGGCTATTGTTATGTCAGCAGGGCCAGTCATGGCCCAGAATATTCAGGAGCCTGTTCCTGAGGGCTCGGTGGCGCCGGTAAATCCTCAGGATCCTTATGAGAACTGGAACCGCAAGGTCTACAACTTTAACGACACAGTTGACCGCTGGGCCTTGAAGCCGGTAGCTAAAACCTATCGTACCTTCATGCCGAATTTTGCTGACCGTGCCATTACGAATTTTTTCAACAACCTGACAGAAATCCGGAACTTCACGAACAGTATTCTGCAGTTGAAGGGCGAGTCTGCAATTGTGGCAGCCGGTCGGTTTACCTATAACACGGTGTTCGGCCTTGGCGGTCTGATCGATGTCGCGACAGCGTTTGATCTGCCGGAAAGGCCTGAAGACTTCGGGCAGACTCTGGGATACTGGGGTGCCAGTTCCGGCCCGTACCTGATGCTGCCGTTTCTTGGCCCTTCCAGTCCTCGCCACCTGAGTGGTCTGGGCGCGGACGGCTTTGTTTTTCCGTCACTCTGGGAAGACGTCGAGAGCCCGGAAACCTATTATGCCCGGGGGGTCCAGGTTGTCGATAAGCGGGCAGATCTGATCCCGGCTGAGAGCTTCATTTCCGGCGACACCTATATCTTTGTGCGTAACGCATTCATGCAACGCAGGGAGTTTCTGATCAATGACGGCAAGGTGACCCGGGATCCGTTTGCCAGTGATGACAACAACGATCTTATGCTCGACGATTTCTGATCCTGACGGCCAGTTGAGGGAGACACACGGTGCTGAAAGATCCAAGAATTCACAAGTTCCGCAAGATGCTGGCCGAGGCGCCGAACTATGAGGTGTGGAAGGCCGCAGCACTTGAACTGGATTTTCTTGAAGGCAATGCCGAATGGAAAGAGGATTTTGCCTCCGAGCATTATCACTATGAGTTGCTGTACGACCGCCTGAGCAATATCAAACAATATCGCCAGCAGAATGATTTTGAGCGCTTGAAACGAGCTCTGCGCGAGGGCCTTCATCATGATCTTGGCAACATGGGCAACCCTGCGCTGTATACCCATTCCAGAGTTGGCACCAAGCATCTGATTGAGGAATATATTGCTCAGGCCTGCGAAGCCCTGGATTTTCTGTGCGACCACCCGGTGCCGGGTTTCCCGGTTGCTGACAAACTTCAGTTTTTCCGCGACACCCTGACCAGCTACGGGCGACCGACACTTCTGTTGAGCGGTGGCGCGAGCTTGGGCATGTTCCATTTTGGCGTGATCAAGGCGCTCTGGGAGAGAGGGCTGCTTCCTCAGGTTGTCACCGGCTCAAGCATCGGTGCCGTCATTGCCGGAATGCTGGGTGTGCATACAGACGCTGAAATTCCGGAAATGCTCGTGCCTGAAAATCACGATCTCAAAGCCTGGAAATGGCGCGGACTATTGAGCGCTATGCGGGGCGAAGGGCTGATGGATCAGGGGCAGCTCCGCACATGCCTGAGAGCCAACATTGGTGAGTACACGTTTGAGGAAGCTTACGAGCGTACCGGCCGATCGATTAACATGAGCGTATCGCCGGTTCAGACGCACCAGAAAGCCCGGTTGTTGTCTGGCTATACATCACCCTACCTGATGGTGTGGAGCGCTGCACTTGCCAGTGCGGCGGTGCCGGGTATCTTCCCGCCGGTTACTCTGATGAAAAAGGACATCAACGGGAACGCGCTGCCCTACATGCCACGGCTCAAATTTGTTGATGGCTCGGTTGTCAGTGACCTGCCCATTGAGCGGCTCATGCACCTTTACGATGTGAATTTCACCATTGTAAGCCAGGCCAATCCGCACGTGGTGCCTTTCCTGAACGACCATGGCCTGGACGAAAAGCTTTCTGTGACAAATCTGCCGTTGTACCTGATGAAGTCAGAGATTCAGTTTCACGGTCAGGGGGTGTTTGATTATCTCCGCAAGCGCGTTCGGCCTGAACTGCTCCGTCAGATTTCCGGCCAGATGTATACCATTATGGCTCAGCGGTATTCGGGAGACGTCACCATCGCGCCTTCCTACAGGTTCAAGGATTACCGGCGAATGCTTGCAAACCCAGAGCCCGCTTTTGTGCGGGAGATGATTCTGGCGGGCGAGCGCGCAACCTGGCCAAAAATCTCCATGATTCGATCCCACGCTCGTATTTCCAAAACCCTGGAGCGCTGCGTGCGCCGCCTGAAACAGCAAAACCGCCGCAGCGCTGCTGATCTCAGGCTGATAAACAGTGCTGATTCCGGGCCATCCTGAGATGACAGGCCTGCGAAGCGGGCGGTATGATACCCTGCTGTAGAGCCTGGCTCGGTGAACAGCCGATCAGCCCGGCGCCTGAGCATTTGACTGGACGCCCATGTATTACGACTTCTTCGGCTTCAGAGAACCGCCGTTCTCTATCGCGCCAGACCCCCGCTACCTTTACCTGAGCGAACGCCACAAAGAGGCGCTTGCGCATCTCATGTACGGCGTGCAGGGGCAGGGTGGCTTCATAGTGATTACCGGGGAAGTGGGTACCGGTAAAACCACCGTGAGCCGGTGTTTTATCGAAAACGCTCCGGCCCATGTAGATATTGCGTTGATTCTGAACCCCCGGCTTTCTGCCCGGGAACTGCTTTCCGCCATTTGTGACGAGCTGGAAATTGCCCATCCGGCCGGTGCCAGCATCAAACAGCTGGTGGATCTGATTAACCGCGATTTGCTAAAGGCCCATGCGGCCGGGCGGCACAAGGTTCTGATGATTGATGAGGCGCAGAACCTGTCGGCAGATGTACTCGAGCAACTTCGCCTGCTCACCAATCTGGAAACAGCCGAGAAAAAACTGCTGCAGATTGTGCTGCTGGGCCAGCCAGAGTTACAGCAGATTCTGGCACTTCCAAAGCTTCGGCAGCTGAACCAGCGGGTAACCGCCCGCTATCATCTGGATGCTATCGGCGGTAACGAGCTGCCTGCCTATCTCAGCTACCGGCTAGGTGTGGCGGGCATGCGGGGCGATGTATTCTCGCCTGCAGCTGTCCGCAAACTCTACCGCCTGAGTCATGGCATACCTCGGCTGATCAACCTGATCAGCGACCGTGCGCTATTGGGCGCCTATGCAGAGGGTGAGCATGAAGTGACTCCGGCTCACATACGACAGGCCGCAAAGGAAGTCGGGGGCAGCAATCTGGGGCCAAAGCCGGCAGGGGTCAGAGGCAAACCGGATCTCCCCGGCTATCTGGTGCTCGCCGCATCACTGCTACTGGCCATTGTCAGTACTTTTTGGCTTTACCAGAAGTGGCCTGAGTATGGGTTTGGATCAGAGCCGCAAGCGTTAGCGAATGAAACGACTGCGGAGCAGGGCGGCGCGATACAACGAGAAAGCGAGCCTGAAGAACAACTTGACGAGCAACCTGAAAGTTTGCAGGCGCTCCCTCTGGTTGAGGAAGCACCTACCAGGCCCGATCCGGAAATTCCCCCGTTCAGATTTTCAGAACAGGCACTGAATCTGCCAGAAGCTTTCCGTGGGTTGTTTGATATCTGGGGCGTTGAATACAGCCCGCAGGAGTCCCCGATTGCCTGCGATTTTGCCGGGGTATCCGGCTTGGGCTGCCTTGAGCGGCAGGGAAGTCGTCGAAGCCTGGCCTTTCTGGACAGGCCGGCCATGCTGATGCTTCAGGATGATGCCGGCAACCGTGGTTACGCAGTGCTGCGTCATCTCGATGGCGACGTCGCGGACATTGTTTTGCCCGGGGGGCCGGTTCAGGTGTCTTTCTCCAGCCTCGAATCCCTCTGGTTTGGTGAGTATCGGCTGTTGTGGCAGCTTCCCGATTATATGGCCAATCGCACGAGCTCCGGCGTCGGTGATGCTGCGGGAGAAGAGCTCTGGATCGGAGCGCGCATGATGGAGCTTGCAGATGCTCATGGCGGGTCGCCTGCCGACAACGCAAGAATCAAGCGCCTGTCAGCGAAAGATCAGGTGCGCTGGTATCAGTCCTTGCGGGGTTTGACAGTGGACGGGATTGCGGGTGCCATGACAATAATCCAGATCAATAACGACCTGAACGCAGATGTTCCAAGGCTGTTAAGTACAAGGCCCGGAGGCAAGGGATAGGTTATGTCCTACATTCTCGATGCCCTCAGAAAATCTGAAACGGAACGCCGCCAGGGCAAGGTTCCCGATCTCGGGCAACAGGTACAACTGATTCACCGCCCCAGAAAACGGCGGATCTCTCCGGTGGTATGGGTGGCGCTGGCGTTACTGGTAAACGCCGGCGTGCTGGCGGTTGTATTCTGGCCGGAACGGGCAGGCGATTTGCCTGTCGAGCCACGTGCTCAAACAGCTGCGCCTGAGCCCGCACTGGAGCCGCCTGCGAAGCCGGACCCGGAAGCAATGCAAGCTCCCGAAACCGAGACTGCTCTTGCGCCTCAGCCGGAGCCAGAGCTGGTGAGCGAGCCAATAATAGAACCTGCCCGTGAGCGGCCCACCATTATTACGCCGTCTTTACCCCGGGAGCGCCAGGCTCCGATGTTGCGCCAGGATGAGCCCAGGGCAAGAGTGCCGCACCTGGTCGAATTACCCCTTTCATTTCAAAAGAGTATTCCGGACCTGATGTTTAACAGCCATATCTACTCCAGCGATCCCTATGCCAGCCGGGTGATGATTAACGGGCAATACCTCCGCCAGGGTGAGTCTTTCTCAGGTATTACCGTAGAAGAGGTGACCGAGGACGGGGTTGTGCTGAGCAAACAGGGCAGAACCTTCCGCGTGGGCATTGTTCGGGACTGGATGAGCCCGCGCTGATGGCATTGACCGACGACATCAAACAGCAGATTCAGCAGAGTTACCGCGACGTATTGGCGGGTAAAGGCGTTCGAGCCCGCTATGGTCAGCGCCTTATGATTGCTGAAATTGCAAAGTACATGGGCGAGATCACGGAGAATGACGGCCAGCGTACGTCACCGCCAGCTGCCTGTGTGGTTGAAGCGGGTACGGGTACTGGTAAGACTCTGGCCTACCTGATTGCAGCGATTCCTGTAGCGCGGGCCCTGGGTAAAACCCTGGTGATCTCGACGGCAACGGTTGCACTGCAGGATCAGATTGTCCTGAAAGATCTGCCGGATCTGAAGAAACACAGCAAAATGAATTTCTCGTGGACGCTCGCCAAAGGCCGTGGCCGGTACCTGTGCATGTCCCGCCTCGAGTCCCGTCTTCACGATGAAGGCAACGGCGACAGTGACACTATGCCGTTGTTCCTGCTGGACAGTCCCGGCACCGAAGAGCCGGGCACCCGGGCATTCTTTGAAGAAATGCTGGCAAGCTACGGCTCTCGCAAGTGGGACGGAGACAGAGATCACTGGCCCGAGCAGATACCCGATGATGTCTGGCGGCAGGTCACCACTGATCACCGTCAGTGTACCAATCGCCACTGCAGCTATTTCGACAGCTGTGCGTTTTTCGATGCCCGCAAGGATCTGGACGAAGTGGACATCGTGGTGGCTAACCACGATCTCGTTCTTGCCGACCTCGCTCTGGGTGGCGGCGCGATTCTGCCGGAACCGGAAAATGCACTGTTCATCTTTGATGAAGCTCATCACCTGCCAGACAAAGCGCTGAATCACTTTGCGGCGTCTGTTCCGCTGAACTCGACCCGGCAATGGCTTAAACAGTTATCCCAGGCGCTGGCCAAAATGCAGCCCTATCTGGCGCCCGCTACCCAGGCGGCCAAGAGCATCGATCGCATAAGTACAGCCTCTCGCGATGTGGATCTTGTGTTGGCACGGGTTTATGAGGAAGCCGAGCACAATACCGGCTGGGAGTTCAATGAAGAGCGTCGCTCCGCGCAGTGGCGCTATCCGGAAGGCGAGTTGCCAGAAGCATTGGCTGAGCTGGCCTCTGAAAGCCGGATTGCCACAGCGAATCTGGTGCGGCATCTGGGTGTATTGGCGGATGAGCTGCAGGGCGCTTTTGATGAGCGCAAAAAGCATGAGATTGACCGGGATACCGCAGAAGCCTGGTACCCGGTTATCGGGGCTTTCCACAGCCGGTCTGAAGATCAGTTGCGGCTTTGGACCGCCTGGACTGAGCAGGTCAGTGGCAGGACATCGACCTCCGATTCGGAGCAGGGCACAACCGAAGACGAATCCAGGGCTAAGGCCCGCATCAACAGGAGCCCCCCTCCGGCGCGCTGGAGTGTGCGGCAGCGCTGGGATCATGCTGAAGATATTACTCTGTTCAGTTCGCCGGTATTGGCAGACAACCTGCTTTACTCGCGGCTCTGGTCGCGGGCCTATGGCGCTGTGCTCACCAGTGCGACCTTGACGGCGCTAGGCCGTTTCGACCGCCTTCAGTCCAGAGCAGGGCTGCCGGAAGCCAGCCGCTTTCTCGTCGTCCCCAGCTCATTCCGCTACGGAGAGATGGCGACCGTTGAAGTGCCGGCCATGGCCTGCCTGCCCACCGATGACGGTTTTGCGGATGAACTGATCAAACGCCTGCCGGGAGTGTGGGCCGGTGAAACCGCCACGCTTGTGCTGTTCACCTCCCGCCGGCAGATGCACCAGGTTCGGGATGCGCTGGCGCCGGAGTATCCGGATTTAATCATTACCCAGGACGACATGTCTCGGGGTGAGGTGTTGCGCCAGCATCGGACCCGGATTGATGAGGGCCGGGCCAGCGTGCTGTTTGGTGTTGCCAGTTTCGCAGAAGGTATCGACTTGCCCGGTAAGTACCTGCATCACGTGGTGATTACACGGCTGCCTTTCTCGGTGCCGGACGACCCCATTGAGGCGAGCCTGGCCGAGTGGGTAAGTCAGCGCGGTGGCAACCCGTTTATGGAAATTACAGTACCGGGCGCCTCCATCAAACTGGTACAGGCTGTTGGGCGGCTGCTGCGAACCGAAGAAGATACTGGCCGGGTTACGATTCTTGACCGCCGTATAGTCGCAAGGCGCTATGGTCAGCTGTTGCTCGATGCGCTGCCACCGTTCCGGCGCATTATTGAGAGGTAAAAAAATTGAGCGGTAAAAAAAGAGCCAGCCCGAAGGCTGGCTTATATCGAAGGAGTCCACGAAGAACCCAAGTGTAGAAACAACGCCTCACAAAAAGCCGGCGATATTTACTGGGTGAGAATGTCCAGTTCCCGCGCCCGGGCAAGAGCTTCCGTTCTCCTGCCGACGCCGAGTTTGCCATATAGATTGCGGATGAGAGCTTTGTCTCTGTCAAGTCAAGAGCTGGAGAAACGAACATGGGCGCCAAAAGCTGCGAAAATGCAATTTTGGTCTAAACTGATGCAGAGTGCTTTTCTATACTAAAAAAGAATGAAAAAAAGGCGGGTTATGCGTATTCTTGAATCTTGTCCGAAAATCTATATCTTTATGCAGCCCGCCGCAGGCCGGAAGCTCAGGGAGCGACAGAGTCAATGAAATTACAACAGTTGCGCTATATCTGGGAAGTTGCGCACCATGATCTCAACGTGTCGGCAACAGCCCAGAGTCTTTTTACATCTCAGCCGGGTATTTCCAAGCAGATTCGCCTTCTTGAAGATGAACTTGGCCTGGAAATATTTGCCCGAAGCGGCAAGCACCTGACTCGCATCACCCCTGGCGGCGAAATCATCGTGCGTGAGGCGGGTGAAATTCTGCGCCGTGCGGAAGGCATTAAAAAGATTGCCCAGGAGTTCAGTAATCAGCGCAAGGGTGATCTGAGTATTGCCACTACCCACACCCAGGCTCGCTACGCACTGCCGCCCATTATCAGTGGCTTTATCAAATCCTATCCGGATGTGTCATTGCACATGCACCAAGGCACTCCGATGCAGATTTCCGAAATGGCGGCGAACGGAGCCGTTGATTTCGCTATAGCCACCGAGGCCATGGAGCTGTTCAACGATCTCATCATGATGCCTTGTTACCGCTGGAATCGAACGGTGATTGTGCCCAAGGATCACCCGCTCGCCCAGTTGTCCGAGCTGACACTCGAGAAGCTGGCGGAGTACCCGCTGGTGACTTACGTGTTTGGTTTTACAGGTCGTTCGAAGCTAGATGAGGCGTTTCAGTCCAAAGGCCTGACGCCGAAAGTCGTGTTCACGGCTGCGGATGCTGACGTTATCAAAACCTATGTGCGCCTGGGGCTGGGTGTCGGGATCATCGCCAGTATGGCGTTTGACCCAAAAACAGACCCGGACCTGGTCGCACTGGACGCCAAAAAACTGTTTCGCCCGAGCGTTACGCGTATCGGTTTCCGCAAGGGTACCTTTCTGCGCGGCTATATGTACGACTTCATCCAGCGTTTCGCGCCGCACCTGACGAAAGAGGCTATCGAGGAAGCCGTTGCTCACCAGAGCAGCCGCAGCGAGATAGAAGCCTTGTTCAAGGATGTAGAATTGCCCACTTACTGACGGGCTATAAGGTTACCTGCATGTAGACCACATTCTTTCTGTGTGGCTTCTTCCCACCACCAGCGGCCTTCCCGCTCATGTTGCCCGGGCAAAACCGGGCGGGTGCAGGGCTGGCAGCCGATACTGACAAAGCCTTTTTCGTGAAGCTCGTTGTAGGGTGCTTCCGACATCCGAATGTAGTCCCACACTTCTTTTGATGTCCAGTTGGCCAGCGGGTTGAACTTGACCAGCGTTTTACCGGGGCCGGCGAAGGTTGCGTCTTCCTGTATAACCGGCACATCGTTGCGGGTGCCCGGGCTCTGATCCTTGCGCTGGCCGGTAATCCAGGCATCAACGCCTGCGAGCATGCGCTTGAGCGGGTTTACCTTGCGAACGCCACAGCACTCGCCGTGGCCGTCCTCGTAAAAGCTGAACAATCCCTTTTGGTTCACCAGATCCTGAACTTCGCTTGTGTCCGGAAACAGAACCTTAATGCTGATGCCATAGTGCTTGCGCACACGCTCGATAAACTCGTGGGTCTCCGGGTGCAGGCGCCCTGTGTCGAGCGTGAATACCTTCAGGTTATCGGTCAGCTTGTGAGCCATCTCTATGAGCACCACGTCTTCGGCACCACTGAAAGAAATAGCGATGTTGTCATAGCGTTTGAAGGCAGCCTTCAGAACCGCTCTTGGGCTTTCGCTGTCGAGTTCGTCCTGTAGCTCGCGGATATTGCTCATAACATATCAGTACCTGATGCGGATTTTGGTGAAGGTTAGCATTAAATGGCTAATTCCATGAAGGAATGACAGTCTATAAAGTTATAGCTCATTGTGTAGATGTGGCCTGGAAACTTCGTAGTTTTGTTGCAATGTTCGATGCATTCTTTGCCGGTTTTTTTTATGATACCGCGTCTATAACGGGGAGCGGGCCTTGCTCTCAGTTAGAATCCTCACTTGGAACATGAATCAGGAGATCACTGTGGAACTGGCATGTCTTGACCTTGAAGGTGTATTGATCCCGGAAATCTGGATCGCATTTGCAGAAAAAACCGGTATTGAAGAACTCAAGGCGACCACCCGCGATATTCCTGATTACGACGTTCTGATGACTCAGCGGCTTAAGCTGCTGGATCAGCACGGATATGGCCTGCCGCAGATTCAGGAAGTGATCGGTGAGCTCGACCCGCTGCCGGGTGCCCGTGAGTTTCTGGACTGGCTGCGCGAGCGGTTTCAGGTGGTGATTCTCTCTGACACCTTCTATGAATTCGCCATGCCGCTGATGAAAAAGCTGGGTTACCCCGCGCTGCTTTGCCATAAGCTGGAAGTTGCAGAGAATGGCCAGATTACCAACTATCTGCTGCGCCAGAGGGATCCAAAGCGCCAGTCGGTGCGTGCTTTTCAGCTGCTGAACTATCGTGTGATTGCGGCAGGTGATTCTTATAACGACACCACCATGCTGGGGCAGGCAGAGGCAGGTATTCTGTTCCATGCGCCGCAGAACGTGATTGAAGAGTTTCCTCAGTATCCGGCCGTGCACGAGTTTGAGGATCTTAAGCAAGAGTTTTTGAAGGCGAGTGCTGTTCACAGCGCCTGAAAATAAGTTTATGGAATCAGGGCGACGGCTAGTCGCTCTGGTTCAGATTCTCCAGGAAATCCATCAGTGGTTTCACTTTTGTGAGAGTCTCCTGGTATTCGCTGTTCGGATCCGAATCAGCCACTATTCCTCCGCCTCCCCAGCAGTGAATTGTCCCCTTGCCATCACACAGCATGGTGCGAATAGCGATGTTGCTGTCCAGAGTGCCATCGAGCCCGCGATAAAACACCGATCCGCAGTAGGGGCCACGCCAGTGAGGTTCCAGTTCCCGGATGATTTCCATGGCGCGGATTTTCGGTGCGCCTGTAATGGAACCGCCGGGGAAGGCATCAAACAGTACTTGCATAGGTGAAGCATCTTCCGCGAGTTTGGCGCGAATGTGGCTGACCAGATGGTGTACATTCCGGTAAGACTCGAGCGCGAACAAACTGTCTACCGTGACTGACCCTGCCGCAGCGTGGACACTCAGATCGTTGCGCAGCAAGTCCACAATCATCAGGTTTTCAGCCCTGTCTTTCTCAGACGCCTTTAGTTCGGCAGCATAGCCTGCATCTTCAAAAGGGGTGTTTCCCCTTGGCCGGGTGCCTTTAATCGGGCTGGTCTTTATGGTGCGACCACGGATTTCGAGAAAGCGCTCCGGGGAAATAGACAGCACCGCGCCCGCACCGGTTTTCAGGAACGCGCTGTAGGGAGTTGGGTTCGCCTCAGCCAACGCCTGAAACGCCAGCCAGGGATCGCCCGCATAGCTACCTTCAAATTCCTGGGAAAGATTGGCCTGGTAACAGTCACCGGCGTCAATGTAGCGCTGAACAGTTTCAACACCCGTCATAAACTCTTTAGCTGGCTGGCGAGCTTTAAAGGGCGAAACCATTTGCCAGTTTGTTGTTTCGCTCTGTGGTTTGGAGGAGAGCCAGGACCGGAGAATTCTGCACGTTTGTTCCGGGCATTCAGGATGAACCCAGAGGTAGTAAGTATCGGTTATGCGGTTATGGCTGGCGGCCCACAGGTAAAAGCCCGCAAGGAGCAGGGGAGTTGCAGGTGCGGGACAGATTGCTGAGAGGCGTTTTTCTTTGATGTATCCGAATTCGTAACTCAGAAAGCCGATCCACCCGCCCGTCAGAAAGCGTTTGGCATCCTGTACTGGAACTTCATGGTTTTGAACGAGGCTCTCCATTTCTTCGGACAGCGTGCTGGTATCCAGTTCGCTGTTGTCCCCGGAGCTTACACATTTGGTTGTGATCGCACAGGCCGAAAACCCGCTAAATGAACCACGGCCACCGTTGCTTCCGACGCTGCCGAGATAGGCAAAGTCCGGTTGACTGGCAGCATGGGCAAGCAGCTGTTCATAGTCTTGCCGGGTAATCGGAGAGGAAACAGGAAGTGGCAAATTAGCTCCGGTTAATTGGAAGAATGATACTCAGGCCACAAAACGGGCATTGTCGGCGCCGGAGGGGCGCTGTTCTAATGAAAAAATATAAAAACGACGCTGCCAGCCCGGAATCGGAAAACGGCATTCTAGCCGAGTTGAAAAGCTGCCGTTTCGTTGCAAGCCAGGGTCTGCAAGGCACTAGCTACTGATCAGGCACCGCAATAGAAAGATCAAACCCGCCACCCGGTCTGGGTGTCAGCCTGATCGGCCCTTCATTAACCGCTTGCGGAATCTTTCACGTAGGTTTCGACCATCTCATCGGAGGTCATCGCCTTGACGCCTGCAAAAGACGGCATTGAGGCTGCCTTCGCAAGTGTGACCGTCATCGCTGTTTCGATTCGCGTGGCTGCTTTTGAGAAGGCAGGCATACTGCTGGCAGTGCAGCCGGGTGGCAGGTTGTTGTGTTTCAAAATCAGGCCTCCTGCTGCGATAAACTCAGGTACCAGGCGTTTCTGAGGTTACAGCAGTCAGTACGCTTCTGTTTGTCAGTATTCGGGTTGTCCGACAGCATTTCAAGCGAAGAGGCGTCAGTTTGTGATCAGAATCCTTGATTTGCCGTACTGTTATAAAAACCAAAGCGAAGACGGTTAAGATAGCCGTGAACTTTTTATGCGTTGAACTTTTAATAAATATACCGGCCTCAGGGGCACAATGAACAGAATAATCCGTAGCCGCTGGCAGCGTTGGATAAACCGTCGAATTCCGCGCTCAGATGTCCAGTTACTTACCCAGAGAAACCTTTTCATTTTGCCAACGGCTGCTGGCGTAGTGTTCGGTATGCTGTTGCTGATAATGCTGATTACCGGCATTAACTATCAGAACAGCCTTATTTATCTGGTGACGTTTCTGCTGGGAGCTGTGTTTGTGGGGGCGATGCATCAGACCCACCGCAATCTTGCCGGTCTTGAATTGACGCTCGTGCAGGCGGGTGAAGGGTTTGCCGGCGATGAAATCCTCTTCCGGTTGCGGGCTGCGGCCGGTAAAGATGATGCCATTGCGCTTACGCTCTCCAGCGACGATGTATCAGTGCGCGTGGGCCATGTGCCGTCTGGCCAATCGGTAGATATAGCTTTGCCAGTACCTTCCGCATACCGGGGCTATCTGCGACCGGATCAAATAAGGATTGAAACCCGCTTTCCCTTCGGCTTGCTGAAAGCCTGGTCGTGGATGAGGCCAGTTTCTGCTGCGGTGGTTTTCCCCCGACCAATCGCGGCCCCCGAGGTGAGCAGCGCGGTAGAAGATGGCGATCAAACGGCCAGTTCTCGCTCTCCGGAAGGCAATGATCATGCTGAACTCAGGCCCTGGCGTGAGGGTGATATGAGCCAGCGCGTGATGTGGAAGCGTTTTGTCCGTAGTGGCCAGATGGTGGTGGCGGACTGGGAGGCCGATAAAGGAAGCCCTCAATGGCTGGATTTCAACGCTTTTCCCGGGACTGACCATGAGTTGCGACTCAGCTACCTTTCATGGCTTGTTCTTGAGCGGAGCAAGAGTGGCGCCAGGTTTGGCCTGAATCTGCCCGGCCAGGTAATAGAGCCAGATAGTGGCCCCGCCCATACCACTCGTTGCCATAGGGCTCTGGCGATCTGGGGTGAGAAGAAACCACGGGATGCGTTGGCCGAGCCCCACGGAACACGCAGTTACATGGATCCAGGCAAGCCCACAAACGCAACGCCGGGAGCCAAGCCATGAGCTTTTGGGTTCGCGCAAAAGATGAGTCTGAAAAACAAAGTGAGAGCCTGCCGTCCCGGGCGTTACTCTGGCTTATCCTGAGTTTTGCGCTGCTCCTGACGCCCCAGCTTGGTCGTCTGCCGGTATGGTTGATCCTTGTCTGTGTCGCTTTGGCAGGCTGGCGCTGGCTTGCTCAGCAGGGTCGTGTCCGATTACCGGGTCGCTGGCTGCGCACGGGTATCATGCTGGTATTGGTTGCGGTCTATCTGGTTCGCGTGCAGGGAAATTTTACCGTCGATACGGCTGCCTCGTTTTTTGTGCTGGCGGTTGGCCTGAAGTGGCTTGAAACCCGCACTGCCCGCGACTTTTATGTGCTGTTTTATATACTGGTGTATCTGGCCACGGTGAACTTTCTGTTTCATCAGGAGATTCACTGGGCGCTGATCAATATAGGTTCGATTGCCTTGTTGCTGATCGGGCTTCAGGTGCTTAACGCACCCGAGCTTCCCGGGGGAATGAAGGCGGGCTGGCGCAGGCTGGGTATCATGCTGCTGAAAGTGCTGCCGGTGGTTGTGCTGCTGTTCGTATTTTTCCCGCGCATGACCCCTTTGTGGAGCGTGCCTTTGGTCTCTGGCCAGGCGCGGACCGGGATCAGTGACACTATGCGGCCCGGGGATATATCCAGCCTGGCGCAAAGCAGCGAGCGAGCCTTTCGGGTCACCTTCGGCGCTGCCATGCCTGAATATCGGGACAGATACTGGCGTGGCCTGATTCTGGACACTCTCGACGATGGAACCTGGCATCAGAGTGGGTACGAGCCCTATCGAGCGCTCGGACGGGTTAACGTGGATGGTGGCGTGGGTGAACTGAAACCCCTGGAATACGATGTATTGATGGAACCGACGGATCAGCGCTGGGCCTTTGCTCTTGAAGGCTCAGTGGCTGTTTCCGATAATGTGATAAAGGAACCAGATGATCTGTTCCGCTTCCGTCGACCGGCAGATAGCCCGGTTCGTTACAGGCTGGCGCGTGAAACCACGGCGGAAACGCCAACGGGAACCCTGGATCCGGTGGAATCCCGCCGTTACCTTCAGCTTCCGGCAACGGGAAACCCCCGAGCGCGCGCCCTGGCTGATGAGCTGAAACGGTCAGCCAATGACATTGGCGTGATCCGTACGCTGCTGAGCCGTTTCCGGGAACAACCCTACTATTACACCCTGCGCCCGCCAAAAATGCCGGACGACGGCATCGACAGCCTGCTTTTCGATGAGAAACGTGGGTTCTGCGCTCACTATGCCGGTGCAACTACTTTTGTGCTGCGCTCTGCGGGCATTCCCGCACGGGTTGTGGTTGGCTACCAGGGCGGCGAAAGCGGGGCGGGCGACGAGTACCTTATAGTACGTCAGTACGATGCCCATGCTTGGGTAGAAGCCTGGGTTGAAGGGCGGGGCTGGGTTCGAATTGATCCCACAGCTGCTATTGCCCCCGACCGGATTGAGTCGGGTTTACGGGACGCGGTGGCCGATGAAGGCTCATTCCTGGAAAATAACTGGACGTCTGCCCAGCGATACGGGGATGTTGCCATTATCCAGTGGGCAAGCCTGCAGCTTGATCGGGTTAATTATCAATGGCAGCGCTGGGTGGTTGGTTATCAGGGCCAAAGCCAGCTGGATCTCATGTCCCGCTTGCCCGGCGGGTTCGGCATGCGAGAGCTGGGGTACCTTACCGCCGGTATCGTAGGCGCGGGCCTTCTGATTGCAGGCCTGATATCGGCGCTGCAGATGCGCCGGGGCGGGCGACGGGATGGCTACCGGCGCGTGCTGGGTGCCTGGCACCAGTTGTGCGGGCGGGCAGGGGTGCCGGTCAGAAACGGCGAAACGCCCGCAGCACTGGCTTCACGTCTGGCCGCTGCGGAGCCGGTTGTGGCCGATTCTGCCAGGCTTTTTGCCCGGATGGTTAACAGCCATTACTATAGGCCTCAATCCGCCCGGGATGACGCCAGCGATCTGAAGCGTTTACGCCGGTTACTGGCTACCATGACGCGACTGCTTCGCAGAACCGGTAAAAAACGGCCCGGAATGTTCCGTCCCAAGCCTCAAACAGGAAATTACAGTGACTGATATTGCCCTTGAAATGCCCTGGCTTCAAAATGCCTGGCAGGTCGTCCAGAAGCGCTTTGCTGAGGGCCGTCTCCCTCACGCGTTGTTGCTTACCGGGGAGTGCGGGGTTGGCAAGAGGACGTGGGCAGATGCGGTTGTAGGTCTTCTGTTATGCGCCAGTCCCGGGAACGAGAACACCACTGAACCAGTTGCTTGTGGGCAGTGTCGCCAGTGCCAGTTGCTTGCCGCTTCGAGTCATCCGGATGTACGGGTGTATTCGCCTGAAAAGTCCCGGATGATAAAGATCGATCAGATAAGGTCGCTTTCGACCTTTGCGGTCTCGTCGCCTCAGGTAGCAGCCCGCAAGGTTGCCATTATCGATCGGGCCGACCAGCTCAACATCAACTCGGCCAACGCCTTGCTGAAAACCCTTGAAGAACCAGTATCGGATTTTGTGCTTCTTCTGCTGCAGGAAAGTGGCCGGCCCGTGTTACCGACCATTCGATCACGGTGCCAGGTGTTGACGATACCGGTACCTTCTACGGATCAGGCCGGTCAATGGCTGGCCGGCAAGGTAGCGGAACTTGAGAGTGGGAAGCAGCCCTCTGCCGAACTGATGGCAAAGTCTCTGATGCTGGCGGGCAATGCGCCTCGTCTGGCGCTTGAGTACGCCACAGGTGAATTCCCGGCGTTACGGGACGAGGCGTTCGAGAAGTTTCGCCAATTCATGAAAGGCCAGGTTGCGGTATCTGAAGCAGCCAAGGCCTTTAAAGCGCTGGGGTTGGAAGATATGCTCTGGCTGTTTGAAGGGTGGGCGGTCGATCTCGCCCGGCTGGGTGCCGGGGGTAAAGCAAACGATCATGAGGCAGAAGAAATGCTCGGGTTTCTCGCCGGTATTAACCCGGCCTGGCGCGCTCATGAACTGCTGAGCATGGTTCGGGAAGCTCGGGCTGCCGGCGTTTACAACGTCAACCCGGAACTGGAAGCCAGCCGGTTGCTGATAGCGTGGCGCGACCTGATGCCTACGAAGCGTCGCGCATCCTGATTGCGCTTTTGCGTAGAACAACTGCTATGATTTCGAATTATCAGGGATTTTTTCCTGCACGTTCTGTTTAACGGTAAAACATTCAATTTAAAAGGTGTCAGATATGGGGCCCGGATTTGGTGCGCGCAGCGGCATTCTTACCCTGACGATTAAAGACAAAGCGGTTTTATACGCCGCTTATATGCCGTACATCCGCGAGGGTGGTCTGTTCATACCCACGCAGAAGCAGTACCGGCTCGGCGATGAGGTTTTTCTGCTACTGAACCTCATGGATGAGCCGGAGAAGATACCCGTTGCAGGCAAGGTTATCTGGATCACGCCCAAGGGTGCCCAGGGCAACCGTGCTGCAGGCATAGGTGTGCAATTCAACGGTGATGATGCAAGCGCCAGAACCAAGATTGAAGCTTATCTCGCCGGTTCTCTGAGCTCTGATCGCCCGACGCATACGATGTGAGGTGCGATTCAGAGATGAATGACGTTGCACTATCGCCAGACGTTCGCGAAAACGAGACCGGTTTGCACGAGTCGGAATGGCCGCTGCAACACATTACTCTGGCAGGTCTGAGTTGGCCTGCTGAGCGCATATCACGAGCATCTAACCCGCCAATTATTATGCTACACGGCTGGCTGGACAATAGTCTGACGTTCACCAGAATAGCGCCGGAACTGGCGAAATTGTCGTCTTTGCACGCGGTGGATATGGCCGGCCACGGTCATTCCGGACACCGGCCTCAGGGGCAGGGCTATTTGCTGATGGATTACGTGGCTGACATCGCCGAACTGATCGAGGAACACTTCCGCGACGGGAAGGTGGATATTGTCGGTCATTCACTGGGCGGCATTGTCGGGGCACTCTACGCTGCAGCCTTTCCCGAGAGGGTGCGAAGGCTGGTGATGATCGACAGCCTGGGTGCACTTAGCCGTTCCGTTAGCGAAACCGTTCCGCAACTTCGCAAGTCCATTAAAAAGCGAATTGCAGGTTCCGGTAAACCGGCCGTTTACCCGGATGTGGTCACTGCAGCAAAAGTGCGCGAAGGCGGGCTCAGCCCGCTCAGCCACGAAGCGGCACTGACATTGATCCCGCGCAACCTGAAACCCGAGGGCGATGGCTATGGCTGGCGTACAGACCCGCGTTTACGGCATCCCACGGCGTTGATGATGACGGAGGAGCAGGTTATTGCTTCGCTGAAGGCCATCCAGGCTCCGACTTTGTTCGTACGTGCTAAAGAAGGATTGCTGGCCAACCGAAAAGGAATGGATAACCGTGCAGATGCGATGTCATATCTGCAAACAGTGGATGTTCCTGGTGGACATCATTGTCACCTGGACGGGGACACCCGCCCGGTCGCCGATGCTGTCAAAAACTTTCTTGAGAATGAGTGATACCTTGCCAAAGATTGTCGTGTTCCATTTGCTTTTTATTGCGATGCTATCCATGAGTTCCGGCATCGCCAGTGCGGCGGTGCCGGAAACAGTTCCGGAAGCATTTGCCCAGTCGGTGCTGGAAGAAACAGTTCCGATTGAATCTTCCGGGCACCTGGTGCTTTTCAGCGCAGTGCGCGAGGTCAACAACGAGATTCGCTCAGATTCCATGGCCCGGCTGCGGGTTACCGGAGAAGGGCGACTGTATCAGATCTCCCGTGACTCGAACCGCCGGGATGCCCGGGAGCACTATCTTGGTTTGCTGCGGGATCGTGGTGCGAGAATTTTGTTTGAATGCTCGGGCATTCGCTGCGGTCGCAGCAACGTCTGGGCAAACCAGATATTCAATCAGGCGGTTCTGTACGGCCGGGATGCCACTCAGGATTATCTGGTGGCAGGCCAGGTAGCAGACGATGGCAGCCGTTGGCTCACGTCTGTGTATACCGTAACCCGGGGCAACCTGAGAGAGTATGTGTGGGTCGAGCACTTGCAGGTTGCTGCGGGCGGATCTATCCCCGGCCTTGGTACGGTGAACAACAGGGTTTTCGGGCCAGTGGTTGTGCCCTGGAAAGGCGGAGTCACATATCGGTTTGACTGGCAGGCGACAGATCGCCGGAAGGTTAATGATCTTGCCCGGGCCGAGGGTGCCAAGGTGGTTCTTGTGGGTTACTCGGTACTTGCTGCTGATGAGTCGTTCAGTGATGCAATGGGTCGTGCCCGCAAGGCTGCCGAGTCGCTTTCCGAGGTACTGGTCAAAACCGGTGTTTCCAGACAACAGCAGGAACTGCTGATCGTTGGGCCTTCGGTGGTTGTGACTGATCCGGGGAGACAGGGCGACCGGGTTGAAGTGATGGTTATAACGAGGTAATTACGTGTCGGAAAATAATGTGTCCAAGGTGCTGGAAAACTCCGGTATCTCAGCCACAGAGGCTAGCGCCGGTTCCGAAGGTCAGGGCCGCAAGCGCAAGCGTCAAACGGTTGCCCTTACCCTGGGTAGTGGAGGCGCCCGTGGTTATGCGCATATCGGTGCCATCGAGATCCTTGCCGAGCGCGGCTATAACATTATTGCCATTTCTGGCTGCTCTATGGGTGCGCTTGTGGGGGGTATGTATGCCGCTGGTAAAATGCAGGATTACAAGGACTGGGTAACCGGGCTTGGCCAGTTTGACGTGCTCAAACTGCTGGATCTGACCTTCAACTCCGTGGGAGCAATCCGGGGCGAGAAGATTTTCTCTGTGGTACGGGAGATGCTGGGTGATATCCGTATCGAGAATCTGCCGTTGCACTATACTGCCGTAGCCACGGATTTGCTGGCTCATAAGGAAATCTGGTTTCAGGAAGGTCCGCTGGACAGGGCGATTCGCGCATCCGTTGCTATTCCCAGTGTCGTAACCCCTCTGGTTCTTGATGGCCGGGTTCTGGTCGATGGTGCCTTGCTGAATCCGTTGCCTATCATTCCGACCATTTCGGCCCATGCGGATCTCGTCGTCGCAGTGAACCTCAGCGGTGAGGATGACCGGCGCCAGAGAGTATCGGATGCAGCGTTTAACCGTAACCAGGATGGAATCGACAGCGGTGATGCGGACGAGTGGATGGATACATTCCGCGACAAAGCGTCCCGGTGGTTTGACTGGGATGCACTGAAATCTCTGGGAGTCGGAAAGCCGGATTCGGGTGTCAGCCCGGAAGACAGAATTTCGAAAGAAATGCAGAAAAAAGAGCGTTCTAAACAAAGCGAAAAAAAGTATCAGGAAGATCACGAAACCATCAATTGGGATAAACTGGGTATCGGTAAATTCGATGTAATGAACCTCACCATCGAAACCATGCAAAGTGCTCTGGTTCAGTACAAGATTGCCGGTTATCCGCCGGATCTGCTGGTTAATATCCCCAAGAACGCCTCTCGGAGTTACGACTACCACAAGGCACCCGAGCTGATTCAGCTTGGGCGTGAACGCATGGCCGCAGCTCTGGATCGCTTCGAGGAAAGCCGGAGTAGCTCGGGGCCGCTGGCGATCTGAGCCAGTGCAGTCGCAGAGCAATCACGTGGCTGCAGTAAAGCCATGAAACAGCGTATAATCCCGCGCTGAATCCGCATCTACAGGAAACAGCGTTTGTGACCAGCCTGATTGAAGATCTTCATACCGTTCGCGACTACCTTCGCTATGCCTCTTCGCAGTTCGCTGCCTCCAGGGTTTTCTTTGGCCATGGCACGGATAACGTATGGGATGAGGCGGTTCATCTGGTCATGCGTAGCCTGCACCTTCCACTGGAAAACAATACCCTGTTTCTGGATGCGCGCCTAACCCGTGAAGAACGTCAGCTTATTCTTGAGCGCATTCGGCGCCGTATCGATGAGCGTGTTCCTATCGCTTATCTTCTGGGTGAAGCCTGGTTTATGGGTATGCCGTTCCATGTAGATGAGCGTGTGCTGGTGCCGCGTTCGCCCATCGGTGAGCTGATTGAAAACGGGTTCCAGCCCTGGCTGGGGGATAAACCGGTTGAGCGGATTCTTGATCTTTGCACAGGGAGCGGCTGTATTGGTATAGGCGCGGCCTCGGTGTTTGAGGATGCCAGTGTGGATCTCTCCGACATTTCACCAGAGGCGCTGGCGGTTGCCGAATCAAACATAGAGTTTCACGAACTCCGGGACCGGGTGCGCACGGTGCAATCGGATGTGTTCGCGAACATCCGCGGGCAGTACGATATCATTGTCAGTAATCCGCCTTATGTTGATGCGGAAGATCTGACGGCTATGCCACAGGAATTCCACCATGAACCTGTGCTGGGCCTCGCCGCAGGTAATGACGGGCTGGATATTGCGCACAGGATTATTGCCGGTGCCGCAGAGCATCTTACGCCGGGCGGTTTGCTGGTGGTCGAGGTGGGGAACAGCTGGATGGCTCTGGATGAGGCTTATCCGGATCTTCCTTTTACCTGGCTGGAATTCAGTAACGGCGGCGATGGCGTTTTCGCTATCACTGAGCAGGATCTACGCCAGTGGCAAAGCAAGCATTAAACCAATTTCTTAAAATACCCTAACAAGATATTGAATTATGTCAGGAAATTCCTTCGGAAAACTGTTTACTGTCACCACCTTTGGTGAAAGCCATGGCGCTGCGTTAGGCTGCATTATTGACGGGTGCCCGCCGGGCCTTGAGCTTTCGGAAGCGGATATGCAGGCTGATCTGGATCGCCGCAAGCCGGGTACGTCGCGTCACACGACCCAGCGTCGTGAAGCGGATGAGGTGCGTATCCTGTCCGGTGTGTTTGAAGGCAAAACCACTGGTACGCCGATCGGCCTGATCATTGAAAACACAGACCAGCGCTCCAAGGACTATTCGAAGATTTCGGAGCAGTTCCGCCCGGCCCACGCCGATTACACTTACATGCATAAGTATGGCGTGCGCGATTATCGCGGTGGTGGTCGCTCCTCGGCACGTGAGACGGCCATGCGGGTAGCAGCCGGTGCCGTGGCCCGAAAGTTTCTGGAGCAGCGCCTGGGTATCCGTATTCGTGGGTATCTGTCTGAGCTTGGGCCTATTCGTGCAGAGAAGCTGGACTGGGAACAGGTGCATCAGAATCCGTTTTTCTGTCCGGATGCCGATAAGGTTCCGGAGATGGAGGCCTACATGGATGCCCTTCGTAAGGAAGGGGATTCTATTGGTGCGCGCATTAATGTGGTAGCTGAGGGCGTGCCTCCGGGGTTGGGTGAGCCAGTTTTTGACCGGCTGGATGCGGATTTGGCCCATGCGTTGATGAGTATCAATGCGGTGAAGGGTGTGGAGATTGGTGCGGGCTTTGGGTGCGTTGCCCAAAAGGGCACTAAGCACAGGGATGAGATGACTCCGGAAGGATTTTTGTCGAATCACGCGGGTGGTGTGCTTGGGGGTATTTCTTCTGGGCAGCCGATTCTTGCCAGTATTGCGTTGAAGCCGACGTCGAGTTTGCGTTTGCCGGGTCGTAGTATTGATGTGAATGGTAATCCCGTTGAGGTTATTACCACGGGGCGGCACGATCCTTGTGTGGGTATCCGGGCGACGCCGATTGCTGAGGCGATGATGGCGATTGTGTTGATGGATCATTATTTACGCCATCGTGGTCAGAATGGGGATGTTACTGTTTCTACGCCTGTTATTGGTCAGCTCTAAGCCAAACAGTCCGGTGGAGCGATCCAGTCAGGTGAGGCTATTCAAAAAACGCCCGTGAATACATCCTTGTAGGGCTTCGTCGCGCCGTCCTTGGCGCTCCAGATTTTTGAATAGCCTCACCTGACTGAATCACCATACTTCCGCGTTTTACCAATATTTTCTGGGAGATACCGAGATCTATTGGCGCCTTTCAAACCTCTACTTCTGGTTTTTCGCCCTTCTGGGCGGGCTTTTGCCCTATTGGTCTCTGTACCTTCAGGGGCAAGGGTTTTCGTATCTGCAAATCGCCACTCTGATGGCGTCCATTCAGCTTACAAAAATTGTCGCGCCAAGCCTGTGGGGGCATCTGGGGGATAAAACCGGCCAGAGGGTTCGGCTTGTTCGCTTTGGAGCGGTAACCGGGTCGCTACTTTTTGCCGGGGTGTTTCTTGAGCCCGGGTTTTATGGGCTGCTGCTGGTAATGCTGGCGTTTACGTTTTTCTGGAACGCGATTCTTCCGCTGTATGAGGTGATTACCCTGCGTTCACTTGGGGAGCAACGGGATAAGTATGGCAAGGTGCGGCTTTGGGGATCGGTCGGGTTTATTGGCGCTGTGGCCGGGGTTGGCCTGCTCCTGGAATGGATATCGATTGAGTGGTTGCCTTGGCTGCTTTTGCCTGTTTTTTTGGGGGTTGCGGCGTCGGCTTTTCTTTTGCCGGCAGAGCAAGGTGAGCGAAAGCCGCCTGCGCCAAAAGGTAGTTTGCGGGCGATTGTGACGCATCCTGCTGTCGTTGCGTTCTTTCTGATGAATTTTCTATTGCAGGTTTCACACGGCGCTTATTACACGTTTTTCAGTATTCATCTGGAGCAGCACGGTTACGGCAATCTTGCGATCGGTCTGCTTTGGTCGCTCGGGGTGGTTTCCGAGATCGGGCTGTTTCTGGTGATGCATCGGTTAACCCGTTATTTCACCGTGCGACATATCGTGATGGGTGCTCTGGCGTTAACGATGATCCGGTGGATACTGATTGCGGAGTTAACGGATGTTTTGCCGGTTTTGCTGTTTGCTCAGTTGTTGCACGCAGCTTCTTACGGCGCGCTTCATGCGGTTTCGGTTCAGTATGTTCAGGGCTTCTTTGGTCGGCACCATCATGGGCAGGGGCAGGCTTTGTACAGCGGGCTGACGTTCGGAGCAGGTGGTGCGCTGGGGGCCTGGCTGTCGGGCTTTCTGGTGGATGGGTTCAGCACGTCTGCGGCATTCTGGGGCGGTGCGGTTGCCATGGCGATCGCTATGTTGATTACCGCTCGCTGGCTTCAGGCGCCGCCAGGCCCCAGCGCTGAGCCTCTTTCTTCCTCCTGAACAATGGACAAGAGCGCTTTGGCGGCGTTTCCGGGTTGTCGGCCAGTCAGTCCTATCGCGCCCAGCACCCGCGTAACCGGATGTCCGGCTTCTGTTGCCTTCGCCAATACACCGTCGAGTACTTTCAGGCTTCCATCCACCATCCGCAGCGGAAGTACGCTCCAGCCGAGGCCAACGCTGGTCATCATTTTGAGGGTTTCCAGGTAGTTGGTCGGCATTTGCGGGTGCAGAGGCAGATTCTCCTCCAGGAACAGGCGGCTTACCATGCGGTAGGTCGAGGTTGAGGTGTCAGGCAGCAAGGCAGGGTGTTTCGCCAGATCCGCAAGTTTGGGTTTTGCCAGGCGGGCCAGAGGGTGATCCGCACCCGCTACGAACGCCATGGGGTCTGGCCAATGGGCAAACACGTCGAAGCTGGGTGCCATGCTGTCGCTCAGTGTAACAAAGGCGAGTTCAGCGTTGCGTTTGCGCATCTGCTCGTAGGCGGCGTCCGATTCCATGAGCTGCAGGTTGATGACCACCTTCGGGAATTCCCGTTTGAATCGGCGCAGCCAGTTGGGCAGGTGGTGAAGCCCTATGTGGTGGCTGGCAATAATCTGCAACTCGCCTTCTATCAAACCGGAATCCGGCGAAAGCGCAATGCGTGCGTTGTGGATTTCATCGAGTATTTTGCGGGCGTAGGGCAGTAATCTGGCGCCTGAGTCGGTCACGCGTATTTGCCGGTGGCTGCGGTCAATCAGTGTTGTACCGAGTTGATTTTCCAGTGCGGCAAGCCGTTTGCTGATGGCCGGTTGGGTCAGGTGCAGCTGCTCTGCCGCCTCCGAAAAGGAACCTTGGTCAATGATGGTAAGAAAAGCTTTAAGCGCGTTCGAGTCCAAGATCTGTCTTCCTGATTAGCTCCGGCAGGAAAATACTATCCCATAACCATATGGAATGCGATGAATGATAAACATGAATTGCGGTTATTCATTAGCGGGCGGTATGATAGGTTCAGAGAATTAAAACTGCACCTCCAGAAAGTGAGAGAGAATCATGGCGGGTAAAACCTTATACGAAAAGTTGTGGGATGATCATCTGGTCAAGCAGCGGGACGACGGTTCCGCGCTGATTTATATTGATCGTCATTTGCTGCACGAAGTGACGTCTCCCCAGGCTTTTGAGGGACTGCGTCTTGCAAAGCGCAAGCCTTGGCGCATCGACGCCAATCTGGCCACGCCGGACCATAACGTTCCGACGACTGATCGCGCAAAAGGCATTGACGGTATTGTTGATCCGGTTTCCCGTATCCAGGTGGAAGCGCTCGACAGGAACTGTGATGAGTTCGGCATTCTTGAGTTCAAGATCAAGGATCTGCGTCAGGGTATTGTGCATGTCATCGGGCCTGAGCAGGGCGCAACGCTGCCGGGCATGACCATTGTTTGCGGCGATTCCCACACGACTACCCATGGTGCGTTCGGGTGTCTTGCCCACGGCATTGGCACCTCGGAAGTTGAGCATGTGCTGGCCACTCAGTGTCTGGTGCAGCAGAAAATGAAGAACATGCTGGTCAAAGTAAACGGCGAGCTTGGCAAAGGTGTGACCGGTAAGGACGTTGTGCTGGCGGTCATTCGTAAAATCGGTACCGCCGGCGGTACAGGCCACGCGATTGAATTTGGTGGTCAGGCTATTCAGAACCTGAGCATGGAAGGACGGATGACCATTTGTAATATGGCCATCGAAGCGGGTGCCCGGGTTGGTATGGTTGCCGTTGACGGCACCACCATCGATTATGTAAAAGACCGGCCTTTCTCCCCTAAAGGTGAAACTTGGGATGTCGCCGTAAAACACTGGCGCACGCTGCACAGCGATCTGGATGCGGTGTTTGACAAGGTGGTTGAGCTGGACGGCGCAGACATATTGCCGCAGGTAAGTTGGGGCACGTCCCCGGAGATGGTTGCGGACATTACCGGCAACATACCGGATCCTGCGAACGAGGAAGATCCGATCAAGCGCGAAGGCGTTGAACGGGCTCTGAAGTACATGGGGTTGCAGCCAAATCAGGCGATCACTGACATCAAACTCGACAGAGTGTTTATCGGTTCCTGCACTAATGGCCGTATTGAGGACCTGCGGGAAGCTGCCCTTGTGGTCAAGGGGCGCAAGGTTGCTGGCAGCCTCAAGCAGGCAATGGTTGTGCCAGGTTCCGGGCTGGTAAAAGCACAGGCGGAAGCGGAAGGTCTGGACCGGATCTTCATCGAAGCAGGCCTGGAATGGCGTGACCCGGGGTGCTCCATGTGCCTTGCCATGAATGCGGACAAACTCGGGAAGGGCGAACACTGTGCGTCTACGTCTAACCGTAACTTTGAGGGGCGGCAGGGTTTTGGAGGGCGCACCCATCTGGTGAGTCCCGCCATGGCGGCCGCCGCTGCTATAGCCGGGCATTTCGTTGATGTTCGCGAACTGCTGAACTGAGCCACAGGAGAGAACTGAACCATGCGCGCATTTACGCAACACAAGGGCCTTGTGGCCCCCATGGACCGTTCCAATGTGGATACGGACATGATTATTCCCAAGCAGTTTCTGAAATCCATCAAGCGCACGGGCTTTGGTCCGAATCTGTTTGATGAGTTGCGCTATCTGGATGAAGGCAAGCCGGATCAGGACAGCTCACAGCGCCCTAAGAACCCGGATTTTGTGCTTAATCAGCCACGCTACATGAACGCCAGCGTGCTCCTGGCTCGCAGCAATTTTGGATGCGGCTCCAGTCGTGAGCACGCTCCCTGGGCGCTTGATGATTACGGTTTCCGGGTTATTATCGCTCCGAGTTTTGCTGATATTTTTTACAATAACTGCTTTAAGAATGGGCTGTTACCGGTTGTTCTAGAAGAGAAAGTTATAGATCAGCTGTTTCAGGATGCTGAAGCTTCGGAAGGTTATCAGCTGACGGTGGACCTTGATGCAAAAACCGTGATCACTCCGTCCGGTGAATCTTTTGGGTTTGATGTGGATGACTTCCGTCGCCACTGCCTGCTCAACGGTCTCGATGATATTGGCGTAACTCTGGAAGATGCCGAGCTGATCAAAACCTATGAAGATCAGCGCCGCCAGACTGCACCCTGGCTGTTTGGATCGGGCCAGTAGAGCGGTTTGCTAATGCCTAATCCGGCAACAATTCATAACTTGCCGGGTCAGTTCGACCCGGTTCACAAAGGTTTGGAAGCCCATTATGTCCAGAACTGTACTTCTTCTGCCGGGTGACGGCATCGGCCCGGAAATCGTTGCAGAAGCAGAAAAGATCCTTCATGCC
Organism: Marinobacter antarcticus; assembly: GCF_900142385.1. Classification (NCBI taxonomy): domain Bacteria; kingdom Pseudomonadati; phylum Pseudomonadota; class Gammaproteobacteria; order Pseudomonadales; family Marinobacteraceae; genus Marinobacter; species Marinobacter antarcticus. The sequence goes on from NZ_FRAQ01000001.1 coordinate 2,326,420, forward strand.
ATTAATAAAAAGTTTGATCTGAAGCTCGCGTTTGAGTCGGGCCTGGTCGGCGGCGCTGCGCTGGACGAAACAGACAATCCGTTACCGGACGATACCCTGGAGAAGGCCCGTAAAGCCGATGCAATTTTGCTGGGTGCTGTAGGTGGCCCCAAGTGGGACAGTCTGCCCATGGCAAAGCGCCCGGAAAAAGGGTTGCTTGGCCTGCGCTCGAATCTGGAACTGTTCGCAAATCTGCGCCCGGCAGTTCTTTACCCGCAGTTAGCATCAGCATCCTCACTGAAGCCTGAAGTGGTTTCGGGCCTGGATATCATGATTGTGCGTGAGCTCACCGGCGGTATCTATTTCGGCCAGCCAAGGGGTGTGCGTGAATTAGAGAACGGCGAGCGCCAGGGCTATAACACTTATGCCTATACGGAATCTGAAATCCGCCGGATCGGTCGGGTGGCTTTTGAGGCGGCGCAGCAGCGCGGCAAAAAACTATGCTCGGTAGACAAGGCTAACGTGCTGGAAGTGACGGTGCTATGGCGTGAAATCATGAACGACCTGAAGCGTGAATATCCCGATGTGGCACTTTCCCATATGTACGTGGATAACGCGGCAATGCAATTGGTTCGTGCGCCCAAGCAGTTTGATGTGATTGTGACTGGCAACATGTTTGGTGATATTCTTTCTGATGAAGCGGCCATGCTTACCGGCTCTATTGGTATGTTGCCGTCGGCGTCGCTGAACTCTGAGAAGCAGGGCATGTATGAGCCTTGCCATGGTTCGGCGCCAGATATTGCCGGCAAAGGTATCGCCAATCCGTTGGCTACGATTATCAGCGCAGCCATGATGTTGCGTTACAGTCTTGACGAAGAAAAGGCTGCAGCGGCTATCGAAGCCGCGGTAAATAATGTACTGGATCAGGGGCTGCGCACGGCAGATATCATGTCGGAAGGCTGCACCCGGGTTTCTACCCGTGAAATGGGTGATGCGGTACTGGCTGCTCTGTAATGTACAATAATCCCCGACAGCGACGCGATGCGGTTGCTGCGGGATCATTCATCCTGTCCCTGCCGGCGATAAAGGTTGAGGGCGGGCATAAAGCGAGGTTCAAAGGTCGCACATGAAGCGAGTTGGACTTGTAGGTTGGCGTGGCATGGTGGGTTCTGTCCTCATGCAGCGCATGCGCGATGAAAACGATTTTGCTGATATCGATCCGGTATTCTTTTCTACCTCCCAGACTGGTCAGCCAGCTCCGGACGTAGGCAGGGATGGCGTTCCGCCGTTGCAGGATGCGTTCGATATCGAAACCCTCAAAACTCTGGATGTGGTGCTGACCTGTCAGGGCGGGGATTACACCGGCGCGGTTTATCAGAAACTGCGTGATGCAGGCTGGAAAGGCTACTGGATTGATGCCGCATCCACGCTGCGGATGGTAGATCACTCTGTCATTGTGTTGGACCCGGTAAATCGCAACGTGATTGACGCTGCGCTGAATAGCGGCGTGAAGGATTACATTGGCGGTAATTGCACCGTCAGTCTGATGATGCTGGCCCTTGGCGGGTTACTGGAGCAGGATCTGATTGAATGGGTATCCCCCATGACCTATCAGGCAGCTTCCGGCTCCGGTGCACAGAACATGCGTGAGTTGCTCAACCAGATGGGCGAGCTTAACCGCAGTGTTGGGGAAGAGCTCGCAAGCCCTTCTTCGGCGATTCTGGAAATCGACCGGAAGGTCACCGAAACCATGCGTTCCGACGGCTTTCCCACAGAACATTTCCAGGTGCCTCTGGCCGGAAGCCTTATCCCGTTTATCGACAAGCAGCTTGATAACGGCATGAGCAAGGAAGAGTGGAAGGCGGGCGTTGAGACCAACAAGATTCTTGGTCGCTCAGAGAACCCGATTCCTATTGATGGGCTCTGCGTAAGGATTGGAGCCATGCGCTCCCATAGCCAGGCGCTGACCATCAAGCTGAAGAAGGATCTGCCGGTCGCGGAGATTGAATCCATTCTGGCGAACGCTAACGATTGGGTAAAAGTTATCCCCAATGACCGCGATGCGAGCATTGAGGAGCTGACCCCTGCCAAAGTGACCGGCACTCTGAGCGTCCCCATCGGGCGTATACGGAAGTTGGCTATGGGGCCGGAGTATATTTCTGCATTTACCGTCGGGGATCAGTTGCTGTGGGGAGCCGCTGAACCCTTGCGCCGCATGTTACGGATCCTGCAGGAACGTTAAGAAATGTTACACAGAGGCAATTAATGCCAACTGTGTCCGGTTTCAGGAAGCCGGTTAGGGGGCGGAGGCTGATTTCAGGCTCCGCCCCTGTTATTTTCAGGAACACTAGGGAGTTCCGTGCAACTGGTAAATAAATGGTGCAAGGATTGATGCTGATTGATTGATAAAAGAGGCTTTATCAACAATACTTGCCGGACTGAAAATTAAAAACGCGACATATCAAACAAGAATTATGCAGGCGGAAGTCATCCTGCTTCGTACGATTCTGTTTGAAAAAATCAGTCACGAATAACGGAGACTGGAAAGGAAAAAGCATGAAGGTACGCAAGCTTGCGGTTGCACTGGCTCTTGCCGGGGGACTAGGATCCGGTATCGCTCAAGCCCTGGGGCTGGGTGAAATTGAACTTCAGTCCTATCTGAATGAGCCGATGGATGCAGAAATTGTTCTGCCACAAAGTCAGGGAATAGATCCTGGTGATGTGTTCGTGAACATAGCCCCGGAAACGGCTTATCAACGGCTTGGCCTGCAGCGGAACCAGTTTCTTGGAAAACTTCGTTTTGAGGTAGCTACTCGTTCTGATGGCAGTCTGGTGGTGAACGTCTCCTCCAGGGAACCATTGAGAGAGCCTTACCTTAATTTTCTGCTGGAGTTGACCTGGCCCAACGGTCGGCTGATGCGTGAATATTCCGTTCTGGTAGATCCTCCGGTTTATGCCGAAGAATCCGGTGTTTCCGAGCAGGTGCGCGCGCCTTCAAGCGCACCGGTAGCTCAGTCCCGACAAGCATCTTCTGAGCGTAACGCCGAGTCCGCTCGTCGTGCGGCAAGGGCAGAGCAGTCCCTGGGTACCGGCTATCGCGCAGATACCTTTGGGCCCACAGGTGCGTCTGACACGCTATGGACCATTGCGGCGACGGTTCGCCCAGATAATAACCTGTCAATGCAACAGGTTATGCTGGCTTTGCAGGACCTGAACCCAGGCGCATTTATTGACAATAATATCAACAGACTGAAGCGTGGCGAGGTGCTGCGTGTTCCGTCCGCGGATCAGATTCGTAGCCGCACCCGTGCCGAGGCGACTCGTGTTGTTGCGCAGCAGAATCAGGAATTTCAGCAGCCCAAGCGTACCCTTGATGCCACCGTTGCTCAGCAGCCGAAGAGCGGCGCTGCCAGCGAAGCGGCTGCCAGTGGTGATGAGCTCAAGCTTCTGGTTGCCGACGATGAGGGTGGCCGGAGCAAGACTGAGGGTGGCTCTGCCGGCGGAGATAGTCAGCTTGCAGGTGGTGTAGACGCCGGTGCTGCAGTGGCCATGGAAGAGCTTGAAAGTTCCCGCAGGGAAAATGACGAGCTCAACACCCGTGTTGATGATCTTCAGGATCAGGTACAAACGCTTCAGCGCTTGCTTGAGTTGAAAAACAGTCAGCTTGCCGAGATTCAGCAGGGTGCCGCCGCTAATGATGCCGCAGCCCAAACCGCTCCGGTTACCGGCGAAGGCGCTGCCTCATCTGAACAGACCGAAGAGGTTGCCGGCGCGGCTGAACCCGCAGCTGAGCCCGGCCAGGAAGCGACAGCCGACTTAGCGACGGCTGAAGGGGAAGCGGACCCCGCCGAGATGGATGCTGGGCAGGAAGCTGCCAACCCATCCGAAGTTGCAGGTGCGGAAACCAGTGAAAGCGATACCGCAGCAACAGAACCTGTTGTTGCACCGGGTTCCGAGGCGCAACCGACTACCGAAGTTGCCGCCTCAAGCGGGCAGGCAGCCCAATCAGAGCAACCGGAAAAACCGGAAGCTAAAGTCCAGCCGGAACCAGAACCTGTTGTTGCCAACAAAGGCTTCCCGGGCAATGTAATTGATGCAATTACCGGTAACACGATCTACCAGATTGCTCTGGGTGGTGGTCTGATTCTTCTCCTGCTGCTTCTCTTGCTTCTTGCGCGGCGTAATGCCAACCGTGAGAAAGCATTTTATGAGCAGCTTAATGACGAACCTGATGGGCCTGAAGATACCTTCGATCTGAGCCTGGATGAGGAAGAGCCGGAGCAGAGCAGTACCAGTAATGTTCTTGAAGAAGCTGACACCTACGTCGCTTATGGTCGTTATGATCAGGCCGCTCAGGCCCTGGAAACTGCAATTTCGCGAGAGCCAAGCCGTACCGACCTGCGCCTTAAGTTACTTGGGGTTTATGCCGACAACCAGGACCGCGATTCATTCGAGAAGCAGTTTGGCGAGATTCAGGCTTTGGATGACGACGAAGCGATTGCCCAGGCAAACGACCTTCGCTCCCGTCTTGAAGAAGCTGAGTCAATGCCCAGCATTGATGATCTTGAGTCCCAGCTTCGCTCTGGGTCGCTCGGCGGAGAATCTGGCGCTTCAGAGCCCCTTGATGCGGCGGAAGGTTTCGAGAATGCCGATGCCTCATTGTCGGATGAGCTCCTCGCCGATCAGTATGACGCAAGTCGCGATGATCAGGTTGAGAACGAATTCGGTGATTATGATTCTGACTTGTCTGATTTCGATCTGGACACCCTTGAGGGTGCAGAGCAGTCCGCTGATACAGGAGCTAGTGAGAGCGAGAAGAGTTTAGAACCGGAGAAAAAGAGCAGCGACGATCCGATCGAATACGATCTTTCGGGCCTTGAGCTCTCGGAATCCAAAGACGAGGCGGATGCTCCTGAAGAGGAAAGCGATTTCTCCTCTCTCGAAATAGATCTGGACGAGCCAGAGGAATCGCTGGACAAGCTCGAGGAACCGTCTGATGTGGCTTCTGATGATGCCTTGGAGCCTGCGGCTGAAACCGAAAGCACGGATATTGACTCTCTCGACGAATCCTTCCTGGATGAACTGGATGCAGAACTGGACAAGGTCGCTGGCGAGGAAGACGAGCTAGGCGGTTCCGAGATGGAGGAGTCGACGCTTGATGACCTTGAACTGGATGTATCCGATGATGACCTTGCCTTGATGGAAGAGTTCTCTGATTCTGCGGATTCAACCAATGCAACAAATGCAACCAAGGCAACTCCGGAAGACGACGAACTGTCCCTGGATGACGAGCTGAACCTCGAAGATACTCTCAGCGAAGGCGACCTGACAGACGAGAGCGACTCTCTTGAGGACTCGGCCGAAGAGCCTTCGGATGATGAGCTACCGGTTGCCTCCGATGAAGTTCGGGATGACACCACGAAATCACCTGTTGCTGACATCGATGAAAACGATCTTGGTGACGATGATGATTTTGATTTCCTCGCTGGAACGGATGAAGCGGCAACGAAGCTGGATCTTGCAAGAGCCTATATTGAGATGGGTGACAGCGATGGAGCCCGGGATATTCTTGAAGAAGTAGCGCTTGAGGGAGATGACGAGCAGAAAGTCGAAGCTCAGGATCTGCTTAAAAATCTGTCCTGATCCGTTATAATCGGATTACTGAGGCAACAAGCGCCGGCCGCCGGGGATTATCCCGGCGGCCGGCGCTTTGTTTTTACAGCAACATACTTGCCGGATTCACACTTGTTTCTCTACCCCCAGGAACTCACAACGGATAACGCTATTGGCGGCGGGCGGGTTGCCTTGGCTTTTGAGTACGACGGCAGCAACTTTCATGGCTGGCAGCTACAGAAGTCCGGCGTTCGTTCGGTGCAGGCAGAGCTTGCGAAAGCCGTAGCAAAAGTCGCTGACCATCCCGTAGACCTTGTATGCGCCGGCCGTACCGATGCCCGCGTGCATGCAAGCTATCAGATCGCGCATTTCGAAACGCCTTCCATCCGTAACCTTCGCTCATGGGTTATGGGCATCAATACCGCTCTGCCGTTCGATATCGCTGTGCACTGGGCCGGTAATGGCAGTGATGATTTCCATGCTCGTTTTTCTGCAATTTACAGACGTTATCGCTACGTTATCTACAACAACCCGGTAAGGCCCGGGATCCAGCGGGGGCAGGTAAGCTGGACGTTTCGCGAGCTGGATGCAGAACGTATGAATGACGCAGCCCAGGCGCTTGTGGGAGAGCATGATTTCTCTTCTTTTCGCGCTGCCGGGTGTCAGTCCCGAACGCCTGTGCGCTTTCTTGAACAAATAAAGGTAACCCGGAACGGCAACTTCGTCGTAATTGATGTGCAGGCCAACGCTTTTCTGCACCACATGGTTCGGAATATTGCCGGGGCTCTGATGGATGTAGGTACCGGCAAACAGCCGGAGGCCTGGATTCGTGACATACTGCTTGCGAAAGATCGCACGCTTGCCGGAGTAACCGCGCCGCCTCATGGTTTGTATTTGGTCGACGTAGGGTATCCAGAAGGCTTTGATATACCTGCCGCCGAATGTGGCCCGGGTTTTTTGAGGCCCTGGTTCAGCCAGGCAGAGAACAGTCCGGTTTATCCAACGCACATTCACTCTAAACAACGGGTAAAAGTGCCATGAATGCACGCGTCAAAATTTGTGGTCTGACCCGTGTTGAGGATGTGAAAGCCGCTGTTGCAAGCGGGGCGGATGCGCTGGGGTTCGTGTTTTATGGTCCCAGCCCCCGTGCTGTGACCGTCGAGCAGGCTGAGCTGCTCGTCCGGCATGTTCCTGCGTTTGTGTCGGTTGTCGGGCTGTTTGTAAATCCATTGGAAGAGCAGGTCAGGGAAGTCCTTGAGCGCATTCCACTGGACTTGCTCCAATTCCATGGTGATGAGACGGCCGACTTCTGTGGCCTGTTTGGCCGTCGCTGGATAAAAGCTGTGCGCGTTCAGAGTGCAGGGCAGATTGAGCGGGCGTTTGCTGAATATCACTCAGCCGCCGGGCTGTTGGTGGATGCGTGGGACCCTCAGCGATACGGGGGTACCGGGCATTCATTCAACTGGGACCTGATCCCGCTGGAGCGTCCCCTGCCACTTATATTGGCCGGTGGGTTGTCATCTGATAACGTATTCCGGGCTGTCGAGCAGGTGAAGCCGTGGGCTGTGGATGTCAGCGGTGGCGTTGAAGAAAGTAAAGGCGTCAAAGACATCGAAAAAATTTCTGACTTTATTAGAGAGGTTCACCGTGTCTGTAAAACTGACTGAAGAAATGCTGACGGCACTGCCAGATGCGCGGGGGCATTTCGGCGCCTTTGGCGGGCGATTTGTTTCCGAGACATTGATGGATTCCCTGGTGACTCTTGAAAGGGAATATCTCCGGCTAAAAAAGGATCCTGAGTTTCAGGCTACCTTTGACAAGGATCTTGCTGATTATGTCGGCCGCCCAAGCCCGCTGTACTTTGCCGAGCGGCTGACTCGCGAGACCGGGGGAGCGCAGATCTGGTTAAAGCGGGAAGACCTTAATCACACGGGTGCGCACAAGATTAACAACACCATCGGTCAGGCGCTGCTGGCCAGCTTTCTGGGCAAAAAGCGGATCATTGCCGAAACTGGCGCTGGGCAGCATGGGGTTGCAACCGCTACTGTCTGTGCTCGCCTGGGGCTTGAATGCCACGTTTTCATGGGCGCTGAAGATGTCCAGCGCCAATCGCTGAACGTGTATCGCATGAAGCTTCTCGGGGCCCAGGTGCATGCGGTCCAGAGTGGAAGCCGTACGCTCAAAGATGCTATGAACGACGCGATGCGTGACTGGGTCACCTATGTTGATGAGACGTTTTACATCATCGGTACCGTCGCAGGCCCACATCCCTATCCGCTTCTGGTTCGTGATTTTCAGTCTGTTATCGGGCGTGAGACCCGCAGGCAGTCACTGGAAAAAACCGGAAAGCTCCCGGATGCCCTGGTGGCCTGTGTAGGCGGTGGCTCCAATGCTATCGGCATGTTTTATCCGTTCCTGACGGACGAATCCGTGGAGCTTTATGGTGTTGAAGCAGGCGGGCTTGGTATTGAGACCGGTCAGCATGCAGCGCCTTTGTGTGCTGGGCGCCCGGGTGTGCTTCATGGTAATCGCACCTACCTTATGGAAGACGAGAACGGCCAGATTGCTGGCACGCATTCGGTCAGTGCAGGGCTGGATTACCCCGGAGTCGGTCCTGAGCACAGCTGGTTAAAAGACATCGGGCGGGCCAACTATGTGTCGGTAACTGACGATGAGGCGCTGAAGGCGTTCCGTATGCTGACCCTGGTTGAAGGCATCATGCCAGCGCTGGAAACTGCTCACGCGGTAGCTTACGCAGTCAAGCTTGCAGCCACGATGGATAAAGACAAGATGGTCGTGATCAATATATCCGGTCGCGGCGACAAAGACATTCATACTGTCGCGCAGTTAGATGGTATTGAACTGTAAATAATGGTCTGAACAATCGACAGGAGCAGGCATGAGCCGAATTGAAGGGGTTCTCAAGACCCTCAAAGGACAGGGCCGCAAGGCGCTTATTCCCTTTATTACTGCCGGTGACCCCCACCCGGATGAGACTGTTGGCCTGATGCACACCATGGTTGATGCCGGTGTGGATATCATTGAGCTGGGTGTGCCGTTTTCTGATCCGATGGCCGACGGCCCGGTGATTCAGTTGGCCTGTGAGCGGGCGCTCAAACATGGCACATCTTTACGCCGCGTCCTGGCGATTGTGCGTGAGTTCAGAGAAACCAACAACAGCACTCCGGTGGTGTTGATGGGCTATATCAACCCCATTGAGGCTATGGGCTATGAAGCCTTTGCTGACGCGGCCGTGGAGGCTGGCGTGGATGGGGTTCTTACGGTGGACCTGCCACCGGAAGAGGCCGATGAAGTTGCACCTCTGTTCGCTCAGAGGGGGCTCGATCCGATTTTCCTGTTGGCACCAACGACAACCGACGAAAGAATTCGCGCAATTGCCGATCACTCTTCGGGATATGTGTACTATGTTTCATTTAACGGCGTAACCGGAGCTGCCAGAATAAACGTGGAAGAAGTAGCCGCGAAGGTTGCCCATATCCATGAATTGACGGCCCTGCCGGTTGGTGTCGGTTTCGGCATACGCGACGCAGAAACAGCCGCCGCCGTGGGACGGGTATCCGATGGTGTAATTGTTGGCAGTGTGCTGGTCGATACAATAGCCAGAAATCAGGCAGATATCGAAGAGCTTAAACGGGCACTGACGGATCTGCTCAACCCGATGCGTGAAGCACTGGATAGCCTGGCTTCCTGACCCGGAAGGTGAGGGGGAGCCGGAATCAAAGGACAGGATATAACCATGAGTAACTGGCTGGACAAGATAATGCCGGGCAAGATCCGCTCGGAATCCAATCGCAGAACAGGTGTTCCCGAAGGGCTTTGGAAAAAGTGTCCTAAGTGCGGCGCCTTTCTATACAAGCCGGAACTGGAGAAAAACCTGGATGTTTGCCCCAAATGCAATCATCACCTGAGGGTTGATGCTCGCCGTCGCCTCGACATTTTTCTTGATGCAGAGGGGCGTGAGGAAATTGGTGCCAACCTTGAACCTTGGGATCGGCTGAAGTTCAAGGATACCAAGCGCTACAAGGATCGGCTGGTGCAGGCTCAGAAAGCAACGGGCGAGAAAGATGCCCTTGTCGCCATGAAAGGCAAAACTCTGAACGTTCCGCTGGTGGCCTGTTCCTTTGAATTTGGCTTCATGGGCGGGTCTATGGGGCAGGTCGTTGGTGAAAAGTTCGTACAGGCCGCGAATGTTGCGCTTGCTGAGCGTATTCCTCTGGTCTGTTTTTCTGCAAGCGGCGGCGCCCGTATGCAGGAGGCGATTCTGTCACTCATGCAGATGGCCAAGACGGCCGCCGTGCTTGAGCGCATGAAGCAAGAGGGTATTCCGTACATTTCCGTGATGACGGACCCCGTTTTTGGCGGTGTGTCTGCGAGCCTGGCAATGCTGGGCGATCTCAATATTGCAGAACCCAATGCATTGATCGGGTTTGCAGGGCCCCGGGTCATTGAGCAGACGGTTCGTGAAAAGCTGCCTGAAGGTTTCCAGCGCAGTGAGTTCCTGCTGGAGCACGGCGCAATCGACATGATTCTGCACCGCCATCAGATGCGCGAACGTATTGCACACGTGCTGGCGAAGTTTACCGGGCAAGAGCGGCCCGATACGGAAGATCCAATCGAATTTGAAATAACGGAAAAGCCAGACATTGAACCCCCGGCAGAGTAAACAGAAACCCCAGCCCCTGAGCGCACCGGAGGCTGGGGCCACGCTTGATCAGTGGCTGTCCTGGCTAGAATCAATACACCCAACCGAGATTGATCTCGGGCTTGACCGGGTTCTGGTGGTTTTGCGTCGGTTGTTCCGGAAAAACCCCAGAGCACGAGTTATTACGGTTGCGGGTACCAACGGCAAGGGTAGTGCCGTTGCGACGCTTGAAATACTTCTTCAGGCTGCAGGCAGACGCACTGGTGCCTATACGTCTCCCCATCTTCAGAAATACAACGAGCGCATCCGTATCGACGGTCAGGATATTGATGATGCGACCCTGATCTCTGTGTTTGAAAAGGTGGAAGCGGCTCGTGGCTCTGTCTCACTCACTTACTTCGAGTTTGGCACGCTGGCGGCTTTTGTTGCACTGAGTGAATCCGGTGTGCAGGACTGGATTCTCGAGGTCGGCCTCGGTGGCCGCCTTGATGCAGTGAATGTGATAGATGCAGACTTGGCAATCATTACGTCCATCGATATTGATCATGTCGCGTTTCTCGGAGACAACCGGGAGGTTATCGGGTTTGAAAAAGCCGGTATTCTTCGCCCGGGCATCCCGGCCGTGGTTGCTGACATGGATCCGCCACGTTCGGTACTCCAGCAGGCAGCGGCTCAGAAGGTAGCGCTGGTTCGAGCAGGGCAAGACTACGAAATCCGTGAGGCTATTACGGATTCAGGTGGAATTGCTGCTGCCCTTCATATTCAGGGGAATACGTTCAGATTACCGTCGGGGCCGCTTCCGGTGGAGAGCGTAGCCGCTGCTGTTATGGCGCTGCGCGCACTCGAGCCTGACATGGAGCAGGCTGCGATTGAGGCTGTACTGGGTCATGCCAAAGCGCCAGGGCGGTTCGAACTTCTGCAACGCAAACCAGACCTGTATTTGGATGTTGGACATAACCCCCATGCTGCCACCTGGCTTTCAGCAAGGCTTCAGTTGTTAAAGGGTCTTGGCTGTAAGGTTCACGCGGTTTATGCCGCACTTGGCGACAAGGACGTGGAGGGCGTGGCTCAGGCGATGGCTTTGGTTGTCGACCGCTGGTATCTGGCCGGGCTTGATGTGCCGCGCGGCCTGGGTTCAGATGCGTTGCGGGTAAGGCTTGAATCCTGTGCGCTGGCTCAGGTGAGTGCGCATGATACTGTGGCCAGTGCCATTGCTGCAGCAAAGACAGACGCAGCAGCGAATGACATCATTATTGTATTTGGCTCGTTTTTCACGGTTGCAGAAGCGCGGATGCTTCTCCTCTGAGCCTGAGAGTCCTGGCGTCTTAAACTTTGTCCATGGCGCAGCGCAGAGCTTTGAGTTATGACAGGCGGGCAGTTAGTATGTGCCAGGTCAAACAGACGGGGAGTCAAGCAACGTGGATGGACTTAAGCAAAGAATAATCGGTGCGCTGGTTCTGGTTTCGCTGGCCGTTATCTTTGTGCCCATGGTTTTCGATGAACCTCACTCTGAGCGCACGTCTACTTCGATCAACATTCCAGAAGAACCACCTTTCCCGGAAGTTGCAGCTCCCGAGTCGGACATAGCGCCACCCCCCCCATACCAGCAAGACGATGCCGCAAGTGGTGATTCAGGCAGTCGGGACTATCGCATTCTGGAAAGTGATGGGCCAGCGGTGCAGTCTGTCCCTGATTCTCGCACTAACACAGCGCCCGAGCCCGAGGTAGCCGAGCCGGCAAAAGCGGCGCCAGCACCTTCCGCAAGCTTGCCAGAAAAGGCAGAGCCGACGAGTGCAGAGTTCACTCGTTCTCTGGAAGGCGCCTGGGTTGTTCAGCTAGGCAGTTTTGGCAACGGCGATAATGCTCGCCGCCTTCGGGACAAAGTGCGCGAAAAAGGTTACAACTCTCATCTTCAGGAGGTCGTTCGGGGTGATGCCACCCTGACACGGGTTTTCAGTGGTCCTTTTGCTGAAAAAGCCGAGGCTGAGTCTGCAAAACTAGAACTGGACGAGGCTTTCAGCCTGAACAGCCTTGTCACATCCGGCGACAAATAACCTGTTCAATCCGCTTTATATTGCTCCGGCGGTTTGGCGAACCGACGTTTCCTGATAGAATTCGCGCTTCCTTTTCTCCACCGGGATTTCCATGGAAGCGCTGATCTGGATTGACTGGGTCATCATCGCCCTGATTACAGTTTCCACTCTCATCAGTCTGAAACGGGGCTTCGTGAAAGAAGCGCTGTCTCTTGTGACGTGGGTGGGCGCATTCATACTTGCGCGAACCTTTCATCCCCAGATGCAAGCCCTACTTGAGAGCACGGTTGAAACGCCGCTTGCACGCCTTATTGCAGCGTTTGCCATTCTCTTTTTCGGAACGCTCATTGTCGGTGCCATAATCAACAACATGATCGGACACCTCGTCCGTGCTACCGGACTCTCTGCTACGGACAGAGTGCTGGGCATGGGGTTTGGCCTGCTACGCGGGATTGTTGTTGTTATTGTCGCGATCGCATTTATTCGTTACACCCCTCTGGCTCAGGACACCTGGTGGAGGACCTCCGTCATGATAGACCGCCTTGGAGTGGTTGAAGACTGGTCCAGGCGAACGTTTGGTGACGAGTTCGCCCGTTTCCTGGAACCGGAATCTCAGCAGGTCGTGGAACCCACGTCCGCATCCCGCTAACATTCAGAATTAACACTCGGAGATCACCTTATCCATGTGTGGCATTGTCGGCATCGTCAGTACTTCTCACGTAAATCAGTCGCTCTATGATGCGCTGACCGTACTTCAGCACCGGGGCCAGGATGCGGCGGGGATTGTTACCTTTCAGGATGAGCGCTTTTATCTGCGTAAGGATAATGGGCTGGTTCGCGACGTATTTCATACACGGCACATGCATCGACTGGTAGGCAATGTCGGTATAGGCCACGTGCGCTACCCGACTGCAGGCAGCTCCAGTTCCGCGGAGTCGCAACCATTCTATGTGAATAGCCCATACGGCATTACACTCGCCCACAATGGCAACCTGACCAACGCCGACGAACTCAGCCGGGACCTGTTCCGCACAGATCTTCGCCATATCAATACCAATTCGGATTCAGAAGTGCTGCTGAATGTTTTTGCGCATGAGCTGCAAAAGCTGCGCAAGCTTGATCCGACAAAGGAAGATGTTTTTTCAGCAGTCAGCGCGGTTCATCAGCGCTGCCGCGGTGCCTACGCGGTGATTGCCATGATTACCGGGTACGGAATCGTCGGCTTCCGGGATCCCAATGGCATTCGCCCGGTCTGTTATGGTGAACGTACGTCTGAGAGCGGCCGCAAGGAATACATGATTGCGTCTGAGAGCGTTGCCCTCAGCGCTGCCGGTTACACTCTGGTAAGGGATATCGCGCCAGGGGAGGCGGTTTACATCGAAACCGACGGCACTCTTTATACACAACAGTGCGCGCACAACCCCCGCTTGTACCCCTGTATTTTCGAGCATGTCTATTTTGCGCGGCCAGACTCCATTATTGACGGTGTTTCGGTATACAAAGCACGACTGCGGATGGGTGAGACTCTGGCAGACAAAATTTTACGGGAGTGCCCGGAGCACGATATTGATGTGGTTATGCCCATTCCTGATACCAGCCGGACATCGGCCTTGCAGATGGCGCATCGGTTGGGTGTGAAATTCCGTGAAGGCTTTATCAAAAACCGCTACATAGGTCGGACGTTTATCATGCCCGGCCAGACAATGCGTAAAAAGTCTGTGCGCCAGAAACTGAACCCGATTGATCTGGAGTTCCGCGGTAAAAATGTAATGCTGGTGGACGACTCTATTGTGCGGGGCACCACCTGTAAGGAGATTGTTCAGATGGCACGGGATGCCGGCGCCAGAAAAGTCTACTTTGCCTCGGCTGCGCCCCCGGTTCGCTACCCCAATGTTTACGGAATCGATATGCCATCGGCCAGTGAGCTGATTGCTCACGACAAGACTGTTGAGGAAATCCGTGAATTGATCGGAGCAGACTGGCTGCTGTATCAGGATCTGGAGGATCTGGTGACCTGTGTCAGCGATGTAAATGACAGCATAGATGGTTGGGAGTGTTCAGTGTTCACCGGGAATTATGTAACAGGTGATATTGACGCCGCCTATCTCAATCGCCTCGATGAAGCCCGCAATGACATCACGCGTTCCGGGGATGTAGACACCGGGTCGACGGATAACGGCATCATTGATCTCTACAACGACGAAGACTGAACTCAGAGCCTTTCCAGGAGACGCTCATGACTTTTCACCGCGAAGAAACTGTCCTGATTCCGGAATCGGATCTTGATGGTATGTCTTTGGACACACTGGCGGTGAGGGCAGGGCAGCTCCGAACCGGACAGCTTGAGCACAGCGATGCTATTTTTCCCACATCGAGTTTTGTATACACCAGCGCAGCGCAGGCCGCGGCTCGTTTCGGGGGAGAGGAACCGGGTAATATTTATTCCCGCTTTACCAATCCGACGGTTCAGGCTTTCGAGGGTCGCATTGCTGCAATGGAAGGAGGGGAGCGCGCTGTTGCAACCTCATCCGGTATGGCGGCTATTCTCAGCACCTGCATGGCACTGCTGAAAAGCGGTGATCATGTGATCTGCTCCCGTGGTGTGTTTGGAACAACCAACGTGCTGTTCCAGAAATACATGGCGAAGTTCGGCGTTGAAACAAGCTTTGTAAGCCTTACTGATCTTGACGAATGGAGTTCGGCTGTACGTCCGGACACCAGGATGCTGTTCATTGAGACTCCGTCCAACCCCCTCTGTGAGGTTGCGGACATGGAGGCGCTGGCAAAGCTTGCCCACGATAATGGTGCTCTGTTCGTTGTGGATAATTGTTTTTGCACGCCGGTGCTGCAGCGCCCTCTGGAACATGGTGCGGATATCGTGATTCACTCTGCAACCAAGTATCTGGATGGCCAGGGCCGCTGTGTGGGCGGTGTTGTGGTCGGCCCGACGAAGCTCATGGATGAAGTTTACGGTTTCCTGCGATCCGCAGGGCCCACGATGAGCCCCTTTAATGCATGGGTCTTCCATAAAGGCCTGGAAACCTTACCAATCCGTATGCGAGCCCACTGCGACAATGCGTTAGAGTTGGCAGCATGGCTGGAACAGCAACCGGAAGTGGAGCGAGTGTTTTACGCCGGGCTTGAAAGTCATCCCCAGCACGCGCTTGCAAAAAAGCAGCAGAAAGGTTTTGGTGGCGTGCTGGCGTTTTGCCTTAAGGGTGGCCGTGAGGAAGCCTGGAAATTCATTGATGCAACACGGATGATTTCAATTACGGCAAACCTCGGCGATGTTAAAACCACGATTACGCATCCGGCGACGACAACCCACGGGCGATTGTCGCCGGAAGACAAATCCGGAGCGGGCATAACCGAGAACCTGTTACGACTCTCGGTTGGTATCGAAGCAGTCGAAGACCTGAAAACGGACTTGCATAGAGGCTTTCAGGCGCTTCAGAACGCAAGCAACACTTAACGTTTGAGCATTCATGGCCGAATCTGCAAAAGCGAAGACATCACCACAGGAACTGACAGAGAAACAACTCCGCTTTCGCCGCCTGGCAGCACAGGGGGCGCGTGAGGGAGCGGTGATCGGTCTGATAGCTCTATGTATCTATCTGGCCATGGCTCTTGTGACTTTTAATCCTGCAGACCCGGGCTGGGCCAGCATCGGCCATGAGACCAGCGTGCTTAATGCAGCTGGCCGCTCCGGGGCTTGGCTTGCCAGCCTGCTGCGGGATTTCTTTGGCCATGTTGCCTACCTGTTCCCGATGATGGTGGCAGGCTATGCCCTTATGCTGATCCGCCGCAGAAATGACTCATTGGATCTGCACTGGCCCTTATTTATGATGAGGTTTGGTGGATTTCTGCTAATCCTGCTGTCGGCCACTAGCCTCCTGTCCCTTTACTCTGTATTCGGGCTGGGTGCTACTTCAGGTGGGGTGCTGGGGGCCACCGTTTCGGATGCCATGGTTCGTTTCTTCAACCTGCCGGCAACAACGTTACTGCTCATCGCTATATTTCTATTTGCCCTGACCGTTACCGTGGGACTTTCATGGTTCTGGCTGATGGACCAGTTGGGCGGCCTTACGCTTCGCTTTGGGCAATCACTGAAAAAGCTCGCTGCCTCCGACAAAGCAAAACCGGTGCAAGAGAAAACATCTGCCCCGATGCAAAAAGCAGATCCGTCGAAGGCACAACCGGCTGCTGCAAACAGCAGCGCCCGGGCGGGTGCAGAACAAGAGCTCTCCCATAAGCGCTGGTGGCAGTGGATTCCGGGATTTGGGCCGCGCATGAAAACCAAGCCGCAAAAGCCCGCGAGCGAGCGCCTGGAACCAGGTCTTGAAGGCTTCTCCGCCGGTCAGGAGCCCGAACCGGCACGGCTCGAGAGTTTCAGTTCCCGGGATGAGACGCCTGCAAAGACAGCCAGACAGCCTGCGGCTTCGGATAAAGGAAAATCGCCTTCCGCGAGTGGCCGGTCGCTGAAAATATCGCCGTTCAAAAAAGATGAGCAGTCGCCACAGGCCAGTAATGGAAAAAGCACTCAACCTTCTTTGCTTGAAGACATAGAGAGCCCGATTCCTCCCATCTCCCTGCTTGATCCCCCTGAGGAACGCAAAGAAAGCGGCTACTCAGAGGAAGCACTCGAGCACATGTCGCGCCTGCTTGAGGAAAAACTGGCTGATTTCGGCGTTTCGGTTGAGGTGGTTGAGGTTAATCCAGGGCCGGTGATCACGCGGTTCGAGATAAAACCGGCAGCAGGCGTTAAGGTCAGCAAAATATCCAACCTCGCCAAGGATCTGGCCCGTTCACTGGCAGTGCTTAGCGTCAGGGTTGTGGAAGTTATCCCGGGTAAATCCGTGGTCGGTATCGAAATTCCCAATGAGACGCGGGAGATTGTCCGCCTCAGCGAAGTTCTGAGTTCGCGGGTGTTCACTGAGTCCAGTTCGGCGCTGACAATGGCGCTTGGCAATGACATCGGCGGCAACCCCATGGTTGCAAACCTTGCCAAAATGCCCCACCTGCTCGTTGCTGGCACCACCGGCTCCGGTAAATCGGTTGGTGTGAACGCAATGCTGCTGAGCATGCTGTTGAAGGCGGGCCCGGAGGAAGTTCGCTTCATCATGGTTGATCCCAAGATGCTTGAACTCAGCATCTATGACGGTATTCCCCACCTGTTGGCGCCGGTTGTTACCGACATGAAAGAGGCCGCAAATGCACTGCGCTGGTGTGTGGCGGAAATGGAGCGCAGGTACCGTGTCATGGCTACCCTGGGTGTCCGTAACGTTGCAGGCTATAACCGAAAGGTAAAAGATGCAGCGGCGGCCGGAGAGCCGCTTCTCGACCCGTTCTGGAAGCCGGATGAATATCTGGCCAACGATGAACAGGAGCGCCCGGAACTGGAGACGCTGCCGTTCATCGTGGTGGTTATTGATGAGTTCGCCGACATGATGATGATTGTCGGCAAAAAAGTGGAAGAACTGATTGCGCGGATAGCGCAGAAGGCGAGGGCGGCTGGTATTCATCTGATTCTGGCAACCCAGCGGCCATCGGTGGATGTGATTACAGGTTTGATCAAGGCCAACATTCCCACCCGCATGTCGTTCCAGGTCTCTTCCAAGATCGATTCCCGCACCGTGCTGGATCAGGGCGGCGCAGAGCAACTCCTGGGGCATGGCGACATGCTTTACCTGCCACCGGGATCCGGTCTGCCCGTCCGGGTGCACGGCGCGTTTGTGGATGATGATGAGGTTCACCGTGTAGTGAGCGCCTGGAAAGCCAGGGGTGAGCCTGTTTACGTTGACGATGTGCTCAATGGCGCAGAGGGCGAGAACCTCCCGGGTGTACCCACCTTGTCGGATGGCGGCGACAGTGAAAGTGATGCGCTCTTCGATGAAGCAGTTGCCTTTGTGACTGAAGGTCGTCGGGTATCGATTTCCTCCGTACAGCGAAAGTTCAAAATAGGTTATAACCGGGCAGCCAATCTGGTTGAGGCCATGGAAGCATCAGGAGTGGTCAGTTCAGCGGGCCATAACGGTGCTCGTGAAGTCCTGGCCCCGCCCCCACCGAGAGACTAGGAGCCGTACATTATGCAACAATTTTTCCTCAAGCCCGTGCTGGCGCTGATTGTGGCGCTTACGTTCAGTAGTTCACTGATGGCTGCAGGTAAAGAGGGTTCCGCTGCCGAGCTCGCCTCTTTGCTGAAAAGTTATGAAACCTATCAGGCCGACTTTATCCAGATTGTGGTAAATGAAAATGGCGGCAAAGTGCAGGAAACCCGTGGCTTACTGAAGGCCAAAAGGCCGGGCCTGTTTTATTGGGAAACCCGTGCGCCCATGTCTCAGTTTATCGTCAGTAACGGGGAAAGCGTGCAACTCTACGACCCCGACCTCGAGCAGGTAACCGTGCACAACCTGGACGACCGTGTTCAGACCACGCCTGCACTGCTGCTGAGCGGAGAGGTGGATAACCTGGAAGAAACCTATCGGGTTTCCGGTCGTCAGGTCAGTGATGACACCCGCGAATTTACGCTCGAACCAAAAAGTGAGGATTCGCTATTTGTATCCCTGCGGCTGACGTTCTTCAAGAATGAACTGCAGGAGATGCGTATGCAGGATTCCCTGTCGCAACTCAGCGTGCTCAGCTTTGACCACATTCGGCTTAACGAAACGGTTGATAACAGCGTGTTTACGCTTGAATACCCGGAGGGTGTCGACGTGATCGGGGACGCAGGCTGAAATGCAGAGCAGCCTGTTCACCGAGCAGATCGGTTTTCGGCCTCTGGCGGCGCGCATGCGCCCGGAAAGCCTTGATGATTACGTGGGGCAAATGCATCTTGTGGGGCCCGGAAAACCGCTTCGAAGAGCGGTAGAGCAAGGCCAGCTCCACTCCATGATTCTCTGGGGCCCGCCGGGAGTGGGCAAAACGACCTTTGCAAGGCTTCTTGCGAGCGTCAGCGATCTCAGTTTTGAAACGGTTTCTGCGGTTCTCAGCGGCGTAAAGGATATCCGCGCCATCGTCGAGCGCGCGCGCAACCGCAAGCTTTCGCAAGGCCAGGATACACTCCTTTTCGTGGATGAGGTCCACCGGTTCAACAAGAGCCAGCAGGATGCGTTTCTTCCGCATATTGAAGATGGCACCTTTATTTTCGTGGGCGCCACCACCGAGAACCCCTCTTTTGAACTGAACAGTGCCCTGCTTTCCCGTACCCGTGTCTATGTCCTCAAGAATCTCGAAGAAGCGGATATTCTCCAGCTGCTGACTCGGGCTCTGAGCTCAGAAGAAGGCTTTGGCGGTGAACTTGCGGTTTCTGACGATGTGCTTAGCGTGATGGCATCGGCATCCGGCGGGGACGCCAGGCGGGCGCTGAACATTCTCGAGATCTCTGCCGATCTGGCGGAGCCGGACAGCGACGGGAAAAGCCGGGTAACCGCAGAGCACCTTGAGCAGGTGATGCAAACCAGTTTGCGCCGTTTTGATAAAGGCGGAGACGTGTTTTACGATCAGATATCGGCGTTGCACAAGTCGGTCAGGGGCTCGGACCCCGATGGCTCGTTGTATTGGCTTTGCCGGATGCTTGATGGGGGCTGCGATCCCTTATACGTCGCTCGCCGTCTGGTGCGAATCGCAAGCGAGGATATCGGCAACGCCGACCCTAGAGCCCTGCAGCTGAGCATGGAAGCCTGGGACGCTCAGGAGCGGCTGGGGAGCCCGGAAGGGGAGCTTGCTCTGGCTCAGGCAGTGACGTATCTCGCCCTCGCACCGAAAAGCAACGCGGTTTATAAAGCGTTCAATCAGTGCATGGCAGATATTCATCAGGATCCTGATTACGAGGTCCCCGTGCACTTGCGCAACGCTCCTACCAAACTCCTCAAGAGCATGGGTCACGGTGACTCCTATCGATATGCCCACGACGAAGCGCATGCATTCGCCGCAGGGGAGTCCTACCTGCCGGATGCCATCCATCAGCGCAGGTACTATGAGCCGGTAGATCGAGGTCTGGAAATAAAGCTTTCCGAAAAGCGTCAGAGGCTCGACGCCCTCAATGAACAAAGCCCCAGAAAACGCCACACCTGACCTGCATATAACCTTAGCTGTCGGCGCTAGCCAGCAGCGTCGGCACAGGTATAATGGTGGGTTATTCTACATACATCGCAAACCGGAAAATTCAGGATAACCATGCTCGATCCCAAACTCGTCCGTAACCAGACTGAAGAGATTGCCCGCCGGCTGGCCATCAAGAACTTCGTTTTTGACGTAGCTGCCTTTGAGCAGCTAGAAGAGCGTCGCCGGGGCATGCAGGTGCGCACTGAAACCTTGCAGGGCGAGCAAAACAAAAAGTCGAAGTCTATTGGTAAGGCCAAGGCCTCAGGGGAAGATATTCAGCCGCTGCTGGATGAAGTGGAGAGCCTGAAGTCCCGTAAATCAGAAGCCGAGGAAGAGCTGCGCACGTTGCAGGAAGAACTTAACGGCTTTCTGGCAGGGATACCGAACCTTCCGGATGAGGGTGTGACTGCCGGAGACAGCGAGGAAGACAACGTTGAAGTTCGCACCTGGGGTACACCAAAAACGTTTGATTTCGAGCCCAAAGACCACGTTGCTCTGGGAGAGAGCCTTGGGGGCCTGGATTTTGAAACCGCTACCCGCTTGGCCCATTCCCGCTTTGCGGTGATGCGTGGGCAGATTGCGCGACTGCATCGCGCGCTTGCACAATTCATGTTGAACCTGCACACAGACGAACACGGTTACTCTGAAACTTATGTACCTTATCTGGTAAACGCAGATGCTCTTTACGGCACCGGCCAGCTACCCAAGTTCGAGGAAGACCTGTTTAAAATGCAGGGAGAGCACCCGCTTTACCTGATTCCTACCGCGGAAGTACCGGTTACCAACCTGGTTTCAGACACCATTCTTGATGCGGCAGAATTGCCACTTAAAATGGTTTGCCATACGCCCTGTTTCCGAAGTGAAGCCGGCTCTTATGGCCGTGATACCCGCGGCATGATCCGCCAGCATCAGTTCGACAAGGTTGAGCTGGTACAGGTGGTGCGCCCTGAAGATTCTGATGCTGCTCTGGATGCATTGACTGGCCATGCCGAAAAAGTCCTTCAGTTGCTGGAGTTACCTTATCGGCTGGTTGCCCTGTGCGGCGGCGATATGGGCTTTTCTGCTGCGAAAACCTACGACATTGAAGTCTGGTTGCCGGGGCAGAGCAAGTATCGGGAAATCTCGTCTTGCTCCAATACCCGCGACTTCCAGGCACGCCGAATGGGCGCCCGTTGGCGCAATCCGGAAACCGGTAAGCCCGAGCCAGTGCATACCCTGAACGGCTCCGGCCTGGCGGTAGGTCGTGCCCTGATAGCGGTTATGGAAAACTACCAGCAAGCAGACGGCAGCATTCTTGTTCCCAGAGTACTCAAGCCCTACATGGGCGGCGTTGAGCGTATTCAGTGACAGATAAGTTCCGAAACCAGCCGGGGAAGGGCGTTGGAGCAATGTCCGCTCCGGTTCGTTACAGAACAAACCCTGTCACCTCGAATCCGAACAGCTCCGCTGGGGAGGTTGCTCTTGTAGGTGCTGGCCCCGGGGACCCGGAACTGTTGACGCTGAAAGCCTGGCGACTCATTACGTCGGCAGAGGTTGTGCTCTACGACCGGCTGGTGTCACCGGAAATTCTCGCGCTGATTCCGGAAACGGCTGAAATGATCCATGTGGGTAAACAGCGCGCCAATCACGCCTTGCCGCAGGATCAGATAAACCAGAGGCTGGTGGACCTGGCAAAAAAAGGTTATAGGGTTGTCCGGCTCAAGGGCGGGGATCCGTTTATATTTGGCCGTGGCGGTGAGGAAATTGAAACTTTGGCTAGCGCCGGCGTCCGGTTTCAGGTTGTACCCGGCATTACGGCTGCCTCAGGCTGCGCTGCATACGCCGGTATTCCACTGACCCATCGCGAATATGCTCAGTCGGTGCGTTTTGTAACCGGTCACCTGAAAAATAATACCTGCGATTTGCCCTGGAAAGACTTCGTACAGAACAAACAGACGCTGGTGTTTTATATGGGGCTGGTTGGCCTGCCAATCATCTGTGAGCAACTTGTACTGCACGGTATGTCGATGGATATGCCTGTCGCTCTGGTTTCCAAGGGCACCACGAGGGAACAGCACGTGGTTACCGGTAACCTGGAAACGATTGTGCGGAGAGTAAACGAAGAAAAGGTTCAGGCGCCAACGCTCGTTATTGTTGGCCATGTGGTCGCGTTAAGGGATCGGCTGGACTGGGTAGGGGGCTTGCCAACCCAGCCGGCCTGACAGGATTCAGACTGCTTTACGGCCAGGCAGAACGTCCTTGAGCTTGTTGCGCATATCCCGAATGGCTTTTTCGGTCGTTGCCCAGTCGATGCAGGCATCGGTCACCGATACGCCGTATTGCAGGTCTGCCAGATTTTCCGGAATAGACTGGTTGCCCCAGTTGATGTTGCTTTCAATCATAAGGCTCTGGATAGACGTGTTGCCTTCGAGGATCTGGTGGCTGACATCCTGCATAACCAGTGGCTGAATGGCCGGATCTTTGCTGGAGTTAGCGTGGCTGCAGTCCACCATGATGGATTTGCGCAATCCGGCTTTATCAAGAGCCTGTTCGCAAAGTGTGACGCTGACCGAGTCGTAATTGGGCTTTCCGCCACCCCCGCGCAGAACAACATGACCATACCGGTTGCCTTTGGTGCGGATAATGGCCACCTGGCCCTGTTGGTCAATGCCCAGGAAACTGTGTGGATAGGAAACAGACTTCATGGCATTCACAGCAACATCCAAGTTGCCATCAGTGCCGTTCTTGAAACCGATTGCCATGGAAAGACCACTGCTCATCTCGCGATGAGTCTGGGACTCTGTGGTCCGGGCACCAATCGCAGACCACGCAATCGTGTCCTGCAGATACTGGGGTGAAATCGGATCCAGGGCTTCGGTTGCCACCGGCAGCCCGAGTTCGTTGATATCAAGCAACAGGCGCCGGCCCAACTGGAGGCCGCGCTCAATATCAAAAGTGTCATTCAGGTGCGGGTCGTTGATCAGACCTTTCCAGCCAACTGTTGTTCGCGGCTTTTCAAAATACACACGCATAACGATCAGCAGGGTGTCACTGACTTCATCGGCAAGTTTTTTGAGGCGGGCGGCGTAATCACGGGCGGCGTCCGCGTCGTGAATAGAGCAGGGGCCTACAACCAGGAACAAGCGGTGGTCTTTGCCGTCAATAATGTCGTAAATCGCCTGACGGCCGTCAGTGACAGTTTGGGCCGCGCTGCCCGAGAGTGGCATATCCTGTTTGAGCGTTTCAGGGGTGATCAGTGTTTCCTGGCTCGCCACGTTCAAATCTTCAAGTTTATTGCCGGACATTTTCTGCTGTTTCCCCGATTCTTATCGTTACAATAGCGCCGGACTTGGTTGTGGCCAACCCCGGTGAGTTCGTTATACTGCTTTATTTACAAGGCCTTTTCAACGCTTCTTGAGCACGGGGAATGGATGTCACAAAACAGGCCGAAGTCGCACCAGGTGGCCTCGCGGAAGGCGGTTGCCGAGAAAATTGACGATGTGCTTGCCGGTATTCGGGTCCCCGACCTGCCTTATCCCGCCGGGAAACTCTCGCCAGAAGCAATAAGTGACTGGCAACCCATGCTGTTTTCTTGCTGGACGGAGCAGCGGAACGAGCGAGTAACCCATGTTCTTCGCTCTGTAAACCTTGACTGGTCAGTGCGTCAGATCAATTCGGCTTATGTAGCGGATCGCATCATGGATGTGTTCCTGAAAACCAGCGGACTTCACCCTCAGATTGCCCAACGTATTGCACGGTTGAGATTCTATCTTGCGTGGCGCATGAATCTGAACGGCAAGCAGGCTTTCAGCGATACGTTACTGGTCTGGCTTGACAGTCTCCAGGAATGGCGAGGCTGGAGTGATTCTGGCGGGCGCTCATCCAAAGCTCTGTTGGACCAACTGGATGCGTTGGTTGTCGCAGTTTCTGCGGGGTTCGAAGCAGGCACTACCGATACCGTCGATGCTTTCTGCATGCAATGGCAGGGTGAGTCGCTCAGGCGCAATGCGCAGACAGGCAAACTGCGTCAGCGGTTGCTCGAAACAGAGCAGGGCGCAGCACGCCAAAGGCGCGCAGATCAGACTTCCAGGGCGCTGATCGGGCGCGCTTTGCAGGGGCGAAAACTTCCACAACCAGTACTCCATTTTATTTTTGATCACTGGCAACGATTGCTGAAACAGGCTGTGTGGGACGTTGGGGTTAAAGGTGAAACCTGCCGGCATGGCAGCAAACTGCTTGAATGGCTGGTGTGGGTGGGCGACCCATCGCTCTCCGATAAGGACAGAGACCGGTTGTATCACGTGGGTGAACAACTAGGCGACCGGCTCGCAGATGTGTGGAGCCGGGTATTTGATCATCCCCTGACGCCTAATGCACTCGCCGGCATCGGAACCGTCATGATGTCAAGATTGCGTGGAGAAATACCCGAGTTGGTTGACGCTTTACCGGACACCGGGAGCTTTTCATGGAACTCTGACTGGCTCAGTTTTGAAGCACCCCGAAACGCTGAATTTCAGGCCTTTGAGGAAAGATGGTTTGTTGAAGGTGAAGGTGCAGCAGAGCAGCGCCGTTATTTCTGTGCCCTGCTTGAAGACACCGCGGAAATCCTCTGGACTAACGGTACTGGAGTAAAGCTTGGCCTGCAGCCTTGGCATGTGTTCTGCCAGGCCCAGGCTGCAGGCAGTATTCGCCCGTTGCCGGCCCAGAGACCGTTTGGCGAGGTCCTTGGGGAAACAGTGAATCTGTTGGCTGGGGCATGTGAAAAACAGCGTAGGCAGCGTGAACAAGCCGCAGAAGCAGCCAGAGCCCGTGCCGATGTCCTGCGACGGGAGCGGGAGGCAGAAGAATTGAAGCGCCAGGAGCAGGAGGCCGCGCGGCAGGCAACCCTGGAACGCCAGCGACACGAGGCAGAGCACAAGCGCCTGGCGGATGAGCAAGCTGAGCAGGAACGGCTGTACAGCGAAAAGACAGCTCTTGCGCAAAAGCAGGTAGACAATATAAATCTTGGTGGCTGGATTCTGGAGGAATCGGGCCTGCCGGAAACTGAATCTGTCAGGCTCAAGCTGGCTGTTCGCACAAATGCATCCCGCAAGCTGATATTTGTGGATCGGTTGGGGCTGAATCGTCGCGAATTTCTGGAAGATGAATTGGTGTTGGGTATCGTTGAAGAGCGCATCCGGGTTCTGGGCGGTGCCGCTGAGTTTGATGACACTCTGAGCAGAGTAGTGGGGCGTATTCGTGTCGGACGGAACTGATGGAACAACGAAAAGCCAGGAATAATAATGAAAGATACTGACTATACATTTGGTACACGTGACGACCCGCCTGGCGGGCAGGACAACCGTTTGCATTACCGTTTGACGGCACGTGCACGGGTTTCGCTGGAACTGGAAGCAAGCGATCCGGAACGCCGGGGAGTGCCAGGCACGTCCGGGCGGGAACTGGTATGTGGTGTGCGCGATCTGTCTGCAAACGGTCTCCGGTTGCTCTCTGGTGAGCAGCTTTCAGCGGGCGCCTTGCTCCCAGCTTCTGTTTCACTGGGTAACCAGGCAGAATTCTTCAGACTGACAGTTGAAGTAATCTGGTGTCGCCCGGATGGGCCAGACTATTTGGTGGGATTAAGAATTATCGACTCCGATCAGACCGCATACGTTGAATGGGCAGAGGCTGTTGCGACCGTCATGGAAACGTTCTAAGCGCAGAATTTCAGGGTGAGGGCTTTACAAAAAGGACGGGGGAAAGAGACCAGGGAGCCAGCATAGACTGGCTCCCTGCTTTACGGCTTAATCTTCAGATGTTGATTCTTCCAGTTCGCCCATGCCGGTAATGTTGAACCCGGCATCCACGTACATGATCTCACCGGTAATACCGCTGGCCATATCGGAGGTCAGGAAGGCGGCAGCATTGCCCACTTCGTCCGTGGTCACATTCCTGCGCAACGGTGCGCGCCTTGCGTTTTCCGCCAGCATCTTGCGGAAGCTCTTGATGCCAGACGCCGCAAGGGTCCTGATGGGCCCTGCAGAAATACCGTTCACCCGGATACCATCCCGGCCAAGGCTCGCAGCCATGTAGCGCACGTTTGCTTCCAGCGATGCTTTGGCAAGCCCCATCACGTTGTAGTTCTGAAGAACTTTTTCGGCGCCCAGATAGCTCAGAGTCAGCAGTGAGCTGCCCTCGTGCATCATGGGCCGGGCACCCTTGGCCAGGGCGACAAAGCTGTAGGAACTGATGTCGTGGGCAATCTTGAAGCCCTCGCGAGTGGTTACATCAACGTAGTTACCGTCAAGTTCGTGCGCTGGTGCAAAGCCAACAGCGTGGACGATAATGTCGATGTTATCCCAGTGCTTGCCCAGCTCTTTAAAAACGTTCTCGATTTCTTCATCGCTGGCTACGTCGCAAGGAAAGGTCAGTGTGCTGCCCCATCCTGCGGCGAACTTTTCTACTCTGGGTTGCAGCTTTTCATTCTGGTAGGTGAAGGCCAATTCCGCGCCTTCGCGGGCAAAGGCTTCCGCAATGCCGTATGCGATTGACAGTTTGCTGGCTACGCCAACAATCAGCGCTTTCTTGCCACTGAGTATTCCCATGGGTCGTTCTCCCTGTGTTCCTGATTTTGGTGCATTATCCCCGAAGTATCCCGGCAGGAGTAACGCTCAAATAGTCGTAGTGATGGTGGCATCTTTCTGTTGATAGAAAAACGCCGCTTGAAGTAACTCTTGTGTGTATTGCTCTGCGGGTGCGCGGAAAATCTCACCGGCATCCCCATATTCCACAACCGCGCCCTGATTCAGCACCAGCAATTTGTGGCTGAGCGCCCGTACAACGGCCAGATCATGGCTGATAAAGATATAGCTTAGACCATAGCGGGCCTGAATATCCCGAAGCAGCTCGATAACCTGTTTCTGAACCGTTCGGTCCAAAGCTGAGGTAGGCTCATCCAGAATAATAAGGTCTGGCTGAAGAACCAGCGCCCGGGCAATGGCAATGCGCTGACGCTGCCCGCCTGAAAATTCATGGGGGTAGCGGTGCCTTGCCTCAGGATCAAGCCCCACATCGCTCAGGGCCGCAATGACCTTCTGGTCGTGGGCTTGAGTGTTTTCAGGATCGTGTATTTCCAGCCCTTCTCGCACAATTTCAGCAACGGACATGCGCGGACTCAGGCTGCCAAAGGGGTCCTGGAAAACGATCTGTATGCGTCGCCGCCAGGGCCGGAATGCGCTCTGATCCAGCCCTGCCAGCTCCTGCCCGTCTAACCTTATGCTGCCTGTACTGGCTGTCAGCTTGATAAGGGCATGGCCAATCGTCGTTTTTCCGCTGCCGCTCTCACCCACAATGCCGAGAGTCTGACCCTGTTCGAGCGTGAAATTGACTCGTTTAACCGCGTGAAAATACTCTTTTACTTTGCCGAATAACCCTCTTCGAGTCGGAAACCGGACATCCAGATTACTTACGTTAAGCAGGGGTTTACCACTCTCGGGTTGAGCCAAGGGGGCTTCCGGGGGCTCAGCATCCATTAGTTTTCGGGTGTAGGGGTGGCTGGGTGCTGCAAACAGCGCCGCAGTTTCTCCCTGCTCAACCAGTTTTCCATGCTCCAGCACCGCAACCCGGCTGGCGTAGCGGCGTACAATGGTCAGGTCATGGGTAATCAGGAGAATCGCCATGCCGAGCTTCTGCTGCAGGCCCTGAAGCAATTCCAGCACCTGCTTCTGAACCGTCACATCCAGGGCGGTGGTTGGCTCATCGGCGATCAGCAAGTCTGGCTCGTTGGCCAGAGCCATAGCAATCATTACCCGCTGCTTCTGGCCACCGGAAAGCTGGTGTGGATAAGCGCCAAGCTTGCTTTCCGGGTTATCGATGCCGACCAGTTGCAACAGCTCCAGGCAGCGCTCTCTGGCTTGGGGGCCGCGCATACCTTTGTGCAGCTCCAGCGTTTCGCTGACTTGTTTCTCCACGCTATGCAGAGGGTTGAGGGATGTCATGGGTTCCTGGAAAATCATGCTGATCTCCCGCCCGCGAACCTGGCGCATCCGTTTCACTGGCGCCTGCAGAAGGTTTTCACCGCGATAGCGGATCTCACCGCTGGGATAGCTGGCATGCTGCTCGTCCAGCAGTCGCAGAACCGATAACGCAGTGACGGATTTGCCCGAGCCACTTTCGCCAACCAAGGCCAGAGTCTCACCCTGTTGCAGGCTGAGTGACAGAGAATCCACTGCGTTCTTGCCCTGGTTGAAGCAGATCGAGAGATTGGTTATCTCTAACAACTCACTCATATCAGCTCGCTCTTATCCGCTCTTGCGTGGGTCGAAGGCATCACGCACAGCTTCGCCTACAAAAACCAGCAGGGTCAGCATCAGTGATAGGGAAACGAATGCCGAAATACCCAGCCAGGGGGCATGGAGATTGGCCTTGCCCTGGGCAATCAGCTCCCCAAGGGACGGCGAGCCAGAGGGCAAACCGAAGCCAAGGAAGTCCAGGGAGGTAAGGGCGGTAATGGCGCCAGTCAGGATAAACGGCAAAAATGTCAGCGTCGCCACCATGGCGTTGGGAAGAATATGGCGGAACATGATTTTTCGGTTATCCAGCCCGAGTGCCCGGGCCGCTTTCACGTATTCAAAGTTCCGGGCTCTCAGAAACTCAGCGCGAACCACATCAACTAACCCCATCCAACTGAACAGCAACATGATCCCCAGCAGCCACCAGAAGTTAGGCTGCACTATGCCTGAGAGAATAATCAGAAGGTATAGGACCGGCAGACCTGACCAGATTTCGATAAAGCGCTGGCCGATCAAATCAATCTTGCCACCGTAGAAGCCCTGTATGGCACCTACCAAAACTCCAACGATACAGCTGGCAATGGTGAGCGTTAGCCCGAACAACACGGAAATACGGAAGCCGTAGATCACACGCGCAGCTACATCACGCCCCTGGTCGTCCGTGCCAAGCCAGTTTACCGCGCTGGGTGGTGCAGGCGAGGGCACATCAAGGTTGTAATTGATGGTGTCATAGGTGAAGCGAATGGGCGGCCAGAGCATCCAACCATTGGCCAGAATTTCATCAGAGATGAACGGGTCCCGGTATTCCGCATCCGTGGGCAGGAAGCCGCCAAAAACCTCTTCAGGCACCCTCTCCACAACCGGAAAATACAGAGTGTCATGATAGGAAATCATAAGCGGCTTGTCGTTGGCGATCAGTTCGGCCACCAGTGTCAGACCGAAAATTGCCAGGAATACCCATAAAGACCAGAAGCCACGACGGTTATTGCGGAAGTTTCGTAAACGGCGTTGTTGAATCGGAGTCAGCGCCTTCATGTTACGCGCCCTCCCGGCTTTCAAAGTCGATGCGAGGATCTACCAGTACATAGGTGATGTCGCTGATCAGTTTGAGTGCCAGGCCCATCAGGGTAAATATAAACAAGGTGCCAAAAATCACCGGGTAATCCCGGTTAAGAGCGGCCTCGAAACCGAGAAGGCCAAGGCCATCCAGCGAGAAAATGACCTCAATCAACAGAGACCCCGTGAAGAACAGGGAGACCAGCACTCCTGGCAGGCTGGCAATAACGATCAGCATGGCGTTACGGAACACGTGCCCGTATAGAACCTGTTTCTCATCAAGGCCTTTGGCTCTGGCCGTCACGACATAATGCTTACCGATTTCATCGAGAAATGAGTTCTTGGTGAGCAGGGTCAGTGTGGCAAAGCCGCCAATAACGTTAGCGGTTACCGGTAAAACAAGATGCCAGAAATAATCCCCGACTTTCTGATACCAGTTGAGCTGGTCAAAGTCGGATGACGTTAGTCCGCGCAAAGGGAACCAGTCGAAGTAGCTGCCTCCGGCAAACAGAACAATCAGCAGAATAGCGAACAGGAAACCCGGAATGGCATAGCCGATCACGATAGCGGAACTGCTCCAGACGTCGAAACGGGAACCGTCTGAAACCGCTTTGCGAATTCCCAGAGGTATGGATATGAAGTAGATAATGAGCGTAGACCAGAGCCCAATAGAGATGGAGACGGGCATTTTGTCCACAATCAGTTCGGCGACGCTTTTTTCCCGGAAGAAGGAATCGCCGAAATTGAAGGTGGCGTAGTCCTTTAGCATTTTGAAGAAACGCTCGTGTGCCGGTTTATCGAAGCCGTACATCACTTCGATTTCTTTCAGCATTTCGTCGGGAATCCCGCGGGAGCCGCGTCGATCACCGGAAGCGCTGGAAACCTCCGCCCCTGTGTCGCCACCGGAGGCCCGTGCCAACGCGCTACCGCCATGGCCTTCCATTTCGGCAATCAGTTGCTCAACCGGTCCGCCAGGGGCTGCCTGGACGATCACGAAGTTGAGCAGCAGAATGCCGATCAGGGTAGGAATAATCAGCGCCAGGCGCCGGAGTATGTAGATGCCCATTTAGCGGCAGTTTCCTCAGGGCTCAGCCCACCAGTTGTCGAGGTCAGTACCGTTTTTGGGGGGCTTTTCCGGATGTTTCAGGTAGCTCCAGTAGGCAACACGGTCTTTCGCCAAGAACCAGTGTGGCACCACGTAATGCCCACTAAGCAGAACCCTGTCCAGGGCGCGGGTACGTTGCACCAGCTCTTCCCGGTCTGGCGCCTGTATAACCAGGCTCACCAGTTCGCCGACGACAGGGTCACTCACGCCCGCATAATTACGGGAGCCGTTAATGTCCGCGGTGGAGGAGTGCCAGTACTCCCGCTGCTCGTTACCTGGGGAGTCTGACTGGCCGATACTCTGAGTAATCATGTCAAAGTCGAATTCACGCACACGCTGAACATATTGATTGCTGTCGACCAAACGCACGGATACATCAATCCCGAGCCGCGCCAGGTTGTTTTTAAAGGGCAATACAACCCTCTCAAAGGTTTTCTGAAACAGCAGAATCTCGAACTTCAGCGGCTTGCCTGTTTCGCTGTGTATCATTTTTCCGTCACGAACTTCGTAGCCGGCTGAGCGTAAAAGGTCTATAGCCGTTCGAAGGTTTTTCCTGAGGCCTTGCTTACCGTCAGTGGAAGGCGCTTTGAAGGGCTCGGTGAAAATCTCTGGGTCCAGCTGCGCTCGATATTTTTCAAGAATTTCCAGCTCCCGGCCGGATGGCAAGCCGGTTGAGGCCAGTTCGCTGTTCTCGAAATAGCTGTTGGTGCGGGCATACTGACCGTAAAACAGGTTCTTGTTCGTCCACTCGAAATCAAAACCGTAAGTCAGTGCTTCCCGGACTCGCGGATCACTGAACACCTCCTTGCGAGTATTGAATATGAAGCCCTGCATGCCAGTGGGGCGGTGGTGTTCGATGGCCTCTTTGATGATCGTGCCGTTATCAAACTTGTCACCGATGTAGGCAGTGGCCCAGTTTTTGGCGGAGGATTCGATCCTGAAGTCAAAGTTGCCGGCTTTGAATGCCTCCAGCGCAACGGTGTCGTCGGTATAGTAGTCGTAGCGAATGCGGTCAAAGTTGAACCGGCCTTTGCGAACGGCGAGATCCTTCGCCCAGTAATCATCCATCCGCTCGTACACAATGGAACGACCTGCTTCAAACGAGCCAATCCGGTAGGCGCCGCTACCAACGGGTGGGGTGAGGCCGT
This sequence comes from Marinobacter antarcticus, assembly GCF_900142385.1. Classification (NCBI taxonomy): domain Bacteria; kingdom Pseudomonadati; phylum Pseudomonadota; class Gammaproteobacteria; order Pseudomonadales; family Marinobacteraceae; genus Marinobacter; species Marinobacter antarcticus. The sequence goes on from NZ_FRAQ01000001.1 coordinate 2,358,369, forward strand.
TCTCGCCAAACTCCCGGCTTTCCCAGTAATGCGCGGGCAGAATCGGCATCTGGCCAAGGATTAATGGGAGCTCCCGATTGCTGGTTTGCTGGAAGTCAAAGCGAATCCGCAGTGGGTTCTCAACTGTCACCTTGCTCACATCTGCATAGTAGTTGCGGTAAAACGGGTGGCCCTTGGTGGTAAGGGTTTCAAAGGAAAATGCCACATCTTCGGCGGTGATGGGCTCGCCATCCTGAAAGCGTGCTTCTTCCCGAAGATTGAAAACCACAAAGCTTCTGTTTTCGGGCGTTTCCACAGACTCTGCAATCAGGCCGTACATGGAAAACGCTTCATCGGCCGAATATTCAAGCAGGGTGTCATAGACATAGTTGCTGATACCTGCCGCCGCCACACCGCGAATATCGAACGGATTGAAGGAATCAAAGCCGTTGGCCACCACAGCCATTTTCAGAGCCCCGCCTTTGGGAGCATCGGGGTTAATGTAATCGAAATGACTGAACCCCTCTGGATATTTGGGGGCGCCGTGCATCGCCAAGCCGTGAACAGGCTGAACTTCCGGATCAGAAGAGTCAGGCACAGTGTCGTTGGCAGAAAGAAAACTGGGGGAGGCCAGAAGGGCCAGGAATGTAAAAAGCGATGTAAGGCGTGAGGCGATAGGGATTCTTGTCATGAGTCTCGCACGTTCTGGAGTTTCAGGCCGGCGCACCGGGCATCCTGCCCGGCGCCCTTGTTCCGCTGCTCTTGATCTCTAATCCATTATGATTCTTATAGTTTCTTAAAGTTCCGGTCCCGTGAACCTATGATCTTTACGGGCTGTTCCGGATGTCGACGTAGAGTACCAGACTTTGCCCCGGTTGCAGATAACGCGAGGTGTTCAGGTCGTTCCAGCTTGCGATGTCCCGCACATTCACCGAAAAGTGGTTGGCGATGCGCGCAAGGGAATCGCCCTTGCGGACGCGATAACCCACTTTACGAACCATTGCTTTGCCACGGGTTCCGCTGGCCGATGCAAGCGTAGGTTGTGCAGTTTTTGACCAGATTACCAGTTCCTTACCCGGCATAAGCGGGTCACCAGGTGCCATGCCGTTCCATGCGGAAACCTGGCGTACAGAAACCCGATGCTCTCTTGCGATATCCCAGAAGGTGTCACCGCGGCGAACGGTATATCGCAGCTTATTGCCATCACGCTTTTTGGCCTGTTTACGCTCAAGCCGCTGGGATGCGCTGAGGGCATAGGCATCGGAGTTCTTGGCGGCCGAAGGTATCATCAGGCGCTGGCCAATACGGATAAGGTCACTGTTAAGGTTGTTCACCTGTTGCAGTACCGCCGGCGTTGTTGAGAATTTTCTGGAGATAGTGTTCAGGCTGTCGCCGGACTTAACCATATAGTTACGCCAGGACACGCGCTTGCCCGGCGGGATTTCTGCAAGTGCTGAACGGAAGGTTTCGGCATTCTGATGAGGTATGAGCAACCGGTGCGGACCTTCCGGCGATGTTGCCCAACGGTTGTAGGACGGATTGAGCAGATATATTTCGTCAATATCGACGCCCGCAAGTTCAGCGGCCTGGGCCAGGTCCAGTTGCCCGCCGGTTTCGACGACCTCAAAATAAGGCTCATCCGTCAGAGCAGGCAATTCAATACCATAAGCTTCCGGATTATCGAATATTTTCGCCAGGGCGATCAGTTTAGGTACGTAGTGACGTGTTTCCCGTGGCAACTGCAGTGACCAGAAGTCCTCAGGCTTGTTGCTTTTACGGTTACGCCTCATAGCGCTGGAAACCGTGCCCCCGCCGCTGTTATAGGCGGCCAGGGCCAGAGTGTAATCGCCGCCAAACCGGTTAGTCAGGCGGTCAAGATAGGTGAGCGCTGCGTCTGTAGCAGCAATCACATCACGGCGCTCATCGTGCCACCAGCTCTGGGTAAGGCCGAAGTATTTTCCGGTTGACGGGATAAACTGCCAAAGCCCTGCTGCACGGCCATGAGAATAAGCAAACGGGTCGAACGCACTTTCAACGATGGGCAGCAGTGCAAACTCTGCAGGCAGCCCGCGCTTCTCTGTCTCGTTAACAATGTAGTTCAGGTAACGGCTTCCGCGCTCGACTACCCGATTAATATAGTCGGGGTGCTTTGCATACCAGTTCAGCTGATCTCTGACGCGCCTGTTGTCGACATCATGATCAAGGACGAAGCCTGCTCGCAGGCGGTTCCACAAATCTGTCTGCCCGGGTTCTTCGTTTACGGTACTGTTTGCAGTACTCTGCTCTGGATTATCGAGCGTTTCCCGGGCTTCGCGCGCGGCCACCTTGAGTTCAGGAGACATGGCATCATCAAGCGGTTCATTGCGAACTGCATCGCTGCTTTTGCCGGTCTCCACGGATTCCTTGAGACCTTTGTCTCCAGCGGCGAGTGTTACCTGGTCTGAGTCAAGTGGGTCTTCCTGGGCCGCATCTGTTGACGAGTATAGAGAACTGCAGCCACCTGTAAGGGCGCCAATGAATAACAGCAGTGGCAATTGTTTGACCGACATAGGCGATTTCCGGCTCTGGGTTGTAGTCGGGTTTCATGTTTGAAAACCCGGCGTATTTAATAAGTTACGAGCAAAAAGATAAACGATTTTATGGGAGCTCGTTTCCAGCGGTCAAGAAACCTCTCGTTACGGCGGTGACAGGATTTGTTAACCGCTCAGAAATTATCTTTACCGTGCCTTATAGCTGCAAAAATGGCGCTGTCAGAATCTGCGGGCAGGCCTTGCTCCGTACAGTACTGTTTTGCGACACTCACGACTGCCGGATCATCCCAGCGCAGGAACGGGTTTAGCCGCTTTTCATCCTCAAGTATCGAAGGCACGGTTGGCTCGCCGGCTTCTCTGCGCTCCTTGCATTGACGCTCGAAGGCTTCGAGTTCGCTGTCGTCAGGCAACCAGCTTCGGGCAAAACGAAGGTTGGCCAAGGTATACTCGTGGGCGCAATACACGGCCGTGGTTCCGGGGAGCTCACGGATGGATTTCAGTGACTCAAGCATTTGCGCAGCTGTACCTTCAAACAGGCGGCCGCAACCACACACGAAAAGGGTGTCGCCACAAAACAGGGCGGGGCGGCCGGCGATCTCAACATCGGTAAAGAACGCTATGTGGTCCAGCGTGTGTCCCGGGACGCTCATTACCTGGAATGTGACATGCTCCCACACGACTTCATCACCGGGATGAACGCTATTGGTGTTGCCTTGAAAAGGTGACTCAGCTGGCCCGATTACCCGGCAGTCAGGGTAACCCTGGATCAAAGCTTTAATTCCACCAACGTGATCCGGGTGGTGATGAGTAACCAGAATGGTATCCAGTGTTAGCCCGTTTTCTTCAATGTGATTCTGTACTGGCTTGGCTTCGCCGGGATCTACAATCAGAGCTTTACCGGTGTCAGTGTCGGCAAGACACCAGATGTAGTTGTCACTGAACGCCGGGATGGCAGAGATGGTGAGCATCAGATGTCCCCGTATATGCTTGGCAAGTGTGCCTGATATGATAGAGCATTAAGCTCGTAGCCCCAACAACCTCTGAGCCAGTAGCTTTTCTACAGGCCCTTTTTAAAAGCGGGAGTATAGGCAGTGTGAAGAAAAGCCAGGTCATTGATTATCCGTCCCGGCACGAGAGCTTTGAAGGCTGGTTCCAGACACCTCTAGGGCGCGCTCTGTTGTCGGACCAGCGTAGTTTTCTGGATCGCAAACTCGCCCGCCTGACAGGTGCAAGACAGCTTCAGGTAAGCGTCAGCCACCGGATTCCGCTTACCAACGGCACTGATTTTTCACAGAAAGTGATGACTACGCCCAAGTGGTTCACGAGTATCCCCGATGGGGTTGTGGTGTGCGACGCGGATGAACTGCCGTTCCCCGGCGACTCCATGGATCTGGTTGTGCTTCATCACACTGCCGACTTCTCGCCTTATCCTCACGAGGCGCTTCGGGAGGCAGCCCGGGTTTTGAGGGGGGAGGGCACTATCGCTCTTGTTGGCTTTAATCCTGTGAGTGCCTGGGGCGTGCGGAGGTTGCTTTCGCGACATCGTGGCGGCCCTTGGGGAGGGCGCTTTCTTTTACGCCGGCGTATGGAAGACTGGCTTCACTTGCTGGGCTTTCAGGTTGAAGTTTCGGTGACCCGTTTTTTTCATTTGCCTCTCCAGCGCAGTGGTCGTAGGGCATCTGGCCGGTTCGGCGAACGCTTGATGGGTAATGGGTTCCTGCCAGTCGGAGCATATTACTGTATTCTTGCGAAAAAAAGGGTGACCGCCCGCATTCCCAGACGGCCAGCCTGGCGCCAGAGCAATGTCATGGGAATACGGGGAACCGTAAGCGCATCCAGGGGCTGTCCGCCACAGAGCCTGATCCATCCCGAAGACTGAACTGGCCACTATGAGCCATCTATAACTATGTACATGCAGGAGTTTTAATGTCCGGAAAGGTGATTCTGTACACCGATGGAGCCTGTAAAGGCAACCCTGGGCCCGGTGGATGGGGTGTCGTGCTCCGTTATGGTGGTTCATCTAAAACAATGCATGGTGGCGAACGCCATACTACCAACAACCGAATGGAGCTAATGGCTGCAATTCAGGGGCTGAAAGCGCTGAAGCGTGGCTGTGAGGTAGAGCTGTATACGGATTCTCAGTATGTGCGCAAGGGCATTACCGAGTGGCTTTCAGGCTGGAAACGTAATGGCTGGAAAACATCGTCGAAAAAGCCGGTTAAAAACGATGACTTGTGGCGTGAGCTTGATACGGAAACCGCAAACCATAAAGTTAACTGGCATTGGGTTAAAGGCCATACCGGTGTTCCTGATAACGAACTCGCAGATGAGCTTGCAAACAAGGGTGTTGCCGAACTGGCAGGCAGCTGAAACGCCCCCTGAACTGGTGTGGGAATTATGAGACAGATTGTACTGGATACAGAAACAACAGGTATTGACCCGGCAGAAGGGCATCGGATTATCGAGATCGGCTGTGTCGAGATGATGGAGCGCCAGCCCACAGGCCGCAACTATCACGTCTACATCAACCCCGAACGTGAAGTTGAAGCGGAAGCCATTGCTATCCACGGGATTACTAACGAATTTCTGGTTGATAAGCCAAAATTTGCAGAGGTCGCAGATGAGTTTTTTGAATTCATAAACGGCGCAGAGCTTGTGATTCACAACGCAGCGTTCGACGTGGGCTTTATGGATTCGGAGTTTGCCCGGATGAAGCCTGTGCGAAAAACGGCCGACTATTGTGGCGTTGTGGATTCCCTTGCAATTGCCCGGGCAAAGCACCCTGGCCAGAAGAATAATCTGAACGCTCTGTGCAAGCGCTACGGTGTTGATAACAGCAATCGGGAACTTCATGGAGCGCTGCTGGACGCGGAAATTCTTGCAGATGTTTACCTGCTTCTCACGGGCGGACAAACCGCTTTGTCTCTCGATGCTGGCGCTGAGAACGGTGGTGGCCCCCGAGGTATTCGCAGGCTGAGTTCAGACCGGCCCGCACTGGCTGTTGTTAAACCTACTGCGACTGAGAATGAGGCTCATCAAGCATTTCTTTTAGCCCTTGAAAAGAAGGCTGGCGAAACTGTCTGGAGCAAACTTGAAGGTGCAGAATGAGAACTGTGTCTGCCTGTACCAATTGTTACATTCCAGCTTTGTTGAGGTACTTGAGTTTTATGTTATAAGTAATGATAAGTACGCCAGTTTTTTGATTGCGCACTTCAGCCGGAAGGATTAAACCGGCTCATAATAAAAAGGTCTGACACGGGTCATTGGCAGACTATTTTCACTTGGACCGTGCGGAAGTCTCCGCGGATTATTAACAGGAAGCGTTTATGGTTCAATCGTCTCTGGCGACGAAATCGCAGTCGTTTGATCTGGTCAAAAGTGAAATAGAGCAGACCATCAAGCAGGCCGAATCCAGTCTTGAGCGCTTTCAGGAAAACCGCGAGAGCGGTGAAGATCTGCAGAATTGTCTGGATTTCCTGAACCAGCTTCGCGGCATTTTTATCCTGGTAGAGCTCCGTGGCGGAACATTGCTGTGTCAGGAAGCGGTGACCATGGCCAACGATGTTCCTGTTGGCGCAAACGACGATAAAAATATCCTGCTGACTACCTTGAGCAACGCGTTGTTTATTCTTCGTCGTTACGTCGAGTACTACCAGCAGCAGCGAGAAGATCACCCCGAACTGTTGCTGCCGGTCATCAACGAGCTGCGTGAAGCTCGCCGTGAAAAACCTTACCCCGAATCCCGCTTTTTCGAAGTTGATTTAGATGTAAAGGACCGCCCTGACTTTAGTGACGGCCTGTCTGTTCCGGTTTTTGAAGGCAATGAAGCTGAATATGAGATTGTTGCCAGGCGCATGCGCCTGACCTATCAGGTAGCCCTGCTGGGCCTGCTCCAAAATCGTAACCCCGTGGTCAGCCAGAAACTCATAGGCCGCTCCGCACGCGGGTTTGTCCGGTTATGCCAGGGGGCTCCGATGGGGCAGATGTGGTGTCTTGTTGCGATAGCAGCGGATACCATGCTGGATCGTGCAATGCCTTTCACCAAAGCCCGTAAGCGCATGTTCATGCGAATCGAAAAATACGCGCGGGAAGTGGTTTATGTAGGCAAGGTAGCAACGACCAAGGATGCGCCAGATTCCCTCATTCGCGATCTTGTTTATCTCCTTTACCGTAGCGGCTCCGGGAACCCGGAAGTCACCAGAGTTCTTTCTGCTTTTCAGCTGACCCCCGCCGAGTTTCCGGATTCCATTCTGGAGGCTCACGCCCGGCGCCTGTATGGCCCTGGCTCAGATGTACTGAAATCGCTCTCCGAAGCCTTGCAGGACGAGTTGAACCAGCTGAAAGACAAGCTCGATATCATCGAACGCGGCATTGAGCCAGACCTGGCTGAACTGTCATCCATTGCCGATGCGCTTGAGCGTCTTGGCAACACTCTGGCAATGCTTGATCTCAATCGGTTGGCAGCTATTGCCCGCCAAGAAGCCGTAAGGTTGAGAGAATGGGAGGCTGAATCCCGGCTGCCCGGTGAAGAAGAGCTGTTCCGTCTCGCAGACTCTGTACTGGGTATTGAAGACGCAGTCATGCAGATTGTCAGCCGCGGTATCACATCAGAGACTGACTCGCTGGCGGGCAATGAGCGGAGTCGTGAAGAATCCGTTTATCTTCAGGAAGCCGTCTATGTGGTTGCCGATGAAGCCCGAAGTGCGCTGACGCTTGCCAAACGCGCGATTACTGCGTTTGTCGAATCGGATTATGACAGGCTCCATCTCGCCAATCTTCCGGCAACCTTGCACAGTATCTGGGGTGGGCTGAAAATGGTGAATGACTCCGGTGCAGCGCACGTACTTGAGCGTGTTGCAGCTTCCATTCAGGAGCGTTTACTGGATGCCCGTGAAGCACCAGAAACTCAAGTGCTAGAAGCACTGGCAGATGCTCTGACCTCCCTTGAGTACTATATAGAGGGCATTGGTAAGCGCGAGGAGAGCAATGCAGACCTGCTCAGGCTGGCGGAAACATCGCTGGATGATGTGGGCCTTTGACGTTGGCATGACGCCGTGGCATCAGCTAACAAAAAACCCGCGCAAGGCGCGGGTTTTTTGTTAGCTCAGCTCTGGTCAACGAGGGGCATTTAGCCCATGTTGAACAGTTCACCCAGCTTGGTAGCCAGCATCATGTCGCCTTCGGCGCGCAGCTGCCCAGCCATGAAGGCCTGCATGCCATCGGTTTCACCGGAAACAATACCCTGCAGGGTTTCGGAGTTCATGATCAGAGTTACGGAAGGGTCGTCGTGAGGACCATCGTGCAGTTTGCATGTTCCGTCTTTGATGACCAGGTGGTGGCTCTTATTGTCATCTTCTATATCAAACTGGAACACCAGATCGAGGCCCTGAGCTGCGTCTGCGTTGAAATTCTGCTCGAGTTTTTCAAATGTTTGTTCTACAGACATTAGTTTACCCTTTTTGATGGTTGTCTTGTCATGATGACGGCTTTAAGTGCTTGGCTCCGAAAGCCTTGGCGGCAGCCGGATATAGCGGCTTCGCTTTCCGACTTTATGGTGAGACCTAACCACTGTCAAGCTCGATCGAACGCTTGTTTTAATTTTTTTGTTCTCCTTATCACCAGAGTTTCGGTAAGTTACACTCTCGTGCTTGCTCAACTGGCTGGAGAAGCGATTTGGAGTTTCTGACTGAATACGGTTTGTTTTTGGCCAAAGTGGTCACCTTTGTTATTGCAGCCATAGTGGTTGTGTCCATTATTGTCTCTGCTATCCATAAAGAGAAGGGGGATCACGACGACGGAGAGCTGCAGATCCGCAAGCTCAATGAGAAATATCGCGAACTGCGCGAGTCTATTCAGGCGCGGCTTATGTCTGAACATGAGCGGAAAGCCTGGGGCAAAGCCAAAAAGAAAAAGGACAAAGCTGAGAAGAAGGCCGATAAAGCAAAAAAGGCAGACTCTGATGTCCCTCAAGACGCTCCAGTGCGCATCTATGTGCTGGATTTTGATGGCGACATTAAAGCCAGTGATACCGATCCGCTCCGCCGCGCTATCTCTGCAGTGCTGAGTGTCGCAGAACCCGGTAAAGATGAAGTGGTCATTCGGCTGGAAAGCGGAGGCGGGCTGGTGCACTCCTATGGTCTGGCCGCTGCACAACTCGACAGGATCCGCAGCAAAGGCATTCACTTGACAGCCTGTGTCGATAAAGTGGCTGCAAGCGGCGGTTACATGATGGCCTGCGTGGCAGACCGGATTATTGCCTCTCCATTCGCCGTACTTGGTTCTATTGGTGTGGTGGCTCAGCTGCCGAATTTTCACCGGCTACTAAAGAAAAACAACGTGGATTTCGAAGTGCTGACAGCCGGCGAGCACAAGCGCACCATGACTATTTTCGGTGAAAATACCGAAAAGGGCCGGCAGAAATTTCTTGAAGACCTGGAAGATACGCACGGCCTCTTCAAAGACTATGTCAGTGAGCGTCGGCCTGATCTGGATATAACGGCCGTAGCCAACGGCGATATCTGGTTCGGCAGGCGGGCTCTGGACGTAAAACTGATCGATGAGATCAAGACCTCAGACGAATATCTCATTGAGGCTTGCGACAGGGCAGATGTAGTCTCTGTATCATTTGAGCGCAAAAGAACTTTGCCAGAGAAACTCGGGCTGGCAACCAGTGCGGCACTCGAGCATACCGCATGGAAGGTTCTGAGCGCGTTTCGCAACCAGAAGATCCAGTAGCTGACAGCAAGCGGGGAACATCATGACGAGCGAGATCCAATTTAAAGCCTGGCGTGTTGAAGAACAGGATGGCGACTATAAAGGCGCCGAACAGACACTTGGTACCACGGATCTTCCGGCAGGCGAGGTACTGATAAAAGTCAGCCATTCCTCCCTGAACTACAAGGACGCGCTCTCGGCCTCCGGCAATAAGGGCGTAACCCGCTCGTTTCCGCACACGCCGGGCATTGACGCCGCCGGTGAAGTTGTCGAATCCGCCACAGGAACACCTGAAGTTGGTAGCCCGGTTGTCGTGACCGGCTATGACTTGGGCATGGGCACAGACGGTGGTTTTGGTGAGTACATCCGTGTTCCTGCTGCCTGGTGCGTACCTATGCCGGCCGGTTGGGAAGCTAAAACCGCCATGATCTACGGCACAGCTGGTCTTACAGCTGGCCTTTGCGTGCAGAAGCTCCTGACCATGGGGGCCAAGCCAGAGCAGGGCAAGGTGGCCGTTTCCGGTGCCTCAGGCGCAGTTGGCAGCGTTGCCGTAGAGCTGCTTGCAAAGCTCGGTTTTGATGTTGTGGCTATCAGCGGCAAGGCCGATCACGCAGAAGGCCTGAAAGAACTGGGTGCTACCGAGGTAGTCGGGCGCGACGCACTGGCTGAAGATAAGAAACCGATGCTGAAGCCGGTATTCGCTAACGGAGTGGACACGGTGGGCGGGTCACCTCTGGCTGAACTACTGAAGCAGATCAAGCCCGGCGGTTCTGTCTCTTGCTGCGGCCTGGTCGCCGGCCCCCAGCTCCAGACCACCGTTCTTCCGTTCATCCTGCGCGGTGTAAACTTGTTGGGTGTGGATTCCGTTGAAATTTCGCTGCCTGAGAAAGAGGCTGTCTGGATAAAGCTTGCGGGTGACTGGAAATGCCCGAAGGCTGAAGCTTCTGCGAAGAGGATTGGCCGCGCCGATCTCGATGGTGCGCTGAAAGCCTTCCTGAAAGGCGAGTCAGCCGGGAAAATCGTTCTGGATCATGCGATCTGAAACGGCATAGCCTGAGCAGTCAGGGGCGGACGGCCTTTCAAAACCGTGCGGAGCCATGGATGGCGGAGCCGAGCGTACACGGATGTATTAACAGCGTGTTTTGAAAGGCCGTCCGCCCCTGACTGCGTACTCCGACATTGGAGCTTAGGACGCCCTACGCCGAAATAAAGGCAAATCCGTATCCGTAGCAGCCTGATACCCTTGGGTGAAGAAGTTCAGGGACCGCGCTGCCTTGCGAATATCCTTGTCCGGGCGCAGCTCATACGTATCAAAACCACAGCGCTTCATGAACTGAAGCTGATCCAATAGCACGTCGCCAATTGCCCGAAGCTCATTTTTATACCCGAAACGCTCCCTCAACAAACGGCCAATACTGTAACCCCGGCCGTCGCTGAACTTCGGAAAGTTTACCGCGATCAGCGGCAGCTCATTAGTATGATCGGCCAGAATCTCCGGCTCATCATGGCTGTCAAACCACACACCGATATCTTCCCTGCCAACAAAGTGCTCACGACCCGCTACCCATAGATCGGCTGGAATCAGCGCGTGTTGCTGCTCAGGAATATCCAGAGACTCGCCGCTGTCAGGGCGGGGAACTACAATCCACTGGTTCTGACGAATGCTGCCATCCTGAAAAATAATGTCAGGCATAAACCCGCTCCTTGAAAGGATCAATTCCAACGCGACGATAGGTATCGAGGAACGACTCCTCATCCGTGCGTTTGTTGACGTAAACATCGATGATTTTTGAAATCACGTTCGGCATTTCTTCACGCGCAAAAGACGGGCCCAGGATTTTGCCGATTGAAGCGTCGTGCTGCGATGAGCCGCCGAGGCTTATCTGGTAGAACTCCTGACCCTTTTTGTCTACGCCCAGAACACCGATGCTACCAACGTGGTGATGACCGCACGCGTTCATGCAGCCGGATATATTGAGATTGATGTTGCCGAGATCGTAGAGAAAGTCGAGATCATCAAAACGTCGCTGGATAGCTTCAGCTACCGGTATCGACTTGGCGTTTGCCAACGCACAGAAATCACCGCCTGGGCAGCAGATAATGTCCGTCAGCGTGTTCAGGTTGGCGGTGCCAAACCCCATGGGGCCAAGCTGCTGCCAGAGTTCCAACAGGCGGTCCTGGCGCACATCTGCCAGCACAACGTTCTGGTGGTGCGTCACCCGCACTTCGCCGAAACTGTACTCATCCGCAAGATCTGCGATCTGCTCAAGCTGCTGGTCGGTCACATCGCCCGGTGGTGTACCGGTTTTCTTCATGGTCAGCGACACAATGGCGTACCCGGGGTTTTTATGGGTGTCCACGTTGTGCTGCAACCACTGATCAAAGGCACGGTTTTGGAACCGTTGTTGCGCAAGCAGGTCGGTTGCATTACCCAGTGCCGCATAAGCAGGCTCAGTGAAGTAACCCTGAATGCGCTCAATAGCGTTGGGCGTCAACCGGCTCGGTGAATCCTTGATGTGAGCCCACTCGGTTTCGACTTTCTCTGCAAAACCTTCCGGAGTCAGGGCCTTTACCAGAATCTTGATACGCGCCTTGAACTTGTTGTCGCGGCGGCCATAGCGGTTGTAGACCCTGAGAACGGCTTCCAGATAGGTAAGCAAATCGAGCTCTGGCAGAAATTCACGAATAACAGGAGCGACCATCGGCGTGCGCCCAAGCCCGCCACCCACGTGTACCCGGAAACCCAGCTCGCCAGCTTCATTGCGCACGATCTGAAGACCTATGTCGTGTACCTGTATAGCAGCTCTGTCGGTTTGCTCGGAGGCATTTACGGCTACCTTGAACTTTCTGGGCAGAAATGCGAATTCCGGGTGAAATGTAGACCATTGCCGAATGATTTCACAGTAGGGGCGGGGGTCCACCAGTTCGTCTGACTGAACTGCCGCGAACTGGTCCGTTGTGGTATTTCTTATGCAGTTTCCGCTGGTCTGGTTGGCGTGCATTTCAACTTCTGCCAGTTCTGCGAGGATATCCGGCACGTCTTCAAGAGCCGGCCAGTTGAGCTGCACGTTCTGACGGGTCGTGAAGTGTGCGTATCCCTTGTCGTAATCCCGCGTAATACGTGCCAGACGACGCAGCTGAGCAGAGCGCAGCATGCCGTAAGGCACACAAATGCGCAGCATGGGTGCAAGCCGCTGAACGTAAAGTCCGTTCTGAAGGCGCAGAGGAAGAAACTCGTCCTCGTCCAGCTCCCCGGCCAGGGCCCGAGTGGTCTGGTCCCGGAATTGTGCAACCCGCTCGGCCATCATTTGCCGATCGTGCTCATCGTATACGTACATAAAGGAAAGTCCTGGGTAATATCGTCGTAACGGCATGCACCCGAAAGGTTCCAGTTCAGGAATTCAGGTGCGCCCGAAAACCGGGGCCTTATATCTGAAACGAAGGATAACAGTGGCGCCTTATTCTAGAAACGATTATTTCAAGATATGTTTATCGATTCAGGTGATAAGGAGCACCCGGCAGGCTGGACGAATGTCAATTTGCTGCTTTACTGGAAGAGGAGACGGATGCGAGTGAGGGCTTCCGCTTAGAGCTGAAGCAACAGAGAAAACTGAAGCAACAGATCCCCGAAAGCCAGAACCACTGAAAAAGGAGCAGATTATGAAAAAACTAATGCGATCAGACAGCCAGGCCGATGCCATAGCCGCAGTCATGCTTATAACACTTGTGGTTGTATTCGCTGTGGTGTGGGTTTCCGGCCAGTAACGGCTAGTGGCCGGAAAGCACTACCTGCACGACCACAATGAGGGTGACGATAAAGAGGGCTGTGAACAGCAGCCCGCCAATAATATAGGGCCATGGGCTGTGGGTCTCAAAATCTTCTTCGTGGCGCTTATTAGACTGAACCCCTAGAGCGCCCGCTGCAACGGTCCGCATCACTTTAAAAACGCCGGGGCCGTGAGGTTTTGTTTTTTTAGTCTTCTCGGTATCAGGCGCATTCGTCATAAAACCCATCCTGTCAGTGTGTAAGGCCGGCCTTTTACTCAGCTGGATCATACGCGAGGCTTGGTGCCAGCCATCGCTCTGCTTCCGCTTTGGAAAGACCTTTACGCTCAGCATAGTCTTCAACCTGATCTACGCCAATTTTACCTACCGCGAAAAACTTGGACTCAGGATGGGAAAAATACCAGCCTGAGACTGCCGCCGTTGGAAACATGGCGAAGTGTTCGGTCAGTTCAATGCCGGTTTTTGCTGTGGCGTCCAGCAGCTCGAACAGTGCCGCTTTCTCGGTGTGATCCGGGCACGCAGGGTAGCCAGGGGCAGGGCGGATGCCGCGATAGCGTTCCTTGATCAGGTCTTCGCTCTCCAGCTGCTCGCCAGCGTCATAGCTCCAGAATTCCTTGCGCACACGCTCATGCATCCGCTCGGCAAAGGCTTCTGCGAGGCGGTCCGCCAGGGCTTTCACCATGATCGCGTTGTAGTCGTCATTGGCGTTTTTGTATTCAAGTGACATTTCTTCCGCGCCGATACCGGTAGTTACGGCAAAGCCGCCAACATAGTCACAATGCTCTGAGCCTTCCTCGGCGACAAAGTCAGACAGCGTCATCATCGATTTGCCCGGTGATTTTTCATCCTGCTGACGTAAGTGGTGCAGGGTGGTCAGCTCTGCACTCCGGGTCTCATCCGTGTACACCACAATGTCGTCACCGCGGCGATTTGCCGGCCAGAAACCAATTATACCTGAAGCACTTATGCGCTTTTCATCAACCATTTTCCGAAGAATTATCTGAGCGTCGTCAAACAGGTTGCGGGCCGCCTCACCACGTTTTGGGTCGTCAAATATTTGCGGGTATTTCCCGGCGATATCCCAGGAGATGAAAAACGGCGTCCAGTCTATATAGGGCACCAGTTCATTGAGATCATACTCTTCAAACAACCGGGTACCTGTGAAGGCAGGCTTGGGTGGCACATAATTGTCGAAACTGATCTCGGGTGCGCGCGCCCGTGCCTGCTTGAGGCTGACAAGTTTGGTGCGGTCACCGCGTTGCTTCCGACGCTCCCGGATTTCGTCATATTCTTTGCGCGCAGCGCTCACTAAAGAGGGCTTGGCTGTTTTGCTCAGCAGTTGCGATGCCACGTTAACGCACCTGGACGCATCCGATACATACAAGGCAATGTCGTTTTTATAGTGGGGTTCAATTTTTACCGCGGTATGTGCCTTGGAGGTCGTGGCGCCACCGATCATCAGCGGCAGGTGGAAGTCGAGACGCTGCATCTCACGCGCGACATGCACCATTTCGTCCAGTGACGGTGTGATGAGACCGCTCAGGCCGATAATATCCACATTGTGCTCTTTGGCGGCCGCCAGGATCTTGTCGCAAGGCACCATAACCCCCAGGTCAATAACCTCGTAGTTATTACACTGAAGCACCACGCCTACGATGTTTTTGCCAATGTCGTGCACATCACCCTTTACTGTAGCCATCAGGATTTTGCCTTTGGCCTGCTGGTCTTCAGACTTCTCCGCCTCAATAAACGGAATCAGGTGAGCGACCGCCTGCTTCATCACGCGGGCGCTTTTGACCACCTGGGGCAGAAACATCTTACCGTCGCTGAACAGGTCCCCTACGACGTTCATGCCGTCCATCAGAGGGCCTTCAATCACGTGAATCGGGCGCTCGGCCTGTTGGCGGCACTCTTCGGTATCTTCAAGGATGAAGTTGGTAATGCCTTTTACCAGAGAATGCTCGAGCCGTTTGATCACCGGCCATTCGCGCCACGCGAGATCCTCTTCCTGGGTTTTGCCGCCTTTGCCCTTGTAGCGTTCGGCGATCTCCAGCAGGCGATCCGTGGAGTCATCCCGGCGGTTGAGAACAACATCCTCAACCAGCGCTTTTAGTT
Source organism: Marinobacter antarcticus (assembly GCF_900142385.1). Lineage (NCBI taxonomy): Bacteria > Pseudomonadati > Pseudomonadota > Gammaproteobacteria > Pseudomonadales > Marinobacteraceae > Marinobacter > Marinobacter antarcticus. The sequence goes on from NZ_FRAQ01000001.1 coordinate 2,373,494, forward strand.
CCGGCTCAATCTCATCGTAAATCACCAGTTGGCCCGGGTTTACAATGCCCATGTTCATGCCTGCCTTGATGGCGTGATACAGAAACACGGAATGAATAGCTTCACGCACCGCATCGTTGCCCCGGAAGGAAAAGGACACGTTGCTCACACCGCCCGAAATGGACGCGTGAGGCAGGTTCTTCCGAATCCAGCGGCTGGCGTTTATAAAGTCCACCGCGTAGTTGTTGTGTTCTTCGATACCGGTGGCGATGGCGAAGACGTTCGGGTCAAAAATAATATCACCCGGGTTAAAGCCAATGCTGATCAGAGCCTCATAGGACCGTTTACAGATCTCGGTTTTGCGCTCGTAGGTATCTGCCTGTCCCTGCTCATCAAAGGCCATGACCACAACAGCAGCGCCGTAGCGCATGCAGGCGCGGGCGCGCTTGATGAACTCTTCCTCGCCTTCCTTCAGGCTGATGGAGTTCACCACGGCTTTGCCCTGAATGCAGCGCAGACCAGCCTCGATGACTTCCCACTTGGAGGAGTCAATCATGATGGGCACCCGGGAAATATCCGGCTCTGAGGCAACCAGGTTCAGGAAGGTGACCATCACCTCCTTCGAATCCAGCATGCCCTCATCCATGTTGATGTCGATAATCTGGGCGCCGTTTTCAACCTGATCCCGGGCCACGCTCAAGGCTTCTTCGTACTGTTCCTCTTTGATCAGGCGCAGAAAACGCTTTGAGCCCGTCACATTGGTGCGCTCGCCCACGTTGATGAACAGGGTGTTTTCGTCGCCGGTAAAGGGCTCAAGCCCTGAAAGCCTGAGCACTTTCGCCCGCTCCGGAATCTTCCGGGGCGGGTACTTGGCAACAGCCTTGGCCACCGCCTCTATATGGTCAGGACGGGAACCGCAGCAGCCGCCGACAATGTTGAGGAAACCGTCACGGGCGAAACCTTCAATGATCTCGGCCATTTCCTCCGGCGTCTGGTCATACTCTCCGAATTCGTTTGGCAGGCCAGCGTTGGGGTGTGCGCTAACATAGGTCTCGGCTTTAGCTGACAGCTCTTCTACGTAAGGGCGCAGAGCATCCGCGCCCAGGGCGCAGTTCAGCCCCACGGAAATGGGCCGGGAATGCGCAATAGAGTTCCAGAACGCTTCGGTTGTCTGGCCCGATAGCGTGCGGCCAGAAGCATCGGTTATGGTGCCGGAAATCATGATCGGTAGTTCGATACCGCTGTCTTCAAAATACTGTTGAGTGGCGTAGATCGCCGCTTTTGCGTTCAGTGTGTCGAAGATGGTTTCAATCAGGATGATGTCGCAACCGCCTTCGACCAAGCCTTCAACCGACTCGTAATAGTTGTCTACCAGGGTCTGGAAATCGACGTTTCGGAAACCGGGATTGTTAACGTCCGGCGACAGGGAAGCCGTACGTGATGTGGGCCCCACCGCGCCGGCAACGAATCGGGGTTTGTCCGGATTTTTGGCGGTAAACTCATCCGCCACCTGTCGCGCCAGCTTTGCGGCGGCCACGTTCAGTTCTTTGGCGATTTCTTCAAGGCCATAATCGGCCTGAGATACCCGGGTTGAGTTGAAGGTGTTGGTTTCAATAATGTCTGCGCCGGCATCCAGATATTCTGCATGAATGTTCCGCAGCAGGGCAGGCTGGGTCAGGTTCAGCAGGTCGTTGTTGCCTTGTACCTCATGATCATAGTCGGCAAACCGGTCGCCACGGAACGCTTGCTCGTCCAGTTTCTGGTTCTGGATCATGGTCCCCATGCCGCCATCAAGAATCACAATGCGTTCCTGCAGGGCTTTGTGAAGTTGTTTCAGGCGAGTGTTGCGATCGGTCATAGTCAATATTCCGGATGTCGTTATTAACGGCGTATTTTTTCAGTGGCGCGCGATCATAGCAAAAATGCAGGTGCCAGTCGCAGTGCCGTCTGTGGTTATTGTTTACTTACGTCAAGTGTTGGGCGCAGGGCAGGTGGTACGTGAAAGTCATTACCCTCCTAAAGACCAACTAGTTTACTTGGTCTTTCATGTTGCCGCGAACTCCCTTAAAATGAGCTTAAACTTATCAACGGGTTTAAAAAACATGGCATTGGTTACTGTGACAGATCCAGCACGAGATTATCTTGCACAACTTATCGAAAAGCAGGATGTGGAAGGCATGGGCGTGCGGATTTTCGTAACGCAGCCAGGTACCAAGAATGCTGAGACCTGCCTGGCCTACTGCCCGCCAAACGAGATTGTGCCGACGGATGAGCAGGTCGACCTGAAAAAGTTCACGCTTTTTCTGGATCACAACTCCATACCGTTTCTTGAAGAAGCCTATGTGGACTACTCCAAGGATCAGATGGGTGGGCAGCTCACCATTAAGGCACCGAATGCTAAAACGCCCCAGATTGATGATGACGCACCGCTACCTGACCGGGTGAATTACATTCTTGCTTCTGAAATTAACCCCAATCTTGCTGCACACGGTGGAGAGGTTTCACTGGTTGAAATCGTCGAAGGGTCTGTTGCCGTTTTGCGTTTCGGTGGCGGTTGCCAAGGTTGCTCGGCAGTGAGCCTTACTCTGAAGCAGGGCGTTGAATCAACTCTCAAGGAGCGGGTACCCGAAATAACGGCAGTTCGCGACGTAACGGATCATACGCAAACCGAGAACGCCTACTACCAGTAGAAACGGGCAAGCCCTTAAGGTCTCCCCTTATTCCTTCGCGATGGCTGCTCGGCCAATGTCACAAAGGCCGGGCTATCGCATAAGCTGCTCCAAAACAGAGGCGGCGCCTGCTGCCCCGCTCTAGAATAAATGACATACTCTGCGGGCTAGTCATCTGAATTCTGGGGTTCTACTTGATCGACGCTGCACTTCTTTCCGTGCCCATCATGGCAGCCTTTGTAGGCTGGATTACCAACTGGCTTGCCATCCAGATGTCTTTCTATCCGGTTCAGTTTGTTGGTGTTGGAGTCATCGGCTGGCAGGGCGTTATTCCCCGCAAAGCGGAGAAAATGGCGCATATCTGTATCGACCGGACCCTTCGGCAATTCGGCGATCTGAATGCCGTCTATCAAAAGCTTGAGCCTCAACGCATTATTGAACAGGTGATCTCCCAGGTAACGCCCAGGCTGGATGAATACATCGATGAAATGATGTACGAAATCCAGCCTGTGCTCTGGGACAACTTGCCCTTGTTTCTGCGCCGACAGATCTATCAGTGGGCCCGGGAGCAGCTACCTGAACGGGTGGAAGATCTTGTTGATGATTTTGGTGACGACCTTGATGAGTTGGTCGATCTCAAAGCATTGTTGAGCAGGGAGCTGAAACAGCATCCTGATCTCATGAATCGCATTTTCAAACAGGCGGGCTCGGTTGAGCTTAGATCGGTCATCAATCGCGGAGCCGTTATTGGCGGGATTCTGGGCTGCTTTCTTGCGCCAGCCTGGTCGGTTTACCCGACACCCTGGCTCTTGCCGGTTGGTGGGTTTGTTATTGGCTTTATCACAAACTGGCTTGCAATCAACCTGATCTTTGCGCCGCTGAAGCCCCGTCGGTTTCTGTTCTGGAAAATTCAGGGGCTGTTTTTGCGGCGCCAGCCGGAAATCAGCGACATCTGGGCGAAGCTGGTTGCAGAAGAGCTGATCACGGTCGAGAAGGTGGCTGATGCCATGATTAACGGTAGTCGGGGCGACCGCACTCGAGCCATTATACAGAAGCACCTGAGGCCTTTGCTGGATAACTCTCTGTTGATGAAGCTCGGTGCTCAGGTAACCGTCGGTATGAGCGGCTATACCGAGTTGAAAAAGGCCATGAATCAGCAGGCATTGCTGGCGACCCACGACGTGTTCAGCGATCCGAACTTTAATAAAGAGCGGGCTCCGGTTGTGGCGGGCGTATTATCCGGGCAAATGAGAGCGCTCCAGCCCGCTGAATTTCAGGACATACTCCGCCCGGCATTTCGCGAGGAGGAGGGGCAACTTATGTTTGTAGGCGGCATATTTGGAGCGCTGGCCGGTGCTATTCAGTTCTTTGCGCTGACTTATCTGCCATTATGATTATGAACGCCGGGGTATCAATAGGAGGGCGTCATGCCTGACTGGGCATTGCTTATAACACAGTTTTTAATAACGGCTGCTGCTGTTCTTCTTGTTCTCTGGGGCTTCTGGGCGCTTGTTGTCCGGCCTTATCTGGATCGCAAGGTGGCAGAGCTTATTGCTGCCTCAGAGGAAATTGAGCCACGTGTGGCGCGCGGCGTTAAGGCGGGTGTTGCCGAAACGCTTCGGGAACTGCCGGAAAGCGCCTGGGACGGCACGGTAAAAGAGTCTACCCGGCAGTTCCTGAAATTTGGTTCCGGGCTGTTCGAGAACGGTCTGAGCAGCTTTCTGGGCAATGCCGCTGATCTGGAGCATAAAAGACAGCAGCGCCGCTCTACCGCTTCGCCTGCGCCCGAAACGCCACCAAAACAATCTACAGAAAACTGACTGCTGCGCATCCCCGATAAAGGATCGTCACAGGCAGTTTGTCGGCCGTGGCAGTCCGGCGATACGGCAGGCTGTTTTTGCCGGAGTACCGGGGAACAACTGCATGAGATAAATACTGTTGCCCTTGTCTTCACCCAAAGCATCTTTCACCGACTTGACGAACAGCCGGTTTGAGGGTGGCGATATTTCATGTTCTTTGTAAAATAAGCGTAGAAACTCGATGATTTCCCAGTGCTTTTCATTGAGTTTAATGTGGTCATCTTCGGCAATGACAGTCGCGACTTCAGGCGTCCAGTCGTGTGCGCTTTCGAGAAAACCCTCATTGTTCCTGTCAGGCATTACGGATTCTGTCATGGGTCACCAGCTGATTACGTTTTGGGCCTGAACCGTCAAATCAACCATGGCAGGGAAGTCCACCAGGATGGCCTCTCCGGCACATTGGCCAAGGCCGCGAGCTACTACATCCGGCGCAAGCGCATAAACGGGAATGCTTGCTTCATGATCCCCTGATGTGGCGATAGCCAATACTGCACTCTCAGTGAGAAGCAGAGCGTCTCCGGGCTTGAGTGCATGCCTGCACTCAGCTGAGCGCGGATGCCCGGGCGCCTTGTTCAGAATGTGAAGGATATGAATGCGTGTCATAACGGGTTCCGGCTCTCTGCTAGTGCATGGTTGGGAATCAACCGGCAAAGGCAGTATGTGAGTATTGATGCAGCAGTTCGGAGCTACTTTCAGACATCGCCACACCTGACACCATATCTTCCAGGGTAAGCCCATAGCTTACGCAGGCTGCTGCGTCTGCGTATATTGCTTCGACGCCGAAAATGGGCGCTGCGGAAAGGTTCTTTTCCACGGACTTTTGTTCTATTTCGCTGGTTTCCTGGGATTTTCGTAACCAGTTAACGCCAGCTCCCATAAACAATAGCGATACGGACTGATCGAACGCCGCCAGGGAAAAAGCCATGTCGAGGGCTTCACGCCCGGTCCAGATTCCGTAAGGAGGCTGATCAATTACAATCAATGTGCTCACGCTCAGCCTCCCGCATGGAAATAAATAACCCGTGACGACGCCATAGTGCCTTCAACCCACTCGCCAAGTCCGGCAATAATAAAAGGCTCCAGGAGGTTGCTGGCCGGCAGCTCATAACGCTTTTGCTCCGCGTCGTTTACCAGTCCACGTCTTAACGCGGAAGCTATACAAGCAAAACCCGGGATAGCATTCTCTGTGAGAAATTTCGCCCATTCAACTGGCCAGTGGGTTTCGTCTGATGGCGGTGCAGAGAGCGCGGAGGCAAGATGGACCCCGTCACCATAGAGAAATATCCGATCCAGTGTATGGCCTGCTGCAAGCGCAGCACGGGCGAATAGCAACGCTGTTTGCGGAGCCTGGGAAGAGTAGGGCGCCCCGGTTATTACCAGCGTGTAGCTTTGCAGAGAGGTAGCAGCCATGGTTGAAGTTCTTGCCTGGGATGAAGTCAGTGTACCAATAGCAAAAACCCCGGCAAAGGCCGGGGTTTTTGCTAACTATGAAGTGCGCAAAGCACTCCGGATACTAATCGTTGGAGAAGGCACCGATTAGATGCAACAGCGCCAGGAACAGGTTGTAGATGTTCAGGTACAAGCCCGTGGTGGCCATGATGTAGTTGGTTTCACCACCGTTCACGATGCGGCTGGTGTCATAGAGGATGAAACCAGACATCAGGAACACGATCGCAGCGCTGATGGCCAAGCTGAGTGCAGTGATCTCAACACCGAACATTGCAGCGACCATGGAGCCCAAAGCCGCAACCAGCACCACAACAAGACCGGCAACCAGCATGCCACGCATGAAGCTGAAGTCTTTTTTGGTGGTCAACACATAGCCGGACAAGGCGAAAAATACCACGCCCGTTCCGCCCAGGGCTTGCATAATGATCTGCCCACCATTGGAGAGCTGCAGGTAGTAAAGCAGGATCGGGCCAAGAGAAAGACCCAGCAAGCCGGTGAAAGCGAACACGACAGCAATGCCTGCAGAGCTATTGGCGGTGCGTGGCAGCACAAACCAGATCAGAGCAAGCGCGCCCAGACTGCATACAAGGCTTGCGCCCTGGCTCAGCCCGAAGGACATGGATACACCAGCCATGACAGCACTGAATACCAGTGTCATTGCAAGCAGGGTGTAAGTGTTGCGCAAAACCTTGGTCGCCGAAGCACTGATCGGGGCGGTAGCAGACCCACGGGCAATCATGCCTTTGCTGTCCTGCTGAACATTGTACTGTCTGTTTTGCATTCTGATCTCCGATTTAATCCAGCTTGTTTGGTTGCTGGCGCCAAGCGCTGAGCCTGATAAACGCCAATTACCTGGAATTACACTCCATGATAATGTCGAATTCTCAACTTTCAATCGTTTACGACACGAAAGTGCTCTCCAGATTCCATTAAATGCAGTTAATGTTTAAAATTGCATCGGGTTTTATGCAGGGCGTTGACAGCACAGGCAAATCCGGTATCATGCACACCGCTGTCGCTAGGCAGTAATGGAAAAACGGTGGGCTGGCAGAGTGGCTTAATGCAGCGGTCTTGAAAACCGCCGTACGTTAGTAGCGTACCCGGGGTTCGAATCCCTGGCCCACCGCCATTATCCCTTTAAAATCAACAAGTTAGGCTAGAGAAAATAAATTAACTATCAACGTGACTATCCACGCTGAAATGGCTAAAACCTGTTCTTTTTGGCTACTATGTAGGCAGATTGAAATCAGAATAGGGATTGTTCAGTGCATCGGTTTACTGTTGAGAATAAACATAAAGGCAAGGTTTACACCGCAGACGCCACAATTGAAAAGGGCATGTTAACGGTAAGCCATCCCACCATAGGGTCTAAATCAGCTTCATGTTCATCCATTGCCAGCGGGAAACCACTTGCTGTTATCCTTCTGGGTGAATTGATTCGTAACCACCAAGGGGGCGGCTGGTGAAACTAACGGGTAACGAAACCTTAGAAGAGTTAAGACAACTGGAAGACGAAACAGCGCGGCAGCTTGCCCATGCAAAACGGGAAGCGGAGGCCTGGAGCTCAGGTAAATACAAAGGCGGATCGAATGCCCAGATGTCCCGGTCTCTGGTCTCCAGTTATGAGCGGCAGCTAGCATCAATTATCGAAAAGATCCGGCACTTAGAAAGCGAACAGTGATCCTATACATCACCACGGCTTCCGGCCACAGACTCACACCACTTTATAAACTCCTCTGAGATCCAATCCGCGTCAAGGCTCAGATAGTCGCAACAATGCCGCAACATTGGCCCGCACCTCACCAGGTCATCGAATGCGGCCTCAAGGACGTAGCTGTTACGGTGGACACCTTGCGCCGATTGGCCCCGCCAGTAATGGCGCGCATCAAAAAGCATCAGCTTCAGAGCTTCAGCCCATAGCCGCCTTTCACCCAAACCGGCATCCCTGCCTTGTAGTTCAGCGTATAGCGCCTCCATCTGGCCCACTGGCCTCAGCCCCAAGAATCCTGGGCCGCCTGCCTTGCCGTCCGCGCCTTTTGTGCTTCAGCGTCGAACCTTGCTCGGACATCTTTTGCGGTCAGTGTGTCGCCAACCCCTAACGCCTCGTCAAAGGTCTGGAACAAAACCTCATCAGCCTTTTGCAGACTACGCTCCAGCTTCAACAAGTCGGGCGTAAGTTGCTGCATGGCCCGCGCTCGCTGATTAGCGATCTGGTCTTTACTAAGCCCGGTTAGTGAAGGGTGGCCATCCAAAACGGCGCTCAAAACTTCGCCGTCTTCATTAGCAATGGCGTTGGCGATAAACTCGGCTTTCTGCTTATCATCCATCCCTCGAACAACCTGCCGAATCTCTGAGCCTGCGCCGTTATCGCTAAACTTGGCGCGCTGCCGGAATTCCGAATCAATCGAACCGATACGGTTTTTAATGTTGGCGCGCGCTCTGTCCATAGCCTGGGCTGATCGTCCCAGATAGGTCTGATACTGGGTGTCCAGATCCGCAAGGTGGGCGGCCTGGGTGTGTGCAGGGTTCTGTGTTTCACGCAAGCCAACCAGCTTTTGAGCGCCATTGGCCATAATAGTGTGTGCGTGTTCAAAGTCCCGCAATGCAGGGTCATCAGCATGTGAACCGGCATCCTTACGGACACTTTGGCCCCACAGCGTAGACGCTAGCCGATCGGTGAGCTTCACCTCTGGCAGCTTTTCGCGCATATCTGTGCGGTTGTTGTCGCGAACGTGAACCGCGCCGTCTTTGAACTGTAAATCAGTGCGTATGGTCATTATTTGAGTACCTTTAGTGAGAGAAAGTTACGGGAATGTGTACGTGTCCGGCATTGCCGGTTAGCGCGTAACGACAAGCATCAGCGCCGTGATCGGGCGCGGACGAATCAACATCTTCAGGGTTGCGGGGATCACGTGGCAGGCTTGGCACCGTCTCCCACCAGATCCGGCAATTACGGGACACATACAGGCCAGGTACGTCAGGCTTACCGGCATCAGCCAGTAACCGGCGCATGGTCTGCCAGCCTGCTAGACGGGAGCCTTTGCGGGCCTTCTCGAAGTAGACACCAGCCTTTCGGAACTCATCGGCAATGCTGCCTTCCTGGCTGCCGGTGCGGTTGAATATTGCATCGTCAGCGACACCACGGGGCGTTACGTTCCAGTGCTGGCACATTGATAGGATGCGGTCTGCCTGATCTGGCACGGTTAAGCCAAGGCCGGTGTTCAGGTCATCCGGGTGTGTAGTGGTTTCCTCGTCCACCAGAATGTAAGAACCACGCGGGTAGTGATAACCGTCCGGGCCTTCAGCACCTGGGCTTTTGGCGACAAGGTAGGTCACGGAAGGGGCAGCCACACCGAAGTCATGGGCCAGATAGAACTCCCAGCGGTCAGTCATTGCCAGCCGTGGGTCATGGTGTGCCAATGTATTCGCCCCGGCCTTCCTGTAACGGTTCGGAAGGTGTGGCCATGGCTCAATCATGTTGCGCTGTTCATCGATAACCGTGCTGAAGTACGCGCCACGCAATACTGACCAATCACCATTTAGCCAAGCGCGGCCTAACTCTGGGTCAGTGGCACAGCTTGCCATTAGGTTCTTTGCGTAACGCTCGCGGTCGATGAACTGATTGTCGCGGTATGTGCTGTTAATGCTCACGAAATCAAAGCCGGTGGCTGCATCGGTGTACGGCTTCCACGGCTCATTGAGAGCATACCGGCGAACTAGCCAGGCATGGCCCACACCGCCAGGGTTAGCCAGGACAATGAACCGTCCAGGCACTCCCGCTGGAGGGCGTAGGGATGAGCGCAGACGGTCAACCAGTGCAGGGCTTGCGAACTGGCCAGCCTCGTCGACGGCGATGTAACTAAATGATTTTCCCTGATACTTGCTAAAATCAGCCTCGCGTTCAAGCTGGTCTAACTGAATGGTCGAGCCATTGGGCAATGTGAACTTATGCTTCTGTGCGTCAAAGCGAAGGGCTGTTCCATAGATGGATGTGAAGTATTGACGGAACTCTGCCTCAAGATCCTGAAGGCCAGGGAATGACTTGCGAACCACCAGGCACCGGGCCTGATCTCCATGTTGTTCACAGTGCCGGAGGAACAATGCTGCCAGCAGGAAGCTCTTTCCACCACCACGACCACCACCTAAGAACAGGTCGATAGACTCCGGCACGGTCATGGCCTGACTCTGCCATTCACTTAGCTGATCTGGGCGCTGTTCAACTGCCATCAGGTAAGCTCACCTGCGCAACACGAACGGCCTTGGCATACTCTGCGGCATCCATAGCAGCGGGTAGGTTAAACACCACGCTTACGCGCTCTGAGTTGCCTTGTGGCTGTTTCTCGCTCATACCGTGCCTTACTGCCAGCAAAGTCTGAGCGGCCTTTGTATCGCCTTCTACGGCCTTGTTATACAGCGCCTTGAGTAACTGGTCACGCTCCACAGCCAGGGCGTTGTCCCAGATAGCTGTCGAGGGCTTATGCTCACCGATAACGCGCCTGAACTCACTCAAGGGCATACCCAGCGCAGTAGCAGCGGCGCTTTCAGACAGCAGGCCAGTGGCGGCCATTGCCTCCAGGTGCGTCTTTGCTCCGCTTGGTAATTTCTCGAACGGCCTAGCCATGCTTTAAACCTCAATAAACCTTGCATAATGTAGGGGCATTGTCTCATAAACTATTGCTAGTGGATAGGTATAAGGGCAGTAATTCAATTAATCAACGTGTAACTAACTGATAATTATGCGGTAGTGTCGGTGGTATGCTCCGCCAAGCTGTAAAAAGTCAGGTTTCGGCATACGGTAAGGAATGGTTTTCAGGGGTATAAGCGGAAGGTTCAATATATCGAATGGCTATAACGGGGCGTTTTGGGCTTCGCTGAGTGAGGACAGCCCAAAAGTGTGCGCTCCTGAAATGATAATGCGGCATCCGATTTTTTATACGTTTTATACAGGGTGTATAAACTCTCAAGCCTTACTCTCGCAAGGGGTACAGGGCTTTTATACGTTTTATACAAAAAGGACACACGCGGGGGGCGTAATTACGCTCCACAAACCGAGGTGTATGTGTGTGTCTGTATAAGTGTCTAAATAACAGTAATAACACCTCTGCATCCCTTGCGCTGCATGGCTTACAGCTTTTAGACAAAAGTGTATAAAAACGTATAAAAACGTATAAAAAAGCCCCGCGATATAGCGAGGCTAACGGGGGCGGGTGGAACTACTGCCGTATAACAATGATTTTTTTGCTGTCGGGTAGGTACTCGGCATCGCCTTGTTCAATCAGCGTTCTGATTACAGCGTTCTGCTCGTTGATGTGGAGCGCCTTATAAGCTCGGCTGCGCGCCTTCAATGTACTGGTATATATGGGATTGCCCTTCTTCAATACCTCCCTGACCTGATCTAATGCCTTTGTGGTTTCATGTGATCCGCTAATGGCTCCAGATTGCTCCACTAGGGAACTTGCGCGGCGGTATAGCCCTAACCGGATTTTATAGGCCAGTTCCACATCATCGGCGCTGATCTCGGTACGCTTGGCAGACAATGCAAACAGCCCCGCCAGCTTCAGGGCTTGCTCACTTAGGCGGCCTCCCATCAAGGCATCAGCAAACTTGATAGGCTCGGCGTGTGTCCGGTCTTGTTCGATGTATTCTTTAAGCCCTCCGGCTGTCATTTTGATGTGGGTAGTGTCTAGCCGTGCGACGAAAGCGGCGGCCTCTATAGCGTCAGGGCTTGCCTTAAAATTCAGCCCTGTATAACGCTTGTCCGGCATTTGTTCGGGTGCCACGTAGATCAACCAGCGGTTGTAAGCGCCCATCTCGGCATCATCGAGGTTCAATGACCTAATTACCGATTCTGCCGTGGTTGTGGCGAACACACTTAAACGCGGATTGTGTACCGTTTCATATTTATTTGTAACGGCGTTGCCTGGGTGGATCTTCCGCAATGCCCTGTTGTATATCTCCATCAGGTAGGCAAGCGCCTGTTGCTTGTGTGAGTCGTTGGAAGCCGCTTTCAGCCACTCGGCAAACTCATCGCTTTGGACGTAAACGGAATGGCTCTTTGCCGCTTCAATAAGGTAGTGCAAACCCTGCTTACTGCTAGGTGCGGCGCTTACAACGTCCGGTATATTTTCCCCTGATACTGTAAAATCAAAATCCAGTTCCGTTATCACGCTGTTGAGCGGGTCGCGTAATTCCTCTTTTCCAAAACCCGTTTTTGCCAACGTCAGATAATACTCGTTAAAGCCCAAACCCCTGCGGCTATCAATCGTAACCTTTGTTTGAGCAAAGGCGGTCAGGGTAGCGATTGCAGCCCATCCAGCCGTATAGCGGCATGGGTACGTCATAGCCCCGTGTATGTACTCCTGAATAGCTCCAAGGCCATCAGGGAGCTGATACAGCTCATCAGGTAGCGGCGGTAAGTTGAACTCTGGCCCGCTGATCTCTGTTTCGGTTTCGGCGCTTGCGGTAAGCCTTGCCAGTTGGTCAGCAGTGAACCGCGATTGCTCGGGCGGGCCTCCTTTCATGCCGTTCTCACGTGCAAAATGAATAAGCGTCCCAATGGTTCGCCCTTCACTGCGCTGTATTGAGTCCCATGTTTTTTGGAACTTGGCGTCATCGTGCTTCGGTGCCTGGGTGCTCCACTGGTATGCGTCAGCATGGCCCGCATCGCCTAGCTCATGCTTTACAGCCGATACGATATTAAACCAGTGGTTGTAACCCTCATCATTGTTCGGAATCCACTTGAGCAAGTCCGGCACCTTATGCCCATCTCCTCCCGCTTGTGGCGCTGTTCCCGTTTTGGGCTTGGCTTTGGGCCTAGGCACCAAACAATGACGCTCTGCAATCTCATCAAAGGCCCACAAAATTTCCTCTATGTCGTCAGCGGTAAGCTCCACCAGATCAGCCGGGCATACTTCCGACAATGTTTTGCTGTCGTCACCGTCAAAATCATTCCATTGATACGGTTGGCCAGTGTCAGGGTGGATCTGGTAGGCAACGAATTGTTGCCCTTTTCCCAGAATCTCAATCTGATTTTTCACCTCGCGGCGGGTGTCGACTTTGCCATCTTCCGCAATCGGGAAGACTTCGGGCGATAGCTGTTTACTTTGTGGCGCTCTCGTTTTGTACGGAATCAGAAATTTAGGCGCGTTACCCACTCTTATCAGCTTTTCGCCGGTACGCTTTGCCAGCAGTGGCCGGATGAAAGCCAGCAGGTCAGCAGCCATCCCCGGATGTGGTGTATCAACATCAAGCCCCTGAGTGCTCCATTCATCGGGCGCGGGCATTCCGCAAATAATGCCGATACCAGTACCGGCCCGCCATTCATCAGCGCGGCGCGGGTTGTTCTGCCAGTTTTTAGCGTCAGCGCCAGCGGGGTATTTTTGGTTATGAGCAAGGAAGCAGCACGGGTAATTGGTCAGCAGCTTATTGGCTGATTTCTGACCAATAATGCTATACTGAGCTTGCCCGCTTTGGAATGTGTCCCCTTGCTGCCCGGCAGGGGACGTTCTTTGTAGATCATCCATTATTCGCCCCTCCGTTTTGCAGCCTTCCGGTCTTTCTTCTGTTGCTTTCGTTCAAGTGCTGCGAAGATACGGCGCATCTTCCGCCTGCTAGGCAATCCACCATGCCCACCATCGGCTCGGGCGGATCGGACGTTATGACAAAGTGCCTCTTTTTGGCTGATTGGCTGCCTCATACCGCGCCCCCCTCATCCGTAAACTTAAAGAGGTCAACCACAGCAATGCAGCGGCAACCAGATATCTCCTGAACAGGTAACGATCCGTTGCTTATGGCGTCAGTTATGACGGAAGCCGGTACACCCACCACTTCAGCTACGCGGGACAGGGCGATATATTCCGTTTTTGTGGAATGATTATAGAATTTTCCTGGAGTGCGGCTCATGCTGTCGCCTCCTGTTCAACTTCCCAGGCTTCAATGTCTGAGAGCTTCCACCTTGTGGAGCCGTTGATCTTAATGGGGGCAGGTAGTTTGCCATCCCTAACCCAGCGCCAAGGGGTGACGCGGTGGATGGAATACCGGTTGGCTAAGTCTTTATCTGAGAGGAAAAGCGTTTTCAGGTCTTTAGTTGCGTTGGTCATGTCGGAACCTCTCGCAACCAATGCCGCATAAAAAAATGACGGGGACACCGGCTGCGAATCAATTTAATGATTTCCGCATAGCCGATGAACACCCGTCACCTTTACGAGTTACCCCGGTTTTCTGCCCTGGCACCGGCTCCTGCCGGAGAGTTTAAACATTGAACGCCTGCCAATGCCTAACCCTGAAACCTACTCTCACTCAAGCTGCAATTTGTAGTAGCGTTATGTAGCTACTAATTGAATGCTACATCATGCGCCTGTTATAACGCAAGCGTTTTATATAACACGAATATCAATTCCCCCCACCAATAGATACAACCTTGCCGCCTTCCTCTCTAGCCTTGCCGTGGTAGCAGTATTGTTCCCAGTCGCCCATTAGCTGGCGGCGCTTGTCTAGTAGCTCTGAGCGGGCGTAGGCGGCGCGTGTGGCGTCACTGTTAACGTGGGCAAGGGCAAGTTCCGATACCTCATCAGCGTAGGCTGTGCGCTCTCTAGCCCAATCCTTGAACGTGGAGCGGAAGCCGTGCGCGGTTACGGGTTGATCCATGCGTTTCAGTAGCGCAGAAAGAAAGTTATTGGACGGTATATCACCCTTCGGGCCGGCAAATAGCAGGGCATCAGGTGCGCCAGGCTCCATGCTGTTTATCAGATCCATGGCGGCATCAGTTAGCGGCACTTTGTGTGCCTTGCCTGACTTCATGCGGTCGGCTGGCACTGTCCACACCTTGGCCTGTAGGTCGATCTCCTGCCAGGTTATGCCCGGCTTACCTATACGCTTATCTCCAATGACTTCATTTGTCCGGCTGGCGGTCAGAATCAGGAACTCCATTGCTCGGGAAGCTGTCCCGGTACGCTTTTGCAGATCCGTCATAAATCCGGGCAGGGCATCCACAGATAGCGCGGCATGGTGGCCTTTCTTTTTGATCTTCTCCGGTGAGGGGTAAACCTCATCTAGGTAGCCTTGCCACTTGGCCGGGTTCTCGTTGGAGCGGTAGCCATGCACAGCAGACCATCCCAATATGTTTTCCATACGGGCGCGAACTCGGTTTGCCGTTTCGGTTTTCGTCTGCCAGATCGGATCCAGTACGGCCTTAATGTGGGGTAACTCAATATCACGCACCGGAACTTTGCCGATATGGGGCAGGGCGTAGGTAGTGAGGCTGTTTGTCCATTGCTGTTCCTGGCGTGGGTTCCTGAACTCCGTGGATTTCATCTTGATATAGTCGGCCATTGCATCAGCAAAGGTCATGGTGCTGAGTTTAGCCGCCAGCAGATCCCGGCGTTTTGTCTGCCGTTCCTCCACTGGGTCGATACCATCAGCGATCTTGTCGCGTGTTTCTCTGGCCTTGTCCCTAGCCTGGGCTAAGGTCACATCAGGGAAGCCACCCAAGCCAATAGAGCGGCGCTTGGTGCCGATACGGGTACGATATATCCACGACTTTGCGCCGGTCGGTGTGACTTGCAGCAGCAGGCCAGCAACGCCACCCACTGAGTGAAGGGCGGGATATTCTTTGCCGGTTGTCTTACTGACTGAATAGGTTAAACGCCTGACTTCGGTGGCGCTCAATTCCCTAGTTTTAATGGGCATGCTGTCGTCTCCTGAGGGGTTAGAATCCGGGCTAGGGATTTCTAACTAGCAGGGTTTGTCCTGCCATCCTAACTATCCAAAATGATATTATTGGAGACTAAAGCATGCAACAACATATTACAAGGTTGATAGGCACAGACTAGGCGGGGCAAGGGTTGTTTCTTAAAAATGGCATTGTTATCAGTAGCTTATAAGTCGTTTTGGTGGCCTGGCCCACCGCCATTTTTCCATAAAATCAATATCTTATTTCTTTCTTTGACGACCTCCCTTAATAACAAATACCCTCAATTGACCGGTTCTCTGGGTTGACCAGGTTGACTGGTATTTCATGTTCACGGATTTCTACAATAGACTCGGTCATAACATGCCCACTCAGCTATGGCTCTATGTCGGCATGTGCCTATCTCAGTATAATCGACGTTGTTGAGATGGGCAGAGCAAAACATTATCTCCTGGATGACCGCTATGACAACGACCGTATTGATCTATTACGACTTCCGCATGCTCGGTCACAATCCACACGGCTGGGATCCTGACCATCCCGAATGGACAGATGACGTCAAGGCGATGATTGAGCTGCAATATCCCAACAGTAACCTGGACACCTATAGCCATCCGGAACGTCCGGAGCGCCTGACAGCCATCGTCGATCGGCTGCTTCTCGAACCCGTCGACGGCGTGCGCTGGATGCTGCCGACTCCGGCCAGCGCCACCCAGCTCGAGAGGTCGCATGACGCGGCCTATGTGGCCCATATCGAATCGCTGGACGGTCAATCCGGCTGGCTGTCCAAGGACACGACCGCCGTATCTCCGGGCAGCGTGACAGCGGCCCGCCTGGCAGCCGGCTCCGGGATCAGCGCGATCGAAGTTATCGCCGCCGGTGAAGCCCGGCGCGCGTTCTGTATCGTGCGCCCGCCGGGCCACCATGCCCCGGCTGACCGTGCCCGGGGGTTTTGTCTGTATAACAATCTGGCGGTCGCCGCGGCGCATGCACGCAAAGCGCTTGGCTTCGACCGCGTCATGATATGGGACTGGGACATGCATCACGGCAACGGCACCCAGGCCATTTTCTATGACGACCCCAGCGTGCTGGTGGTCGATAGCCACTGCGCGGCACCGTTCTATCCGGGCTCCGGCCTGTTGGCTGAAACCGGATCTGGAGCGGGCATCGGTTACCATCTCAACGTGCCACTGCCCACGGGTTTTGGCAACGCCGCGCTAGTGGAAGTGTTCGAGCAGGTGGTGCGCCCGGCGGCGCGCGCATTCCAGCCCGAACTTCTGCTTATATCCACTGGCTTCGACTGTCACTACCTCGACATGGTCTGCGCTATGGACGAGACCGGCTATGCCGCCGTCACCCAGCGTATGAGCGCCCTGGCCGACGAGCTTTGTGATGGCCGCCTGGTAATGATGCTGGAAGGCGGCTACAACGCGAAGGCATTGGCCGACAGCGCCTATGCGGTGGTTGAGGCGCTCGCCGGGAAACCAGTGGGCGCGCTTAACGTCCTGGCGGAGGACCCCGGATGTGCGGCCGCGTCCGATGCTGCGGCGTTCCATGCCAAATCTATCGCCGCGATGGCCAAAACCTCTAGCTGAACAGAACCTCTAAACGTAGAAGTCCAGATCTTCCTGGGCTTTCAACAGGTCCCGCATCTTGATGGGGTCGTCACCAAAGAAGAAGATCAGGCCCCAGTGCGTTCCGAAGGCTGAGCGTTCTGGAACCGTCTCTTCTGTCGGCGGGACCAGTTCGTGAGACTCGAAGTAGGGGTGCTCAATCGTTTCTTTGGGCATTTCCAGCCTGCTGACCACACGACGTTTTGGGTACACACCGAAGCAACCTGCGTAGCCCTTCGCGTCGACCACCTCACGAGGGAAGAAATTATCTACCTCCTCTTTGGTGCTTTTGGGATCAAACACCAACATGGATGCCTGATAGGCGCTGAATCCGTAAGCTCTCTCAATAAGCTCGAACGCCTTGAACCCCGGCGGACGATACGCAACTTCGCCAAAGTACATTGCGCCGTCAGCAGTAACGAAGTACTCGGGATGAATAAAGCCGAACTTGATGTCGAAGGTTTTGATCAGCAGCTCGATCTGCTTGGTGATCGCGTTGCGCCAGCTCTCAAGTTCCTTGGTGGCGGGGACGAACACCGAGTAGCCCAGCGTTACGTATTCGGAGATATTAAGGAACTTGATTTTCCCGTCGTGGATCCATGCCTCGACAGCAAACTCCCAGCCATCCAGGTGACTTTCCATCAGCAGGGGGTATTCTTCCGCCGGAATGGCGTCAATGTCTTCTATCTTTCGAATCATTCGGTGGCCGAGGCAACCGGCTTTGTCGAACGCCTTGACGTGAATCGGGTCGTCCGGGTCACCATCAAGGTGGAGCAGTGTCTGGTTGACGCGCTTCATGAAGCGGACGATGTCCTCTTTCTTGTAAGCCTCCTCAAAAATCCCGACGCGAATACCGCCCAGCTGTGCACGTCGCTTCATCAGAGACTTGTCACGAAACAGAATAGACTGGCCATACATATGAGGGCTGTCGAGTAGGACGGAGTTGATCGCACCTGACCACTCGACGGTTTCCTCAAACAGCGGTAGTGCTATATCAACGCCTTCCGCCTTCAGCTTTTCTGCAATATCGTGGGACCGATCGTTCAGACGGGTAAAATCCCATGGGATGAACGGTATCTTGTTTGCAGTACAGAAATCCGCCGCCCAATTCGGAGCAACCACAATATAGCGCCGGTCAAACTTCTGCGCGGCTTTTACCGCATTTAAGCTCCATCCAAGCAAGGCGATGTAGCCTTTGTTCGGATCCTTGGGCGTTTCCGTCCCACGAACAGAGTCCAATGTTGGATCGAGCCAGCCTGATACATCTTTAGATAATTGTGTTTCTGACGTTATCGACATTTGGGGTCCTCCTTGCTGGTTAACTCAGAACTACACCCAAAATGGAGCTCACCAAGTGAGCGTAGCCTTTTGCCTCAAAGCTTGCGGTCGGGGTAGATCGCGTCTTTTTGCTCGTCCGCAAGCTTCTGGCGATAGGCCAGTGTTTCTGGTTGATTGTCCGGAAACTGCCAGCCCTGAAGGTTTTCTTCTATCAATTGTATCAGAGCATCAATATGCCCGGGTGTCGCGTTCAGCGCGGTTATGTAGCTGAACCCTTCGCCACCGGCTTCCATAAAGTACCCTCGGTTTTCTTCATCAATTTCTTCAATGGTTTCCAGGCAGTCAGACGAAAAGCCCGGGCAGAAAACATCGATAGACTTAACGTTTTGCCCTGGAAGCGCTTTAAGCGTTTCGTCAGTATAGGGCTTGAGCCATTCTTCCTTGCCAAAACGGGACTGGAAGGTGGTCATGTACTCCGCTTTTGTCAGTCCAAGCCGCTCTGCCAGAAGTCTCGATGTTTTATGGCACTCGCAGTGGTATGGGTCGCCCTTGGTCAAATATTTCAGCGGCACCCCGTGGTAGGACAGAACCAGCTTCTGGTTACGGCCGTGGTTCGACCAATGGCTCTCAATATGCCGGGCCATCGCCTCAATATAGGGTGGGTAGTCCGGGTAATGGGAGATAAAGCGCAGGTCCGGTAACCACCGGCGTACCGAGAAGTTTTTGGCTATCGCATCGAAGGTAGATGCCGATGTAGACGCGGAATACTGTGGGTAAAGCGGCAGCACCACCAGCTTTCTGACGCCCTGTTGCTGCATTTCATCAAGTACCCTCGGAATGGACGGGTTGCCGTAACGCATGGCAAAACCTACGACTATGTCGGGGCCATACTTCTTCTTCAGAACTTCCCGAATGCCCTCAGCTTGCTGTGCAGTATGGATCAGCAGTGGCGAGCCCTCAGGCTGCCACACGCTCGCATACGCCGCTGCACTGCGCTTGGGGCGGATACGGAGGATGATGCCATGCAATATCAGCCACCACAGAGGGCGCGGTAACTCAACAACCCTCGGATCGGAGAGAAACTCCGCCAGATAACGTCGTAAAGCTGAAGGGGTCGGGGCATCTGGCGTACCAAGATTGGTTACCAGCACGCCAACCCTTTCCGGTTGGTTGTGCCGGAAGTTCTCTGAACCTTTGTATTGCATGGGAAGGTGGATCCTAAGCGTTGATCGTTTGAAGCAAAGCGGCTATTTCTGGTTCTCGGACTGTTGCGCCATACGCGGAGCGAGGCCGCTCATATCGTAGCCGGCACTGCTGGCTTTGCTGAGAAGTTCCCGTGCGGGAGTGGTACGGGCAGCGTTCAGAGCCCAAAGCATAGTGCATCGGGTTCCTGTCCGGCAAAAAGCCAATACGGGCTTTTCGGAATCCCGGATCATTGCCCCAAAGCGATCAACGTCTGCGTCAGTCACATTTCCGGATTCAACGGGCATGTAAACCCATGTCATGCCGTTTTCCCGAGCGGCAGCTTCAATGTCAGCCATTGCGGGCTGACCAAACTCTTCATGATCCGGGCGGTTCGCAACCAGTGTTCTGAAGCCAAGCCTGGCGGCCTCTGCCACATCTCCGTAGGTGATCTGAGGAGAGACGGAAATTGTGTCATCAATCTTTCGGATATCCATGGGGTTATTCTCCGGATTCGGTAAAAATGCAACGCCATCATCTCATAGGCGATGGCGACTGTCAGAATGCTACACCTTCAATAAGCTCACTCTTGAGCCGTTATGCTCCAGCCGCTGCCCGAACCATCAGGTCGGGCGCCAGATCTTCGGCGCTCAATCAGTTCGAATATACCCATGCCAGCCACCATGGAAGCCACGAATACAACGGCTTTTATTTCCCCCGCTCCCAGAGCCACCAGGCCCGGCCCGGGGCAGATACCGGCAATCCCCCAACCAATGCCGAACAACAGGCCACCGATCACCAGACGCTTGTCGATATGGGAATGCCCCGGCACTTTCATGTTGAAACCAAGAAATGAAAGGGTTCTTTTACGGGCCACGGTAAATGCCAGAAGGCCGACGATAATCGCGCCTCCCATTACGAATGCGAGCGAGGGATCCCAGAGGCCGGCAATATCGAGGAACCCAAGAACTTTCTCCGGGTTTGCCATGCCGGAAACAATAAGGCCAAGGCCAAACAGCAAGCCTGCAAACAACGAGGCGATAGCAGATTTCATGGTATTACACTCCCAGCACATGTCGGATAATGAAAACAGTCACAAACCCGGCGAACATAAAGCTCAGGGTTGCTGCTAATGATCGGGGTGAAAACCGCGACAGACCACAAACGCCGTGGCCACTTGTGCAGCCGGAGCCGTAGCGAGTGCCTATCCCTACAAGAAGGCCCGCGATAATCAGCGCAGGGTATCCCGCCTCTATTTCAATGGGCGGTAGCTGCGCGACCAGCATCCAAAGAGCCGGTGCTCCGAGAAGTCCGGCCAGAAAGGCAATTCGCCAGCTTATGTCGCCGGCAGAGGGGGCGAGCAGGCCGCCCAGAATTCCGCTGATTCCGGCAATCCTTCCATTGAGCAGAAGAAAACTCGCGGCAGCGAGGCCTACCAGCACGCCGCCGGCAAGTGCTGACCAAGGAGTAAAGCTACTCCAGGCAATATCTATCATTCAGAAAATCCTCCAATACGCCGTCTCAGGTGAGGTATGCGAACTTACATTCCAATGGTACCCAAATCCCAAATCCAAAATCTTGTTTTGGAATAAGCTTATAAGTATGGGCAATAATACCAAAAAAAAGCCCGGCTGGAATGCCGGGCAGAGGCGTGCGAGTAGTATCCATGAAAGACTTCCAGACAAACCGGCGTCAGCAGAGACTCCGGTATGAATAAGTATTGACTATAATTTGAACACTTCAAGCTCAAGGCCCGTCAATTTGAAAACATTTTTTCATATGGAACCCGCTTTTATACTGCAGCCATTGGTTATGCGGCTTTCAGGCCGACTGAAATCGGCCGCGAGCTGTAATACAATAGCACTCCAAATGCAGTATCTAATCCCAGAGGTTGTTACATGTCTGATGAGAATGACAAGAAGCCCGAAGACGATCCGCAGTTGGCTGCAAAGATAAAGGGTTCGGCCCGTCAGATATGGCTTGCTGGCCTGGGAGCCTATACCAAGGCGGAGGAGGATACCGGCAAGTTTTTCGAACGCCTGGTTCAGGAAGGTGAGCAGCTTGAGAGTAGAACCCGCGGTGCGGTTGAGAAGCAGATCCGCTCAGTAGAAGGTCGCGTTGAGGGTGTTCGTGAGCGAGCAACCGGGACCTGGGACCGACTTGAGCATCTGTTTGATGAACGCGTCTCTGGAGCTTTACGCCGGCTCGGTATTCACCGCAGGGAAGACATCGAGGGGCTCGAACATAGAATAGAAGCCCTTGAAGCGGAATTGTCAGCGCTCCGAGAGCGCAGCAGTCGGGATGAAGAAGAGTAGTTACAGATAGCCCCGGCTGACCAGTTTCGCGTGCTCCTGCTCTTCCGGTGCAAAGTATGGCAGCATCAGGTGCATCATCTGGTAAACACCGCGGCCGGGATCCACAGATTCCCGGTCATCAAGGTGAGACAGGGTGTCAAAGGCGCTCCAGTAACAAGCGGTCAGGGTGAGCTGCTCACACAATGAATCCAGCTCTTCCTGCTCGATCAGCATCATATTCTGGCGTCGCAGGCTTTCGCAAATGCTCCGGAATGCCCCGGTTTTATTTTTCAGAATCCGCCTGAAGCGTACCTGCAAACGCTCGTAACGAGATAGCACGTTCACCAGATCCTGATACAAAAATCGATAACGGGCCACGCCTTCAAACAGCAGATGCAGGAAAAAGCTTTGCTGATCCAGGCTGATATCCACGTCTTCCGGAACCGCTAGCAAATCCAGCATTTCCGCTTCAAACGCTGTAAACAGCTCTTCGACGATGTCGCCCTTACTTCTGAAATGGTAATACAGGTTGCCCGGGCTGATATCCAGTTCATCCGAAATGAGAAGGGTCGTCACATTTGGCTCACCCAGTTTGTTGAACAGCGACAGGCTGGCATTGAGAATGCGGTCGCGGGTTTTTATTTTTGTCATATCGCGCCTGGTTTGCTCTCAGAGTTCAAAGTTTGCCCACACCGGGCAGTGATCGGATGGCCGCTCCATCCCGCGAAAACCCAGGGACACTCCCGCTTCGCGTGCTTTGGGTAACAGGCTGTCACTGGCCATAATCAGGTCGATGCGCAGACCACGCTTAGGGTCTTTATCAAAGCCTTTGCTGCGGTAATCAAACCAGCTGAATGTTTGTGCATCTTCCGGGTGAAGATATCGGAAAACATCAGTATAGCCCCGGCTTTTAATCTGGCTCAGCCATTCCCGCTCTTCAGGAAGGAAGGCGCACTTCCCGGTGCGCAGCCAGCGCTTGGCATTGTCTGGGCCTATTCCTACATCTTTGTCTGTGGGCGCGATGTTCATGTCGCCCATGACCAGCACGTGGCTGCCCTGTATTTTTAGCTCATCAAGGTAGCTCATCAGATTAGCGTAGAACTTCTCTTTGGCAGGGAATTTTACCGGGTGGCCCCGGCTTTCGCCTTGAGGAAAATAGCCGTTGATCACCGTAAGTTTTTGGCCGTTTACGATGAACTGCCCGGTAATCAGGCGGCGTTGTGCGTCTTCGGGATCTCCGGGGTAGCCATTAAGAACCAGTTCTGGCTCCTCTCGGGAAAGCAGCGCAACACCATAGTGGGTTTTCTGGCCGTGAAAGTGTACGTGGTAACCCAGTTCACGAATGGCCTCAACCGGAAACTCTTCGTCTCGTACTTTGGTTTCTTGGATGCCTATGACATCTGGATTGTGGCTTTCAATCAGGGCTTCAATCTGGTGCAGGCGGGTACGGATACTGTTGACGTTAAAAGATACAAACATCATGGCTGAACACTCTCCGGCGTTGGTTGCCGCAGGAGTTTAACACATTGAAACCGTTGAATTGCCTCTCCGAAGGGGACTGTTTCAGAGGGTCAGCTTACATTCCGGGTAGGTGCTTACTGTATAGCGGATGGTTGCTGTGTAGTTCTGCTCGGCATTCTCACGCACGTTGGTGAGGCCTGAATAGGCCGTGAGCGCACCTTCACTGTTGTAGCCGAGGATGATGGGATCCACGAGGAATTTCAGTAAAACGCTGTCCGGGCGGATTTGCACGACGTGATCGGCATTCACAACCTGGCTCTGTGCCGGCTCTAGAATAAAGGCGTAATCCGTTCCCCGGGTCGGCGCCAGAAACCGGAACTTTACGGATTCGCCGCTGACAACCTTGTCCCAGTTCCGTCGCACCAAATTATCAAAGCCGGCATCCACCGCCA
Source organism: Marinobacter antarcticus (assembly GCF_900142385.1). Taxonomy (NCBI): domain Bacteria; kingdom Pseudomonadati; phylum Pseudomonadota; class Gammaproteobacteria; order Pseudomonadales; family Marinobacteraceae; genus Marinobacter; species Marinobacter antarcticus. The sequence continues at coordinate 2,397,418 of NZ_FRAQ01000001.1, forward strand.
GGTTATTGGAAATCTCTACCGTTGAACGCTTTATGTCGCCCCCGGGCTGCTTCCATGCCACTGCGACAGAGCCGGAATCCGGGTAGGTGATGTCCAGCGACTCGTCAAAATCCGGTTGCTGATAATTCACCCTCGGGCGAATAGAGGACGAGCTGTAATCGAGTTTCTTTTCGGCGAAGGCTTCTGCATTGCCTTCAGCCAATTGAACATAGGTTACCCTATGTTCAATTGGCCGGAACACGTCGTTATCACAGGAGCCCTCGATTTGGTGCCGCTCCTCATAGAGTGCTTTCCCATCGCTGCTTTCCGCAGCCCCGGTAAACTGAAATATCTCGGCAGACACAGGCGTTGCAATAGCTGCTATGGCAAACGTTGCCGACAAAAACCAGGGACGGCGATTCATTAGGTCAGCTCCGGATAAAGCGATTTACGGGCAAATAGCAGTAATGGAAACACCACCAGCCAACCAAGAGCCAGAGCTATGAGTGAGGGAACCAGTTCCGGCAGTTCAACGACACCTATTTTGCTTGCTGACCAATAGGTGAAAGGGCCGGCGATGGGGGCAAACAGAAAAGCCAGCCACACCTTGCGACTGATCCAGTTCAGAGAGTGGCTGAGGGTGGTCATGAAAATAGCCCAGATAGCGACAATCCAAGGCGGAGTAATCAGCACTGCACCGCTACCGTCGTCCAGTACGCCAAGCCGGAACCAGAGCCCGTCTAGCACAGCACCGACAACCGTTCCCAGTCCGATAAACTGAAGCTCTGTAAAACGATTCTGGCTCACAAAAACAAAATGGATGAGCAGGAATGCAAGAACCAATAGCGGGCCCAGCAGGTCGGGGTAGGCCACGCAGGCGAACCACCCGATCTGGAAAAGTATAAAATTCAGTATATTACGGGCTGTTTCTGAAGTGATCATACACTCAGTATGTTCCGCCGCTTGTTACCGGGCTTGGCGAACACCAGCTGCGATACGCCGATGGCACGTTCACTGAACCCTGCTTCGCAATAGGCAAAGTAGAAGTGCCAGAGCCTGCGAAACGCCTGATCATATCCCTTGGACTCGAGCTGTTCGCGGTTGGCCATAAAACGATCACACCAGTCGCGGAGCGTGCGGGCGTAATGAAAACCCGTGTCTTCTGAATGGGCCAGAACCAGGTTTGACTGGTTACGTACCGATTCCAGGATGGCGCCAAAGGATGGAATAAAACTTCCCGGAAAGATAAAACGCTGGATAAAGTCCACGTTTTTGAGCGCGCGCTGGTAGCGTTGTTCCGGCATGTTAATGGCCTGAACGAGGGCAAGGCCCTCAGGCTTCAGCAAGGTATTTATCTGGTTGAAGTAACTGTCCAGAAATTGAGGCCCCACGGCTTCAATCATTTCGATGGAAACCAGTTTGTCGAACTGACCAGCAAGATCCCGATAATCATCAAACAGCAGGGTAATCCTGTTCTCCAGGCCCTCACTGATAACACGGTCCTGCGCAAGCTCCAACTGCTCTTTTGAGATTGTGGTGGTGGTTACGTGGCAGCCATAGTGTTTAGCCGCGTGTATGGCAAAGCCACCCCAGCCGGTTCCGATCTCGATTACCCGGTCGCCTGGCTGCAAGTCCAGTTTCTGGCAAATGGTGTCCAGCTTGTGAACGGCGGCTTCTTCAAGCGTTGATTCCTCATTGGGATAAATGGCGGAGGAATACATCATGGTTGGATCGAGGAAGGTTTCGAACAGATCGTTGCCAAGATCATAATGGGCGCTGATATTCTTTCTCGAGCCGTCTTTGGTGTTTCGGTTAAGCCAGTGCAACCCTTTCAAAGCGGGCTTGGTTACCCAGCTGAACCGATCCTCGAACTCGTTCATCCGGTCGATATTGCGGGTAAAGAACCGGAGCAGGGCAACCAGATCGGGTGACGACCAGTCACCGGCAACGTAGGCTTCGGCCGCGCCTACGCTACCTCCAGTTAGCAAGTCCCGCCATGTACTCTGATCATGAATAATCAGCTCCGCAGGCTGATGATCGGTGTTGCCATCACCAAACACCAGATCGTCCATGCCGGGTTCCCGGATGGTGAGAGCACCTTCGCCCAGCTGTCGGAGCTGCTGGATGACCAGGTTTCTGGCAACCCGGCTAACCAGGGACGCGCGTTCCTGCGAGTTGGCAATACGATCGGCCGATGTGTTCATGTTCTCCATGAGCTTACCTTTCCTCGAGTCTTGTTTGAATCGTCAACGCTGGTTACATCCAAGCCCTGGTCGCTGCTTCCCAGCCGGTGAGCCGGATCACTTTCAGCCAGCTTGTCCGGGTGTGTGTAGAATGGGGCGCCCTTGAGTTTCAGCTTGATGGCATGCCAGTAGATACCGGCAGCAACCTTGAGCGCTTCCACGGGGAACTGGCGCAAACTTCTATGGAGTGTTTTACGTGTGAGCGGTGTTCTCTGGACTACAAGAGTGGCATCAAAATGTTTTTTGCCTTCCTCCAGCACGTTCATGTGAATTCTCAGCTCCGGTCCGCGGAAACTGAATGTCCACTCGTAGTGCTGCGCCATGGCGTTGAACGGCGAAACATGAAAGCGTTTGGTGAACCCGAACTGTTCGGTGCGCCAGCCAGCAGAGTTGGCCTTGCTGCCTGTGGTTTCCAGGCAGTAGACATGGCGTTCATGCCAGGGCGTGTTGGTAATCTGCGCTACTATCACGGCCGGTACGTAACCACTGGAGCCACTTTCACCGTTGCGGTAACAGAAGTAAAAGCTGACCGGATTGAACACGTAGCCGGCATAACGGGGGTGGGTGATCAGTTCTACTGGTCCGTCAGGGCGCCAGCCAGTTGCTGCTTCGACCTGTTCGCGCACCGCTTCTGACAGATCACCGGCTTCGGGCCGGAAATAGTCTTTACGCTTGAGGGACATCCAGTTGAAGCGTTCCAGGGAAAAGAACGGGCTTACGTTGGCGACCTGGTGCCACTCGTCCGTATCCAGCGCCAGCATGCCCGTGTGGTATTCAAACTCATGCCGAACGGGATACAGGCGCCGGTGCCGGATTGAGCCTTGGAGCCATTGGCTGCTCATTATCAGAGCTCCACGCCAAAATCACTGGCTACCCGCAGCGCACTGCGCACGCCATCTTCATGGAAGCCATTGAACCAGTAGGCGCCGCAATAGTGCGTACGGTTATTGTTACCGATTTCCTCGTAACGCTCCTGAGCCTCGACCGCATCGAGCGTGAACACCGGGTGAGCGTAGCTGAAACGCTTGATCACCTTGCCTGGGGCAATGTCATGACTGCGGTTCAGGGTGACGCAGAAAGTCTCCGGTGCATTGTGGAAATTCTGCAGAGTGTTCATGTTGTAGGTAACAGAAACCGGCTCGGTGCTGTGCTTCGGGATGAAGTAGTTCCACGCAGCCCAGGCTCTCCGGTTTTCTGGCAGCACACTGCTGTCTGTGTGCAGTATTACATCGTTTTTCTGATAGGGGATGGCACCCAGGATTTCACGTTCCCGGTCGCTGGGGTCGGCGAGCATGGCCAGTGCCTGGTCGCTGTGGCAGCCAAATATGACCTGATCGAACTCGTGGGTCTGACCCTCAGCGGTTACTGTAACGCCATTCTCACTTCGGCTCACGGCTTGCACTGGCGTGTTCAGATGGGTGCAATCCCCGAGTCGTTCCATCATGGCCGTGACGTACTGTGCAGAACCACCGGAAATCACACGCCAGGTCGGGCGATCGTCTACCGACAGCATGCCGTGATTATTGAAGAACTGCAGGAAAAAACGTATCGGAAACTGCTCAAGCACAATTTCCGGCGCCGACCATATTGCTGCCCCCATGGGTACAATATAGTGGTTTCTGAAGTATCGGGAATAGCGGTTGCGGTTCAGGTACTCACCCAGCGTTTCCGTGCTCCGGATTTTGCCGTCCGCCATATCCGCGCGGGTTTCTTTGTTGAACCTCAGGATCTCCCGCACCATGTTCAGGAAAGGCAGATTCAGCAGGTTTTTACGCTGAGCGAAAAGGGTGTTCAGGTTGGTTCCGTTGTATTGCAGGCCGGTTGTGCCGGAATCCACACTGAAGCTCATGTCACTGACTTCTGAAGGCACGCCGAGGCGCTCCATCAGGCGCATGAAGTTTGGGTATGTCCAGTCATTGAATACGATAAAACCGGTGTTAACCGGCCAGGTACGCCCACCTGCCTCCACATACTCGGTGTTGGTATGGCCACCGGCGTAATCGCCGGCTTCAAAGACTTCGACATCGTGCTTTTCAGCGAGAAGCCATGCTGCCGTGAGGCCGGAGACACCGGCGCCGATAACAGCAATACGCTGACGTTCGTTGCTCATTCCTTTGTTTCCTGTTCGCTGGAGCTTTTGCGGGCCATGGAGGCGGCCATACGGTCAATCAGAGACTGGGGTAGGGCACCCAGACATTTCAGAATCCATGTAAAACGTTTCGGGAAGGCGATTTCGTTATGGCCCTTGGCAAGGCCGCTGACAATACGCTCGGCGGCATCCTCAGCAGTTACCAGAAACGGCATAGGGAAATCGTTGCGCTCGGTCAGTGGCGTCTTCACAAAGCCAGGAGAGACCAGAACCACGTCAATACCTTCGACAGCAAGATCTGCGCGCAAGCTCTGTGCAAAGTAGGCCAGTGCAGCTTTTGAAGCGCCGTAGCCTTCCGCACGGGCGAAGGGGAACCACCAGGCAGACGAGCCTACGATAACCAGAGTGGCGGGTAACCCCTTCGCACGGGTGCGGCGCAATGCGGGCAGGGCGATCTCAACACAGCGGGCGGTTCCGATTACATTGGTCTCTATGTTCTTGGCGATCACATCACTGCTGTAATCCGTGATATCGAGATACTCGCAAGTACCAGCGTTGAGAATGGCTATGTTCAGATCACCCTGGGATTCGAGTAATGGCGCAATCGATTGCAGATCGTCCTTGCTGGTTGTATCTGCCACGGCCAGTGTGATGCGTTCCGGTGCGAGGGACGTTATTTGCTCCAAGGGTTCGGTACGACGCCCGGTAATAACGAGTCGGTGCCCGCCCCGAATCAGAGCACGGGTTACGGATTCACCAATGCCGGAACTGGCGCCGGTGATCCAGATATTGGATATGGTATTCATGCGCTCGCTCATCCTGCGTAGCCCTTCACCCAGCGGATAACGCTACCGACCACCGGCAGGTTTTCATACAATAGCTGGCCGGCATCAAAATAATCACGGTGGTAACAGATTTTTCCGTCTTTGACCTTGAGGTGGCTGATGCCGGCTACCTGTATCTCACGCCCACCGAGAATCCGCTTGTGCCGCAAATGCATCACCCAGGGAATGCTGGCAAAACTGTCCTGAACCACAGCATCTTCAAAAGCGAAGTGACAGGAAATGACGTTGGCGTAAGCCCCTGCAAAGTAATGGGTTAATGCATCGAGACCTACCACAGCGCCAAGCGGATCCTGAAACCGGATGTCCTCACTATAAACTGCGGGTAGCTTTTTAAGATTGCCTTTATCCAGCTCGTTAAACAAAACTTTGAATTGTGCCAGCGTGGCAGGAACGGCCGAATTCGGGTGGCCCACTTCAATAGTCGCGGCAGCTTTCATTTCTGCGCCCTTCTCATTTGGTCAAGTTGGCGGGTTTCTTCCTGAATATTCTTAGGTATCGGGTTTAGCTCCCAGATTATGCCCAATTTCGACAGTACCCAGAGTCCGTACCAGGTCATATCGATCTCGTACCAGCGAAATCCCTGTCGGACAGATTGGGGCCAGCGGTGATGATTGTTGTGCCAGCCTTCACCGAGGGTCAGAATCGCCAGCCAGAAGTTGTTGCGACTGTTGTCTGAGGTTTCAAAACGACGCTTGCCCCAAACATGGGAGAGCGAGTTAATGGAAACCGTGGCGTGGAACAGCGCGACAGTGGAGATGAAAAAGCCCCATGTCAGCATCTGTAAACCATTGGTGCCCAGCCCCGGCGCCCAGGCTGCAAGCGCTTCACCCAGACTGTAAATCAGAATAGCTGCACCGGCCGGAATCAGCGCGTCAAAACGATTGATAAGCTTGAGCTCGGGAAATTTAAGCCAGTCGCGTATGCGTCGCTCGTCGGTGGCGAAGCCGGCGTCGCAGGTAAACCAGCCCATGTGAGACCACCAGAAACCGCCTTGGTGGGGGGAGTGAAGATCCTGTTCCCGGTCGGAATGCTGATGGTGATGCCTGTGATGCGCAGCCCACCACAGAGGGCCGCGCTGAGCGGCACTGGCGCCGAGCACTGCAAACATAAATTGGGCTGGGCGGCTTGTTTTGAACGTCTTGTGTGCAAAGTACCGGTGGTAGAATCCGGTAATGGCAAACATCCTTACAACAAAAAAGAAGAAGGCGAACCCGGCCGCAAACGCGCTGACACCAGTATAAAACGCAAGCAAACATGTCAGGTGTAGCGCCAGAAACGGAATGACACGCACAAAATTAAAGGAGCGGGAGGTTACGTCTAAGTGATCCGAACCGGCATCGGAATCGAACCACCTCAAAATGTTGATAAACCAGTTTTGCACTCGGGTCATACCTTGAAAGCCCTTTTTCTCTGAATTGAACCGGAACAGCGAGGTCTTCGGCAAAGCTTTCAAAAAGCCCGGGCCCTTTCGCTTGACGGTTTGTACGCTCTGACCACCGAACTTGGATGCACCATAAACCATGTTTAATGAGACATTTCATACTAATGATATACGCCGCATAGCGATTGTTGGTTCAGGCCTCGCAGGCCTGACTGCAGCCATTAAACTGAAACAGCAAGGTCACAATGTGACAGTGTTTGAAAAAAGTCGAGGCCCGGGCGGCAGGCTGGCGGCGAAACGGGTCGCCGATGGCTCGGTGGACATGGGTGCGCAGTATTTCACCTCCCGCAATCCTGAGTTCCTGCCGTTTCTCACCGAGTTTGCCGGCGACAGCAGCTTTGCTGTCTGGAATGGCCGGTTCGGCTTCCAGGATAAAGAGGGCCAGTGGCAGGCATTCCCGGATGAGCCCCGGTATGTCGGTACGCCCAGAATGACCGCAATTTCCCGCGGGCTTTCTGCTCACGCAACCGTGGTTGCGGAAACTCGCATTGAAAGCCTGGCCCGAACTGACAAAGGCTGGGCGCTGTCTGATTCAAACGCGAAGCTGACGGGCGAATTTGATCAGGTCATCATTACTGCGCCACCCGCCCAAACCAGGGACTTACTTGCTCAGAGTAACCTGCCGGAACTGACAGCACAGCTTGATGATGCGGTACGTCGGGTATTGCCATGCTGGGCCGTGGCCGCCCATTTTGAAGAAAACCCCTGGCCCCGCCACGAGGGAATGCGCTGCGACCACCCGGTGCTCTTCTGGGTAGCGAACAACTCCAGCAAACCGGGACGGACAAGCCAGGATCAGGACGACAAGGGCGTATGGTGGGTTCTTCATGCAAACCCTGAATGGACTGAACGGAATGTCGACGCCTCGCCAAAACAGGTGGCAACAGAGCTGATCGCAGCATTGAGGGAAGTGACAGGAACAGAAGTAGCCGTTACCGATGCCCTGACGCACCGGTGGCTATATGCCCGCTCTGAGGGCGGTGGGCACCCCGGCCACCTGTGGTTTCAAGAGCAGGGCATTGGTCTTGCGGGCGACTGGCTCAGCGGGGGTCGGGTTGAAGGCGCTTTTAACAGCGCCTGCAGCCTGGTGTCTGCCTGCACGGCAAGTGCTGTTAGCTGATAGTTCCTGGCCCGGTATTTTTGGTGATGTCCGGGCGGGTATAGAAGTGGGTAATGGTGCCGTCGCTGAACTTACTGAAAAAGGCACTGACATCGGTAATTTTTTTCAGAGATCGCGTGCGGTTAACCGGATCCCGAATCAGCACCTTGATGCCGTTGAAATTATCCTGAATATTGGAGAAGCGTGCTCGCATGGAACAGGTGACAACGTGGGCCGGGTTCAGCTCCATGGCCTCGGCCAGCCAGGCACTGTGGCTGGCAATACCGCTGACTGAAAGGTCTTCCCGGGTATCCAGGTGGTTCAGCTTCACCCGGTTGACAATGCAAAAAGAAAAGCTCCTCGGGCGCTGGCGGGCGACCTTCCGGAACGCTTCCCAGAAAAAGTTGTCCGTTAGCTCGGCAAAATAGCGCATATTGCTCAGGCAAGTGTCTATCCATTCAAAACTCTCCGGGTCCTCCAGAACTTCGTTTATGGCTTCTCGCAAGAGCCAGTCAAAACCCAGGGCCGTCTTGTGTGCATATACCTTGCGATACATCTGATAGCGGCTGTAAACAAAATCCTCCAGCGCCCCCAAACCTTTTTGGGTAATCGCCAGCCCCAGCCAGGGCTCGGACTCATCCCAACCGAAGCGCAGGTTGCTGAGAAGATGGTCAAGGTTGAACCCTCCAATCGTCACGGAAGAGTGGAATCCGTCACGCAACATATAATCGGCGCGATCGGCATCAATTTCTCCGGAGACGATGGAGGAAAGCAGGTTCAGCACCAACCGCGGAATATTCTCGCTGATCAGTGATTCCGCCTCTGCGTCTTCACCGGCAATAAACCCCCAGAATGTGCGGGCATGGCGGCAGAATGTTTCGCTGGGCGCAACGTCTGTGGTCTCCATAATACCAATGACATCCCGCGCGTGCAGGCCAGCGCCTTCCAGATCGACCGCCGACAGAACATCGTGGGCAACCCTTACTGAATAGTGCTCATGCTCGAGTTCTTCGGGCTCTGCGCTGTGGTAGGCAGAATAATCCACCCCTTCCCACAAATCCGCAAACCGGCCGGGCCGAGACATCAACTCACGAATACGCCGTGCCTGGGTAAACTGGTGAGAGAAACTGGAATGTCCGCTGTCGTGAAGCAGGCACCCAAGGCGAATGGTCTTGGCCAGATAATCAATAGCATCAAGTTGTTTGAGGCTGAGATCGGTCTGCTCGCTGAGCTGGCGTTCCCGGAGATAGGCGTCAATCATTGAGCGGAACATGCGTGAGCCCACATGCATGACGCCAATACTGTGCAGGAAGCGGGAGTGGGTCGCACCCGGGAAGACCAAACTGAGAATATCGTTCTGGCAGATGTTGCGCAGCCGCTGGAAAAGAGGATGGTCAATCACCTGAATTTCATGTCGGTATAGCGGAATTGCCCCGTGAACCGGATCCATGATCAGCTTGTCATAAGCACCTAATAGGTCATTTACCGCTCGTCTCATTCGCAGGAATCTCCGGATTTCGCCAAACTGGCCTTGTTATATCACTGGGGCGTGCCAAAATAGGTTTTGAAACGCCGTTTTTCGTTTACCGCTGGTAGTTTAGGGCAGCAGCCATGACCTCGCGCACCGGGCGCCTACTAATTCGTATACTGATCATTGATGCAGACGAGAAGGCATGCGCTGAACTTTCGCGCTACCTGGAAACGAGAGGATTCTACGTCTCTGGCTATCGCGATCTCGCTTCTGCCAGCGCGGTGATTGACGATAACATGCCCGACGTTATCTTTGCAGACCTCACGCCCGCCGAGATCGAGGGTCTTACGGATCGTCTGGAAGAATCAGAATCGCTCACTCCAATCGTTGCCTGTTCAGGTACCCAATCCAGTCAAGACGTTGTCGATGCGCTTCGTGCAGGGGCTTCTGACTTTGTGCTTAAACCCTGTGGTAAAGATAAAAAAGCCCTCAGCGACGTAATTCACAAGTTGCTGGATAGGGTTCGGGTCGGGCGCCTCAATCAGCTTTATCGGCAGGAACTGGAAGATGCCAATCGTGATCTGAGAGACGGGATTGCAGAGTTGCGCGCCGATCAGAGGGCAGGGCGTAAAGTTCAGTTGCGAATGTTACCGGAAAAGGAACAGTTCACCGGCGGTCTTTACGTGGATCATCTGATCAAACCGTCTTTGTACCTGAGCGGCGACTTCCTCGATTATTTTCCACTCACGGAAGACAAAACGCTTGTTTACATTGCCGATGTGTCCGGCCACGGAGCCAGCTCCGCGTTTGTAACCGTGCTCCTGAAAAACCTCAGCAACCGTTTGCAACGCAACCTGCGCCGCGGATCCACTGACGATATTCTGTATCCAGAGCGGTTTCTTGAGCGGATCAACTCGGAACTGCTTGATACCGGGCTTGGTAAACACGTCACCATTTTTGTTGGCATCATTTCCCTGAGTGAGCGTACATTACGATATGCGGTGGGGGCCCACTTCCCGATGCCAGTGCTTTCCTTTGTGGGAGGTGAGACTGCATTTCTTGAGGGTAGTGGCCTTCCTGTCGGGCTTTTTGAGTCCCCACAATGGGAAGTATACGAAGTTGCTCTGGACAAACCCTTCCACCTGATTCTGTTTTCTGATGGGATTCTCGAAGTCATCCGGCAGAAGAGTCTTGATGAAAAGGAGCAGAGACTACTTGAACTCGTATCTGGAGGTCGTCACACTATCGCATCTCTCAGCGAGGCTCTCAATCTCGACGAGATCACAGAGTTACCGGACGACATCGGTATTGTGACGGTTACTGACACGGTTTCAGTGTCAGAAAACTCGTTGTTGAAATAGTGGCAGTGTGATACATGGCTGGTTATAAGATCCTGCAGGCTGAAAAACAGGGAATCTACGTCCTTAAGTTCATTGGAGAAATCCGGCTGAACCTTTGTTGTACGCTGGACAACCTGGTCGACTCCATCACCCTGGACCCACAGTTCAAAACCGTGGTGATTGATCTCACCGAAACCGAAATCATAGACAGTACCACCCTCGGCCTGCTCGCCAAGATCGCCATGGCAGCCCAGAAGCAAAGCCACTTTTTACCTACGCTGATTTCCACCAACCCGGATATTACCCGTATCATCACCTCCATGGGGTTTGACAAGATCTTCATTATTGTCCGTGAGCCTGCCTCACGTATTGAAGAGCTCGAAGAAATACCTGTGCTCAGGGCCAGTGAACAAGACGTTCGCGACAAGGTACTGAATGCCCACAAGGTGCTTATGGGGCTGAACAAGCAAAACCGGGAAGAGTTCAAGAATCTGGTGCGTGCTCTGGAATGTGAAGAGCCCGGCTGAGACGCCATGCTTACCATCCATCCCGGGCCGGCAGGTTCAGACCTGATTCAAAACAGACGGAATGACTATGCCTGAAAAAATTGAGCCCCTTGCGAACGGGGCCAAAGAGCCGGTGCACGATGTAGCGGTTCTCGGAGGAGGCAGTTTCGGTTCTGCCATGGCAAAAGTACTCGGGGAGAACGGTCACCGGGTTCATTTCTGGATGCGAGACGAGGCCCAGGCCGAAGAGGTCCGCACAACCGGAATCAACAGCCGTTACATGCCCGGCGTAGAGATCAAAGGCGACATCCGGCCCACCACCGATCTCGCAGACGCCATAGGCAAAGCGGAAATCGTATTTGTTGCCATTCCCAGCAAGGCGTTCCGCACTGTTATTCGCGAAAACAGCAGCAAATTCCGCGACGGGCAGATCGTTGTCAGCCTGACCAAGGGTATCGAAGCCCATGGCTTCAAGCTCATGAGCGAAATTCTCCTGGAAGAGATTCCCCGCTGCCGCATTGGCGTATTAAGTGGTCCAAACCTGGCGAGTGAAATTGTAAACCGCGATCTTACGGCAACCGTCATTGCTGCCAAGGATCCGGATGTGCGGCGCACCGTTCAGGACCTGCTTGGCTGCGAGTACTTTCGTGTTTACGCCAACGTGGATATTTACGGTGTCGAACTCGCCGGGGCGCTCAAGAACATCTATGCCATTGTGGCCGGCCTTGCCTCGGCTCTGGACATGGGAGAAAACGCTAACGCAATGCTGATTACCCGGGGGCTGGCGGAAATGAGTCGTTTTGCGGTCAGCCTCGGTGCTAATCCCATGACATTTATGGGGCTTGCAGGGGTGGGTGATCTGATCGTTACCTGTACCTCATCAAAAAGCCGTAATTTCAGGATTGGCTACGCCGTTGGCAAGGGCCAGAAGCTTGATGACGCAGTGGCAGAGCTGGGCCAGGTGGCAGAGGGGATTTACACGCTCGAGCTGGTGAAAGAAAAGGCCGAAGCGATCGGGATATACATGCCCCTTGTGCGCGGCCTTTATGAAATTCTCTACGGAGATGCGTCCATCAGCGCAGTGATCAACAGCCTGATGATGTCCGTGCAGAACTCAGATGTGGAATTCATCCTGCCACGGACAATCGCTGAGTAACGGAAGCCATCGAGGAGATTAGCTGTGCAACTACTCATCATGCGTCATGGCGAAGCTGGCTGGCACACGCTGGATCAGGAGCGGACGCTCACTGAAACCGGTCGACATCAGGTTGCTGAGTGTGCAGCCAGGATTGCCGCTTCGCCCTGGCGGCCAGAACAAATCTGGAGTAGTCCCTATGTGCGGGCTAGACAGACAGCGGCCATTGTTTCAGAGATCCTGAACTGCCCGGTGGAAGAAAAGACATTCATTACGCCGGACGACGACCCCGGGTTGTGTCTGGACGCCCTCCTTGAAAATCAGCATTCACCTCTCATGCTGGTCTCTCACATGCCTTTTGTCGGCAGCCTTTCAACGCTGCTGGTTGATGGGCACCGGCGCGGCATTCCCTTTATGACTGCTCAGGCCGTAGTGCTCGATATGCCTCTGGTTGGCCCAGGCTGCGCGGACTTGAAAACCCAGTTTTTGCCCTGATTAGACTATTGTCAGGGTCACTTCTATTGATTGAGTCCAATTATGTACAGCTTTCCTATTGACTATGTTGAGCCGGTTTTTCGGCCACCCAGTGAAGCGAAATCACTAATTTTGCCTGTTACCAACGGCTGCTCCTGGAATAAGTGCACCTTCTGCGAGATGTACACCCAGCCCCAGAAAAAGTTCCGGGCCCGTAAAGCAGACGATGTACGCCAGGATATTGAGAGTGCCGCCAAAAGTCTGGGGGGTGTAAAGCGAGTTTTTCTCGCCGACGGCGACGCCATGGTTCTGCCAACGCGGCGACTGCTGGAGATTCTGGGCGAACTTAAAGCCGCATTTCCCGAACTTCAGAGGGTTTCCAGTTACTGCCTCCCCAGAAATCTGGCCAAAAAAACCGTCGAAGATCTAATACAGCTGCGCGAATCGGGACTTGATATTCTCTACGTAGGCATGGAGTCCGGGGACGATGAAGTGCTGCAGCGGATCAACAAAGGGGAGACCTGGGAGTCGACGCGATCAGCGTTACTGAAAATCCGTGAAGCCGGCCTGACCAGCTCGGTTATGGTGCTCAATGGCCTGGGCGGTGAAACACTGTCGCGCCAGCACGCCATAAATACCGCAACGTTGTGCAACGAAACTCAGCCGGATTACCTGTCAACGCTGGTGGTAAGCTTCCCGCAGGGAGAAGAGCGGTTCCGCGAGGGTTTTGGTGAGGATTTCGTACCTCTTTCCCAACAAGGGCTATTTGAGGAAATCCGAACTTTTCTGGAGCACCTGGAACTGGAGCGGACGGTCTTCAGAAGCGACCATGCGTCGAATTATCTTGTCCTGAAAGGCAACCTCGGGCGCGACAAGCAAAAACTGCTGGATCAGGTCAACCTTGCCATCACGAATCCGGGTGCGGTGCCACTACGTACCGAATGGCAGCGCGGATTGTAAATCATCGGCTTACGGAGCAGAGATATGAGCCAGGATCCGGAAAATCTCGTTGAGCAGGTGCAGAAAACTGTGAAGAATCTCAGTCAGCCACCGCTTGAGAAATGGCACCCGGAGCTTTCGGGAGACATGGACCTTCGCATAAGCCGAGACGGACAATGGATCCATAAAGGCAAGCCGTTGGGCCGGGAAGCCATAATAAAGCTGTTCTCTACCATTCTTCGCCGCGAGGAAGACGACCAGTACTACCTCCTAACACCGGTGGAGAAATGGCGTATTCAGGTGGAAGACACGCCGCTGCTTGCTCACTCTCTTGAAGTAGAGGGAAGCGGCGAGAAGCAGATCATAAGGCTAACCACCAACGTAGGCGAAACCCTTGAAGTGAGCGACGAGCATCCGCTTGATGTCGGCAGTTATGAAGACTCAGAGCAGCCCAGACCGGTCATCCGGGTTCGCCACGGTCTCGAAGCCCGACTTGTAACCGCCGCTTACTACGATTTAGCCGAACATGTTGTGGAGAAAACTGTCGACGGAAAACCAGTTCTGGGCGTATTCAGCCATGGAAATTTCTACAAAATCGGGTCTGGCGGTTGAAAAGCTTTCTGGCGCCCCAAGAAATGGCGGTGGAAAACGCACTATGTCAGTTGTTAAACTGTGTTTCCATGCTTGTTATGAGCCTGGCTCTCTAACGAGGCCCGGTAGTCGTTGGTTCCTTTGTTCAGCCTGGCTGTGCATGATTACTTTCGATTGCCTTTATTCAATTAAACAGTCATTGCGACACTCAAGGAGATCACATGGCCCAACCTCGTGTTGTCACCATCCATTACACGCTCACCAACAATCAGGGAGAAGAGTTGGACTCCTCCCGTGTAGAAGGTCGTGAGCCTCTGTCTTATCTGGAAGGTTCACAGAACATCATCGGTGGACTTGAAAGTGCACTGAACGAAAAGAGCGCAGGCGACCAGGTAAAGGTTTCTGTAGAGCCGGCTGAAGGCTACGGTGAAGTTAACGAAGAACTGGTTCAGCCCGTTCCGCGTACCGCCTTTGAAGGCGTAGAGTCCATCGAGCCAGGCATGCAGTTCCAGGCACAGACTCCGGGTGGCCCCCAGGTTGTTCGTGTTGTGGAAGTCAACGAAGAAACCGTCACCATTGACGCGAACCACCCGCTGGCGGGCGAAACTCTGCACTTTGATGTAGAAGTTATCGAAGCTCGTGAAGCGACAGATGAAGAGCAAGAGCACGGTCACGCTCACTAAGCTTTTCATTAGCAGTATCAAAAAAACGGCTCCCAAGGAGCCGTTTTTTTGTGCCTTTAATATCTGAGTCCGAACTTACATGTTCGGGTAAGTGGGGCCACCACCGCCTTCCGGCGTCACCCAGGTAATGTTCTGGGCAGGATCCTTGATGTCACAGGTCTTGCAGTGAACGCAGTTCTGAGCGTTGATCTGGAACTGTTTACCGCTGCCATCGTCTTTCTCAACAACTTCGTAGACCCCTGCAGGGCAGTAGCGCTGAGCCGGCTCATCGTATTTCGGCAGGTTTTCCTTAATCGGAATATCCGGATCGGTCAGCTTAAGGTGAATCGGCTGGTTTTCCGCATGGTTGGTATTTGAAATAAACACCGACGTCAGGCGATCGAAGGTCAGTTTGTTATCCGGCTTCGGATAATTCACCTTTTTGCACTCAGACGCAGGCTTCATAGTCGCGTAGTCAGGCGTCGTATCGTGGAAAGTAAACGGCAGACTACCGCGCAGAATGTTCTGCTCGAAGAATGCAATTGCGCCACCTACGTAGTTGCCAAACTTGTGCATTGCCGGCCCGAAGTTACGCTCAGCGTAAAGCTCTTTGTAGAGCCAGCTTTCCTTGAAACGATCGCCAAAGCTGGTAATTTCCTCACCGGACTGACCGTTCTTCAGAGCCTCAAATACTGCCTCCGCACCCAGCAGGCCAGACTTCATGGCGGTATGGGAACCTTTGATCTTGGAGCCGTTCAAGGTGCCTGCATCACAACCCAGCAGCAGGCCACCCGGGAAGCTCATTTTAGGCAGGGCGTTGTAGCCGCCTTTGGTGATGGCACGAGCACCGTAGGACACACGCTTGCCGCCTTCCAGATACTTTCTGACTTCCGGGTGCAGCTTCAGGCGCTGAAACTCTTCGAATGGGCTCAGGTGCGGGTTGCTATAGGAAAGATCAGCAATAAGGCCCACATAGACCTGGCCATTCTCCAGGTGATAAAGGAACGAACCGCCGGTGGAGCCGCTTTCATTCAGGGGCCAGCCGGTGGTGTGAACGACCAGGCCTGGCTCATGCTTGGCCGGGTCGATGTCCCACAGTTCTTTGATACCAATGCCGTAGTGCTGAGGATCTTTGCCTTCATCGAGTTTGAACTCATTGATCAGGCGCTTACCCAAATGGCCACGACAGCCTTCTGTAAACAGGGTGTATTTGGCACGAAGTTCCATGCCCGGCATGTAGCCATCTTTTTCGGAGCCATCGCGAGCGACGCCCATGTCTCCGGTAAGAATACCTTTTACCTGACCGTCTTCAACAATGGTCTCGGCAGCAGCAAAGCCCGGGTACACTTCAACACCCAGTGCTTCGGCCTGCTCGGCCAGCCAGCGGCACAGATTGCCAAGGCTGATAATGTAGTTGCCATGGTTGTGCATGTTCTTGGGCACGAAGGCATTCGGGATCTTCGTTGCTTTGTCCTGGTTTTTAAGCAGGAAAATATCGTCACGGGTAACCGGGGTGTTCAGCGGAGCGCCTTTCTCTTTCCAGTCGGGGAAGAGTTCATTAAGGGCAGTAGGTTCAAATACGGTACCCGCCAGTATGTGAGCACCGATTTCAGAACCTTTTTCCACCACGCACACGGTCAGTTCTTCGCCGGCTTCCTGTGCCAGCTGCATAACTCGGCAGGCTGCCGACAAGCCAGCAGGGCCGCCGCCGACGATAAGAACATCAAATTCCATCGATTCGCGTTCCACGTTGGTCTCCTCAAACGTCTTAATGGATATTATGTGCCCGCAGGCTTACTTTCTGGAGCGTCATCATACCGTTAAAAGCATTCTCAGACGACTATCCACAGCCGAATACTCCAGTTTCATTCACTTGAGGATAACGTATTTAAAGAATCAAACAAACGTTTGTTTGAAATCTGAGCAAAGCTTTGGCATTGTAGGTTTGCTCTGTAATTCAGTGCGCTGAACCAGTGATTCCGTGTATTAACGCATTCAACAGCAGGTGCAGTAACGGCTGACTGGCTCAGGAAGCGGGCTTAGCGCGTCTATGGGCTATTGACCCACTTAATCTTTGCCTGCAGTATAAGTCCGCCGTGACGGATGGCCCCTGTGCGAGGCCGCTGTTTGTAACGTTCGGCCTGAATACCCATAATCCCGGTATCTTGCCGAAACGCAGCAATCAAGAATGCTCTGTAACCCGCCCACACCGGGCTGGCCTGAGAGCAGTTTTGATTGAGAGTCATTAACCCATCGTAGAAGAACGAGGAATCTATGAAGGTTCTGGTCGCTGTAAAACGAGTAATCGACTACAACGTAAAGGTGCGCGTCAAGCCGGATAACACTGGTGTTGATCTCGCCAACGTCAAAATGGCAATGAACCCGTTCTGCGAAATCGCTGTTGAAGAAGCGGTTCGCCTGAAAGAAAAGGGTGTTGCCAGCGAAATCGTGGTGGTTTCCATTGGCCCCAAGGCCTGTCAGGAGCAAATCCGTACTGCTCTGGCGCTGGGTGCTGACCGTGGGATCCACGTTGAGACCGACGAGGAAGTTCAATCTCTTGAAGCGGCCAAGTTACTTAAGGCCGTTGTTGAGAAAGAAGAGCCGAAACTCGTCATTCTCGGTAAACAGTCCATCGATTCTGATAACAACCAGACTGGCCAGATGCTGGCTGCGCTGACCGGTATGGCTCAGGGCACGTTCGCTTCAGAAGTCGTTGTTGATGGCGACAAAGTGAATGTTACCCGTGAGGTAGACGGTGGTCTGATGACCGTTTCCCTGAACTTGCCTGCGGTAGTAACCACAGATCTGCGTTTGAACGAGCCGCGCTACGCGTCTTTGCCAAACATCATGAAGGCCAAGAAAAAGCCTCTCGATATCATGAACCCGGCTGACCTGGGTGTTGAAATCACGTCGCGCCTGTCCACTCTGAAAGTTGAAGCACCGGCTTCTCGCCAGGCAGGTGTAAAAGTGGCTGATGTTGCCGAGCTGGTCGATAAACTGAAGAACGAAGCGAAGGTGATCTGATGAGCATCCTTGTAATTGCTGAACACGACAACAGCAGCCTGAAGCAGGCGACCCTGAGTGTTGTAGCGGCTGCCAAAGCCATCGGCGGCGATATTGATGTATTGGTTGCCGGCGAAAACTGTGGTGCCGTTGCAGAAGCAGCAGCCAAGGCCGAAGGCGTTGCAAAGGTTCTGGTTGCAGACAACGCAGTTTATGGCCACTTTCTGGGTGAGAACCTGGGTGAGCTGGTTGCTGAACTGGGTAAGGGCTACAGCCATATTCTGGCCGCTGCCGGGACCACGGGTAAGGATTTCATGCCGCGCGTTGCTGCGCTGCTGGACGTTGCCCAGGTATCCGACATTATCCGCGTCGAGTCTGAAGACACCTTTGTTCGTCCGATCTACGCCGGTAACGCCATCGCAACGGTTAAGGCCAGCGACAGCATCAAGGTGATCACCGTGCGCCCGACGGGTTTTGATCCGGTCGCCGCTGAAGGTGGCTCTGCTTCTGTAGAGCAGCTGGACATTGTGAAAGACGCAGGCATCTCAGCTTTTGTGAGCGAACAGAAAGCCAAGTCTGACCGCCCGGATCTGGCCAGTGCCGATATTGTCATCTCAGGTGGCCGGGGCATGCAGAACGGTGAAAACTTCAAGATGCTGGAGCAGGTTGCTGATCTGCTCGGGGCCGGTATGGGTGCATCCCGTGCCGCTGTCGACGCAGGCTTTGTTCCGAACGATATGCAGGTAGGCCAGACCGGTAAGATTGTTGCACCGCAGCTGTACGTAGCGGTAGGCATCTCCGGTGCTATTCAGCACCTGGCCGGCATGTCCGATTCCAAGGTGATCGTTGCGATCAACAAGGATGAAGAAGCGCCGATTTTCCAGGTAGCCGATTATGGCCTGGTAGCGGATCTGTTCGAGGCAGTACCGCAGTTTGAAGAAGAGCTGAAGAAAGTTCTGTAACTTTCTCTCAGACTTCAAAAAAGGCACCTTCGGGTGTCTTTTTTGTTGCAGAACCATAAACTGTGAGCCTGTACCCGCTCTGTCACCAAGGATACATCTCAATGACCATCAGCCCGTTTGATGCTCTTGCTTGCCCGCTCGACGGTTCTGCGTTGCAGGTAAGCGGCAGGAGCTGGCAGTGCGATGCTGGCCATAGTTTCGATATTGCCCGCCAGGGTTATGTTCACCTGCTACCTGTACAGAACAAACGCTCTAAAGATCCGGGCGACAACAAAGAGATGGTTGCGGCGCGTCAGCGTTTCCTGAATGCAGGATTTTATCAGCCGATAGCAATAGCGCTAAGCCGGGCCGTATTCCCTGAAGGTTCCAGCGAATTGTCTATAAGCTGCCTGGATGCTGGATGCGGGGAGGGGTATTACCTGCGCCACCTTGCCCGTAACGCACCGGAAGCCACAAACCTCGCCTTGATTGGGTTGGATATTTCCAAATGGGCCGTGCTATCTGCGGCTAGACAGGATAAGAATCCTGCATGGGTGGTGGGGAGTAATGCCAACCTGCCTGTGCTACCGGAAACGCTGGATCGTATACTGTGTCTGTTCGGCTTTCCCGTGTACCAGGAGTTCGCCCGGGTGCTCAGGCCCGGTGGTGAGATTATTCAGGTGGATGCTGGGCCAGACCACCTGCGGGAGCTTCGCGAAATCATTTATCCGGAGCTGAAAGAGCCTCGGCAAGCTGAGGGAAGCGCGCCCGATGGCTTCTCAAACCTGGATTCATCTCTTGTTCGCTATAACCTGACGCTTCCCGACAAGAACTCGATTGCCGATCTGCTGGCCATGACACCGCATCTCTATCGCGCCAATGCGGAAGGTCTGGCCCGTGCTGCAGAACTTGAATCATTAACTGTTACGGTAGATGCGACAATCCAGCGCATCAAAAAAGACTGACGGGTCGCTTCTTCCTATTGATCTTTTTCTGACGGCTTTTCTTGCGTACCTTTTTCCAATGTGGCCCGTTTTTCGGCCTTACTGATAAACAGAGTGTCAGCCAGGATGTGAATCGCTCTATTGGTGGTGCGCACCGCGTGGTAAACCTGTTTGCTGGTCTGGTCATGAGTTTTACGGGCTTTGCGGGCGTTCTGCCGAAACGCATCGTCTTTTGAAAAGTGATCGACCAGGCTGAACGTTGTATTGGAGATAGCCCGGTGCATTTTTTCGACTGCGCTGGCACCGCCGGATACCGTGTCTTCAAGAAGCTTGGCCCGGTTGCGCACCTCATAAAAATCCATTCTGCTTTTCTGAATAGCACTGCTATTTGCGATGCGCTGTGAGTTCAATACCCGTATCAGAATTCTGGAGCGCTGAAGTTGCCAGAATGTGTAGCACAAGCCACCGGATGCGATCACTAGCAAAAGAAGTGCAAGGGCAAGTTGAATAGTCACAGAGCACTTCTCCTAGCGATATTCAATGTGCATTTCCACGTCGATTCCTCGCTCCACCATCTCTTCTTCCAGCTCTTTCATTACCCCCTGGTAAACCATTTTGCGAACCATCACAGGGAGTTTGTCTGCCAGAACCCGGGCAGACCGGGATTCACGCTTCGCTACAGCAATCGGATCAAGCACCTTCAGCGTAAGCAATAGATCTGGTTCTTTCTCCCGAGATGACATCTCATCGTTCTCCGCAGTCTGGGCCATCATCCGGGCGATGAGTTTACGCTGTTCCATGACTTGCCAGCACAGAAAACCGCTGAAAACGGCGAGAAGCAAACTGAATATCAGGAGGAAGGTAGCCAATTCATATCTCCGGGAATTCGTTTAATCGGTATCAGGCAGTGTGCCTCATACACGGGGTTGTGCGATTGGCCGTGACGACGTCAACATGGCGATCAGTGTGAAGTTAGAACGCAGGTTCAAACCTGTTAAGATCGACTACTACAATACCTCAGCGCTCTTTGACACGCGCCAGAATTTCAATGGATACACCATGAAAAGGGACAGGCAATGACTAAACCAACAGAAACTACCTACGACCTTGTTGTCTTCGGTGCCACCAGCTTCGTTGGCCAGATACTTACGCGCTATCTGTTTGAATCTTACGGAGTGGGCGGTGAAGTCAAGTGGGCTATTGCGGGTCGCTCGGAAACCAAGCTCAATACCATCAAGACGGACCTGGGAACCGGTGCTGGCGAATTGCCGGTTATCCTCGCAGATGCAACAGATGACGTGGCCCTGAAGACTCTGTGTGAACAAACCCGCGTTGTTATCTCCACAGTTGGGCCCTATGCCTTGTTCGGTGAGCCGCTGATAAAAGCCTGCGTGGCTGCCGGCACCGACTACTGCGACCTGACCGGGGAAGTGCAGTGGATTCGCCGTATGGTGGAGCGTTATGAAGACCAGGCGAAAAAATCCGGGGCGCGGATTGTGCACTGCTGTGGTTTTGACTCCATCCCTTCGGATATGGGCGTCTGGTTCCTGCAGCAACAGGCAGAAAAGACGTTTGGCGAGCCCTGCCAGGATGTGCGTATGCGCGTGAAAGTCGCCAAAGGCGGTATTTCAGGCGGCACGGTTGCCTCAATGATTAACGTGGTAAAAGAAGCCGCAGCCGACCCGAAACTGCGTAAGGAACTGGCCAACCCGTTCTCTATTTGCCCGCCGGAGCATCGTTCAAAGGTGCGCCAGCCAAGTTTGAAAGGCGCCGAATTCGATAAGACATTTAACGTATGGCTGGCGCCGTTTGTTATGGGAGCAATCAATACGCGTGTAGTGCACCGCTCCAACGCGATGCAGAACGCCCGTTACGGTAAAGAATTCACCTACGATGAGGCCATGATGACTGGCAGTGGCACCAAAGGCCGTCTGACGGCTTACGGTATTACGGCCGCACTGGCAGGCTTCTTTACCGCATCTGCTATCAAGCCCACGCGCTGGCTGGTTGAAAAGTTTGTACCCCAGCCGGGTGAAGGTCCGGATCCGGAAGCTCAGAAGGCAGGGTTCTATGATCTGCGCTTTGTAGGGCGCACCCAGGACGGCAGAACCATGATCACGAAAGTGACGGGTGATGCCGATCCGGGCTACGGCTCTACCAGCAAAATGCTTGGCGAAGCCGGCATGTGCCTGGCATTCGACATCCCGGCGGATCAGCCGGGTGGTTTCTGGACGCCGGCGTCAGTGCTGGACGGCAAATTGATGGAGCGCCTGACCAGCAAAGCAGGGCTGACGTTCGAGGTGGTTGAAACCCGCTAAAGCGCAGCTTTAACTCCTGAGCTGAACTACACGGTCGGTGCCCGGAAGAGCATCCGGCCCGTGTGCCAGACTAATCACCGTTCTGCCTTCCAGCCAGGCATCAATTTGTCGGGTGATCTTTTCTCTCGTTGCCGTATCAACCCCGGTAAACGGCTCATCCAGTATCAGCAGCGGGGCAGGGCTCAGAAGCACCCGGGCAAGGGCAACACGTCGTGCCTCGCCGCCGGAAAGCCGACTGCCCGAACTTCCCAGCCATGTATCCAACTGATCCGGTTCTGAAATGAACCGTTCAGCCAGATCAACCATCTCCAGAATACGCCAGAGTTCTGCTTCACTTGCATGGGGCGACCCCAGCAGCAGGTTTGCCCGCAAAGTATCTTCAAACAACACCGTTTTCTGAGTGAGATAGGCACATGGAAGGCTTGCACAAGCTCCGTTTGAAGGAATCAGAAGCCCCGAGAAAGCATCCGCAAGCGACGACTTTCCGCTCCCGGAATGCCCGAGAATGCCCACTCGTTCGCCGGTTTTTACATTCAGGTCAAAGTGCGTAATAAGCGGCGCGTGGTCTGGGTACTTTACCGCAATATCCTTCACCATCAGGGCGCTTTCCGCAGGCAAGTTAATGGCCTCTGAAACACCTTGGGAGTCAGCCTCCCGGCAGTCGCGGTTCAGACGTGCAGCAGAGGCCTGTGTGGCCCCCAGCTTGCCGAAGGCGTCGGGCAACATGCTGTAGACTTCTGCAAGCCCGAGCAAAGCGATAGGCAGTAAAACCAGAACCGGCCCGGAAATTATCCCCGAGCGAAACAACTCAAAACCGGCCCACAGCGCAAACGCCGCAGACAGGTTAATCAGCAAATTCGAACCCGCCTGATGCCAGCCAATGCGGGAATCTGCCTTTACCTGCTCAGATGAAGACCGTTGCGCCTGGCGCAGGAGCCATGCACCGTGTTTACCGGTACGACCGGCGGCCGTAAGTTCAGCAAAGCCTTCAAGGTGTTCAATAACCGCAGTTCGCAGAGATTCCTGCTGATCACTCTGGAGGGAGGTAATCTTTACAGTTCGCACATAAGTGGCCATTGTCGCGAGCAAAAAAGCTGCCCCGAGTATCAGGCCGATCCCGGCGGCAATCTGGATATCGAAGAGCACCGCTGTCAGAACAAATACGAGCAGCGAGACGAAAGCCGCCAGGGCGGCCGGAGCGATCAGGCGCAGGTACAGAGTATCAAGTGCGTCAACATCGTTGGTCAGCCGTGAGAGCCACTGAGCGCCCGTCAGCTCGCGCCTCTGGCCTCGTCCAGCAGAGGCGAGTTTGCGAAACAGCGCCACTCGAATATCCGTTAACAGCCTCAGCACGGTATCGTGGTTATACAGACGCTCCACATAACGGGAAACTGTGCGGGATACGGCAAAGAACCGTATGCCGCCACCAGGCACATACAGATTGATGGTGGCCGGTAAACTGGCCGCCAGAAGAATGCCTACCAGCGCTGTTTCAGTGATAAACCAGCCCGAGAGAGCCAGTAGCCCAAGCCCGGAGAGCAGGGTAGCCAGCATCAGCAAGGCACCGACAAAAAGTCTCCCGGGGCGCGCATAGATCAGCTTAAGCCAGGGTTTTAGTTCAGACATCCTTAACCTCCCCGCCAGAAACCAGCAACACTCGATTGGCGAGAGCCAGGAGAGCATGATGATGGGTGGAAAAGATCAGTGTCTTGCCGGCCAGCGCAAGCTTGCGCAGAGCTTCAAGCACAAAGATTTCGCTATCGCTGTCGAGACCGGCAGTCGGCTCATCCAGAAGTATAACGGCGTAATCGGCCACGAAAATTCGGGCCAGGCTGAGGCGGCGGGCCTGGCCACCGGAAAGCCCCTGGCCATCTTCTGAAACCTTGCTGAAAATGCCGTCCTCCCGGCTGTCCAGCAGGGGGCCGAGACCAACGTTCCGCAGCGCGGTTTCGATAGCCACATCGGATACGTCCGGACTGGTAAGCCGGAGGTTGTCCGCCCAGGTGCCGTGAACGAGAAAACCGCTCTGGCCAAGCCAGCCAAAGGCAAAGCTACCCGCCGGCTTACCAAACAGATGAATATCGCCGCTGTCCGGCGTAAGGAAGCCCGCCAGAAGATGTAATAGCGTGGATTTACCACCCCCTGAGGGGCCAGTCAGGGCGATAACATCACCTTTACGGATAGCCAGTGATACACAGTTCAGAACCTCGTGGCCTGAGCGAAAAGCCAGTGACACAGAGTTCAGCCCAATTGTTTCACTGTCCGTGACTGACTCAGTGGTTAAAGGCTCAGTGTCAACATCGTGGTCGGCGCTTCCGGCGGAGCTGGCTGACTCTTGATCACCAAGCCTTGCCAGAATCTCCGCGCCAGCGCCTAGAGCTGCTGCGCGGTCATGATAGTACTGGGAGAGTGTGCGCAACGGCTGAAAAAATTCCGGAGCAAGCAGCAGAATCAAAAGGCCGGAAAAAAGCGTCAAATCTGAAGATGGCCCATAGGAGATATACCCCAGCAGACCAAAGCCGATATAAATGGCGATGACAGCGATGGCCACGGAAGCGAAAAACTCCAAAACCGCCGACGACAAAAATGCGATACGCAGGGTTTTCAGCGTAATCCTGCGGTAATGATCTGACCGCTGCTGGATCAGCTCTGCGGCGCTATCAGTTTGCCCGAAGAGCTGCAGAGTAGTCAGCCCTCGAACCTTATCCAGGAATTGGCCAGACAGCCGGCTGATCGTCTCGAAGTGTTGCTGATTAAGCTTCTCCGCGCCCATGCCCACAAGGGCCATAAACAAGGGGATCAGCGGCGCAGACAGAAGCAGGAAAATGCCTGCGAGCCAGTCGAGATAGAACACTAGCACCAGGATCAGTAGAGGAACCACAAGGGAAAGCATCATCTGGGGGAGAAAGCGGGCAAAGTAACCATGCAGCGCTTCGACGTGGTCAATCCACTCCCGTGCCAGGCTGCCTGCAGAGGTTTGCCCCAGTGCCAGAGGACCGCTGTTGCGCCAGTGCCGGTGAATCTGCCGGCGGGCAGCACGGCGCACCTGTTCACTGCATCTTGCCGCGAGGTGGGTCTGAACGCCCTGAGCAATCGCGCGAAAAACTATAGCAAGTACAAGCCCTGCAAAGAGAGGCGCCAGCACTGAGGCCGGCGCTTGCTCAACAACACCAAGGTGAACAATCCGCGCAAGAAATACCATCTGGATGATGGTAGCTATGCCTGCAAGGATACCGGTCGCAACCGTGCCCTGAATCCAGCGCCGATTGCCGCTGGCAAGCTCCGAGAGCCAACGCCTGACAGCGCCGCTCTCGACCCGCGTTTCAGTCACTTAATGATAACCCTCGCCAGCTCTTACCTTGCCCCGGAAAACCCAGTAGGTCCAGGCCGTGTAAACCAGTACAAAAGGAATCACTATCAGCAAGCCTATCAGCAGGAACATCTGGGAGTTGTAAGCCGAAGCTGCGTCCCACAAGGTATAGTCGGGCGGTATAAGGTAGGGCCAGCGGCTGACAATCAGTCCCAAATAGGTCGTTATAAACAGCCCCATCGTAGCTACAAATGGCATGCCTTCAAACCGGTTTCGGACCGATCGAAAAATCTGAAAGGCACACAACAAGGACAGTACAGGCAGCACCCAGATCACGCTCAGGTTACTGAACCAGCGGTCACGCACCATATCGTCGATGAACGGTGTCCACACGCTGATAATACCGAAGACCACCAGCACTGCTGCCAGCAGAGGCAGCGTGATTTTGTAAGCCCATTCCTGAAGCCGTCCCTCGGTTTTCATGATCAGCCAGGTCGAGCCCAGCAGCGCATAACCCGCTAACAGCCCCAGGCCGGTCAGTACTGTAAAGGGTGTGAGCCAGTCCAGAGCACCGCCTGTGAATACGCCATTTGCAGTTTCGTAGCCCTGAATGTAAGTGCCTACAACTACGCCTTGGGCAAACGCGGCCAAGGTCGAGCCTCCGGCAAAAGCCCAGTTCCACAGATAACGCGAGGTGCGCGCCTTGAAGCGAAACTCAAACGCAATGCCACGGAAAATAAGGCCGGATAGCATCAGGAAAACACCGATGTACAGCGCCGGCAGCAAAATGCTGTAGACCAGCGGAAATGCTCCCAGAAGCCCTGCACCGCCAAGCACTAGCCAGGTTTCGTTGCCATCCCATACCGGCGCTACAGAATTCATCATCGTGTCGCGATCCTGCTCCGATGGGGCGAAGGGGAACAGGATTCCCACGCCCAGATCGAAGCCGTCCATCAACACATACATGATGACGCCAAAACCGATGATAAATGCCCAAATCAGCGTAAGATCAAACATTTCCATAATCAGTGATCTCCCTGCCTGGCTGGATTGGATTTTGAGTATTCGTCCATTTCAAAGGGCACATGGCTGGCAGACAGCGGCCGCATGGGTCGGTCGGATTCGTCGGGCTCATCGTCATAATTATCCTCAAGCCCTACATAGAGCACACGCATCAGGTAGTACAAACCGGCAGAGAACACCAGTGAGTAAACCACCACGTAACCAATCAGTGTGAATAGCGCCATACCGCCAGTCAGCGACGGCGTTACGGCTTCCGCCTGGGTCATCATGCCGTACACAAGCCAGGGCGCGCGACCAATCTCAGTGACAAACCAGCCGGCAAGTACCGCAATGAAAGGCGTAATGCTCATAAAGCGCATGCCCTGAAGGAACCAGCGAGAGTGCCAGTAGCGATCGCCCGCACGCAGAACCAGCCCAATGAATGCGAACAGAATCATCAGTAACCCGAGGCCGACCATAACCCGGAACGACCAGAACACAATGGCCACAGGTGGCTGTTCTTCCACCGAAACCTCTTTAAGACCAGGTACTTCGCCATTCCAGTCGTGAGTCAAAATAAGACTGGCGAGGCCGGGAATGCCGATTTCAAACAGGTTAGTCTGGTTTTCCTGATCCGGAATCGCGAACAGCAGCAGAGGAACGTTCCGGGAGGTTTCCCAGTTACCTTCCATTGCCGATACTTTGGCGGGTTGGTGCTCAAGGGTGTTAATCCCGTGAAAGTCACCGACAACCAGCTGTGCGGGTGCGAGGATCAGCAGCAGCCAAAGGCACATGGAAAGCGCCTTGCGGTTGGCTTCTACTTCACGGCCCTTCAGCAGGTACCATGCACTTACACCAGCGACTACAAAACCTCCGGTAAGGAAGGATGCAATAACCTTATGGGTAAAACGGTATTGGAATGACGGGTTGAAGATCGCCTCAGTCCAGGAAGTTACGTGAAACACGCCGTCTCGCAGCACAGTGCCGGCAGGTGTCTGCATCCAACTGTTGGCGGAGAGAATCCAGAACGCAGAAATAAAGGTACCGGTAGCCACCATGATCGCGGCGAACAGGTGAACACCCGGGGGAACGCGATCTCGCCCGAATAGAAGCACGCCCAGGAAAGCTGCCTCAAGGAAGAAGGCCGTAATAACTTCATAGCTCAACATGGGGCCGAGGAAGTTGGCCGAGGCCTGAGCAAAGTTGCTCCAGTTAGTTCCAAACTGGAACGACATGACAATGCCCGATACAACACCCATCCCAAAGACCACGGCAAACACCTTGGTCCAGAATGAAGACAGCGTAATCCAAACCGGATTCTTCGTTTTGTACGAAAGGCCCTCGAGTACGGCGATATACGAGGCGAGACCGATGGTAAACACCGGAAAAATGGCGTGAAATGACACGACAAACGCGAACTGAATTCGCGATAGGATGAGAGGATCAAGTTCCATAGGAACCCTCCGGTAATATTATCATTACAATAAACGAGCACAGCGCACTCGTTCAGCCGCTGCCTTAGCTTGAATTGTTATATTGTTATTACCGGCAGATAAAGGTCATGCTACTGGATACGGTAGCAAAACCGATAGGGCAGATTGTCGCACCTATCGATTTAAATAATAATGGTGAAAAGCATGAGCTTTTACGAAGAACGAATTCTACCACACCTCATAGATCGCGCCTGTTCCATGGGCCAGGTTATGAAGTTGCGCAGCCAGATTGTGCCGCTCGCCAAAGGCCGCGTGCTGGAAGTGGGGATGGGCTCGGGCATTAACCTGGAATTCTATAACCCGGAAACCGTTGAGATGATCTACGGCCTTGAACCTTCTGAGGGTATGCGGCGCAAAGCGCTACCCAATCTGAAGCGCTCGCCGATACACATAGAATGGCTGGGGCTGCCGGGAGAAAAAATCCCTCTGGATGATAATAGTGTGGACACGATTCTGCTTACCTTTACGCTATGTACCATACCCGATTGGAATGCTGCGCTGCTGCAGATGAAACGGGTACTGAAGCCGGGAGGGGAGCTCCTGTTTCTCGAGCATGGCGAAGCACCCCACGAAAATACCCGCAAGTGGCAACATCGAATTACACCTGGCTGGAAAAAGCTATCCGGTGGTTGCCACCTGAACCGCCATATTGCAGACCTGATCCGCCATGCAGGATTTGAGCTGAAAGAGTTGGAAAACCTCTACATCCCCAACGCCCCGAAAATAGCCGGCTATATTTATAAAGGGATCGCACGGAAATCCAGCTAAGCAATTCA
Organism: Marinobacter antarcticus; assembly: GCF_900142385.1. Taxonomy (NCBI): domain Bacteria; kingdom Pseudomonadati; phylum Pseudomonadota; class Gammaproteobacteria; order Pseudomonadales; family Marinobacteraceae; genus Marinobacter; species Marinobacter antarcticus. Next base: position 2,426,019 of record NZ_FRAQ01000001.1, read on the forward strand.
GCGTGTAAATGCCAGAGTCAGGAGTACACCTATGATAAAAACGATGAGAACTGCTTTATTTCTGTTTGCATCTACCGTTGTGTTGAATACGGGTGTGGTAGCTGCAGCCGGAGATAAAGCGCGCGGAGAAACCATTGCAACACAGGGCAATGGTGCGGGCGCTTTGGCTTGTGTTACTTGTCACGGACCGAAAGGGAAGGGTAACAGTGCTGCCGGTTTTCCGGACATCGCGGGCCTTCATGCCGGTTACTTCGGCAAGCAACTTCATGACTACACCAGCGGTGCGCGCAAAAATCCGATCATGCAACCCTTTGCTTCCGCGTTATCCGAAAGCGATATTCAGGCGGTAGCAGCTTACTATCAGAGCCTTGCGTCGCCGGTTTCAGCCGTTCTTCAAAAGACGCCAGACCCTGACAACCAGGGCGAATGGCTGGCAATTCGTGGTGACTGGGGCAACGACATTCCGGCCTGTAACCAGTGCCATGGCCCTAACGGAATGGGCGTAGGCAATTCGTTCCCGGCTCTCTCGGGACAGCATGCCAGTTACCTGAAAGCACAACTGATAGCCTGGCGTACCGGCAGTCGCAATAACGACCCAAACCAGCTGATGAAGGGCATTGCTGAACGCCTGAGCGAACAACAGATCTCAGCGATAACCGAATATTACGCAACACTGCCAGAGCAACTGTCTGTGCAGGCCAAAGCAAAGGAGAGCCGCTAATGAACCTTTGGAAATCATCGCTATCGGTTGTCGCCAGCTCCTTGTCCATTTTGGCTGTGTCTACGCTGGTTAACGCAGCGGCACCTGAAGTGGATTATCAGAAACCGCTGCCAGCGGCACCTGAGGGCCAGGTCACCTTTAAACCGCCCCAAGAGCGGGATATACCCAACAACCAGTATGGTGACATGGTACGCCAAGGGCGCGACCTGTTCGTAAATACGCAGCAGTTGCTTGGCAAGAACGTGTTTAACGGCCAGAACTGCGTCAACTGTCACCTGGACGCCGGCCGATTGGCCAGCTCTGCACCCATGTGGGCAGCTTTTGGTATGTACCCCGCGTACCGGGGTAAAAATGACAAGGTTAATACCCTGAGTGAACGCATCCAGGGTTGTTTTACTTACTCCATGAACGGCATCCCCCCTGAGTCTGGCGATGACACTCTGGTAGCACTGGAAACCTATTTTCACTGGCTGTCAACTGGCGCGCCCATCAACCAGGCCTTGCCTGGCCGAGGCTACGCAAAGCTTGAAAAGCCGGAAGGCGGCTATGATCGGGAGCGCGGAGCCAAGCTTTACACCGCGCAATGCGCTATGTGCCACGGAGATGACGGCAGCGGCCAGCAAGTAGCAGGGCAGGTAGTTTTCCCGCCTCTATGGGGTGATGGAGCTTACAACTGGGGCGCAGGTATGCACCGTGTAAATACCGCTGCCGGCTTTATCAAAGCCAACATGCCACTGGGCAAGCCCAACTCCCTGAGTGATCAGGATGCCTGGGACCTGGCCGCTTTCGTAAACGGCCACGAACGCCCCCAGGACCCTCGCCGCCGCAGTCAGGATTCGCTGGACAGCACCGTCAAAACCTTCCACAACCATGATGGTCTCTATGGCAAGGAAGTAAACGGCAAGCGCCTGGGTGATCACGACAACTACGGAGAAAATCCCGGACTTGTCAGCAAGTAGCCCCCAGACGCCGTCAGCACTGCTAACTGACGGCGTTTTGAATTGCGTTATTACCCAAGCCCTTATACAATTCCTGCCCTCAAAACCTCCCCGAATGCTCCGGTGGTGGAATAGGTAGACACAAGAGACTTAAAATCATTTTAATTCTGGTTAAAGTTAAATAAAATCAGTAGTTTATAAGGTTCAAAAAAACTGGTGCATCACTGGTGCATCAGCTAAAAAGAAACGCTCCGGTGGTGGAATAGGTAGACACTTCAGACTTAAAATCTGATGACCGATAGGTCGTGCCGGTTCGAGTCCGGCCCGGAGCACCATTTTTAAGCCGCTCGCATGGATTTGCCTAGCGGTCGCGCCACCTGCCTAGTGGTGTGACTGTCAGGGAGAGACCGGCGCCCCATTACGGGGTACCAGATCATCCGATCAATGCAGTTAGTCTAGGCATGGTTAAATCTAAGCTAATTAGTTTCTAGCGCGTTAGCACAGTAAACTGACGCATTTTGAAAGTTCGAATCGGCATAAAGCAAAGACTCCTTGCCCACAAAATAAGGGGCATAGACTGTCATTGATTCAGTCGTGTGATCCCTTATTTTCAGCTTTGTGCCGTCCTGAATAAGGATTTCGCCTTGCGAATATTTGATTTTTTGGATGTAGTTAGCAGTACCATACGACGAACAGAAAAGGCCACGACCGTCAGCCATCCATTTTAAACTGACTAAATATGGCCCCATACTTCCAGTCCAAGTACCCACAAGGCTCTCTGGTACACTCTCAGGATCTATAGCAACGAAGTTGTTGTTCATCATGTCCTGCATCGGTGATTGACACCCTGCAAGTCCCACCGATAGAACCACCGCCCCGAATATCCCTAACTTTTTCATGTGAGTCCTTTTCGTTAAGCAATAATTTTATGTCGTCGATGAACATAACGAAATAAAACTACGCTGTCACATCACGGCCTTCACACCACCGAATAAAGCCCTCACTTAGCCAGTCCGGCTCAAGATCCAGAAAGCCACAGCAATGCCGCAACATTGGCCCGCACCTCACCAGGTCATCGAAAGCGGCCTCAAGATGGTAACTGTTACGGTTGATCCCCTGGGCCGCCTGCCCCCGCCAGTGGTGGCGCGCATCAAAAAGCATCAGCTTCAGAGCTTCAGCCCACAGTCGCCTTTCACCCAAACCGGCATCCATGCCGTCGTCAATGGACTCTGCCGCACCCATGAATCAATAGTTCTCAGCCGCTTTTTTTCTCGCCTCTGCCGCCTCAAAAGCCGCCTTTTGGAACTCCCTCCGAAGGTCTCCAGCGGTGATAGCGTCCGACTTTTCCAACAGATCCAGATAAGACTGCCGCGTTCGTTCGGATGCTTTTTGAAGCGATAGTTCTAGCTTGCGAAGGTCGGGGCGGTGCTTGTGCATCGCGCGCGATCTGGTGCTGGCCTGCTGATCTGAATTCATGCCTGAAAGTGTCGGATGCGCTCCGAGAACAGCCGCTAAAACCTGCCCATCGCCGGATTCAATCGCGTTACCCACAATTTCCTGCCGGTCTGCCGGAGCCATTCCACGCAAGACAGCCCGCAACTCAGAGGAATCCTGTTCGCGCCACTTAACCGAATCTCGAAACTCTGTTTCAAGGCTTGCTAGACGGGCTTTTGCCGCATCGTTGGCGCGGTCAAAACGCTTTGCCAACCCGTTCAGAGCTTTATCAAAATCGCCTGCCATACTGCTCAAGTGACTGGCCTGGGTCTGCTCTGGGTTTTGGCGCTCCCGGATCTCGGAATACGATTTGAAGGTTTTGGAGATAGCCTTCTGACTCTCGCTTAAAGCATTCAGCGCCGCATCGTTGGAATGCTCGCCAGCTTCACGCTGCCAAGTTTTCCCGAATTCGCCAGAACTGAGCAGGTCGGTTCCCTCAAGTTTGGGCAACTTCCGGCGCGCATCAGGCCCGGTCTGTTCGTTATCGCGGACGTGAATAGCGCCATCTTTAATCTGAAGGTCTGTTCTGATTGGCATATCAATTACCTCTTTAATTTAGTGAGCAAAAGTTACGGGAATGTTAGGCATAGGCTGATTTATTCCGTTTTTCGCCATCCAGACAGCACCAGCCACAGCATTAGCGCGGTCATCGTGTCCGCCTGGGGGATGGTCTATTGAATCCTTACCTGCGCGGCTTGTCCGGCGCTCAAGGTTGGCTAATTGAACGACGGTTTTATGATCTGGGGTTAGCTCTACGCGGCCTGTTTGGAGCATGGGCAAAAGCTCTAAAAACAGCTCTGAGCGGGTCAGGGGTGACGGTTCCATATTGATTTTATGCTGGCGGTATTCCTGCCGGGGCCATTCAGCCGCGTATCTGTCACCCATTAGGTTAGCGATCCGGTATTCCTTCAGGATTGCGGCATAACGTGCTGTTATTGCAGCGGGGTTGCCGCGCTCTGCAAACACGGCGTCAGTGATTATCAGATCACCCTCACGGTGTGCGATTGCCAGCGTGTACTCATCAGCGCCCCCGCCTGCGACGTCCACAAAACCAACGTATTGCCGGACAACGTGGGGCCGTTGTGGCGGTATCATCAGCGGGTTGCCACGGGTGCAAGCGTCCACCATTTCCCGTGTGATAAATGCTTCAATATCTGAGCGGAATTGCGCCCCATATTCAGCAGCAGCGGCCACGGGGTCGCGCTCATACGCCTGTTCAACGATCCTGAGGGGCAGCGAGGGGTTCATGGTGAGCGTTGGAGCCTGAGCCACCAGAATCGGGCCTTCCTGCCCATGGTAACGGCGGTGAGCATCCCAGAGAGCGCCACGGCGGCTGTATGGACTACTGAGGGCGATCAGCGGGCCATCCAGTGTGGCAAGGCCGGGGCGAACGGCGTTCAGGATCTCATGGTCTGGGTTGGCGCTATCCTCTGCCCGCCAAAAGGCGATCTCATCAGCAAGAACAGCCGCGAACGTATAGCCACGAGTTGCCCTGAATGAAGCCGTGCCTACTTCGATGATAGTACGGTTTGACAGTTCCAGGGTTTCCGCTGATTCCTTAACGATCAACCTTTGCAGCATGGGGTTAGCGTTCATCAGGCCGGTTATATACCGGAACACGGCGCGGGCTTGCTTTCGATCAGCGGCAAGGCAAAGAACCGTTGCAACCTCACCAAGACTTAGCCGGTCTGAGTAGTCCATAAAACAGGCATGAAACACAGCCAGCAGGGCAGCGGCCTGACTCTTTCCGCCTCGCCTCCCAATGACCATATAAAGCTCATCGTGTGCGGCCTCTGGGGCGCTCTCACGGCCTGTTAGTTCCTGCCAGTGGGGTAGCTCATCATCAGACAACGGCAAGCCGTAAAAGCCTGCCAGCAGCGTGCGCCACGCCTTGAAACTATCACCACCGAACTGTTCACCGAATAGCGCGGGGTCTGTCATCAAGTCGCGTATGGTAATCACTTGGCAGACCTCGAATTAATGAAGCTGGCAAGGTCTGGCACGTCCTTAGCCTGGCGGTCTAGTCCCAGCTTGCTGAGTATGCCTTGCAGGCTGTTGGCGGCTTGCGTCCAGCGGCTTACATCGAATTCTTGCCCCTTGGCGAGCGCCTGTTCCTGCTCTGCCAGCCAATACTCAAGCCATAAAGCCCGCTCCACTAGACTCCGCTGGGCATAGCTCAAGCGATCAGCGCCCCCCAGATCATCCGTAAAGGCGCGATACCGCTCCCGCATAATCGTAGCCACTGCTAGGCGACCATCCAGGTTGTCCAGATAGCCGGGGGCGTATTTTTCGGGGATCTGCTTTGCTGCCATAATCCGGCGGTAATCCTTTGGTATATGCTCTGTATGATGCACCTATTGATGCACAGTATATCAACGAGTGAACAAAACTTATATATAACAAGGCTTTGAAATAGACACACTAGAGACATAATATCCCTATTGCGTGGGGAAATAGCGAATTTCAGCAGGGTATGGGGTCAAAAAAGCCGGATTTTCACCCCCCCTTTTTTTGGCGTACAGCGGCTTCGGAACGGTCGAAAGAATAAATGGCTGATTCAATATAACAGCGGGTTATATGGTGCGGTGAGTGGGTATTCTTAGCCGGGCTTCGTCTACTGGGTGAAAGTTGGCGGTGTTATCCGCCAGCCTGAATAAGTTGAATTAGTT